>CAYNSW010000035.1:0-30807 GCA_964400135.1 uncultured Rubrivivax sp. | reverse complement strand
TTCAAGGTGGTGAGCTACGGGCTCGATTCACAAGAGGCCATCGACTACGAGGCCATGGAGCGATTGGCTCACGAGCATCGCCCCAAGTTGATCATTGCCGGAGCGTCAGCCTACAGCTTGCGCATTGATTTTGAGCGTTTTGCCCGCGTCGCTCGCGACATCGGTGCGATCTTCATGGTGGACATGGCCCACTACGCCGGCCTGATCGCTGCGGGTGTCTATCCCAACCCAGTGCCGCATGCCGATGTGGTCACCTCCACCACTCACAAGAGTCTGCGCGGACCACGCGGGGGCATCATCCTCACCAATCACGAAGAGATTGCGCGCAAGGTCAACAGCGCGATCTTCCCGGGGATACAGGGTGGCCCGCTCATGCACGTGATCGCCGCCAAGGCCGTGGCCTTTCAAGAGGCCCTATCGCCGTCGTTCAAGGCCTACCAGCAGCAGGTCTTGCTCAATGCCAGCGCCATGGCCCACACCCTCATCGAACGGGGTCTGCGTATCGTCTCGGGTCGCACCGAGAGCCATGTGATGCTGGTGGACCTGCGCCCCAAGGGGCTCACCGGCAAGCAGGCTGAAGCCGTGCTGGGGCAGGCCCACATCACCTGCAACAAGAACGGCATTCCCAACGATCCGCAAAAGCCCATGGTCACCAGCGGTATCCGACTGGGCTCACCTGCCATGACCACCCGAGGTTTCAAGGAAGATCAGGCCCGCCAAACGGCGCACCTGATCGCCGATGTGCTGGATCGACCTGACGATGCTGCGCGCATCGAGGAGGTCAGGCAGAAGGTGGCGGCTTTGACGGCGGCCTTCCCCGTTTACCGATAGGCCCGCAACGCGCAGGCTCCCGCTGACCATGCGCTGCCCCTACTGCGGACACGACGAAACGCAAGTCGCTGAAACACGTGACTCTGACGAGGGATTCACACGTCGGCGTCGGCGGTGCCCCAGCTGTGAGAGGCGGTTTACCACTTACGAGCGGCCCGAGGTCGCATTGCCTGCTGTGGTCAAGCGCGATGGCGGGCGCGTGGATTTCGATCTGAACAAATTGCGCAGCTCGATGATGTTGGCCTTGCGCAAGCGACCCGTGAGCGTGGAGCAGGTGGATGCCGCCATAGAGCGAATCCAAGAAAAACTGCTCTCGGGCAGCTTGCGTGAAGTGCCCTCCACGCGTGTGGGTGAGTTGGTGATGCGCGAGCTCAAGCGCATCGACAAAGTGGCCTATGTGCGCTTTGCCAGCGTCTATCGCAGCTTTGAAGACGTCGACGAGTTCCGTCAGCTCATCCGCGACATTTGACCGCAGGTTCTTCCCCCTTCAGGGGGGTCTGCTTGCCGCCACATTCCCCCCCACAAGGGGATGCGCCCTCGAGGTGGGCCGCCTAGAGTGCCACTCATGTCGCACCTCAGGTCCTCCACGTCACTCAGCGCCGGCTTTAGCCTCATCGATGGGCTGGTGGCCACCAGCGTGGTGGCCATCCTGGCAGGCATCGCCGCCACCAGCGCTTCCGATTCGCGTGCTCGCCAACTCCTATTGGGCGCGGCCACTGAGCTCGAGGCCGACCTGCAGCAGGCCCATGCGTGGGCTCAAGCACTCAATACGCCTATTCGGCTGAGTTTTGAAACGGCCGAAGGAGGCTCGTGCTACGTCATCCACACTGGCCCGGCGCAAGACTGCTCGTGCCTGGCACCGCAAGGCGCATCGTGTGAAGACGGCGCCACGCCCTTGCGCACCGTTCGCTTTGACAGCCCACAAGGCTTGCACGTCAGCGCCAATGTGCGATCGCTCACCCTCGACCCAGTTCGCGGCACCCTGTCGCCCACGGGCACCGTCAAAATGACGGCCTCCAATGGTGCGGCAGTCCACCAAGTGATCAACCTCACCGGCCGGGTTCGCACCTGCTCGCCCACGCCAGGACTGGCCGGCTTCAAGGCCTGTTGAATGAGCCGCGCCGCCACCTGCCGTGTGGGCGGCTTCACGCTGATGGAGTGCGTGGTCGCTCTGGCCCTGGTTGCGCTGCTGGTCAGCCTGGCGGCCCCATCTTGGACCCAGGCCTGGGGCAAGGCCAAACGACTCGAGGCGATATCGGCCTTGTGGCGCCTGCAGCAATTACAAGAGCAGTACCGATGGCGCACCGGTGCCTATGCCTCCGAAGTGCACATGCTGCTGGGCACCTCTGCTGCCTCAGGCCCTGAGGCACAGTCTTACGCCCTGGAGGTGGCACAAGCCGGTGTACACGGCTACACGCTTGTTGCGCGATCACGGGCTGGCAGCGCCGCCCAGCAAGACGCCACTTGTCACACGTTGGCGCTGCGGCAGTACCGGGGTGAGTTCAGCCGCGGCTCAGCGTGCCCGTCATGTGACATGCCGCACTGGGCCGAAGCCGATGGCGCACGGCTGACCGATCCTGCTCGCTGCTGGGGGGCATGAATGCACCGCCAGGTCGGCGCCTCCTTACTCGAGGTCTTGATGGGCTTGAGCGTGGGCCTGGTGGTGGTGGCCGCTGCGTCTTCCGTGGCAGGCAGCCAATGGGCCCATTACCGCAGCCTGCGCGAGCTGGCCCAAACCCAACAGACCTTACGCCGAGTCAGCGACGCCATCGCACGAGACTTACGCCGCAGCGGGCTGTGGCACGGCGCGGCACAAGCCGATGCCGGGCTGCGCAATCCTTATGCGGCCTTGCAGTGGTCCGGCATCACCTCGGCACCCACGGCCAGCGCGCTCAGCTTCAGTGCGGCCCACCCCAAGCGAGCTGACGATAACCTGGTCAATGACGACGAGCGCATGGGCTTTCGATTGCGCCAAGGCGTCATCGAAATGCAGGTGGGGCTCAACAATTGGCAAGCGCTGAACGACCCATCCGCAGTGCGGTTCGTCCAGTTGGCCTTTACGCCGATGGTGGTCACCCAAACTCTTGCGTGCAACGATGCGCTGAACCTGGAGCGGCCGCGCCTGCTCAAGCACCTGGTGCACCTGGAGCTGCAAGCTCACCCGAGCGCGCGCCCCGCTGCAGCGCAGCGATGGGCCACATGGGTGCGGGTCCGTCATGACACGCGGGTAGGTGCATGCGCCACGAGCTGATGTCGGGTCGTGCACAGCGCGGGGCCGCCACCCTGATCACCGTCATGGGCCTGACCGCAGCCTGTGCGGTGGCCCTGGGCTTCATGGCGCGCGCCTTGGGTACCGAACACCGCGGCCTGTCAGACCGCTGGCGTTGGGCCGTGGCGCGAGAAGCCGCCGAGTCTGGGCAACAGTGGGCTCGGGCCCAACTCAATGCCGGCCGCCTTAATGCCCTATGCCAACCGAGCCACCACCTTGAGCATCCGCGCTGGGTCGATCATCGACCGACCGCCTCACTCACTATCTTGGAAGCCGCTCTACAAGGGCAGGCGACCACAGCGGCTACACCACCCGTGGCCCGCTGCGAGCACACCGCAAGCGCCTGGCAATGCCAGTGTGCTCATCAAGGGGGTACCTGGGGCGCGCCTGCAAGCACGCAGGCGCCCACCACCCGTTCGCCCAGCTTTGCGCTGCCACGCTTCGAGGTGGCCCTACAGCCGACCAGTACGCCCCACACCTTGATCGTGCACACCTGGGGCTGCGCTGGATCTGGCGGTTCGTGCAGCGCGCCCGAGCCCGGGCTGCAGCACGTCACGCATTTGCAAACTGCCCTGGGATTTGTACCGCATCTTCGGGTCTTGCCTCGGGCGGCGTTGACAGTACACGGCAATGTCCGATGGGCGGGTTTGCCCACCTCGATCCGCAGTGCGTCAAGCGACAGCAGCAACGTTTTGGTACGTACTGCCGGCAGCTGGATATCCTCATCCGATACCTCACCCACGGACGGCAGCGCTCAGGCCCTGGCTTCCATCAGTACCCAAGACCGGTGGCTGCAAGCGGCCCTCACGGGCGATGCTGCGCTTTCGAAGTGGCTTGGATGGCGCACAGCCGATTTACTGCAATCGGGGCAGGTACAACGACTTGACTGTGCGGTATCGCAGTGCGCCCAGCAACTGCTGGCGGCATGGTCCCGACACCCGGATACCACCTGGTGGATCGACAACCCGCTGGTGGTCCACGAGCCCATCGCGTTGGGTTCGGCTCAGCACCCGCTGTTGCTCATCATCAACGGTGATTTACAGCTGCAATCACCCGATGCACGGCTTCAAGGCGTGGTGCTGGTGCGCGCTGCCACGTCCACCCTGCAAGGCCCCGGCAGTGTCGATGGGGCTGTGGTCGTCCTGGGCGATACCCAGACGCTGGCCACAACACCACCGCCCGCCTTGATTTTCAACGCTGAGCTGGTACAGCGTGTACGCGAACGCCACGGTCTGTGGGCGCCTATCCCGGGGAGCTGGCGTGACTACTGAGCAGACGGCGCACACCCGGCTGCCGCCTGATCGGACGGGCTGCCGAGGTGCCACTTTGGTGGAGGCTTTGGTGTCGTTGGCGCTATTGAGTACAACAGCAGCCGCCCTGGCCCCCACGCTGTGGCAGCTGCGTGAGTCGGGTCAGGAAGTGCACGCTGCCACGCAGACCCTGAGCCTGCTGCAGTCGGCGGCAGAGTCTTTGCGGCTGGATGGGGTGTGGCGCTCCGGGGCCACCGATACCGCCATGGATCGGGCCGAGACTATCCAGTTGATCGAGGAACCGTCGCCCTCGCCTCTGCTGCGCAGCCTGAAATTGCAAACAACGACAGGCCAGACGTGGCCGCTGTGGATTTACCAAGAACACGAGTTGGCCATCGATACCGCCACCCGGCGCGAACCCCCGCAGCGCCCGTGGCCGTAGACTTGGGCCCATGCCCATCACCACCCTGGACCGAATCCGCATGCAAGAGGCACTGGCCCTGGCCGAGCAGGCCATTGGGCGAAGCGAGCCCAACCCACGTGTGGGCTGCATCCTGGGGCGAGAAGACGGCACGGTATTGGCGCAAGGCTCCACCCAGGCCCCGGGCAGCTCCCACGCCGAAGCCGACGCCTTGGCGCAAGCCAGGCAGCAAGGTCTGGACCTGAAAGGCGCGACGGCTTGGGTCACCTTGGAGCCGTGCGCCCACCACGGCCGCACGCCCCCCTGTACCCACGCGTTGATCGAGGCGGGCCTGAGTCGCGTGGTGGTCGGCGTGGGCGACCCATTTGAGCAGGTCAATGGCAAAGGCCTGGCGCAATTGCGTCAAGCTGGCATTGAGGTGGTGGTGATGGAGGGAGACGCCTCTGAAGCGTGTCGCGAGATGAACATTGGCTTTTTCTCTCGCATTCAACGCGGCCGACCCTGGGTACGACTGAAGGTGGCAGCCTCTCTCGACGGGAAGACGGCTCTTGAAAACGGCAGGTCACAGTGGATCACGCAGGAGCCGGCCCGAACCGATGGCCATGCCTTCCGACGCCGCGCTGGCGCCGTGCTCACGGGTATCGGCACGGTGCTGGAAGATGATCCCCGCCTGGACGTGCGACAGGTGCCGTGCCACTCCCAGCCTCTGCGTGTGGTGGTGGATGCGCGACTGCAAACCCCTGTCCAGGCGCGCGTGCTCTCGGGCCAGGGGTCGGTGTTGATTTACAGCGGCACCGTTGCTCCCGCGGCCCAAGCCGCCCTGACCGAGCGAGGAGCGCAGGTGGTGGTGCTGCCACAAGACAACGGCAAGGTTGACCTGCAAGCCATGCTAGAAGATCTGGGCCGCCGACACATCAACGAGTTGCACGTTGAAGCGGGGCACAAGCTCAACGCATCGCTGTTGCGTGGCGGATGGGTCGACGAGCTGCTGGTGTACCTGGCGCCCACCCTGCTGGGCCCCGGCCGCGACATGGCTGCACTGCCTGCCTTGCAACACCTCGAAGAGGCCCAACGCTGGTCCTTCTTCGATATCACCCCCATCGGCCCGGATGTACGCCTTCGCCTGCGTCGCAGCCCCTAGAGTGTCGGCGCCTACAATGGCGTCATGACCATCGCACCTGTTCCCGAACTTGTGGCCGAATTGGCTGCTGGACGCATGATCGTTCTGGTCGACGAAGAAGACCGCGAAAACGAAGGTGACCTGGTTCTGGCCGCTGACCACGTCAGCGCGCAGGCCATCAATTTCATGGCGCGCTACGCGCGCGGGCTGATTTGCCTGACGCTCACGCGAGAGCACTGCGAGCGCCTGCAGCTCCCCCCCATGACCACCCGCAATGGCACCAAGCACGGCACCGCGTTTACCGTGTCGATTGAGGCTGCCAGCGGCGTCACCACGGGAATTTCGGCAGCCGATCGAGCACGCACCGTTCAGGTGGCGGTTAACCGCCACAGCACCCCTGCGGACTTGGTACAGCCCGGACACATATTTCCGCTTCAGGCGCAAGATGGGGGTGTCCTCATGCGCGCTGGCCACACCGAGGCCGGTTGCGACCTGGTGGGCATGGCAGGCCTGACGCCGGCCGCCGTGATCTGCGAGATCATGAAAGACGATGGCACCATGGCGCGCCTGCCCGATCTGGAAATCTTTGCGCGCGATCATGGGCTGAAGATTGGCACCATCGCCGATCTGATCAGTTTTCGCAGCCACAACGAGTCCTTGGTGCAGCGTGTGGGGCACCGCTCATTGCTCACCGCCCAGGGAACATTTGACTGCACGGTCTACGAAGACCGCAGCGGAGGCCTGCACCTGGCCTTGAGCCACGGCCACTGGAACGACCAAGACGAGGTGTTGGTCCGGGTGCACGAGCCCTTCACGGCGTTGGATCTTCTGGATGCTGGCAGCAGCCAGCACTCCTGGCCGCTACCCCAGGCCCTCAGCACCCTGCAGGCCTGCCCCTCGGGTGTGGCTGTGCTGCTCAATTGCGCCCAGGGAGCGGAGACCCTCTTGCCCCAAGCGCTGGCACGCCCACTTCCCCGCACCTTGGCAACGCCCATGGACTTGCGCACGTACGGTGTGGGTGCTCAGATTCTTCGCGACCTCGGTGTGCGCCGCATGAAGCTGCTGGGCAGCCCTCGCCGCATGCCCAGCATGACCGGATTTGGTCTGGAGGTCACTGGGTTTCAGCCCTCGGCCGCCTGATGGCACACTCGTCGACATCCGTGGTGTCCCCCTGCACCTAAACTCTTTGCAACATCCGCCTGCACCCCTACCATGCAAGACGCCGACCAAGGTCAAGGTCCCCCGCTCAAAGGCACCGATTTGCGGTTTGGCCTGGTGCGCTCGCGCTTCAACCACGAGATCACCTCAGCTTTGAGCCGGGCTTGCCGTGAGGAGTTGTTGGCCCTGGGCGTCCGGGCCGACGATATCGAAGAGGTGGACGTGCCCGGTGCGCTGGAAATTCCTGTGGTGCTCAAGGCGCTGGCCGAGCGCGACGATTTTGATGCGCTCATCGCGCTGGGGTGCATCATTCGGGGCCAGACCTACCACTTTGAGTTGGTGGCCAACGAAAGCGCAGCGGGCGTCACCCGCGTGAGTCTGGATCACACCTTGCCCATCGCCAACGCCATCTTGACGGTGGAAAACGCCGACCAGGCCTGGGCCCGGGTGCAAGACAAGGGCCGCGATGCCGCCCGGGTGGCGGTGGAGATGGCTCAGTGGATGGACGAGCTCAACTGAGGGCAACACCGGGTGAGTACCTCCTCTACAGCCAAGCCCGCCACCAGCGCGCGC
This sequence comes from uncultured Rubrivivax sp., assembly GCA_964400135.1. Taxonomy (GTDB): domain Bacteria; phylum Pseudomonadota; class Gammaproteobacteria; order Burkholderiales; family Burkholderiaceae_C; genus Rubrivivax. Next base: position 23,185 of record CAYNSW010000035.1, on the reverse strand, counting down.
AAGCAAGCCCCCAAATCCGCCCGGCGTCGATCGCGCGAGGCCGCGCTGCAGGGCCTGTATGAGTGGCTCTTGTCGGGGTCGGATGCTGGCGTGATCGATGCCCATGTGCGCGAGCAGGTGGGCTTTGAGCGTTGCGATGCGCAGCACTTTGACGCCCTCTTGCATGGCTGTATTCAAGATGCCGCCACGCTCGACGCCGTGCTTGCGCGCCATGCCGACCGGCGACCCGAGGCCTTGTCACCGGTGGAACACGCTGCGCTGCTCATTGGCGCCTGGGAGCTCAAGCACTGCCTGGAAATTCCCTACAAGGTGGCCATCAATGAAGCGGTCGAACTGACCAAAAGCTTTGGCGGAACCGACGGGCACAAGTTTGTCAACGGCGTTTTGGACAAGGCAGCCGTGGAATTGCGTCCTGTCGAGCGCTCAGCCGCCACCTCGCCCACGCCATCATGAAGCTGGCCTCCCGGCTGGAGCGGATCGAGCCGTTTTACGTCATGGAGATGGCCAAGGCGGCGCAAGCTGTGGCCGCCTCGCCCAAATGCGATCCGTCCCAGGGTGGCCGGCCCATGATCTACATGAATATCGGCGAGCCCGATTTCACCGCCACGGCTGCTGTCCAACGGGCCGCCAGTGCCTGCCTGCAACGCGGTCAGACGCAGTACACGGCGGCAACCGGCTTGGTGGCGTTGCGCAACGCGATCAGCCGCTGGTACGCCCAGCGCTGGCGGGTAGAAGTCGATCCAGCCCGCATTGTGATCACCGCGGGCGCCTCGGCGGCCTTGCAGCTCATCACCCTGGCGCTGTTCGAGTCGGGCGATGAGGTGCTCATGCCCGATCCCTGTTACCCCTGTAACCGGCACTTTGTCAGTGCCACTGGCGCTACAGCCTCGCTGCTGACCACCACCGCGCAACAGCGCTTCACCCTGAGCGCAGCCCAGGTCAGCAGCCACTGGCAGCCCCACACACGCGGTGTACTGCTGGCCTCACCCTCAAACCCCACGGGCACATCGATAGATCCGCAGGAACTGGCCGCAGTGCATCAGGTGGTGCGACAACGCGGCGGCGCACTGCTGGTCGATGAAATCTACCTGGGCCTGTGCTACGAGTCCCGCTACGCGCACAGTGCGCTGAGCCTGGGCGAGGACGTGATTTCCATCAACAGCTTTTCCAAGTACTTTGGCATGACCGGCTGGCGACTGGGCTGGTTGGTCTTGCCCCCTCAGCTGGTAGCTCCCGTGGAAAAGCTGGCCCAAAATTTCTACATCTGCCCCAGCAGTCTGGCACAGCACGCTGCCCTGGCCTGCTTTGAGGCCGAGTGCCTGCAAGAGTACGAACAGCGCCGTGGAGAACTGCAGCGACGCCGCGACCTGGCCGTGCAGGGTCTGCGTGAGGCGGGGTTGCACGTGCCGGTGGTTCCAGATGGGGCGTTTTATGTGTGGGCCAACAGCACCCCGTGGGCCACGGACAGCTGGGACTTGTGCCTGAGGCTCATTGAGCAGGCCCATGTGGTGCTCACGCCCGGGCGTGACTTCGGCCCGGCTCATGCACGCGATTTCATCCGGCTGTCGTACGCCACCGACGAGGCCTTGCTGCGTCAGGCCATGGGCCGGCTGCGCGAGGTACACAATCGGGCGATACTTGGAGTCAGAGCCGCAGAAAGACTCAACGCATGAACCACGACTTTTCCTTTTTCTCGCTGGTCAGCCAGGCCAGTTTGGTGGTGCAGTTGGTCATGGCCGGTCTGGCCCTGGCCTCGCTGGCCAGCTGGACGGTCATCTTTGGCAAGCTGTTTGGGCTGCGCCGCGTCAAAGAGCGCAATGAGGCCTTCGAGCGCGAGTTCTGGTCAGGCCGCAGCTTGAATGAACTGCAGCAAAACGCGGGCAGCCGTCCCGAGAGCGCGCCCATGGAGCGCATCTTTGCCAGCGGCATGCGCGAGTTCTTGAAGCTGCGTGAAAAGCGCCTGGAAGCGGCCGCTCAGCTCGATGGCGCGCGGCGTGCCATGCGGGCGAGCCTACAACGCGAGATGGATGTCATTGAAAGCAACCTGAGTTTTCTGGCCTCTGTGGCCTCGGTGAGTCCCTATGTGGGGCTGTTTGGCACGGTGTGGGGCATCATGCACGCCTTCGTCGGCTTGTCGCAATTGCAGCAGGTGTCGCTGGCCAGCGTGGCGCCAGGCATTGCCGAGGCCTTGGTGGCCACCGCAATTGGCCTGTTTGCTGCCATCCCCGCCGTCATCGCTTACAACCGATTTGCGCGCGACATCGATCGCATCGCCATTCACCTCGAATCCTTCATCGAGGAGTTCAGCAATATCTTGCAGCGCAACGCCGGCGCACAGGTGGGCTGAGCATGCCGGGTCTGGCCTCTCGACGCAGCGGCGGCCGGCGCCGGGCCATGAACGAGATCAACATGGTCCCGTTCATCGACGTGATGCTGGTGCTGCTGATCATCTTCATGGTCTCTGCCCCGCTGATCACCACAGGGGTCGTGGATTTGCCCACCGTAGGCAAGGCGGCGCAGCGCCCTCCCAAGGTGATCGAGGTGGTGGTGGGTACCGATGAGAAGATCAAGTTGCGGGTGGATCAACAAGACATGGCGCCCGTAGCGCTGTCGCAATTGGCCGCACAAGTGCGCGCGGCCCAAGGCGGCCAAGTCGATGCACCGGTGGTCATCAGTGCAGACCGCAACGTGCGCTACGACAGCGTGGTCAAGGTGATGGACACGCTGCAGCAAGCCGGCGTGCGGCGCGTGGGGCTGTCGGTCAAGCAGGGCGGTTAAGGAGCCAATAGGGTGAGTGCTGCACTGGCTGCTCACGAACTGCGTCCTCCACGCGCCGGACGCGAGATGCGCCAGGGCGCTGCCTTGGCTCTGAGCGTTCACGCGCTGCTCGTGGCAGTCTTGTCGTTCAACATCCCCTGGACGCCCTTGCAACGCGAAGTCGTGTCGGCCGAGTTGTGGACGGCCATACCGCAGTCCGCACCGCGGGCAGAGACGGCTCAGGTCGAGCCCACGCCCACGCCACCTCCTGCTGCGGCGCAGCCCGAGACAGCACCCCCCCCGGCACCCTCGCCTGCCGCACAGCGCGATGCCGACATTGCGCTGGAAATAGAACGTCAACGACAAAAGCAGGCGCAGGAGGAAAAAACGCGTCAAGACCAAGCGAAAAAAGAAAAAGTCCTGCAAGAAAAGGCCGAGCAAGCGCGCATCGAACGCGATAAAGCAGCCAAGGAAAAGGCAGAAAAGGAAAAGGCCGCCAAAGAAAAGCAAGCGAGAGAAAAAGCCGAAGAGAAAAAGCGGGCTGCTGCTGAAGAAGCCAAACTGGCCAAGCAGCGGGAAGACAACCTCAAGCGCATGATGGGCCAGGCCGGATCGGCCACCGGATCAGGCGGCAATGCGGCCGTGGAAGGTGCACCGTCAGCCAGCTACGCCGGGCGTTTGTACCAGGCCATCTTTCCCAACATCCTCTTTAACGATGTGATCGTGGGCAACCCGGCAGCCGAGGTCGAGGTGCGACTGGCGCCCAATGGCAGCGTCATCGGGCGTCGGATCGTCAAGTCCAGCGGCCTCAAGGAGTGGGATGAGGCCGTCCTGAGGGCCATCGATCGCACCGGCACGCTGCCCCGAGATGTGGACGGGCGCGTACCGCCGGTGATGACGATCACCTTCCGTCCGAAGAGCTGAGCTGCAGCTCGCGCAAGCCAGCGCGAGCCTGGTGGCACTGCCACTGGCCGACCCAGCGGCCCTGCACCACCCACGCGCCACGACTGGCCAAAGCCTGGCCATGGCCCATGCGCAAAAACGCCCACCCCGGGCGCAAACGTGCGAGGTCTTGGATCTCACCGCCACCGACCGCGCGTCTGAGGTTGTCTGCCAGGGCAGCCCCCACCTGGGCCGAGACGGCAGGTGTGTCGTGCTGGCCGGTGCTGCTCAGACCAGCGCCCGCTCGGGACACAAAAACCTCTGGGCTGGAGACGCTTTGCAAGGTGGGCAGTACTTGGGGCCACCCCTGCTCATCGAGCATCAAGCCGCTGCCAGCCAGCCACGCCGGTGCCTGCGGTGACGGTGCCATCACCGGTGCATCGCAAGGCACGCGCGCACCGTTGTCCAGACGCACCCATCCGGGTTCTATGGCCACACACCGCGCCGGCAACAACGTGACCCCTCTGGCCTTGCAGCTGTGAAGGGCACGCTCACGCAGGGGCTGCGCATACTGCGCCAAGGCGGGCTCGGCCCCGGTGACCCAGACCACGCGGGGCTGCCCACTGGAACGGCTGCCGTGGTGAGCGGACAGCAGCATCACGGCCTCGTAGGCGGCCGCCCCAGCGCCCACCACCACCACATCCAAATTGCGCTCAGAACTCAATCGGGCCAAAGACGGCCATAGGCTGACAAACGACTCCAGTGGGTGCAGGAACAAGGCGTGCTCTCGCGCTCCCGGTACCGCCTCGCGATCCACACAAGGGGCCAGGTCCAAGCTCAGCACGTCGTAGGCCAATTCCCGCCCATCGGGCAGGCCGATGCGCCGGGCCCGGGTGTCCAGGGCAAGTGGCCACCCCGAGTGCGTCTGCACGTCGGCACGCCGCCACAGATCAGACAGCGCCAGGCGATGGGCGAGCACCGCGTCGTCACCTCCACCCTGGCTGACCCGCTCCATCCCCGAGGCCACCATGGCCGGCCACACGGCCGATGAGGATGCTCCCAGCCAGGTGACCTCAGCCCCGGCCACGCGCAACGCCGCCATTTGGTGCAAGACCCGAAGGTGTACGGGGCCCATGCCCACCGCGACCAGCCGCTTCATCGTGATGCGTCTCGGTAACGGCGGCTCAGGCTACGGTCCCGCCCGACCAGCGTAGATCTGTACCCTCGTGCAGGAGGGCCGCCTGCAGCGCGATGCGCGTACCGTCAATGAGCTGCTCCAGCGGTACGCTGGGCATTCCCGTCTTTCCTCTGGCCTGCTGCGGCACGTAAGGCAGGTGCATGAACCCGCTGCGCACCCCCGTGCCCTGAAGGCGGTGCTGCAGCCCATAGAACACATGGTTGCACACGAACGTGCCGGCGCTTTGCGAAATGCTCCCCGGGTGCCCGGCGGCATGCAAGGCCGCGACCATGGCCTTGATGGGCAGGGTACTGAAATAGGCCGCTGGGCCCGTGGCGACCACCGGTTCGTCCACCGGCTGGGCCCCGGCGTTGTCGGTGATGCGCGCGTCGTCCACATTGATGGCCACCCGCTCCAGCGACAACTCGGCACGCCCACCGGCTTGCCCCAGCGCCAATACCAGCAGCAAAGGAGGCGCTTCAGACTGCAGTGCAGCGTCCACAGCGGCGTTGAGCTGCCGCAGGGCCAGACCAAACACGGTGGGCAGCACCAGCGACTGCACTTGGGCCCTCACACGGTCATCGCCCAGGCGCTCGCCGTCCAGCGCCTGCGCCACCTGGGCACTGGGGTTCACGGTCTCGCCGCCAAAAGGGTCAAACCCCGTGAGCAAGAGGCGCGCGTTCATGCACCACCCGTCGCTTGGCCCCAACCGCCTCCGCCAGGGGTTTCAATCACAAAGACATCGCCCGGATGCATCGTCACCGACCCAATGTGCCCCAAAGTCTGCACGCGACCATCGGCTCGCTCGACCCGGTTGGCACCGGGCTGACCGGCCTGGCCGCCTGCCATACCGAAGGCGCCGTGAACCCGGGCGTTGGACAGGATGGAGGCTGTCATCGTCTCCAAGAAGCGGATGCGCCGCGTGCCGCCATCGCCCCCCCGGAACTGTCCCTGGCCACCCGAGCCCGCACGAATGGCATAGCTGTCCAATCGCACGGGAAAACGAAACTCCAGGACCTCCGGGTCTGTGAGCCTGGAGTTGGTCATGTGGGTTTGCACCACGCTGGTTCCCGCAAATCCCGGGCCAGCGCCGCTGCCCCCGGCAATCGTTTCGTAGTACTGATAGCGCTCATTGCCGAAGGTGAAATTGCTCATGGTGCTGGGCCCAGAAGCCATCGCTCCCAAGGCCCCATACAAGGCGTTGGTGATGCAACTGGAGGTTTCGACATTTCCCGCCACCACCGAAGCGGGATAGCGCGGATTGAGCATGCAGCCCTCGGGAATGATCACCTTCAAAGGCTTGAGGCAGCCCGCATTCAGCGGAATATCGTCTCCCACCAGACTGCGAAACACATACAGCACCGCGGCCATACACACGGCAGTGGGCGCGTTGAAATTATTGTCCAGTTGAGCGCTGGTTCCTGTGAAATCAATCTCGGCACTTCGCTGCGCCGCGTGCACCCGGATGGCCACCTGGATCCGCGCGCCGTTGTCCAGCTCCAGCGTGAACGACCCATCACGCAGCTGGGTGATGACCCGGCGTACCGACTCCTCGGCGTTGTCCTGCACATGGCCCATGTAGGCCTGAACGACCTCCAGGCCGAATTGCGCCACCATCTTGCGCAACTCCTGTGCCCCCTTTTCATTGGCCGCAATCTGCGCCTTCAGGTCGGCCAGATTCTGTTGCGGATTGCGAGATGGGTAAGGTCCGCTACCGAGCAGATCCAAGATCTCGCGCTCTCGCAGACGACCGCCTTCAACCAACTTGACGTTGTCCAGTTGCACGCCCTCTTCGTCGATGCGCGTAGAAAACGGCGGCATGGAGCCTGGGGTGATGCCGCCAATATCGGCATGGTGGCCCCGACTGCCCACATAAAACAGGATGCGCTGGGGCGCCTGTGCGTCCCCATCGGCTCCAGCTATAGGCATGAACACGGGTGTCACCACCGTCACATCGGGCAGATGCGTGCCCCCGTGATAGGGATCGTTGAGGACAAAGACATCCCCTGGGGCCATCTGACCGGCATTGCGCGCAATCACCGTTTTGATGGACTCACTCATCGAGCCCAAATGCACCGGCATATGAGGCGCATTGGCGATCAGGTGCCCCTGGGCATCAAACAACGCGCAAGAAAAGTCCAGGCGCTCCTTGATGTTCACCGAGTACGCGGTGTTTTGCAGCTGCAAGCCCATCTGCTCGGCGATGTTCATGAACAGGTTGTTGAACACCTCCAACATCACGGGATCCACCGTGGTGCCCACGGCATGACGGGTCGTGCGGGCTTGGACGCGGCGCAGTACCAGATGATGGCGCGAGGTCACCTGGGCGCGCCACCCGGGCTCTACAACGGTCGTGGCGTTGCGCTCGGCGATGATGGCCGGCCCCTCGATGATGTGGCCCGGCTGTGCCTGGTCACGGTGCACCAAGGTGGCCTCCCACCACTGCGACGCCGAAAACAATTTCACGGTCTGAGCAGACGGTGCAGGACCTGAGGCCTGCAGGTCCTGAGCCGCCTCCTCGGGGGCCTCACCTGCGCCCACCGCCTCGACCGATACCGCCTCGACCACCAGGTCTCGGTCGGGCATGACAAATGCGTAACGCTGGCGGTAGGCCGCTTCAAACGCCGCTTGAATCTGTTCGCGAGAACCCCAAGGCACCACCAGGGCCGAATCGGTGCCTTGATAGCGCACGTGCACACGGCGGTGAACGGTGATGTCGCCGGCCACGCCTTGTCGACGCAGCTCACCCTGAGCCTGGGCCGCCAACTCCTGCAGCCGATCGGCCAAATCGGTGCCAGCCTGGGACAGCGACAACTCCACCGAGGCCTCGCGCATCACATTTTGATCGGCCAGCCCCATGCCGTAGGCCGACAGTACGCCGGCCAAAGGATGGATGAAGACCCGGTCCATGCCCAGCGCATCGGCTACCCGGCAAGCATGCTGTCCGCCTGCCCCACCAAAGCACTGCAGTGTGTAGCGGGTTACGTCGTAGCCTCGGGCCACGGAGATCTTCTTGATGGCATTGGCCATCGCCCCCACCGCAATGTCGATGAAGCCCTCGGCCACCTCATGAGCCGAGCGCTCCACCCCCGTGGCCTGCGCAATCCGCGCTGCCATGTCGTCAAAGCGCTCGCGCACCACCCGGGTGTCCAGCGCTTCATTGGCTTGAGGTCCGAAAACATGTGGGAACCACTGGGGCTGAATCTTGCCCACCATGACGTTGGCATCGGTCACCGTCAACGGACCACCGCGCCGGTAGCAGGCTGGCCCCGGATTGGCCCCGGCGCTGTGCGGCCCGACCCGCAGCCGTGAGCCGTCAAACGTCAGGATGGAGCCGCCACCGGCTGCCACGGTGTGAATGCTCATCATGGGTGCCCGCATACGCACCCCGGCCACCCGTGTTTCAAAAACCCGCTCGAACTCGCCCGCGAAGTGGCTGACGTCGGTCGACGTACCCCCCATGTCAAAGCCGATCACCTGTTCGCTGCCCAATTCATCGCGCGCCAACTGGGCCGTGCGCACCATCCCCACAATCCCGCCAGCAGGCCCCGAGAGAATCGCGTCCTTGCCCTGAAAGGCATGGGCATCGGTCAGTCCACCGCTGCTTTGCATGAACAACAGCCGAACCCCGGGCATTTGGGCCGATACCTGCTCCACATAGCGACGCAAGATGGGCGAGAGGTAGGCATCCACCACCGTGGTGTCGCCACGGCTGATCAGCTTCATCAGCGGGCTGACCTCGTGCGATACGCTAACTTGCGTAAAACCCAAGGAGCGGGCCAACGCGGCCGCCGCCTGCTCATGGGCCACGAACCGGTAGCCGTGCAAAAACACAATGGCCACGCTGCGCAAACCGGCATCGAAGGCCGCCCACAGCCGCTCGCGCAGGTGAGCTTCATCCAGCGGCTCGATCACGGTGCCGTCGGCGGCGATGCGCTCTTGTGCTTCGATGACCCGCTGGTACAACAGCTCGGGCAGTACGATGTGCGCATCGAACAGCCGGGGCCGGTCCTGGTAGGCAATCCGCAGCGCGTCACGAAAGCCGCGTGTGGTCACAAGCAAGGTGGGCTCTCCCTTGCGCTCGAGCAAGGCGTTGGTGGCCACCGTGGTGCCCATCTTCACGCAGTCCACCAGCTGTGGGGTGATGGGCTCATGGGGCGCCAGGCCCAGCAGATGCCGTATGCCCGCCACAGCAGCGTCGGGATACTGCTCGGGATTGTCGGACAGTAGCTTGTGGGTGACCAAGGATCCATCGGGGCGGCGGCCGACGATGTCGGTAAACGTGCCACCTCTGTCGATCCAAAACTGCCAGCCGCCGGGTGAAGAAGTCATAGGTCAATACCGCAATCAATGGTAGCCGATGGGCGCGGGCACATCACCGTCCAGCGGCGCGATGTGCGCCACCCAACGCTCATGCACCAACGAGACCAGGTGATGCACCCGACGCCCCGTGGCGCGTTCTATGGCAGCCGCATACGGCGGCAGGTTGGTGCATTCCAACACCAAATCGGTCAGTTCGGGATGCCTGCTCACCAATTGCTGTGCGGCGCTCACGGTATCGGCTTGCGCAGCCTCAACGTCTAGGTGCAGCCTGTCCTCCAGCAGGGTTCGCTGCAGCGCGCAGCCCGAGGCCAGGCCCTGTACCGGAGTCGATGTGCAGGCGCCGGCCAGACGCAGGTGGGTCTGGCCAAAAGAGGTGGCATCCACGGTAATGACCCCAGCGTTGGAGAGCTCCGGCAGCTTGAGCAGCGCAGAAGTCCACACCGGCACGGAAACAGCCGCCTGCAACTCCGCCTGAAATTGCACCAAAAAGCCGCAGCTGGTGGTCAAGGCCCGCGCGCCCTGCGCCACCAAGGTGCGCGCCGCCCGGACAAAGGGCTGCAACAGGGCGGTATCGGCCTGACGAACCACACGCTCAGGGCTGGCACCTTCCACCGTCAGGTAGCGCACCGGCATGCGAAAGCTGCCCGGATGGCCCACATCCCCCGGCAGGCGGGGAAAGCGCGTTTGAAGCATGAGGATGCCTAGCATGAGACTGCAAGCAGCATTGGGCAGGGAGATTGGGGAAGCCCCGGCCTGCAAAGGGTGTCCGGGACCCTTATGCTAGCGGGCTTTTGCGCTCACCCAAGGGTTAAGCTCTTTGAGCGCGCTGATCCGGTTCCCCTCATCAGGAGTTTTCCATGAAGCTGTTCCGCTCTTTATTTGTGGCCGCCGGCTTGGCAGCCGCGCTGGCTGCCCAAGCCCAAACCAAGTGGGATTTGCCAGCGGCCTACCCCGCCACCAACTTCCACACCGAAAATCTGGTGCAGTTCGCCAACGACATCGACAAAGCCAGTGGCGGCAAGCTCAAGATTACCGTTCACCCCAATGCCTCGCTGTTCAAAGCACCTGAGATCAAGCGTGCAGTGCAAGGCGGCCAAGCGCAGATCGGCGAGATCTTGCTGGTGAACTTTGCCAACGAGTGGCAGATCTTCGGTGCCGACGGTGTGCCGTTCTTGGCCGATAGCTACGACGAAGCTGTCAAACTGTGGAAGCTGCAAAAGCCGCTGATGGACAAGAAGCTGGGCGAGCAGGGCATGATGGTGCTGTACGCTGTGCCTTGGCCTCCCCAGGGCATTTATGTGAAAAAGCCCATCAACTCGGCGGCCGACCTCAAAGGTGTGAAGTGGCGCGCTTACAGTCCCTCCACGGCCCGCATTGCCGAGCTCGTGGGCGCCCAACCCGTCACGGTGCAGGCCGCCGAACTGAGCCAGGCCATGGCCACGGGCGTGGTGGAGTCTTACATGTCATCGGGCTCGACGGGCTTTGACACCAAGACCTACGAGCACATCAAGTACTGGTACGACACCCAGGCCTGGCTGCCCAAGAACGCGGTGATCGTCAATCGGGCCGCTTTCAATGCATTGGACAAAGCCACACAAGATGCCGTCATGAAAGCAGCGGCCGACGCCGAAGTGCGCGGGCTGGCCGCCTCCAAGAAGGCCAATGGCGAGACCCTGGACAAGCTGCGCGCCAACGGCATGCAGATCCTGCCGCCCTCGGCCCAACTCAAGGCCGACATGAAGAAGGTGGGCGATGTGATGATCAAGGAATGGCTGGACAAGGCCGGTCCCGAGGGCAAGCAGCTCCTGGACGCCTTCCGCCGTTGATCCTGCGCGTGGGTCCCGGGTGCGAAAAGCGCTGAACACCCTGTATGACGGTGCGGCCGTTTTGGCCGCGCTGTGCATGGTGGGTCTGCTGGTGATGGTGCTCTTGTCCATCATCAGCCGGCTCATGCACTTTCACGTTCCGGGAACCGATGCCTACGCGGGTTACCTGATGGCCGGTGCTGGGTTTCTGGCACTGGCCCATACCCTCAAGCGCGGCGAGCACATCCGGGTCACGCTGCTTTTGGGTGCCTTGCGCGGAAAAGCGCACAGCGCCATGGAGCTTTGGGCCCTGGGGGCTGCCAGTGGCTTGGCGGTGCTTGCGGCCTACTACAGCTGCCGCTTGAGCTGGCAGTCGTTCACGTTTCACGACATCTCGACCAGCAACGATGCCACGCCGCTGTGGATACCGCAGTTGTCCATGGCCGCTGGCAATGTGATTCTGGCCGTGGCCTTCATCGACGAGTGGGTGCTGCAGTGGCAAGGCAAGCGCCAGGTGAGCTCATCCGAAGAAGCCTTACACAACGAGTGATATGTCAGATCTGGGCATCACCTTCTTGCTGGTCATCTCCTTGTTTCTCATCCTGGCCAGTGGGGTGTGGATTGGTTTGACGCTCTCGGGCGTGGCCTGGATTGGCATGCAGCTGTTCAGCAGCCGACCCGCCGGTGATGCCATGGCCGTGACCATCTGGGGTTCGTCGGCCAGCTGGACGCTGACCGCTTTGCCGCTGTTCATCTGGATGGGAGAAATCCTCTTTCGCACGCGCCTGAGCCAAGACATGTTCCGCGGTCTGGCGCCGTGGATGCAGTCGCTTCCCGGCCGCCTCTTGCATGTCAACGTGGCCGGCTGCGCCATCTTTGCAGCGGTATCGGGTTCGAGCGCCGCCACCTGCGCCACCATCGGCAAGATGAGCCTGCCTGAGCTCAAGTCGCGCGGCTACCCCGATGGCATCTCCATCGGCTCTCTGGCGGGTGCGGGCACACTCGGTCTGCTCATACCGCCTTCGATCATCATGATCGTCTATGGTGTAACAGCCGAGGTGTCGATCACGCAGTTGTTCATTGCCGGCGTCTTGCCGGGCATCATGCTGGCCCTGCTGTTTTCAGGCTATATCGCCTGGTGGGCTTGGCGGCACCCCGACCAGGTTCCTCCTGCCGATGCCGCGTTGACGTTCACGCAAAAGCTGCGCGAGTCCCGACACCTCATCCCCGTGGTGCTGCTCATCGTGGCCGTTCTGGGCAGCATTTATGCAGGTATCGCCACTGCCACAGAGGCCGCGGCTGTGGGGGTGGTCGGATCCCTGCTCATTTCAGCGGCTCAAGGCTCACTGAGTTGGCAAACATTCAAAGACTCGCTGATGGGGGGCACCCGGCTGTATTGCATGATTGCCCTCATCCTGGCCGGGGCATCATTTCTCACCCTCAGCATGGGCTACATCGGATTACCCCGGCATCTGGCCGAATGGATCGGCACGCTGGGGCTGAGCCAGGTGGAACTGCTGCTGGCGTTATTGGTGTTTTATGTGATCTTGGGATGCTTCCTCGACGGCATTTCCATGGTGGTGCTGACCATGGGCGTGCTGCTGCCCACCGTGCAAAAAGCCGGCATTGATCCGGTGTGGTTTGGCATCTTCATCGTGCTGGTGGTGGAAATGGCCCAGATCACGCCGCCCGTAGGCTTTAATCTGTTTGTCCTGCAAGGCATGACCCGCCGCGATATTGGCTGGATTGCGAAGGTCACGCTGCCGTTTTTCTTCGTGATGATCTTGGCCATAGGCCTGATCTACGTGTTTCCCGAGATCGTCACCTACTTGCCCCAGCAGATGCGCCGCTAGGGTTTGCCAGATTCTCCTGCAGGGGTCTCAGCCACCGCCGCGCTGCATGTACAGGTCAAAGCGGCGCATGAAGTGCTGCCGGTCTTGCTCGCTGATCGACTCAAACGCATAGTGGACCCGCAATCTGGGCAGTCGCACCAGCCCCAGAACCCGATCTGACAAGACCTGCCAGCGCAGCTCAAGCGCACCCCCATAAGGCTCGGCGCGGGCCTGACCGTGTGGGGCAGACGGGACTTGCTGTACCGTCAGCGGCCACGGGCCCACCGCATCGGGCAGCCACATCAGCCACTCAGCGGTGGTGCACCCCATTTCGCGCTCAAAGGTGCTGGGGTAGTGCGCTTGCATGGGCTCAGCCGCCCGCTATAGGCGGCCAAATGGCCAGCACATCCCCGTCACGCAGCACGTGGGTCAAACGCTCTTGCGGCGGTACATACACACCATTGACCAAGACCAAATGCACCAACTTGTCGGGCAATCCAAAGGGCTCAATCACCTGCCCCACCGTGGCCCCGTCGGCCAGGGTGAGGTCCATGCGGTTATCGGCGCGTACGGCAGCTGGCAGGTAGTCTGTGAGGCTCGCGTAGAGCTTGAAGGTGATCTTCATCAACTCTTGACGTGCGCGCGCTCAGCCTGGGCCTGGGCGGCTCCCAAATAGGCGGCCATGAGCTGGGTCGGATCGCGCAAAAGCTCGTCTTTCCACGGCCCCAGACTCACCTGGCCTTCCACCAAGCCGCGCATCGCACCCACATGATCGGTCCATCCTACGCTGTTGCAGCCCACCAGGCGGTCGCCCGAGAACTGTAGGCTCAAGTGCCGGCCGGCAGCCCGATCGGTCAGTTCTACATGCTGCCCCTCAGGCACGCCCTGCCAGTTGCCAAAACTCGTGGAAATCATGCCCAAGGTGTCCAGTACGTTGATCTGCGTCACTCCGCGCAATGAGGCCTGGTGACCCGCCATGTTCAGCGCTGCCACGCGGGCCTGTTCAGCCGCATTGGGTTGAATGGCGCTCACGATGGTCTTGCCGCTGACCTTGTCAAAGGCCTCGGCGCAATCTCCGGCCGCGTAGATACCGGCAACCGAAGTGCGCAGGTGTTCATCGGTCAGCACCCCTTGGAGGCACTGGATGCCCGAGCCCTCCAAAAACCCGATATTGGGTTTGACCCCGGTAGCGCTGATGACCAAGTCCACGGTCATGGCTTGTCCGTTGGACAACTGAACGCGCAAACCCGATCCTGCAGACTCGATGGCTTGCACCCGCGTACCGGTGTAGACCTTGACGCCCTTGGCCTCACACCAGTCCTTGATCATGCCGCCGGCCACGGGCCCCATCATGCGCGGCACCATGCGGTCTCCCATCTCCACCACCGACAGGTCCACCCCACGTGCTGCCAAAGCCTCCATGATGATGCAGCCGATAAAACCGGCTCCCATTTGCAGCACCTTGGCGCCCTTTTGCGCCCGCTGCATGATGGCCCGGGCATCGGCCAAGGTCCAGCAGGGGTGCACACCCGGCAGGTCGATGCCGGCAATGGGCGGGGCTGCGGGCGACGACCCCGTGGCCACCAGCAGTGTGTCAAAGGCCAGAGTGGAGCCATCATCGAGATGGACCTCGCGCTTTTTCACATCGACCCGGGTGGCTCGAGCACGTTGGATCTCCACGCACAAGCGATCAAAATGATCGGGGCTGTGGCGCAGGTGGGTGCCCGACTCCTGAATATTGCCAATCAGCAGGTAAGGTATGGCCATGCGCGAATACGGCGGCTCGGGCTCGTCTCCTACCAGCACGATGCGATCGGTGTGACGGTGCTTGCGGATGGTCTCAGCAGCGATGACGCCGGCCGGGCCGGCGCCGAGAATGACGTGTTGCATGGTGGTGTGTCCTTCTAGGCATCAAACCGTGACTCAAGCGAAGAAGGCGGTCTTGCGAACCGCCTTCTTGCGCCAGACTTCTGAGGCAGCGCCGTGTCTACAGCCCCAGACGCTGACGCGTCTCGGCCTTGAGACGACCCTCGGTATCCCAGCCGCGCGCGGCGTAATACTTGGGCAGCATCTCCGGCAATTTGTTGACCAGACCCTTGGCCGGTCCTGTTTGCGCCGGCTCGGTCAGCAGCCGCTTGGGTAGCGTGTCGTCTTTGGCGGTGAACCCAGCACGGTTGTTGAAGTCGCGCTCCAGATTCCAGATGCGCTCGCCGATCTGCGTGAGGTTTTCCAGCGAAAACTCCGGACCACATGCTGCGGCCACCTGAGGCGCCACATCGGCCAAGCCCCAGGCAAAGCTCGTGAAGATGCAAAGACCCGCAGAGTCAAAGGCGGCCGTGGCATCTTGGAAGGCGATCACCAGCTCAGGCTTGCCTTCGGCCGTCAGGGGATCGGTCTTCACGGGAATACCCAGTACTTCGGAGGCCACGGTGTAGCTGCGCAGATGGCAGGCACCCCGGTTGCTGGTGGCGTAGGTCAGCCCCATGCCCTGGATGCCACGCGAGTCGTAGGCCGGGAACTCCTGGCCCTTGACGCTCATGCTCAACTCCGGATGCCCGTATTTGGCACACAGCCGCTTGGAGCCCATGCCGATTTCCTTGCCAAAGCCTTCGCCCTTGGCGGTGATCTCGGCAAAGTAAGCCAGAGCCCGAGCAGAACCGAAAGGCGCCTCAATGCCCAACTGCTCTTTGGTGAGCACGCCCATCTGATACAGCTCCATCACCGCCCCCACCGTGGCGCCAAAGGAGATGGGGTCAAAGCCTTGCTCGTTACACAACAAGTTAGCGTACTGCAGGGCTTCCAAATCGTTGACCCCGTTGGCCGCACCCAGCGCCCACGCCGCTTCGTACTCCAAGCCGCCTGAGGCTCCCCAGTACTGGGGCTTGTTCTCCACGGTGAAGTGACCTTGATCCATCTTGCTGATGCGCCCGCAGGCGATGGTGCAGCCAAAGCAAGCCTGGTTGGTCACCAGGTGCTTCTTGCCATCGGTCTTGCGAGGCGTGGCCATGGCTTCAGCCGAGATGTCCTTGGCCCCATCAAACTGCACCGCCTGGTGGTTGCGCGTAGGCAAGGCCCCGATTTCGTTGATCACATTCATGAGTACCTGGGTGCCGTAGGTTGGCAAGCCCTGCCCTGTGACCGCGTTGTCGTGCAGGATTTTCTTTTTCTCGAACGTGACCTGCATGAAGGCCTTGGGGTCGGCAATATTGCCCACGCCCTTGGTGCCACGAACAGCCACCGCCTTGAGGTTCTTGCTGCCCATGACGGCACCTACCCCCGAGCGACCCGCCGCACGGTGCAAGTCGTTGACCACCGCTGCATAGAGCACCTGGTTTTCGCCTGCCAGGCCAATGCTGGAGACCCGCATGAGCGGGTCTTGGTGAGCCTTCTTGATGATCTCTTCGGTGTCCCACACGCTTTGGCCCCACAGATGGGAAGCATCGTGCAATGCCACGTCATCGTCCTGAATGGTCAGGTACACCGGCTTGGCCGACTTGCCCTCGAAGATCACCATGTCGTAGCCGGCCATCTTCAGCTCCGCTCCCCAGTAGCCACCGGAGTTGGAGCAGGCAATGGCGCCTGTCAGCGGGCCCTTGGTGACCACTGTATAGCGCCCCCCAGTAGAGGCCATGGTGCCCGTCAAGGGGCCCGTGGCCCAGATCAGGATGTTTTGGGGTGACAACGGATCGGTCTTCGGGTCCATCTCCTCACAGATGTACTTCGTTGCCAAACCGCGCGAGCCCAGGTAGGCCCGTGCCCAATCCATATTCAGTGGCTCGGTCTTGACCGTGCCGGCCGTCAAATTGACGCGAAGGATTTTTCCTGCCCAAGACATGTGTGTGCTCCTTCAGGCCGAGGGTTGATTGCCGAGCTTGTCTGCCCAAGCTTGCATCTTGGACAGGCCCGTCCAATTGGCATCGACATAGGTGATGGCACCCGTGGGGCATGCGCTGGCGCAAGCCGGATCGCCGCCGCACAGATCGCACTTTTGCACCTTGCCGGTTTCTTGCACGTAGTTGATGGTGCCAAAGGGGCAGCTGATGGTGCACACCTTGCAGCCCACACAGGTGGACTCATTGACCACCTTGGCCCCTGTGGCCTTATCAACCGTGATGGCCTCCACCGGGCAGGCATGCAAACACCAGGCCTCATCGCATTGGGTGCAGGTGTAGGGCACCTTGCGGCCTGTGGCATGAAAGTCAAAAACCTTGATGCGCGAACGCGCTGTGGCGAAGGTGCCGTAGTTCTCGTACGAGCAGGCCATTTCGCATTGCAAGCACCCCGTGCATTTTTCGGGGTTGATGTGAAGCGTCTTTTGCATGGAGTGCCTTTCGACAAAAAGCAGGTCCGCCCCGCGAACCGCACGAACGAAATGATCTGCCTATTTACCCCCTACCGATCTACGGGTAGACCCGTAATCCGATGATCGCAGTCAATCTTTCCGGCTCAGCCGTTGAGCCGGGAGGCGCTACTGCTTGCGCTGCAGGGGAACGAGGCCGTTCTTGACAGCCACCAGCTCCGCCACCACCGAAACCGCTATTTCGGCCGGTGAGCGACCGCCCAAATCCAAGCCCACGGGGCCGTACAGGCGGGCGATCTGGTCGGGGGTGAGGTCAAACTGCGCCAAGCGCTCTCTGCGCTTGGCGTTATTGCCCCGAGAGCCCAGGGCGCCCACATAGAAGGCAGGGCTTTTCAGGGCCTCCATCAGGGCCAAATCGTCCAACTTGGGGTCGTGGGTGAGGGCCACCACCGCGGTGTGGGCATCGAGCCCGCGTGCCACAAGCAGGTCATCGGGCATCTGGCGGCTGAGCTCAACCTGCGGCAAAGACCAGGCGTGGCCGTGCTCGGTGCGCGGGTCGCAGCACACCACCTCAAAGTCCAGCAGGGCGGCCATCTGCGCCACCGCCTGAGACAGCTGACCAGCGCCCACGATGAACAGCCGCCAGCGCGGCCCAAAGAGCTGGCGCAGGTGGTCTTGGCCCAGGGAGAAGGTTTGGCCGCGCTGCGCCGGCTCCAGTCGAACCTCACCCGTCTTCAAGTCCAGCCGCCGCGCCACCAACTCGTGCTGCGAGGTGCGCTGCAGGACCTCGTGCACCCAGCCCACCTCCAACAGGGGCTCTTGCAAGAGGCGCAAATTGCCGCCGCAAGGCAAGCCGAACCTCGCCGCCTCCTCTCGCGTCACCCCGTAGGTCACCAGCGTGGGTTCGCTCACCCGTTGGCCCGCGCGGCACCGGGCCACGAGGTCATCTTCGACGCAGCCGCCGGAGACCGATCCGCTCAATTGCCCGTCCTCACGCAGCGCCAGCAACGCGCCCGGCGGTCGGGGCGCCGATCCCCAGGTTTGAATCACGGTGACCAACCACACCCGGTGCCCAGCTTGGAACCAGCTTGCTGCTTCTCGCAGCACGTGCAAATCGAGTGAGTCCACCGAGATGTCGCTTTGTCGCTTTGTCGCTTTGTCGCTTTGTCGCTTTGTCGCTTTGTCGCGGTAGCGCGGGGGCCCGCCAGGCCTCAGGCCCGGGCCAGGTACACCAAGCAGGCCAACAGCACAGCGCCCACCACCACCACCGCGCGCCAAGGTACCGGCATCGCAGCTGCCGCAGGGCCCACGGGGGGCGCTTCGCCCTCTTCTTCGCCCACTTCTTCACCCTCTTGCGAGGAGGGCCCACTCAAGGCGTGCTCAAAGGCCGCAAAGAAATCATCGGCCAACTTGGCCGCCGCCGCATCAACCAGGCGTGAACCCACCTGCGCCAGCCGCCCACCCACCTGCGCGCGCGCCTCGTAACGCAACCAGGTACCCCCAGTGGCCTCATCCACATCGAGCTGCACCTGAGCGGAGCCCTTGCCAAATCCAGCAGCGCCCCCTTGGCCTTCAAAGTTCAAGGTGTAGCGCTGGGGGGCCTGCACATCTGACAGCTGCAGGCGCCCTTTGAACCGGGCACTGACCGGGCCAATGCGCACCGCCACCGTCGCCACCAAGGTGTGGTCATCCTCGGCTTGCAAGGACTCGCATCCGGCGATGCAGGCCTGCAAGACCTCGGGGTCGTTCAGCGCTTGCCAGGTACGCTCGCGTGAAGCGGAAATGAGGCGTTGGGACTTCAGTTCCATGTGGCAGCGCTCATCGGGCCCGAATAGCCGTCACGGCCCGCGCCGCCATGACCGGAATCATGGCCGCACGGTAGGCGGCGTTGCCATGCAAATCGGACATCAAGCCAGCCTCGTCGATGCGCACGGCGCGCGCTGCGTCTGCTGAAAAGTCTCGCATCAAGGCCTGCTCCAAGGCCTCGCATCGAAACACCCGCGGCATGGCCCCTGTCACGGCCGCGCGCACCTCATCGCCACAGCGTGCGACAAACACACCCACCAAGGCAAATCGAGAGGCCGGTTGGCGAAACTTTGCATAAGCGGCCTGTGGACACGGCGCAAAGCTGACCGATTCAATCAGCTCCCCCGGCTCCAAGGCGGTTTGGTAGAGGTCGACAAAGAAGTCGTCGGCCTGCACCGTGCGCCGGTCGGTATGCACCTGCGCCTGCAGGGCCAGCACAGCAGCGGGGTAACAGGCGGCGGGATCGGCATTGGCCAACGAGCCCCCCATCGTGCCCATTTGTCTGACCATGGGGTCTGCGATGCCCGCGGCCAACTCGGCCAGGGCCGGCAGGTGCTGACGCACCAAGGGATGCGAAGCCACCTCGGCATGCGACGTCATGGCCCCCACCACCAGTTGACCGTCTTGCCACGACACGCCCCGCAAGCTCTGGACGGCCCCCAGGTCGACCAGTGTTTGCGCGGCCGACAGGCGCAGCTTCATGGCTTGCACCAGACTTTGCCCACCCGCCAAAAACCGGGCATCGCCCACATGAGCGGCCAGCGCATCGCCAACCGAGTGGGCGCGCACGTAATCAAAAGGGTGCATGGTTCGTCCAAAGCCTCATGGCCGTATTGTCCTTCACCCGCTCACAGGCTGCAGGAGCGAAAACCCACAAAAAGATCGTCTCGATCGGGGGCCACAAAGCGGCGAGTGCGGGGATGGACGCAGCGCGGGGCCGTCCAAGTCGAAGCGCCGCGAAGCACGCGATGGTGTGCTGGCGCTTCCAGCGGGCCAAAGCCCGCCACGGGGCTGGAATCGGCGGGCCCGTCACTGTCTTGCCAGGCACGGGGTTGACCCAGCGTCCACTCCCACACATCGGCCCAGACAAAACCCCGTGAGGCTGCTGTGCAGGCGCACAGCTCCCACTCCACCTCCGTGGGCAGACGCCGCCCTGCCCACGCGCACCAGGCCTGCGCCTCGTAGTAGCTCACGTGCGCCACGGCCTGCGCCATGGGCGTACGCTGCAGACGCGAGCCCACTTCCCGCGCGGCACCGGCGTGCCAGTGGGCCACCCCGCGCGGTGCACGACGCGCCTGGGCCACCGCCCAGTCCCAGCCTGCAGGGCTCCACCACTTGGCCTCGTCGTAGCCCCCGTCTTGAGCAAATTCGGCCATCTGCGACCAGGTCACCGCCTGGGCATCAATCTCAAACTCGGGGACGGACACGCTCGTGCGCCACCGCTCAGCAGGTGGCACCAAGCCCCCCGGCGTCGAGCCCACCTCAAACTGCTGAGACGGCATCCACACGGGCGCACGCAAGCTGCGCTGCGCTGGGCCATGCCCCTGAGGCGGGGACATGCCGTTTGCAGGACCCGAACCCAACCAATGGGCGGCCACGGCCAAACGCTCCGAGAGCCGATCCTCGTGAAAAAGAGCCCAGCGATACAGGTGCAGCCCCTCGTCGTGATGGTCGCTTGCGGGCAGCCCCTGCAGCAACTCCAATGTTGACTCCAGCGTCAGTGACAAGAACTGACGCACCTCCTGTGCATCTTGCTTCCCACGCCCCCGCACCTCGGGCGACCACCAGCGGTCAGCGTGTGGGTGCACCGAGGGCAAGCGAGGCGCCCGAACCGAGGCGGCCGGACCGCGCTGGCGCTGCACATTGCGCGCAATCCAATACTCCTGAGCCCAAGCCACGCGGGCCACTTCACCGAGCACGTCAAACTCCCCTGAACTGTGGGCTTGTCGGTCGGGCCACTGCGCCTGCTCAAAATACTGCAGCCAGGCCAAGGTGACATTGCGCGATTGCATCAACGCCAGGGACAACACATCGGGCATGGCCTGCCGGGCTGCCTGGGCCTGGTGCAGCGCCTGAGGCTCCCAGCGCTGGGGCAAGGCTGACGCGCCTTTTAAGAGCGCTCGATGCGCGCGTAAGCCGAGTGGTTGTGGATGGACTCGAAGTTTTCCACCTCCACCACGTAGGCGCCTATGCGCGAGTCGGCATTGAGTCGCAGCGCCACATCGCGCACCAGATCTTCCACGAACTTGGGGTTGTCGTAAGCGCGCTCGGTGACCCATTTTTCGTCGGTGCGCTTGAGCATGGGCCAAATCTCGCTGGACGCACTGTCTTCGGCAAAGCGCACCAGGGTGAGCCAATCGATGGGCTCACGCAAGGCCACACGCAGCGTGACCACCGAGCGCTGGTTGTGCGCACCGTACTGGGCAATCTCCTTGGAGCAGGGGCACAGGCTCTTGACCGGTACGGCCACTTCCATCCACAAGGTGGTGCGCCCCTCCAAGGTCTGGCTGATCCATCGGCCCTGGTAGTCGAGCAGGCTCGTCAGCCCCGAGACGGGCGCTTGCTTGCGCAGAAAAAATGAAAACTGCGCCTCGATGCGGCCTTCCGTGGCATTGAGTCGGCGCAACATGTCTTCATGTCGCTCACGCAGATGCTGGGCATCCAGCGGCACGTCCAAAGCGTCGAGCCACGCAATGAAGCGCGACATGTGCGTGCCCTTTTGCTCAGCCGGCAAGGCCACGTCTAGGCTCCACACGGCCGAGGTGGACTGCACCTGTCCGCACACATCCAGCTGCAAGGGATAGCGAAGTTGCTTGACCCCCACGCGTTGAATGGGCAGATGGCGCAGGTCGGGAGCGCTTTGGGTATCAGGGATGTGCAGCGGGTCGGTCAGGGAGTTCATCGCTTACCCATTCACCGCAGGCCGCAGCGCATCTCGCCCTGCAGGAAACCGCTCACGAATGGAGCGCTCAATCCCCTCAGCGTCCAGTCCGCACAGCGACAGCAGCTTGGCCGGATCTCCGTGCTCGACAAATTCATCGGGCAGGCCCAGGTGCAGCAGGGGAATACTCACGCCAGCAGCGGCCAAGGCCTCGGCCACGGCACTGCCCGCGCCTCCCATGACACAGCCTTCTTCCAGCGTGACCAAGGCCTCGTGGGTGCGGGCCAGCTCCAACACCAGCTCCGCGTCCAGGGGCTTGATGAACTTCATATCGGCCACCGTGGCATCCAGCCGCTGAGCAGCGGCCAAGGCGGGGTGCAACAAGGTGCCGAAAGCCAGCACGGCCAAACGGCGCCCGGATCGGCGCACTTCGCCTCGCCCCCAGGGCAATTCGGTCAGTTCCGGCTGCGGCGTGACCCCCACCCCAGCGCCGCGCGGGTAGCGCACGGCCACCGGGTGGTTTTGTCGGAAGGCCGTGGTCAGCGCCTTGCGGCACTGGTCTTCATCCGAAGGCGCAATCAAGCTCATATTGGGCACGCAACGGATGTAGGCGATGTCATAGGCGCCGCAGTGCGTGGCGCCGTCGGCGCCCACAATGCCAGCGCGATCCAGTGCGAACACCACCGGCAGGTTTTGCAACGCCACGTCGTGAATCATCTGGTCGTAGCCACGCTGCAAGAAGGTGCTGTAGATGGCCACCACTGGCTTGATGCCCTCGCAGGCCATGCCAGCCGCGAACGTCACCGCGTGCTGCTCGGCAATGCCCACATCGTGGTAGCGCGAGGGAAAGCGCTTGTGAAACTCCACCATGCCCGAGCCCTCGCGCATGGCCGGTGTAATGGCCACCAGCCGAGAGTCGGCCTCGGCCATATCGCACAGCCACTGACCGAAGATTTGCGTGAACGTGGGCTTGCTCGGCGCACTCTTGGGAAAGCCCTGCGCGGGGTCAAACTTGCCCGAGGCGGCGTGGTACTTCACCGGATCTTCCTCGGCCGGTTGGTACCCAAAGCCCTTTTTCGTCACCACGTGCAAAAACTGTGGGCCTCGCTTGTCGCGCAGGTTTTCCAGAGTGGGGATCAGGGCATCGAGGTCGTGACCGTCAATGGGCCCGACGTAGTTCAGACCAAATTCTTCAAAAATGGTGCCCGGCACCACCATGCCCTTGGCGTGTTCTTCAAAGCGCCGCGCCAATTCAAACAGGGGCGGCGCGCCTCGCAGCACCGACTTGGCGCCCTCGCGCGCAGCGCCATAGAACTTGCCGCTCCTCAGTCGGGCCAAGTACTTGTTCAAGGCCCCCACTGGAGGGCTGATGGACATGTCGTTGTCGTTGAGCACCACCAGCAGACGGCCGTCTTCGACGCC
>CAYNSW010000034.1:0-30862 GCA_964400135.1 uncultured Rubrivivax sp. | reverse complement strand
CAAGCCGCAGAGTTAGCCAAGCGCATCATCGATTTCGAGCGCAACGAAGAATTTCTGCAGAACTTCAACGAAAAGGCTTTGCACGATGAGATCAAGGCCTGGGGATTTGACCCGAGGACCATTGCATTGCAGCAACTGGCCCAGGCCCATCGAAACAAACAAAAGGTATCGACCACCTTTACGCTTCCCCAGAAAGACTACCCCGTCAAGCTCAAGGGCAAGGAGCGCATTGAGGAGATCAAGTTCTTGGAAGGTTTTTTGAGGCTTGAATCGAATGCGATTTTGCGCAGGATCCGCGCGGGGAAGAACAGCCAGCTGTCTGCGCTACGCTATCAAAAGCGTGCGATCAACCAGCTTGTCAAAGGGATTCGAACAGTTGCCAGGGGTGAAGAGTTTTGATTTTTACAAAACGAAGCCAATTTCGAGAGGAATTCGTCTTGAGGGCAGTCAAGTAGGGTGGGGAAATCGTATCCCGATATGGGGCATTATCGAGCATTTGTCATAATGATGAGATTTGAGCTTGGTCTAGCGTGGGCCTCTACCCAAACATTAAAATGAAGTTCCTTCTGCTCTCTCTTCCCCGCCCGATTAAGCGAGCCATTGTTTTTTGTAGCGACTTGGTCATCTGTGGCCTTGCAAGCTGGGTTAGTCTTGCCCTGATTTTTGGCGCGTTTTCACCCCTGGCTCTGCAACCGTTGGTCTGGTTGTGGCTGCTGTCCCTAGCGATCGTATTACCCCTCTTCGTATTGACGGGCTTGTACAACGCCATCTTTCACTTCATTGGCCTACATGCGCTGATTTCACTGACGAAGGCTTTAGCGGCTTACTCCGCAGCGTTTAGCTTTGTCGTTACCGTAGTGGGGCTTGGGGGCGTTCCCAAAATCGTGGGGGTGCTTCAGCCGTTGCTGCTTTCGGTAATGGCTATTGGGATTCGCGTCTTGGTGCGGTTTTGGCTTGACGATTCTTTGCGCCGTCAAGCCTGGGCTACGGACAAGTCAAGGGTGATCATCTTCGGGGCGGGCTCTGCTGGGCGTCAGCTGGCGGGGGCCATGGGAAGATCAAATCACCACGTAGTGGTGGGGTACTTTGATGACGATGAGAGGCTGTGGGGGCATACGTTAGACGGCTTAAAGGTGTTCAACCCCCAGCGGCTGAGCGAGTGTTTTGAGAAAGTTGGCCCGCAAGAAGTGCTGTTGGCTATCCCATCCGCGTCGCGCCAGCGACGAATGGAGATTATTGAGTCGTTGCGAGACTACCCAGTGCATGTGCGCACCTTGCCTGGTCTGGCCGCTTTGGCCAGTGGGGAGGTTGAGGTAGCGGATTTGCGGGAATTGGACATTGAAGACCTACTGGGCAGAGACCCCGTGCCGCCCAACGGCTTGTTGCTGAACCGCAATATTCGCAGCAAAGTGGTGATGGTGACGGGGGCTGGCGGCAGTATTGGAAGTGAACTGTGTCGGCAGATAGTGGCGTGCTCTCCATCGATGCTGTTGTTGGTGGATAACAATGAGTTTGCCCTGTACCAGATCCACCAAGAGTTGGCTGACTCCGGTGTGACAGTACTGCCTCTGCTGGCCTCTGTGGCGGATGAGCCCCGCATGGTGCAGCTTATGCAGGTCTGGCGGCCGCACACCGTGTATCACGCTGCGGCGTTTAAGCATGTACCCATTGTGGAACACAACCCGGCGCAGGGTGTATTTAACAATGTGTGGGGAACGATGACATGCGCCAAGGTAGCTGCCTCGGTGGGTGTTCAGCACTTCGTACTAATCAGCACGGACAAAGCGGTACGCCCCACCAACGTGATGGGTGCGAGTAAGCGCTTGGCCGAGTTGTCTCTCCAGGCACTGGCTGCTGGTGAAGGGCGAAGTACCTGTTTTTCTATGGTGAGATTTGGCAATGTGTTGGGCTCCAGTGGCTCTGTGGTGCCGCTTTTCAGAGAGCAAATTCGACAGGGCGGCCCCATTACGCTAACGCACCCCGATATCACCCGTTATTTCATGACGATTCCTGAGGCGGCTCAGTTGGTGATTCAAGCCGGGGCCATGGCGCAGGGGGGCGATGTCTTTGTGCTGGACATGGGTCAGCCTGTGCGGATTTTGGATTTGGCAAAACGCATGATTGAGCTCTCGGGATTGACGGTTCGTGATGAGGCTAACCCCAAGGGGGACATTGAAATTGTCACCACCGGCCTGCGCCCAGGGGAAAAGCTCTTTGAAGAGCTATTGACTGGCGATAACCCTCAGGCGACTCAGCATTCTCGCATCATGAAAGCTCATGAAAGTTTCTTGCCATGGGCAGAACTGGAACCTGCGTTAGAGCGTCTCTTGGAGACGCTAAGGAGCAATGATGTTCCCGCCTTGAAGAGCCAGCTTCAAATGTTGGTGAGTGGTTATCAGCCAGAGCCCGAGGTGGTGGATTGGGTTTGGGTGGCGCAGCAAAAAGCGGGAAAGACCCCAGAGGGCATTCAAACTTTGGCTTGATGGTGGAGATGAGGAGGATCGAACTCCCGACCTTCGCATTGCGAACGCGACGCTCTCCCAGCTGAGCTACATCCCCATGGGATCCCGATTTTAGCTACTACTCGCGGCTATTCGTCGTCTCCGTGCAAGATGCCGCCCAGGAGGCCGCCGGCGGCTAAGCCGCCAAGTACGGAGCCTTCTTCTCTGGAGCCGCCGCGCTGTGGTGCGGCGGCGAAGACGCGAGAGGCCAGGCGGGAAAACGGCAGGCTTTGCAGCCACACGGTGCCGGGGCCGGTGACTTTGGCAAAGAAGAGGCCCTCGCCGCCAAAGAGTGCCGTTTTGATCTTGCCCACGTACTGCACCTCAAAGTTCACGTTGGGGGTGAGGGCCACCAGGCAGCCGGTATCCACCATCAGCGTTTGGCCGCTTTGGAGTTCTCGCTTGATGACGCTGCCGCCAGCGTGCACGAAGGCCAGGCCATCGCCTTCGAGCTTTTGCATGATGAAGCCTTCGCCCCCGAAAAAGCCCACCGAGAGTTTTTGCTGGAAGAATAGGCCCAGGCTCACGCCTTTGGCGGCGCACAGGAAGGCGTCTTTTTGGCAGATGAGGGTGCCGCCCAGTTTGGACAGCTCCATGGGCAAGATCTTGCCCGGGTAGGGCGCTGCAAAGGCCACGCGCTGCTTGGCGCTGCCTTGGTTGGTGTAGACGGTGGTGAAAAGTGACTCACCCGTGATGAGGCGCTTGCCGGCGCCCATCAGTTTGCCGAAGAGGCCCCCACTGGGCGCGCTGCCGTCGCCAAAGATGCTGTCCATGCTGATGGCCGCATCCATGAACATCATGCTGCCGGCTTCGCCGATGGCGGCTTCGCCGGGGTCAAGTTCGATTTCAACGAACTGCATCTCGGCGCCTTTGATTTCGTAGTCCACTACGTCCATAGCCATGGGATGATCCTTTCCGTGGAAACCGTACACATTGTGGCAGCGCTGGCCAGTGCCCTGTTGCACGCGGGGTGGAACGCGGCCATCAAAGCCAGCGCGCATCCTACCCAAACCATGACGGCGCAGATGGTGGTGGCCGCGGTGGTGATGCTGCCGGTGCTGATCTTCACCGGCATGCCGCACCCGTCTTCTTGGGCTTGGGCGCTGGCCTCTACCTTGGTGAATGTGGTCACGGTGCAGGCGCTGCTGCGGGCCTATGCCTTGGGCGGTTTTGGGCTGGTGTACCCCATGGGCCGGGCGGTGTCTGTGATGGCGGTGGTGCCGCTCTCGGCCTGGTGGGCCGGTGAAGTCTTGGGCCCTGGGGCCTTGTGGGGGGTGGGGCTGATTGTGTTGTCGTTGCTGCTGGTGGCCGTGCGCTCCTGGCGCGGAGTACCGGGGCAAGAGGCCTTGCCTGGTCAGGCCGTGGTGCTGACGGTGTTGGCGGGCTTGGGCGTGGCCACCTATGTGATGACCGATGCGCAGGGCGTGCGGGCCTCGGGCTCGCCCCTGGCCTATGCGGCCTTGAGTGCCATTTCCAACGCCGTGGCCATGGGGGCGCGGCAGTGGCGCATGGGGCCGCCGTGGGGTTACATCGCCCATACCTGGCGGGTGAGCCTGCCGGCCGGGGTGGCGTCATCCATTTCTTACCTGCTAATTTTGTGGGTGTGGGCACACGCGCCCATTGCCCTGGGCGCTGCGCTGCGAGACACCAGTGCCGTGTTTGCCGTGGTCATTGCCGTGCTGTGGCTCAAGGAGCCCATGGATCGGTGGCGGGCCTTGGCGGTGGCCGCTGCGGTGGTGGCCGTGCCTTTGATGCGGTGGGGGTGAGGCGCGATTACGCGGCGCCTTGGTTACGCTAAGCGGGTTGTAAAGGCCGGATACTGGCTAGCACCGAGGCCAGTGAATCTTTGGCAACTGCCGCATCGTGATCGAGCTGGAGACCTGTCCAAAAGCCATCGTGCAGCCCAAAATAGCGCGATAGCCGAAGTCCCGTATCCACCGAGATGGCCCGCTTGCCAGCGATGATCTCACTGATGCGCATTTGAGGTACACCAATGTCTTTGGCAAGGCGGTAGGCCGAGATGCCCATGGGCTCGAGAAACTCATGCAGGAGGATCTCGCCAGGTTTGGGATAGGGGATTTTTCGAGCGCGTGGGCGCCCGCGTGATTGTGCTCTGCTCACGGTCATCTCTAAAGCTCCGATTAGGCCAACTTGCGCCCCTGCCAATGCACCGCCATGAGCGTGATGTCGTCGGACTGAGCGGCGCCGGCGGTGTGCGCTTGGAGTTGTTGGTAGACGGTGTCGACCACCGCCTGGGGTTGCAGGGTGTTCAGGCCCTGCAGGCATTGCTGTAGGCGCTGCTCACCAAAGGCGATGTGCTCGGTGTTGAAAGCCTCGGTCACGCCGTCGGAGTACAGCAGCAGGCTGCTGTTGGGGGGCAACACGATGCGGTGGCTGCGGTATTGCACATCGGGCATCACGCCTGTGGCCATCTCGCCGTCGCTGGCAAGCATCTGCGTCTGGGCCTGAGCGCCGTCTCCGGTGCGCAGCAAAGGCGGGTTGTGGCCCGCATTGGCGTAGGTGAGCTCACCCGTGCGCGTATCCAACACGCCGTAGAACACGGTGACGAACATATCCAGCGGATTTTGGGTGCACAGCAGCCGGTTGCCATGACTCAGGCAGTGGGCGGGGTCGGTGTGTTGCCAGGCCAGTTGCAGCATGCCGGTGCGCACGAGGGCCATGAAGAAGGCGGCCGTGACGCCCTTGCCCGAGACATCGGCCACGACCAGCCCCACGCGGCCATCTTTGAAATCGTAGTAATCGAAAAAGTCGCCTCCCATGGTGGTGGCTGGCACCACCAAGGCAGCCCCCTGGCAGCCGGGCACTTGCGGAAACGCCTTGGGCAAGATGCCCAGTTGCAGCTTTTGCCCCAGGTGCAGCTCGGAGTCGATGACCTTTTGAGCGGCCTCCAGGGCCGCGTTTTTCTCGGTGAGTTGGTGCGTGCGTTCTTGCACCAAACCGTCGAGCACCTGCTCGCGGTTTTTAACCTCCAGCGCCATGCGCTGAAACACGCTGGCCAGCTGCCCAATTTCATCGGGCTGGCGGCGTACGGCGTCTAGTGAACCGAGCTGGGCGAAGTTGCCCTGCTGCACCTGGCGGGCCGCATGGGTCAGCGTGTTGATAGGCTGCGACAGGCGCTGGGCCAGCCGAGTGGACAGTGCAAAGGTCAGGCCCATGACCACCACGGCAATGGCCAGCGAGAGGCCGAATAAGTGGGTCAGTTCTGCCCACCGGCTTTGGGGCGGGTAGCCGATGGCCATGGCGCCTGTGACTTCACCTTTGAGGTTGCGCACCGGCGCAAAGATCAACTCATAGGCATCGTGGTGTTGTTTGCGCCATCTACCGTCGGCCAGCACCTTGCGCAGTTCGCCTGGCAGCTGAGGCAGCAGTTGGGGGTGGTCTGCCAGGCCGTGACCCTCTACAGGCGCATCGGGCTTTTGGGCATCGAGCGCATAGAGAAACAGCAGCGATTTGCTTTGCACGAGGAAGCTGGCCATGCTTTCAACACCCACGGCCGCACGCAGCTCTTGGATGTAGTCGCCACGGTAGCCAAGTTGCACGATGCGCGGCTTATCCACGCCGGCCACACCCACGTACTTGAAGATCTTGCCGTCAACATCACGCGGCCCGGTGGCTTGCTTGACCACCTCGGTTTGGCCAGAGAGCAGGCCCCAAAAGGCCGAAGACTGTGGGTGGGTGCTGGGGTTGCTGCTGAACTGATAGGGCCCATTGCCTGGGGCGCCGACATACAGGCGGCCCTGTGAGTCGGTTACCAAGAACTCGTCGGCCACGTCCACCCGGATGAGTTTTTGCAGGGTTTGGCGCAGCTCGGCGGGAGGGCGGCCTGTGCGCTCGGACAGGGCCACCAGCTCAGCCAGTAGCAGCGCCGTGCTGTGCATTTCGTCGCTCACCAGGTCTTCTGCCATCTGGGGCAGGGTGCGGCGCACTTCCATCACACGGGCCAGCATGCGCGAGAGCACTTGCAGCTCGCGATCGTCTTTGGCTTGCAGGGTGAAGCTGGAGGTGTAGACCACGGCCACCACGGTGGCGCTGAGTGAGAGCGCCAGTACCCCGGCCACCAGCAGCAAGATGCGCCCGCGCAGGCTCAGGCGGCTCATCAGCCCAGACAGACCTTGGGCCTGTGGAGGTGAGTGGGTGGAAGCGCTGGGCATGGCAGGTGAAGCCAAGGGTGCGGGTGGTGGGGTCACAACGGATGGGAGTGGAGGGAACCGGACTTGTGGCTTAGAGTATGGGCCATTGGTGTTGTGGGGTCTGCAAGGGCTTTGCCTATGGGGTCATTAATTTCTCGAGTGATGGTGGTGAGGGCCGGGGTGTGCGCTGGGTTGGCGCTTGGCGCAGGCACCTTGGGGCCGATGGCCTGGGCGGCCAGCCCGGCGGCGCCCGCGGCCCCGGCTGGCCCACCGGCTGCGGTGGCAGCCCCTGCGCCTGCGCCCGCCGCGGCAGCTGCGCCTTCGGCCTCGGGCCTGATGTGGAGCTACCGTGCCGATGAGACCGGCCCCGAGGGCTGGGGCGATCTGAAGCTGGAGTTCATCTCGTGCAAGATGGGTCGGGAAAAGCGACGGTTTCAAACACCGATTGACATTCAAAACCCCATCCGCGCGAACTTGCCCCAGCTGGGGCTGAGCTACCGCGCTGTGGGGGCTGAGTTGTTGAACAACGGCCACACCATTCAGGTGGACATGACCACGGGGGCCTCGTTGACGGTGCCCCAAGGCACCTTTGCGCTTCGCTACCTTCACTTTCGCTCTCCGGGTGAAGAGCGCATTGAGGGGCGACAGTTCCCCATGAGCATTCACCTGGTGCACCGCAACGAGGTGGGCAAGTTGGCCATCATCGCGGTGATGGTCAACGAGGGCCGCGAGAACCCGGCCTTGGCCCGCTTGTTTGCGCAAATGCCCAAGCAGGTGGGCGAGCGCATGCTCTTGCCCGCGCCGCTGAACCCAGCCGAGTTGCTGCCCGTGCGCAAGAGCTACTACACCTTTATGGGTTCGCTCAATCATCCCCCGTGCTCCGAAGGGGTGCGCTGGTACGTGCTGCAAGAGCCCATCGAGGCCTCGCGTGCGCAGATTGCCATCTTCCGCTCGTACTACTGGGTGAACGCGCGGCCGCTGCAGCCGCTCAATGGCCGGCGCATTGAGCTCAGCCCCTGAGGTGATGGTGAGCGCCCGTGGTGTTTCAGGCGCGCCCCGCGCGACGGGCGCGGTGCCCCGTTGGGATGCGCAGTGGCTCAACGCGCAGTACAACAACCGCGCGCGCGTGCCCGAGAGCGCGCAGATCTTGGCGCGTTGGGCGCAAGACTCGGCCGTGGTGCGACGCGACCTGCCCTGCCACCTGGATGTGCGATATGGCAGCGGCGCTGCCGAGCGTTTGGATGTGTTTTCTTCGCATGCGCCGCTGGGGCGCAAGAGCCCGGTGGTGTTCTTCATTCACGGCGGGTGGTGGCGCGCGCTGGATAAGTTTGATCATTCCTGGATCGCGCCGCACTTTTGCGCGCAGGGCAGTGTGGTGGTGGTGCCCAACTACGCGCTGTGCCCGGGTGTGGGCATTGATGCCATAGCCTTGCAAATGGCGCAGGCGCTGGCCTGGTGTGTGCGACACATTGACGCTTATGGGGGCGACCCGCAGCGCCTGGTGGTGGTGGGGCATTCGGCCGGGGGCCACTTGGCGGCCATGATGCTGTGTGCCAATGGGCGCAAGCTGGGGTCTGATCTGCCGGCCACGCTGGTGCGCCAGGCGGTGTCGATTTCTGGCGTGTTTGACCTGGAGCCACTTCGCCAAACCCCGTTTTTGGCACCCGATTTGCGCCTGACGCCCGCCCTGGTGCGGCGCTTGAGCCCCGCGGGCTTTAAGCCCCCAGCGCAGGGTCGCCTGTGGGCGCTGGCCGGCGCCGACGAGAGTGAGGAGTTTTTACGTCATAACCGGCTGATTCGGTCGCGCTGGGGCAAGCGGGCCGTGCCCGCGTGCGACACGGTGGCCGGGTGCAACCATTTCACCGTGCTAGACGATCTGGCGCAGCCGAAGGGCATGTTGCATGGGTTGGTGAGGGGGTTGTTGGCGACATGAGATACCCAATAGCCATAGAACCCGGTGACGACAAAACCGCGTGGAGCGTGGTGGTACCTGATTTGCCGGGGTGCTTTTCCGCTGCCGACGAAGGATTGGATGAGGCCATTGAGGCAGCGAAACGGGCCATTGAGGCTTGGGCAGAGACTGCTCTGGACCTGGGGCAAGACATTCCCCGGCCCTCGCCTATCAAGGAACTTCAGGCCAAAAAAGGCTTCAAAGGGTGGATTTGGGCGGTAGTCGAGGTTGACCTACCCTGAGCCTGGGCTCGGACTCGATTGACCCAGGCTATCGTTGGGATTAGGAGATTGAATTGGCATATTTCCTCAGGGTTTGCCACACTCTCTCCCGTTTGCAGCACTTGTCCCTCCTGTGGTGGGGCAGGAATGCCGCAGATGTCCATTCCTCTTAGCTATTCAGGAGCAAACCATGGGTTTGAAAGGTTCCAAGACCGAGCAGAACCTGAAGGACGCCTTCGCAGGCGAGTCTCAGGCCAACCGCCGTTATCTGTACTTCGCAAACAAGGCCGACGTGGAAGGCCAAAACGATGTGGCAGCGCTGTTCCGCTCGACCGCTGAAGGCGAGACGGGCCACGCCCACGGCCATCTGGAGTTCTTGGAGCAGGTAGGCGACCCCGCCACTGGCCTGCCCATTGGCACCAGCCGCCAGAACCTGGCCGCCGCGGTGGCCGGCGAGACGCACGAGTACACCGACATGTACCCGGGCATGGCCAAGACCGCCCGCGACGAAGGCTTTGACGAGATCGCCGATTGGTTTGAGACGCTGGCCAAGGCCGAGCGTTCGCACGCCAACCGCTACCAGAAGGCCCTGGACGCCCTGGTCGACTGAGTCCTGGCCCTGAGCCGACGCAAAGAGGGGGCCACGTGCCCCTTCTTCTTTGACGTTGGATCGATATAACGCATTACCGCCACCACCGCACCAAGTGAGCCCCCTATGAGCAGAGAAGGCAGTCTGGAAGCCCCCACCCGTCACCCCATCGACTGGAAGAACCCGGACTTCTACAACGAAGAGAAGTGCTTGCACGAGATGGAGCGCATCTTTGACATCTGCCACGGCTGCCGCCGCTGCGTGAGCCTGTGCCAGAGTTTTCCCACGCTGTTTGACCTGGTGGATGAAGGCCCCACGGGCGAGCTAGACGGCGTGCAGAAGAAAGACTTTTGGAAGGTGGTGGACCAGTGCTACCTGTGCGACCTGTGCTACCTCACCAAGTGCCCCTATGTGCCCCCGCACGAGTGGAATTTGGATTTTCCGCACACGATGCTGCGGGCCAAAGCGATCAAATTCAAAAAGGGTGAGGTCAAGGCTTCGGAGAAGTTCTTGGCCTCTACCGACACGCACGGTCAGTTTGCCGGCATTCCCATTGTGGTGCAGGCTGTTAACGCCGTGAACCGCACCCAGACCGCGCGCAAGGTGATGGACAGCGCCTTGGGTGTGCACCCGCAGGCCTGGATGCCCGAGTTGGCTACGCAGCGGTTTCGCTGGAGCGCGGCCAAGGCCAGCGCCACGGTGGTGACCAACGGCGAGCGCACGCCGGGCAAGGTGGCGATTTTTTCCACCTGCTATGTGAATTACAACGAGCCGGGCATTGGGCACGACCTGCTCAAGATCCTGGATCACAACGAGATTCCCTACGTGATCGTGGACAAGGAGTCGTGCTGCGGCATGCCCAAGCTGGAGTTGGGCGATCTGGACTCGGTGGCCGCGAGCAAGGAAAAGAATATTCCGGTGTTGGCTCGCTATGCGCGTGAGGGCTATGCGCTCATCAGCGCCGTGCCCAGCTGCACCTTGATGTTCAAGCAAGAGTTGCCCCTGATGTTTCCCCAATGCGCTGACACGCAGGCGGTGAAAAAGGCCATGTTCGACCCCTTTGAGTACCTCATGGCCCGCAACCGCGATGGGCTGCTCAAGACCGACTTCAAGACCGCCCTGGGCAAGGTGAGCTACCACATTCCTTGCCATGGCCGCGTGCAAAACATCGGCCGCAAGACCGAAGAGATGTTCAAGCTCATTGGCCAAAAGGTGCAGGTGCAACTCAACACGGTGGAGCGCTGCTCGGGGCACGCCGGCACCTACGGCGTGAAGACGGCGTATCACAAGACGGCCATGAAGATCGGCAAGGCGGTGTTCAAGGCCATGGCCAAGGACGAGCCCGATGTGATCAGCAGCGACTGCGCCCTGGCCGGACACCATATTGCGCAGGGCATGCGCGAGGCTGGTACGCCCGCCAAGGCCCTGCAACACCCCTTGAGCCTGGTGCGCCAAGCCTACGGCTTGGCCTGAACAAAATTTTTCTAAGGAGATCCACCCCATGACCACCGTTGCCCGCGACAGCCTCCTGACGCTGGAGGCTTATGCCAAGATCCGCAAGACCAGTCGTGCAGACGCCATTGCGCACCGCAAGCTGCGCAGCGTGCACCTGGGTGACCACGTGACGCTGCAGTTTGAAGACGAGCAGACCATTCGTCGCCAGATTCAAGAGATGCTGCACATTGAGAAGATTTTTGATGAAGAGGGCATTCAAAGCGAGATCGATGCGTATGCGCCCTTGATTCCCGATGGCACGAACTGGAAGGCCACCATGCTCATCGAGTACCCCGATCCGCACGAGCGCAAGCGCGAGCTGGCCCGCTTGATTGGCATTGAAGACCGCATGTTTGTGGAAGTCGAAGGCCATGCGCGGGCCTACGCCATTGCCGATGAAGACCTGGACCGCGAAAACGACGAGAAGACCTCCTCGGTGCACTTTGTGCGCTTTGAGTTCTCAGCGGCGGCGCGTGAGGCCGTGCGCGCGGGGGCGAGTGTGAAGCTGGGTTGTGACCACACGAACTACCCCGCCCACGTGGTGATTGCCCCCGAGACGCTGGCCAGCCTGGCGGGCGATTTGCGCTAGGGGGGAAGCCTGTGTGCCCAGTTCAGCGCCTCAGCGATGAGGCGCTGTACAGGGTCAAAGCGGCCCAGATGAGGGCAAAGCCCACGAGGCGGTCGCCGTCAAAGGGTTCGTGAAACACCCACACGCCCAGCACCAGTTGCAGCGAGGGCCCGAGGTACTGCACCAGGCCCAGCGTGGCCAGGCGCAGTCTTCGGGCACCGGCGGCAAACAGCAAGAGCGGCAGCGCCGTGAAGGGGCCAGCGGCCAGGATCCACAGCGTCAAGGCGGTGGAGGTGTCGGGCTGGCGCAGCACACCGGGGCCCCAGACCGTCCAGGCCCACAAGGCCGGCACCACCAGGGGGGCCAGCAGGAGGTTTTCTACGGTCAGGCCTTCTAGCGGGCCCAGGGGTGCGGTCTTGCGGATGAGGCCGTAAGCCGCAAATGTCAAGGCCAATGCCAAGGCCACCCACGGCGGTTGACCCGCTTGCCAGGTGAGCCACAGCACACCCAAGACGGCCAGGCCCACGGCAGCCCACTCCGCGCGCCGCAAACGCTCGCGCAGCACCACCACGCCCAGCACCACATTGAGCAGCGGGTTGATGAAGTAGCCCAGGCTGCTGTCGACCACGCGGCCGTTTTGCACGGCCCAGACGTAGACCAGCCAGTTGCCGGTGAGCAAGCAAGCGCTCAGGCCCAGGGCCGCCAACTGCCGCGGTTGCCGCCACAGGGCGGGCAGCCACGCCCAGCGCCGCAGCACGGTCATCACCATCACCATGAAGGCCAGCGACCACGCCGAGCGGTGCAGCACCATCTCCAGCGGATGCACCGAGGCCACTTCGCGAAAGTAAAGCGGCGCCAGCCCCCAAATGACGAAGGCCGCGCCGGCGTAGACGAGGCCGGGGTTCATGGGAGGGGGGGATTGTCGGTGAAAAATCGGCCGGCGCTGCGCTGCCGGGATGTTTCTACAATGCAGCGCGCCCCTGCGGGGGAGGAGCAGCCGCCATGACTCTGGATCCCCAAGCCCAAGCCTTCATTGACCTGCTCATCCGCAAGGGTGCGCCGCCCACGCACACGCTCACGCCCGAGCAGGCCCGAAAGTTTTATCGCGATCGGTGCGCCTTGACGCAGCCAGCGCTGCCCCCTTTGCACGAGGTGCGCGGCGTGCAAGTGGGCACTGTGGCGGCGCGCTTGTATCGCCCGCAAGACGGGGTGCTGCCAGTGCTGGTGTACTTTCATGGGGGCGGCTGGACGATTGGCGACCTGGACACGCACGATGCCTTGTGCCGGCAGTTGGCCCACGACAGTGGATGCGCTGTGGTGTCGGTGGACTATCGGCTCGGGCCCGAGCATCGGTTCCCGGCGGCGGTGGACGACTGCGTGCAGGCGGTGGCGGCGGTGCGCGAGCAGGCGAGTGCGCTGGGGGTGGACGCCACCCGATTGGCCGTGGGCGGCGACAGTGCCGGGGGGAACTTGGCTGCTGTGGTGTGCCTGGTGCTGCGGGAACAAGGCGCGGTGCTGCCCAATTTTCAGCTGCTGATCTATCCGGCCACCGACATGCGCGCCGTAGCCCCTTCGCACCAGACCAATGGGCAGGGCTACCTGCTCACCCGAGACAGCATTGCCTACTACCGCGGGCACTACATGGCCCAGGCCTCGCAGTGGACCGACTGGCGCGCCTCACCCTTGTTGGCTCCCAGCCTGCAGGGCCTGCCGCCGGCGCTGGTGGTGACTGCTGGTTTTGACCCGCTTCGCGATGAAGGGCGTCAGTACGCTGACGCCTTGTCGGCAGCCGGAGTGCCCACGCAGTACGTGTGCTTTGAGCGGCAGATCCACGGCTTTTTCACCATGGGGGGCCTCATCGACGAGGCCATCACCGCTGTGGCCATGTGCGGCCAGGTGTTGCGGCGATCTTTAGGATAGAGAGCAACTTGGGTGAACGCTGCTTTGGCTGAGGGAGTTCAAAACGATTCGGAACTCCGTTGCTTTGGCAATGGGCCTTACATAGCGCTTTTCTCGTCTCATCTCGACAAGGCCATAGTTCGACATCGTCTTGAGTGTGCGGGAGAGATTTCCTGGTTTTCGGCCCGTTATGTCAGCTAGGGACGACACGGACGTTGGTTTGGCTTCCCGAATTACCTGGAGTAACGCACGGTTTTCATCGCTCAAGATCTCGGCCAGAGATCGCATAGAGGTGAACCAGATTTTCGGCTCGGTAGGTTTGGGTTTGTATTCACCGCGAGCAATCGCCAGCATCCGTTCGCGAATGCGATCTTGCGGCAGGATCCCTACAACGATTGCCTTCATGATTCTCTGTCTTTCTTTAGTACTCGATCAACTTCACTGAAGAAGTTAGCGGGTCTTCGAGTGTTTTTGATTTTATCATCTGATGATAAATTAATTCACATGGGAGTCTAGGGAGGCATCAGAAGCCCAGAATACTGTATAAACATACAGTTATCAAATCTGGCAACTGGCGTGTCCTCGGCTCCTCTTGATCCTGAAAACGTGCATCCCGCGCTGTGGCGCGCGCAGCAGTGGGCACGCGCACGGGCTGCCGTGTCGCCCACGGGCTTTGCGGCGTTAGACGCTCAGTTGCCAGGCGGGGGGTGGCCGCATCAGGCCCTGACCGAGTGTTTGTTGCCCCACCCCGGGGTGGGGGAGATGCGTTTGCTGGCCCCGGTGATGGCCGCTGTGACGCAGCAGGGCCGCACCGTGATGTGGGTGGGGCCGCCCGCTTCACCGTGCGCCTGGGGGTTGGAGCAAATGGGGGTGGACGTGCGCGCGATGGTGGTGGTGCGCGGCCGCGATGAGGTGCGTGATGCGAAGCGCCGCCCCTTGTTGGCTGCAGCCGATGTGTTGTGGGCTTTGGAGCAGGCGTTGCGCAGCGGTCATGTGGGGGCGGTGGTGGCGTGGCTGCCTGATACCTTGCCTGCGCAGACCCTGCGGCGTTTGCAACTGGCCGCGCAGGCCCATGAGGGCTGCGTTTTTCTGATGCGCAGCCTAGCGGTGCGCAGCCGGCCTTGCCCCGTGCCCTTGCGTCTGACCTTGCGCGCTGCTGGCTCTGACAGCGTGTGGGTGCATGTGATCAAACGCCGCGGGCCGGCCCACGCGCAGCCCGTGCAGCTGCGCTTGCCGCCTGTGGTGCCTGCACGTGTGGCTGCCCTGCCTGAGGTCTCGCGTACGCAGGATGCTCACCAGCACACTGCGCTGGTGGCGTGAGTCTTCAGCAGGCGGCGGCGCGATAACGGCACGATAACGGCACGGTCGGGTCACGGCAGAGGCACAGTCAAGGACAGCAGCCCATGGTGCCGTGGTGGTTGGCTTTGCATGGACCTGCGTGGACAGCCGCGCAGCGTGAGTTGGCCACGCACCTGGCCTTGAGCTTCACGCCTCATGTGTGTGAAGAAGGCCGCGATGTGCTGCTGCTGGAAACTGCGGCCAGCTTGAAGTTATTTGGCGGGCCACAGCAACTCAGGCAGCGCTGGCTGGCGCTGTGGCAAGCCCATGGCCTGGCTGCACCGCCCATGGCCAGTGCCACCACGGCGCTGGCCGCCGCTTGGCGGGTGCGCGCAGGCCCAGCCGATGGTGGGCCCCGAGATGGACCGTATGAGGGGCCTGGGCGTAGCCGCGCCCGCGGTGGTCACGAGGGCCTGAGCACGACAGCCGAATCGTTGCAGAGATTTTTGTCACCACTTCCCTTGCGTGTGCTGGCCGATGTGCTGCCGCAGTGGTCAGAGGCTCAGGCCATGGGTCTGCACACGCTGGGGGATGTGTGGCGCATGCCGCGCGATGGGCTGTCGCGGCGGTTTGGCCCGGCGTTGGTGCTGGCGCTGGATCGCGCGTGTGGCCGTGCGCCCGATGTGCGCACATGGATCGCGCCAGCGCCGGTGTTTGATGAAGTGGTGGAGCTGCCATGGCGCGCCCACACGCAGGCGCAGTTGATGCCTGCGGCACAAGCGTTGTTGCAACGCCTGATGGTCTGGGCCACAGCTCGGCGCGAGCGGGTGCTGCGCTGGTCGGTGGTGTTGGAGCATGAACGCCATGCTGGCCGTACACCCGAGCGATCAGAGGCTTGCAGCACCACCGTGGCAGTGGCCTTGGCCCAGCCCAGCGCTGATGGGCTGCATTGCGCGCAGCTGCTGCGCGAGCGATTGGCTCAAACCTCTTGGCCTGAGGCGGTACTGCAGGTGAGGCTGCGCTGCGAAGAGACAGTCCCGGTACCCGCGCCAAATGCCG
Organism: uncultured Rubrivivax sp.; assembly: GCA_964400135.1. Lineage (GTDB taxonomy): Bacteria > Pseudomonadota > Gammaproteobacteria > Burkholderiales > Burkholderiaceae_C > Rubrivivax. The sequence continues at coordinate 15,151 of CAYNSW010000034.1, read as the reverse complement.
AGTTGTTTCCTACACGGGCCAGTGCTCAAGAAGGCATGACGCAGTTGCTGGAACGGCTGCAAGCCCGCTTGGGCGCCCCACGCGTGCACCGCCTGCGCGCCCTGCAAGATCACCGGCCCGAACGGGCCACTGCGTGGTGTGCGTGGTCGCCCGGTGCTGCGGGGGCTGGGTCGGTATCACGCCGTGCGCGAGCAGATCACCTGCCCCACCTGACCCGACCCGCTTGGCTCTTGCCCACGCCCGAGCCCTTGCCCGAGCGTGCGGCAAGACCTTGTCTGGACGGCCACCCCCTCAAGCTATTGGCTGGCCCCGAGCGCATCGAATCCGGGTGGTGGGATGGCCAACCTGCGCTGCGCGACTACTTTGTGGCCCAGTGCCGTGATGGTGCGCTGGTGTGGGTGTTTCGCACACGCCTGAGCGCCGAGCCCGAAGCCGGTTGGTTCTTGCACGGACGATTTGGTTGAGAGGCTTCACCCAGTCTTGATACTCCGCTGCCAGTCAGCCCACCTGGAGTCGAAGATCCTTTCCACATGCCTGCGCGTAGCGGCGCAGTGTTGCCAAGGAAGGCGAGTGTTTGCCGGTAGCTAATGCACGCTCAAGCCGAGCAATTGCAGGCGCTTGGGTTCCCATCCGAGCGGCCAGTTCTGCCTGAGATAAGCCAGCTTCATGACGAGCCTTGAGTAACGCATCAAGTAATTCACCCTCTTCACGCTCAATGCGTTCAACCTCGGTCTTGACACCTGGGCGCTTCATCAACTCTTTGATGACATTGCTATGCGTCTTCATATTTCACCTCTTTCATCCGTCTGGTCGCGATATCAAGTTCGCGAAGCGGTGTGCGGTCTGACTTCTTGATAAAGCTATGTAGCATCACGATGCGTTTGCCAACTTGGGTACAGTAAAAAACTCGTGCAATACCCTCTGCGCCTTTAAGTCGAAGCTCAAAAAGACCTGGCTTCATGGCTTTGGAGTGGGGCTCTCCAAGGTTAGGTCCTATAGCCTCCATCCTGCGGGTCAAGACAACGTATCGCGCTGCGAGTGTGTCGGGCAAAGAAAAAATATCGCTCTGAACAGCCTCACTGTAGTAGTGAATCTGGAATTCCATGTGCCCGATGATAACAAATTTGTTATTTTGGTGTTGAAGACAAACTCAATCGCTGGGATCGGGCTCGAAGCGATCAGCGGGCAATCGCGAGCGGCGGCGCAGGGTGATGAGCAATACGGCTACGCCCAGTACCAGCAAGGCTGCTGGGCCGAACCACAGCAGTGCGGTGGTGCTCTTAACCGGCGGACGGTACAAGACGAAGTCACCGTAACGCGCAGTCATGAAGTCGATGATTTGCTGCTCGCTTTGGCCTTGCTGCAGCATGAGGCGAACCTGCCGCCTGAGGTCAACGGCCAGATCGGCATTGGAGTCGGCAATCGTTTGGTTTTGGCACACCAGACACCGCAACTCGGCAGAGATTCGCTGTACGCGGGCTTCCAGTGAGGGGTCGGTCTGCGAGCTGCCCATAGGAGGCGTGGCATGGGCGCCCACCCACAGCAGGGCCATGAAGGCCGCTGCGACAAGGCGCGTGGCCAAGCTCATGAGCCCAGTTGCCGCAGCAGCGGCTCGATGCGCTCACGCACGGCCTGCTCGGTGAGCGGGCCGATGTGCTTAAGACGAATGAGGCCTTGGGCGTCGATGACAAAAGTTTCTGGCACGCCATACACCCCATAGTCGATGCCCACGCGGCCATCGGCGTCTACCAGGTTGGCTGCATAGGGATTGCCCAGTTGCGCCAGCCACTGCGTGGCCGCAGCAGCCTGGTCTTTGTAGTTCAACCCGTAGACCGGAATGTGGGGGTAGCGGCGCGCGAGGTCCACCACCAAAGGGTGCTCTTGCTTGCACGGCCCGCACCACGAGGCCCACACATTGAGCACCCAGGGCTTGCCGATGAGTTCGTCGCGGCGCACACGTTGTGCGGCATTGTCCAGGCGCGGCAGCTCAAATATGGGCGCAGGTTTGCCGATGAGCGGCGAAGGCACTTCACGCGGATTGAGATCGAGCCCTTTGAGCAAGAAGAACGCCAACACCGCAAAGAGGGCCAGCGGCAGTAAAAAGCGCAGACTCTTCATGCGCTGCTGGTACCCGAGGGCGAGGCGCCCGCCACCTGGGCTGGCAGGGGCGTGGAGGCTGTTTTGCGTGCGCGGTAGCGACGATCAGAGGCGGCCAACGCGCCGCCCAGGGCCATGAGCGCACAGCCGCCCCAGATCCAGGTGACAAAGGGCTTGACATATACGCGAACCACCCAGGCGGTACCCTGATCCACCGGCTCACCCAGCGACACATACAGATCGCCCCAGGGGCGTGAGCGGATGGCCGCCTCGGTCATGGGCATGCGCTGCACCCGGTAGATGCGTTTTTCCGGCAGCATGCGCGCTAGCAGTTGGCCATCGCGTGAGACTTCCACCACGCCCTGCACGGCTTGGAAGTTGGGTCCCTCGCGCTCGCGCAATTCGCGCAGGGTGAACTGCAGATCGCGCACCTGCACCGATTGGCCCGGCTGCAGTTTGACGTCGCGCTCGACCTCGCTGCTCTTGACCACCGTCACACCCACGATGAACACGCCCACCCCGATGTGGGCCACCATCATGCCCATCACCGAGCGGGGCAGACGCCGCGCCCTGGACCACCAGGTGTCACCGGCAACGCCGCTCAAACCCTGAGGACGCACATGCCCCCACAAGTCGGTGGCCACTCCGGCAAACACCCACCATGCCAGCCACAGCCCCAACACGCCCATGACGCCAATTCGCTCGGTTTGCCAGGCGGTGAGTCCCGCGGCAATCACCGACACGCCCAGCGCCCAGCGCAGACGTTGCGTGAGATCGGGCAGCTCGGCGTTCTTCCAACGTGCCAGCGGCCCCACGGCCATGAGGAACACCACTGGGGCCATGAGCGGCACGAACACCGCATCGAAGTAGGGTGGCCCCACTGAAATCTTGCCCAGGCCCAAGGCGTCGAGCGCCAAGGGGTACAAGGTGCCCAGCAATACTGCGCCGCAAGCCACCACCAAGAGCACGTTGTTGCCCAGGAGGAAGGACTCTTTGGACAACAGCGAAAAGCGGGCCCCCAAGCCCACTGTGGGGGCGCGCCAGGCGTACAGCGCCAGCGAAGCCCCAATGACCACCACCAACAAGGCCAAGATGAACAGCCCCCGTGTGGGATCGGTGGCAAAGGCATGGACCGACGACAACACGCCTGAGCGAACCAAGAAGGTGCCCAGCAGCGACAAGGAAAACGCCAAAATCGCCAGCAACACCGTCCAGCTCTTGAAGCTGCCGCGCTTTTCCGTCACGGCCAGCGAGTGGATGAGGGCGGTGCCCACGAGCCAGGGCATGAACGAGGCGTTTTCCACCGGATCCCAAAACCACCAGCCGCCCCAGCCCAATTCGTAGTAGGCCCACCAACTGCCCAGCGCAATGCCGATGGTCAGGAAGATCCAGGCCGTGACCGTCCAAGGCCGGGTCCAGCGCGCCCATTGAGAATCCAGATTGCCGCCAATGAGCGCGGCCACGGCAAACGCAAAGGCTACCGAAAAGCCCACATAGCCCATGTAGAGCATGGGAGGGTGGATGACCATGCCTGGGTCTTGCAGCAGCGGGTTGAGATCCCGCCCATCAGCGGCGGCTGGGAACAGGCGCTCAAACGGATTGGAGGTGGCCAGCGTGAACAGCGTCAGGCCAATGCATACCAAGCCCATGACCGAGAGGATGCGCGCCACCACCGGCAGGGGCAGGTGCTGACTGAAAGCGGCCACGGCGGCCATCCACCCGGCCAGCATCAGCAACCACAGCAGCAGTGAGCCCTCGTGCCCACCCCATACGCCCGCAATGCGGTAGGCCAGGGGCAAGGCGCTGTTGGAATGTTGCGCCACATACTCCACGGAAAAATCGTTGAGCACAAAGCATGCGGTGAGGCTGGCATAGGACAGCACCACGAGCCCAAAAGTCCAGAAGGTGGCCGGCCGCGCCAGGGCCATCCAGGACATGCGCCCGGTTTGGGCGCCCACCAGCGGCACCACGCCCAGCACTCCCATGAGTCCCAGCGACAGCCACAGCGAGAGGTGACCCCACTCGGCGATCATGGCTGGGGCTTTCCGTAGGACACGGCCGCCTGACCGCCAGACTTGGCTTTTTGCAGCGCCTCGGCCGCCTCAGGGGGCATGTAGTTCTCGTCGTGCTTGGCCAGCACTTCGCGGGCCACGAAGACACCGTCTTGCAACTGCCCTTGGGCCACCACGCCTTTGCCCTCTTTGAACAGGTCGGGCAAGATGCCCTCGTAGCGCACCGCAATGGTCTTGGCCGTGTCGGTGACCACGAAATTCACCCTCACACCGTCTCGCTGGACGCTGCCTTCTTGCACCAGGCCGCCGATACGAAAGGTGCGCTTGGCTGGCGCTTCCTGATTGGCCACCTGGGTGGGTGAGTAGAAAAATACCAAATTGCTCTGGAAGGCGTTGAGCACCAGGGCCACGATGGCGCCTACAGCCAACACCCCGAAGCCCATGAGGGCCAGTTTGCGATGTCGAGATTTCATGGGTGCTGATTGTCCCCTCAGGCGCCGTCTGGGGGCAGATCCCTTACAGCTTGAAGGGCCTGTCGGTGGCGTCTGGCCGTCCACACGGGCTCGATGAGCATCACCACCAGGGTCACCGCATAAGCGCCCCACACGAATAGGCCATGGCCGCCCATGGCCCCAAACTCTGCCCAGCTGTTCCACTGCATGGTGCGTTACTCCTTGAGGGCCAACTCGCGCACCCAAGGGGCGTTGGCCTCGCGCTCGACGATGAGACGGCGGGTGCGCATGAAGACGGTGGCAAACGCATAGGCCCAGAAGGCCAGCGACATGATGAGCATGGCCGTGAGCATGGTGCTGGCCATTTTGGGAGCCGCCGTGAGGCTGACCGAAGCCCCTTGGTGCAGCGTGTTCCACCACTTCACTGAGAAATAGATGATGGGCACATTGACCGACCCCACCAGAGCCAGCAACGCCGCGGCACGGTCGGCGCGCTTGGGGTCATCAATGGCCTCGGCCAGCGCGATGAAGCCCAGGTAGAGAAACAACAAGATGAGCTCGGAGGTCAGCCGGGCATCCCATACCCACCAGGTGCCCCAAGTGGGCTTGCCCCACAGCGCGCCAGTCCACAGGGCCAAGAAAGTGAACCACGCCCCCGTAGGCGCCACCGCGCGCGCCACCAGCGAGGCCAAGCGTGCGTTGAAGGCCCACCCGATGCCCGCCCAGAAGGCCATGACCAGATACAAGAGCATGGACATCCACGCGGCGGGCACATGGATGAAGATGATGCGATACACCTGGCCTTGGGTGGCGTCGGTGGGGGCGACGAAAAACCCCATCCACAGCCCCACAGCGGTGAGCGCGGCAAAGACCACCCAGAAGATGGGAATGAGCACGCCGGCGAGCCAGTAAAAGCGCGGAGGCGAGGCAAAGGTGTACAGCGTCAGCGACATGGTGGCCGAAGAATAACGCCCTTATTCGGTGGAGATGCGAAGTGCTGCGGCCGTGGCCCACGGAATGCCCATGACCGTGGCAATGAGCAAGGCGGCCAGCAAGGACAAATGGCCGGAGGCCGATAAGCCCATTTCCACCATGGCCGCCGCGCCCGCGCCAAAGATGAGCGTGGGCGTGGCCAAGGGCAAGACGATGAGGATGATGAGCATCCCGCCGCTGCGCAAGCCCAAGGTGAGGGCCGCCCCCAAACCGCCCAGCAGGCTGAGGATGGGCGTGCCCAGCAGGAGCCCAAGCATGAGCGTGCCCAAGGTGGGCACCGACAGGTCGAACAGCAGCCCAATGACGGGGGCTGCCACGATCAGCGGCAGCCCGTTGACCATCCAGTGCGCCGCGGCCTTGGCGCAGACCCACCCGGCCGGATGCGCGGGGCACAGCAGCATCTGCTCGAGCGTGCCGTCGGCGTGGTCGGTGGCGTACAGCGAATTGACCGAGAGCATCACCGCCAGCAAGGCACACACCCACACCACGCCCGGCGCGATGACGCGCAAGGTCTGCGGCTCGGGGCCGACGCCCAGGGGGAACAGGCTCACCGCCACCACAAAAAACACCACCGGCAGGAGTGATTCGGTGCGACGCCGCGCGGCCAGACGCAAATCGCGAAAGAAGATGGCCGCCAGCGGGTTCATGCGAGGCCCACCGGGTGATCTGCGGCGTAGCGGTCTAGCTGAACTTCGCGCGGTGCGGGTCGCTGCAAGTCCAGCGCCTGGTGGCTGGTGAGCACGACCGCACCCCCACCTTGGGCGTGTTGACTGAGCAACTCCAGCACGGTGGCCACGCCCGCGTCGTCGAGGGCATCCAAGGGTTCGTCCAGCAGCCACAAGGTGGGGGCATGGGGCAGGGCCAACCGTGCCAGCGCAGCGCGTCGGCGCTGGCCCTGGCTGAGGGTGCGCACCAGGCTGTGAGCACGCGAGGCCATGCCCCATCGAGCCAAGGCCTGGCGTAAATCCTCTTCGGTGGTGGGCTGGCCGTGCAGCGCCACCCAAAAGCGCAGCGATTCGATGACGCTCAAATCCTCTTTGAGTGCGTTGTGGTGGCCCAGGTACAGCACGCCGGCGCTGACCTGCACCTGCCCGTGAGCGGGTGCGGCCAGGCCGGCCAAGAGGCGCAGCAGTGTGGTCTTGCCTTGCCCGTTTCGCCCGCGCAGCCAGACCACCTCACCGGCGTGAACGCGCAGATCCAGACCCGTCAACAGCGTGCGAGTTCCGCGCTGGGCCGCGACCTCGCGGGCATGAAGCACCACCGTCATGGTCTGTGGGTGCCGCACTCAGTAAGCCAGCCCCATGGCCTGGCGAACGTCGCCCATGGTGTGCTGCGCCACGGTGCGCGCCCGCTGCGTGCCCGCTTGCACGATCTCGTAGACGCGCTTGCGGTTGGCCAGGTAGGGCTCGGCCCGATCACGCCAAGGTTGCTGCTCGCGCAAGATGGCATCGATGACGGGCTGTTTGCACTCCAGACAACCGATACCCGCGCTGCGGCAACCCGCCTGCACCCACTCTCGGGTGGGCTCGTCGCTGTAGACCTGATGAAAGGCCCACACTGGACAGCGCTGCGGCTCGCCGGCATCGGTGCGACGCACACGCTGCGGGTCGGTGGGCATGCGCCGCACCTTGTCTTGAACTTGCGCGGGCTCTTCGCGCATGGCAATGGCATTGCCATAGCTCTTGCTCATCTTGGCGCCGTCTAGGCCCGGCAGCTTGGTGACTTCGGTGTGCAAGGCCTGCGGCTCGGTGAGGATGGTCTTGCCGCTGCCCTTGAGGTGCCCCAACAGGGCCTCGGTATCGTCTTGCGTCCACCCGGCCACCGCACCCGCTGCCCGGCGCACCAGGGCCTCTCCCTTGGCCATGGCCTCGGCCGAGCCAGTTTCGCCAAAGGCCTTGCGTTGCTTTTCCAGGTAGCGCGCATCGTCTTTGCCCAATTTGGACAGCGCGGCCTCGCGTTGGGCCTGCAAGGCGGGCGAGCGCCCATAGAGGTGGTTGAAGCGCCGGGCCACTTCGCGCGTGAGTTCCACGTGCGAGGCTTGGTCTTCACCCACGGGCACATAAGTGGCCTTGTAGATGAGGATGTCGGCGGCTTGCAGCAGTGGGTAGCCCAAAAAGCCGTAGGTGGCGAGGTCTTTGTCTTTGAGTTTTTCGATCTGGTCTTTGTAGGTGGGCACGCGCTCGAGCCAGCCCAGGGGGGTTCCCATGGCCAGCAGCGTGAACAGCTCGGCGTGCTCAGGCAGGCGGCTTTGCAAGAAGATGGTGCTGTGATCGGGGTCTAGGCCCGCGGCGATCCAATCGATGACCATGTCGTAGACATTGCGCTCGATCACCTCGGGGCTTTCGTAGTGGGTGGTCAGGGCGTGCCAATCGGCCACAAAGTAAAAGCACTCGTGCTGTGACTGCAATCGCACCCAATTCTTGAGGGCGCCGTGGTAGTGGCCCAGGTGCAAGGCCCCGGTGGGGCGCATGCCCGAGAGAACGCGAGATCTCATAAGTCGTGTAGTGGATCGTGAACCTGTGGATTCTCGCTCACGGCGCAGCCCCTACACTGACAGCCCCGATGAAACGTATCGTCATCCTCATCTCCGGCGCGGGCTCGAACATGCGCGCCATCGTGCAGCAATGCGCCGCCCAGGGTTGGCCGGCACAGGTGGTGGCCGTGATGAGCAACCGTCCTGATGCGGCCGGGCTGGATTTTGCGCGGCACCAGGGGCTGCCCACCCAGGTGGTGGATCACCGCGCCTACACCCAGCGCCAGGCCTTTGATGAGGCCTTGGCCGATGCCGTTGAGGCCCACGCACCCGATTTGGTGGTGTTGGCTGGGTTCATGCGCATTTTGGGAGAGGCCTTTGTGCAGCGATTTGCCGGGCGCTTGCTCAATATCCACCCCTCGCTGCTGCCGGCCTTTGCGGGCTTGCACACCCACCGCCGGGCCCTGGAAGCGGGCTGTCAGGTGGCTGGCGCCACGGTGCACTATGTGACCGGGGCCTTGGACAGTGGCCCCATCGTGATTCAATCGGTGGTGCCCGTGCTGCCAGGCGATGATGAACACCGCTTGGCGCAGCGGGTGTTGGCCAGCGAGCACCGCATCTACCCCTTGGCCGTGTACTGGCATCTCAGCGGTCGCCTCCAGGTGCAGGGGCACCGCGTGGTGCAGCTCGATGGGGCGCCCCAGGTCTATGGGGTGGCCGATGCGATCCCCGTTCAGGGCCGAGCGGGCCACTGAAGCGTTTGCCCTTTTTTCGAGGCTGTTGCCATGCGTCCTGCTGCCCTACTTGACCTGTGCGCCCAATTGGTGGGGCGGGTGTTGGAAGGCCGTGCCCCGGCCGATGGGGTGGTCTCGGCGTTTTTTCGTGAGCACCGGCTGCTCGGGCCGCGAGAGCGCCACACCCTGGCGGAAACCGCCTACGCGGTGCTGCGACGGCGCTTGTTGTGGCAGCACCTGGCCCAAAGTGGACAAGGGGCCTTGCCTCGCCGCTTGGCAATCTTGGCCTGGCAGGGCGATGCCAGTTTCTTGCAGGCGGCGCTCACGCCGCCCGAGCAGGTCTGGTGCCAGGCCATGGAAAAGGTGGATCTGGCCAGCCTGCCCGAACGCCTGCGACACAACCTGCCGGCGTGGGTGGCCGAGCCCTTGGCCGCATCCATGGGCAACGAGCGGCTGCTGGCCTTGGCCGAGGCCTTGAATGAGCCGGCCCCATTGGATCTGCGGGTCAACACGGTCAAGGGCGATCGCGAGGCGGCGCAGTTGGCCTTGCAGGCCTTGGGAGTGCCGTGCGAGCCCACCCCCTTCTCACCCTGGGGCCTGCGGGTGCGGGGCAAGCCCGCGCTGCATCGCCTGGCCCCGTTCGAGCAGGGCCTGGTGGAGGTGCAAGACGAGGGCAGCCAGCTCTTGGCGCTGCTGACGGGGGCCGGGCGCGGCCAGATGGTGGTGGATTTTTGCGCTGGCGCCGGTGGCAAAACGCTGGCTTTGGGGGCCATGATGCGCAACACCGGGCGGCTGTATGCCTGGGACACCTCGGCGCATCGCCTGGATGCGCTCAAGCCCCGCCTGGCTCGCAGCGGGCTGTCCAATGTGCACCCGGCTCAACTCGCTCACGAGCGGGATGAGCGCATCAAGCGACTGGCCGGCAAGGTAGACCGGGTGCTGGTGGATGCGCCATGCTCTGGGCTGGGTACGCTGCGTCGCAACCCCGATTTGAAATGGCGGCAAAGCCCGCAATCGGTGGCCGAGATGGTGCAGCTGCAGCAGGCGATTTTGGCCAGCGCCGCACGCCTTTTGCGCCCCGGCGGGCGCCTGGTGTACGCCACCTGCAGCCTGCTGGAGCCGGAAAACGAAGCCCAGGCCCGAGCGTTCAGCCAGACGCACGCCCAGCAGTTCGAGCCCGAGGACGCGGCGCAGGTGCTGGCCAGCGCCCGGCTGGACCCGCAGGTGGCCGCTTCGATCACCCAAGACGGTTTTTTGCGGCTGTGGCCCCACCTGCACCATACCGACGGGTTTTTTGCTGCCGTCTGGCGGCGGCGCTGAATGGCCCCTAAAGGCTTTATTTGATCGAAGTTAAAGACTTTTTGATCGAATTTAGGGACATTTTGGCGCAAGATGCCCTTATAAGGCACCCAGAAATCACTTCCCTTGGGCGCTGAGCTCGCCTAAACTTGCGCACTGAGCCTGCCCAGACGGGGCGGGAGGAACCGAGAATGGATGCGATGACGATGTTTGAAGCGGTGCTGCACTGGCTGGCTCACGGCCTGCGGGAGGTGCCCTGGTGGCAGGTGCTGATCTACACCTTGGTGGTCACGCACATCACCATCGCCTCGGTCACCATCTTCTTGCACCGCGCCCAAGCCCACCGGGCGCTGGACCTGCACCCCATGGCCTCGCATTTCTTCCGCTTTTGGTTGTGGCTGACCACTGGCATGGTGACCAAGGAGTGGGTGGCCATTCACCGCAAGCACCACGCCAAGTGTGAGAGCGAGGACGACCCCCACAGCCCGGTCACCCGCGGCATCGACACGGTCTTGCTGCGCGGCTCGGAGCTGTACCGGGCCGAGGCCAAGAATCAGGAGACGCTGACCAAATACGGTCACAACACGCCCGACGATTGGTTGGAGCACAACCTGTACAGCCGCTTTTCATGGCAGGGCGTGGCGGTGATGCTCATCGTGAACGTGGCCTTGTTTGGCGCCATTGGCTTGACGGTGTGGGCTGTGCAGATGCTTTGGATTCCGATCACGGCTGCCGGCATCATCAACGGCATTGGGCACTACTGGGGTTACCGCAACTTTGAAGCGCCCGATGCCTCGGTCAATATTTCGCCTTGGGGTGTGATCATTGGCGGCGAAGAGCTGCACAACAACCACCACACCTATCCCACCTCGGCCAAGCTGTCGGTCAAGCCCTTTGAGTTCGACATTGGCTGGATGTACATCCGGCTGCTGGAGATGGCGGGCCTGGCCAAGGTCAAGAAGATCCCGCCCCAACTGCGCTTGGGAGACGCCAAGGCGCAGGCCGACAGCAAGACGCTGGAGGCGGTGATTGCCAACCGCTACGAGGTCATGGCCCGCTACGCCCTGCAGCTGCGCCGCGCCGTGCGCCACGAGTTGCGCGGGCTCAAGCAAGCCGGCGCCGACGGTTCTGCCCGCTACGCCGAGCTCTTGCAGGTGCGCCGCTGGCTGCATCGCGATGGCGACAAGATTCCGCAGGGCGTGCGCGCCCAGGTAGACCGCGCGGTCAGCGCCAGCCCTGCTCTGGTGCAGCTGGTGGCCATGCGCGAGGAGTTGCGCCAGTTGTGGACGCGCACCAATGTCTCGGCCGAGCAGCTGGTGGCCGACCTGCAGGCCTGGTGCCGCCGCGCTGAGACCAGCGGGAATGCGGCGCTGCTGGAGTTTTCTCGCCAGCTCAAGGCGGCGAAGGCATAAGTTAGCCCCGTTATAAAACTCAGGAGTCTGGTGGTGCAGGGCGGGGGATCCCCCTCCGCTCATGTCCCCCGGGTCGGGCGCGGCCCGACCCTCCTCCTTTACTTCGCTGCGGGGAATCCCCCACCCCGCCTGCGTGTGGGTGGGGGAGTTGAAGGCAGGAATACCAAAGCGGATATGCCCGGTATTTTTTTTGCGAGTGGTCATGCCGGCTGGGGCGGTGGGGTACCCTGCGCAGCGAAGTAAAGGAGGAGGCATCGGCGTTTTGCCGATGCCGGGGGACATGAGCGGAGTAGGGTGCCCCAACGCCCCATGCGGATCGCTTCAATTCAAGTCGTTCGCGCTGCCCTTGCGCCGCGAAGCAGCCAGACCCCAGTCGAGTGGCCATGAAAAAACCCGCCATCGGCGGGTTTTTCTCGAACTCAAGCCAACGTCACTTCAGCTTGGTTTCCTTGTACAGCACGTGCTTGCGCGCCTTGGGGTCGAACTTCATGAGTTCGATCTTGTCTGGCGTGGTCTTCTTGTTCTTGTTGGTGGTGTAGAAGTGCCCGGTGCCCGCGGAGGACTCCAGCTTGATCTTTTCGCGTCCGCCCTTGCTGGCCATAGCGTTCTCCTAAATGTGCAGTAGATGAGGGGCTTAGATTTCGCCCTTGGCGCGCAAATCGGCAACCACCTGGTCAATGCCTACCTTGTCGATGAGGCGCAGCGCCGCGTTGGACACGCGCAGTCGGACCCAACGGTTTTCGCTTTCAACCCAGAAACGACGGTAGTGCAGGTTGGGCAGGAACCGGCGCTTGGTTTTGTTGTTGGCGTGGGAAACATTGTTGCCCACCATCGGGCGCTTGCCCGTGACTTGACAGACGCGTGCCATGACGCTTCTCCGAAAAAATGACAGGAGCCGGAAAGTCCGGCAAAGCCTGCCATTATAGCCATATCAGCTGGGTTGCTGCTCCAAGAAACGCTGGGCGTCCAAGGCGGCCATGCAACCGGTGCCGGCGCTGGTGATCGCCTGCCGGTAGACGTGGTCTTGCACATCGCCCGCGGCAAACACCCCGGGCACGCTGGTTTGGGTGGCAAAGCCCTCCAGGCCGCTGCGGGTGATCAAGTAGCCGTCTTGCATGTCGAGCTGGCCCTTGAAGATGTCGGTATTGGGTGGGTGCCCAATGGCAATGAAGCAACCGTGCAGCGTCAAGTCGGTGGTTTGTCCGGTCTGGGTCGATTGGATGCGAACGCCGGTCACGCCAGAGCTGTCGCCCAGCACCTCTTGCAGCGTGTGCCACAGGTGCAGTTGCATCTTGCCGGCTTGAACCTTTTCCATGAGCTTGTCCACCATGATGGCCTCGGCGCGGAACTTGTCGCGGCGGTGGATGCGGTGCACCTTGGAGGCGATGTTGGACAGGTACAGGGCTTCTTCTACAGCGGTGTTGCCGCCCCCCACCACGCAGACTTCTTGGTTTTTGTAGAAGAAACCATCGCAAGTGGCACAGCCGCTGACGCCTTTGCCCATGAAGGTTTGCTCGCTGGGCAGGCCCAGGTACTTGGCGCTGGCCCCGGTGGCAATGACCAGCGCATCGCAGGTGTAGGTGCCCGAGTCGCCCGTGAGCTGAAAGGGCCGCTGGTTGAGCTGCACGGTGTGGATGTGATCGAACACGATCTCGGTGTTGAACCGCTCGGCGTGCTGCGCAAAGCGCTGCATGAGATCCGGGCCCAAGACGCCGTGCACGTCGGCAGGCCAGTTGTCCACATCGGTAGTGGTCATGAGCTGGCCGCCTTGGGCCAACCCGGTGATGAGCAGGGGTTGCAAATTGGCCCGTGCGGCGTAGATGGCGGCGGTGTAGCCGGCAGGGCCCGAGCCCAAGATGAGCACGCGGGCGTGACGAGAAGCTGTAGCCATGAGACTGGGGGCAAGAATTGGAGGCGAAGCCGGCATTGTGCCTAAGGTGTCGAGAGCCGACTTGCCCGGGCTCATGCTCGGGTCCAACCCCTGGCCTGATGGGCCGGGGATGCGCCACAATGACGGCATGAGTTTTCCACTGGGCTCTTTGAGTGGGCACGCGGGCGCCGCCAAGGGCGGTGAGGCTGCCTCGGCTGGCGCCTCCGCATGGTGGCGCCGGCGGGGGTTGTGGCTGGTGCTGGGCGGCGCGCTGTGGTGTGTGGTGGCTCTGGCCTTGCTGACACACTCGGCGCTGGATCCGGCCTTCAGCACTTCTGGAGGCTCTGGCGCGGTGCGCAACCGCGCGGGTCAGTTGGGCGCCTGGCTGTCTGACATCAGCTACTTCTTGCTGGGCTTTTCGGTGTGGTGGTTGATGTTGGTGGGCGCACGGGCCTGGTTGAACGCGCTGGCGGCTCGATTGCGCGGTGAGATGCTGTGGACGCCGCGCTCGTGGCGCGAGCGGACCCCGACGATTGCGGGCGTGGTGATGCTGGTGTGCGCGAGCGCGGCCTTGGAGTGGACCCGCCTGTACGGCTTGGAGGCCCGATTGCCGGGCCCCGCGGGCGGTGTGCTGGGCTATGCACTGGGCGGCACTTCGATGCAGTGGCTGGGCTTTGCGGGCTCAGGGGTGTTGTGGGTGGCGATCTTGGTGGCCGCCGCGCCCTTGGCCTTGCGGTTTTCGTGGATGTCGGTGGCCGAGGCTGTGGGCGAACGCATCGATCGACTGCGCGAGCGCCGACAAGAGCGGCGCGAGATGGAGGAAGACCAGCGCCTGGGCGAGCAGGCCCTGAGAGAGCGCGAGGCCGTGGTGCAGACCCAGCGTCACCACGATGTGGTGCACGAGCCCATCGTGATTGAAGAGACGGTCATGGAGGTGCCCAAGTCCACGCGGGTGGCCAAAGAGCGTCAAAAGCCTTTATTTGCTGAATTGGCCGACACCAAGTTGCCGCAGGTGGATTTGCTCGATGCCGTGGGGGGCAAGCAAGAGGGCGTCTCGGCCGAGTCGCTGGAGCTGACCTCGCGCCTGATAGAAAAGAAGCTGGCCGATTTTGGGGTGGTGGTGCGGGTGGTGGCGGCTTCGCCCGGGCCGGTGATCACCCGCTATGAGATCGAGCCCGATACGGGCGTCAAGGGCTCACAGATCGTCAACCTGGCCAAAGATCTGGCGCGTTCGCTGAGCCTGGTGAGCATTCGGGTGGTGGAGACCATTCCCGGAAAGACCACGATGGCCTTGGAGTTGCCCAATGCGCGGCGCCAGACGATACGCTTGTCGGAAATCCTGGGTTCGCAAGCCTATGCCGATGCCGGTTCGATGCTGACCATGGGATTGGGCAAGGACATCATTGGCGCGCCCATGGTGGCCGACCTGGCCAAGATGCCGCACTGTTTGGTGGCCGGCACCACCGGGTCGGGCAAGTCGGTGGGCATCAACGCCATGATCCTGTCGCTGCTCTACAAGGCGTCTACGAAGGGATTCCGCATCTGCTGTGCCCGGTGGTCACCGACATGAAGCAGGCTGGCAATGCCTTGAATTGGTGTGTGGGCGAGATGGAGCGCCGCTACAAGCTCATGAGCAAGATGGGCGTGCGACAGCTCTCGGGCTACAACCGCAAAATCGAGGAGGCCTCCGAGCGTGGTGAGACGTTGGGCAACCCCTTCTCGCTGACGCCCGAATCACCCGAGCCGCTGGAGCGACTGCCCTACATCGTGGTGGTCATTGACGAGCTGGCCGATTTGATGATGGTGGAG
>CAYNSW010000033.1:0-31760 GCA_964400135.1 uncultured Rubrivivax sp. | reverse complement strand
AACCCGATACTGTTTGCCGCCGGTTTTTATGACCGCGTACATGTTGATGACCTTTCTGATAAGCAACGCCGCAACCGCAGGCCCGTGGTGGACTCGATTTGCAGCGAAGCCCTCCAGTATAGCAGGCCGCCCCGTTTGGGCCAGACGCAGGCCTCCCCAGGGCTGCAGGGGTGGGGCCGGCCTTCCTATAATGGGTCAGATCTCATGACCCCGACCCCGTGAGCCCCACCACCCTTGCCCCCGAGCCGACGTCTGTCGTCGCCCGGGCCGAACTCGGCCTGGATATCGCCATGCAGGAGGTGGATGCGGTGATTGCCCAGCGCCTGGCCTCTCAGGTGGGGCTGGTGGAGCAGGTATCGCTGCACATCATCCAGGCCGGTGGCAAGCGCATCCGGCCCAAGTTGGTCCTCCTGTTCGCTCAGGCCTTGGGCTACACCGGCCCCAAACGGGTGGAATTGGCGGCGGTGGTGGAGTTCATCCACACCGCCACCTTGCTGCACGACGATGTGGTGGACGAGTCGGCGCTGCGCCGCGGGCAGGCCACTGCCAACGCTGCGTTTGGCAATGCGGCGAGTGTTTTGGTGGGTGACTTTCTGTACTCACGCGCCTTTCAGATGATGGTCTCCATCAACGACATGCGCGTGCTGGAAGTGTTGGCAGAAGCCACCAATACGATTGCCGAGGGCGAGGTCTTACAACTCATGCACATGCGCAACGCGGACCTCACGGTAGACGAGTACCTGCGCGTCATTCGCTTCAAGACCGCCAAGCTGTTTGAGGCTAGTGCCCGGCTGGGTGCGCTGCTGGGCGGCGCGACAACGGCCGTTGAGCAAGCATGTGCCGAATACGGTCGATGCCTGGGTACTTGCTTTCAGATGGTCGACGACCTTCTGGACTACGAAGGTCATTTTGAGGAACTGGGGAAAAATCCGGGAGACGACCTGCGGGAGGGCAAGGCCACGCTACCCTTGCTGATCGCTCTGGAGCGGGGTACGCCGACTCAGCGCCAGCTGTTGCGGCAGGCCATTGAGAGTGCCCAGCTCGATCGCCTGTCGGAGGTGATTGAAATCGTCAAATCCACTGGCGCATTGGATGCTGCCCGGCAAGCGGCTCAGCGCGAGGCCCACCAAGCGCATGAGGCCTTGGCACTGTTGCCGCCAAGCGCTGCTCGTGACGCGTTGTTCGAGCTGTCTTCACAATCCGTGAGTCGATCTCGCTGAGCGGCACACGCCTTTGGCCCTGGCTCTCATCGCACCAACAGGGTGGGGGTGGCAGGCAAAGAGCCTGACACCTTGCTGAGCGTGGTGAGCACCGAGAGTAATTGCAACACCTGGGCGGAGTGCCCGTTGTCGCCACCGGGAATGAGACAGGTGCGGCCCTGAAACTCCACCATGATGGCGCTTTCGGTTATGCGTCATTTCCTTGAAAACGTATTATTTCGTCCAAAATTTCATATCAGCCAGAAGTCTACTCGTTGGGGATTATCTGATCAAATTCCAATACTCCTGAGGCGACTTTTCAAAAGCAACTGGTTGGGAGCCCGAGACGCTGGGAGTTCCTACATCGGCCCATGAGCGCAACGGCCCCGCATCAGTCGACCGCTTCCGATGATCTGCGTCGCGCCGCCTCAATGACTGCTATGTCAATCTTGCCCATCGTCATCATGGCCTTGAAAGCCCGCTTGGCTGCTTGGCGGTCAGGATCAGCCAGGGCCTCGGTCAGCGCACGCGGGGTGATCTGCCACGACAGTCCCCACCGATCTTTGCACCAACCGCAAGCGCTGGCTTGGCCGCCATGACTCAGGATCGCATCCCAGTAGCGGTCGGTTTCCGCCTGATCGACGGTGGCAACTTGAAATGAAAAGGCCTCGGTATGCCTGAAGGCAGCACCGCCGTTGAGCCCCAGACATGGGATCCCCATCACGGTGAAGTGCACCGTCAGGACCTGCCCCTCATGGCCGGACGGAAAGTCGGCAGGGGCATGCGCAATTGCATCGACCGAAGAGTTGGGGAATGTGGCGGCATAAAAGCGTGCTGCTTCTTCTGCGTCGCCGTTAAACCAAAGGCAAATCGTATTTTTGGCTGGAGGCTTCATGGCGCAGGCTTTTCCTAGGTAGTGATCGGGGTCTATGGCCCCCCGGTTGGGAAGATTGTGGCCTGAATGGCCGAGCAAACGGAGCCTGCTCGCTTACCCAGAAGCGACGGTAGGCCTGTGAGTCCGCCGTAGAAGAGGGCCTACTGCGCTCGATACCGGCAAACGGCGGGTACCCACCCTCGTTACCCGGCGACACCGTCAGCAGAGGCGGATCCGCGCGCAGGTGAAGGCGTCTTCCACCGAGGGCTCATGGCGAGCTACAGCCGCTTGAGCGAACCACTGCCCAGCGTCTTTGAGGTGACCTCCGTGGCAGGCCCTGTCCAACGCACATCGCCACTGCCGGCTACCGAAACACGCAGGCGCTGTCGCGCATTCACACGAGCATCGCCACTGCCAGCAACGCTGACTCGTACGTCCTCGGCTTCGAGCTCCTGCAGCCAGGCATCTCCACTGCCTGCCACACTCACTGACAGGATTTGTGCAGCACCTTTGATTCGCACATCGCCGCTGCCAGCCACATTCACCTCTATCTGGTGGGTAGTCACGCTGTGCACACGAAGATCGCCAGAGCCAGCCATCTGCACCAGCAGCGAGGGTTGATTCGACAGGCTCGCTTCTAGAACACCGGATCCCGATACGGCCAGGGCCTTGAATTGAGGGCCCCCCACCGTGATGGAGGCTTGCGTCTTGCGCCAGCTCCAGCTGCGCGGGCCACGAATCACGAGGGTGGGAATGCCCTTGCGGTTTTCCACCGTGGTCTCCACCAAAGCCGCCGTACCATCGCTGTGGCCTGGCGTGCTCACACGCACCAGCTCCTTCTCAGCTAAGCTCACCTTCACCGTGAAAGGGCCTTCCAAAGCAACTGCTTGGAAGCCCGAGACGCTGCGAGCTTCTTCGTCGGCCCACGCGTCGGCGGGAGCCCACAGACCCATAACGGCAGCAGCGGTGACGGTAGCCAGGCGCAGCGCGATCAGTCGGCGACCGGATTGAGCGGTTGGCGGGTACATCGTGTCCTCACGCATAAAAGGGTTGGTGGGAGGGCCGGGTTTCACAATCGAGCCGACGGACCATGGCGTCACTGTGCAGGCAACTGAGCAATGCCACCAGCCCCACGCGACGAAATACCCGCTGGGAGGGGTGAGCTGCGAGCCATCGGTATAGCCTGCCAACCTCAGCAGACGCACGCACCAGAACCCCCGCACGCGTGCCCTGGTAAAATCGAGGGTTTTCGGGGTGTAGCTTAGCCTGGTAGAGCGCTACGTTCGGGACGTAGAGGCCGGAGGTTCGAATCCTCTCACCCCGACCAGGATGCGCCCAGGCTCGGCCTATCGGGCTCCTCCACGCAGACCGAGGGTGGGGTTCAGCTTCACGCCCCCTGCTTGATCAGGGGTGCCTTGAGTGCCTCGCTCAAGGTGGCCAGGCAGTCCTCCAGATGCGCACGCACCAATCCTGTTGGGTTGCCCGTCTTTGACGCCAGCGCCGCTTGCAGCTGAGACTGCAGACGCACGGCGGTGTGTCGATGGACAGATCGCACGTCGGCGGTTGTGGCCGGGGCCGGTCGCACCAGACCTGCAGCCAGGCGCTTGATGTGCTCACGCTGCAAATTGCGACGAAGACTGTCCACGCTGATGACCGGGCCAGCTTTCAACTCTGACCACACGGCCGCAGACAGTTTGTCTTGAACCTCGGTAAAGCTGAGTAATGTGCGCGTATCGACTGCGTGTGACTCCGCATCAGCCAGTCGGCCGGCCAGTGCATCCGCCATCAAGGCGTCTAGCGCAGCCTTTTGCAAATTTCCCACCTGCTGCGGAATGCTGAAGTCAACGCCACTGGATCGCCCCGGCCCCATGCGTTCAAGGTGGTCCAATCCGATACGGCCCAACAAAGCGGGGTCAAATTTGAATGCGGCAGACCGCAAGAACTCGTTGAGCACCATATCCAAGGCCAAACGCTGCTGGTGGGCAGGTACGGGTGCCAGCAGGGGTTGGGCAGCGGAAGTGTAGACACGCGAAGTGTGAAAGCCGCCGATGGACTTGACTGCCAGAGGCAGAGAAGTGGCCATGCTGGAGAAAAGCCGGTTGAAGGCGCGTCGGGTCAGGGTGTCGTCTTCTCCTGGGCGTGGCGTCTTGGCTGTGGTGCGTGCAAAGAGCTCGCGGCCCAGCTTGATTTCCCGCTGAGCCCAGGCCAAGGGGTCATCACCCAAGTCCCTTTGGTGAACCGATGGGTCAAAGTTGGCCAAGTCCTCATCGGTTGCGTAAGCCAACATGGGATCCACAGCCGCCTTGGCCAGCAAGGCCTGCAGCCCTTGCTTTTCTAATTCGGCACTGGGCCACTGACGGTAGCCATATTCAATGGCCCAATAGTCGTAGGCGCCCAAGGTCGTTTGGAAGTAATCGGTCACCGCTTCACCATCCAAGGGCATGTTCACAGGCAAATATTCCATGACCGTGGGCGACAAGGCATGGCGTTTGATCCACTGGGCATCACGCAGCTGCGCCAACTTCACGCTTGCTGAGGCGCGGAAATTGTGCCGAAGGCCGAGCACATGCCCCACCTCGTGCATGGTCACCTGTTTGAGTGCGTCATGGATGAACTGATCGGCCTGCGGGCTCGCAGGCTGCAGCTGCCCGCGCTCTAGCAGCAGATCTAAGGCGGCGGCAGCATCTTCGGCAAGCTCTTCGCCGTAAGTGCAAACATCCTGACCCGGCGCATGGACGTGCCCCGCCCCCATGGGCACTTCAAGTCGGTTGGCGAAGGCCGGGGGGATGGATTGGGCCAGACGCTCCGACCATCGTGACACCTGCTCCGTCGCGCGCAGGCGCATCACCCGCACACGGTTCTCATCGATGATGGCCGCACCGCGCAGCATCTCTCCCGTTCGAGGGTCGCTTTGGCTCGGGCCCACCGCGGTTGAACCCGGCCCCTCTTGGACGAACCACCGTACCGCCAGAACACGGGTGCCTTCAAGGGTGCTGCTCTCATCGGTGTCTGCCTGCTGCTCTACCGTGATGGCATTGCGAAAGCCCGCCCGCTCAAATGCCTTGTTCCATTCCAAGACACCCTCGCGCAGCGCCGGTCTCCATTTGATCGGGATGTTGCGGTCCATCACCACACGGATAGGCTCCTTCGGTTCCGAAACTTCGGCCGCTGGGTCTTTTTTCTCCAAGCGCCAACGACGGATCAAGTGAGAGCGACGCCCCTCTTGGCGGTCATCTGAAAAGTCGGAAAACGAGCTCACGAAATAACCCACTCGAGGATCGGCCACACGCGAGCTCATCGGTTGGGCAGGTAGCGGGGCCATGGTGTAGGCATAAGACACAAACAGGCTGCGGGCGTCAGGTACCACGCGCGGCGGACTGGGTTGTGCGGCAGGATTGGGTGACGGACCGGTGGGATTGAATGCTGCAGGCGCAGGCAATTTCGGAATGGCAAAGTGGTATCTGACCGTGAAGCTGGTGCTCGCCGCGCTCGCGTTGGCGCGGGTGATGCTGGTGTTGCCCCGATCCAAGGCGTAGGGCAGCCGATAGGAGGCCTCGAGCAGTGTTTGGGCACCCGCCAAATCATTGAAGAGAAGGGCTGCCGCATCGATGAGCACGGACTTGCGTTCAGGGTGTACCGCCGCTGCCATGGGTGCCCAAGCGATGAGGCTATCGGAATAACTCTCCGCAAGTGTGGCAGCCAGCTTCGAATCGTTGCCAGCCCGAACACCGAGGTTTCGTGCCACGAGCTGCACGTTGTTACCCGCCCGGCGGAATTCCACCACCTGACTCCCGCCCATCAGACCTGGCCAGAAGAAGCGCTCGCCCAAACCCGTGGCGACACTGGAGGCCAAGAAAAAGGGCTTACCCAGTCGGTCGGCCGGAATCTCGATCCAGGTCTTGTCGTCTTTGCTCCACACCGGCAAGAAGCCGACGCTGCGCCTGGCATCGCGCGTGATATCGGAAAAAGCGGGTAAACCCGCAGCCTGACCGGGGGCGCGATTGGGCGCTGGTCCGGCGCCCAGGCCTGCGGCCGCGGGTGGTGAGGCAGCCGGGGGCATCTGGCGTGTCGGCACGCCCTGCGGCAGCGCAGCGCCAGCCGCCGGACTATTGGGGGCCGAGACGGCTGGGGGTGTTGGAGCGGCGGGGGCCGTTGGAGGCATGGGGGCACACCCACCTATGAGAGCGGCCAACACGGGCGCCAAGGCGAATCGAGCGTTTGCGGTCGAGGACATGGGCTATCCTGAAGGTCAGTCAAAGCAAGAGTGCGCAAAGATACCCCAAACTGCGACGATTTCAACGCAAGCCGTGGCCCTTACTGATGTGCCCCACCTTCCCGACTCTGCTGGCCAGACGAACCGGATGAGGCCAGAGCTGCTGCCGCCTCCCCTGCGCGGCCCGGCGGTATGGCGCGCGGGGGACTGGGGGCCACAAGAAAGCTATACCGTCTACCTCAGCAACAGACAGTTGGCCGAAATCGAGCAGGCTGCCACCCACTGGCTGGAGCAGGGCCACCACCTGGAATCATTGACGGCGGGCTCATTGCACCTTCCTGGTCTGTACGCCGAGTTGGCGCAGTGGACGCGCCGATTGCTACACGGTGAGGGCTTTGTCCTGATACGCGGCTTGCCAGTGGACCGTTGGTCGCGGCCCGTATTGGCCACTGCGTTTTATGGCTTGGGCTGCTACCTGGGCAACCCCCGACCGCAAAATCAGGCGGGGCACCTGCTGGGGCACGTCATAGACAAGGGGCTGGATCCGAGCGATCCCCATGTGAGGCTGTATCAGACCCATGAACGCCAGAGCTTTCACACCGATTCGTGCGACATCGTGGGACTTTTGTGCTTGAAGCAGGCCAAAGAGGGAGGGGATTCAGCGCTTGTCTCCTCCAACACGATTTACAACGAAATGCGCAAGAACACCCCCGAACTGGCCGCTGCGTTGTTTGATCCGATTGCCACCGACAGACGTGGAGAGACACCTGCGGGCGAGAAGCCCTATTTTGAAATTCCTGTTTTCAACTGGCACCAGGCAGAGATGTCCACCATCTACCAGCGCCAATACATCGACTCGGCGCAGCGCTTCCCTCAGGCCATGCGGCTAACGGATCTACACCGTCAGGCGCTCGACACGTTCGACGCGCTGGCCAACGATTCGTCTTTACACATCATGATGCGATTACAAGAGGGCGATATGCAGTTTGTGCACAACCACAACATGCTGCACGATCGAACCGCATTTACCGACTGGCCACAACCCTCTCAGCGCCGCCATCTGCTGCGCCTGTGGTTATCGTCTCCACAGGCCCGTGCCTTGCCGCCGGTATTTGCTCAACGCTACGGCAGCGTCGTGCCCGGACAACGCGGAGGCATCGACCTGCCACGCTCGGCATGGCATGCCCCACTGAATCCTTGAAATGGCTTTGCTGAACACCGACATCCCGGGTCAACTCACACTTATCAGGAGGTTTTGATGTCATTCACCAGTGAATTCAAAGCATTTGCGCTCAAGGGCAATGTGATCGACTTGGCCGTTGGCGTGATCATCGGCGGCGCATTTGGGAAAATCGTGGACTCCATCGTGGTTGATCTGATCATGCCCATGGCCAGTACGGCACTGGGGGGGCTGGATTTTTCCAGCTACTACATCGCCTTTGCAGGTCAACCCGCCGGACTGGCACTCGCTGAAGCCAAGAAGATGGGTGCCGTGTTCGCGTACGGCAACTTTGTGACGGTGGCACTTAACTTCTTGATTCTGGCGCTTATCGTGTTTGTCATGATCCGCCAGATGAACCGCCTGCTGGCAGCGCGTCAGGCGCCTGCCAGTGCGCCCGCAGCACCGGCTGCGACCCCTGAGGACATCTTGTTGCTCCGCGAGATACGAGACTCTTTGAATCGCTCACGCTAGACTGAAACTGCTTTCTCCGAATATGAGGACCGTTGACATGTTTCTCCGACTCCATCGCTGGGTGCTGACTGCCTGGGTTGGCTTGCTTGTCTGCCTGCCATCTGCTTTTGCGCAAGAGGGCGCGCCCCCTTCTAAAGCGTTCACGGCCGAGTTGATCGGCACCTACACCAAAGAGCGTTTGGCCCAAATTGGCGAGCGGGACCTGCAAGGGTTCCTCACGGGGTCGACGACGGGGTATGAACCCTTCAAAGGCAAGTTCGCCAAGCCCACCCACGACCTGAAGCTGTATCGCATCCGGTACTTGTCGGTCGTGCCGGAAATGGGCAATCGGTCAGTGGTGGCATCTGGCCTGATCGCCATCCCCGAAACCAGCGCCACGAATCTCCCGGTCATTTCGTACCAACATGGCACTGTCTTTGAAAAGGACTCCGTGCCCTCTCGGCCGGATAAGTCCATCGAGACCTTGCTGATGCTGGCCCAATTCGGCGGCCAGGGCTACGTGGTGGTGGCTGCTGATTACTTTGGGCTGGGCGACTCCGATCTGGGCAACTCCTACTTTGTCAGAGACAGCATTGAGCAGTCCACCTTTGATTTGTACATGGTGGCGCTGCGCTTCTTGCAGCAACAGGGCAAGCGTCCCCAGGGGCTGGCCACCATGGGCTGGTCTCAAGGCGGGTACAGCAATATGATTTTGCTCAGGCGATTGGAGCGCGAAGGCATCAAAGTGTCGGCGTCCGTCACAGCGGCCGGCGCTGTGGATTTGGGTCTGTTCATCCTGGCAGGCCTGACCAATCCGCGCCCCTACGAGGCCATGTTCCGCGCGGCAGCTTTGTCCAATATGCTGTTCTCGCTGGAGACCTACCGAGGCTTCGCGGGACTTGCCAAAGAGGCCATTCGCCCGGAGTTTTTTCCAACAGCAAGGGCCTTTTATGAGTTCAAGATCGGATTTGCCGAATTCATGACCCGGGTGCCCCCCGACCCCCGCCTGATGCTGCGACCCGATTTCGTACAACGCATGAAACAAGGCAGCGGCGTGCTGATGACCACACTGGATGAATCAGCCTCCTATCGATGGCTGAGCCAAACTCCGCTTAGAGCCTACTTTGGCGGACGCGACGAGGCAGTGCCCTTTTTTGTGGCGGGTTTGGGCGTGGAGTACCAAAAGGTCCTGGGTAAGGACAACGGCCAGACCCTCAGCGCCGGCGACAACGCCGACCACCGGGTCACCTATGTCCATGCGCTGATCGACGCCAAACCCTGGATTGACAGCTTGATGCGCTAGGCAGGCAGGAACGGTGGTGGACACCGTCGTGCCTCACAGCATGTAAGAGGTGCTGGCGGGTCTCCCTGCAATGTTCAACCGTGCACTAGCCTCGGGCGAAGTGGACAACAAGCGGCCCTGGCGCCACACCTTCAGCCGCGTGGCCCGCAGACGGATGGCCTCCACTGGATCCCGAGCCTGCAGCAAGACAAAGCTGGCATCACAGCCGGGGCGCAGGCCGTAGCGCGGAAGGTGCATGACCTGAGCAGCTTGGGTGGTGACGGCCTCGAAACATGCGCGCATTCCCGCCTGGCTGGTCATGAGCGTGGCGTGCAACCCCATGTGGGCCACCTCCAGCATGTCGCCCGAGCCCAGCGAGTACCAAGGGTCCATGACGCAGTCGTGCCCGAACGCCACGTTGATACCAGCGGCCATCAGCTCGGGTACCCGTGTCAGGCCACGGCGCTTGGGATAGGTGTCGTGGCGACCTTGTATGGTGATATTGATCAAGGGGTTGGACACCACGCTGACCCCGGACTCGGCGATCAGCGGGATGAGCTTGCTCACGTAGTAGTTGTCCATGCTGTGCATGGAGGTGAGGTGTGACCCCGTTGCGCGCCCTTGAAGTCCCAAGCGCTGCGTCTCGTAGGCCAGCGTCTCGATATGCCGGGACTGAGGGTCATCGGTCTCATCGCAGTGCATATCCACCAGAAGCCCGCGCTTTGCGGCCTCTTCACATAAGAGCTTCACACTGGCAGCACCATCGGCCATGGTGCGCTCAAAGTGGGGGATGCCCCCCACCACCTCAACGCCCAGATCCAGGGCGCGGCGCAAGTTGTCCCATCCTCCTGGGGTGCGTAAAACACCATCCTGCGGAAAGGCCACCAACTGCAGATCCAGGTAAGGGGCGACTTGGCGCTTGACCTCCAACATGGCACGAACGGGCAGTAAGGACGGGTCACTCGTATCGACGTGAGAGCGTATGGCCAACAACCCTTTGGCCACCGCCCAATCACAATAGGTCAAGGCGCGCTGTATCAGTGCCTCTGGGGTCAGCAAGGGTTTGAGCTCTCCCCACAGGGCAATGCCCTCGAGCAATGTGCCGCTTTGGTTGATGCGGGGCAGTCCGTAGCTCAGCGTCGCATCCATATGGAAGTGCGCATCACAAAATGGGGCACTCAGCAGAAGGCCTTGGGCATCCACCGTTTCATGAGCGGGTGCAGTCCAGTGGGGGTGTACTTCCACGATGCGGCCGTCTTGCACAGCCACACTCATGTCTTGACGACCATCAGCAAATCTGGCCCCAGTAATGAGCAAATCCAGCATCATCGCTCCCCTTTGATGTAGGGTTTCATCAACGCTTGAGGGTAGGCGGCACGACGCGCCATGACCACGAGCGCCAGAATGGACAAGGCATACGGCAGCATGAGGTACGCCTGATAAGGCAAGACACTGGCGCCCATTTGCTGCAGACGAAGTTGAAGTGCGTCAAAAAACGCGAATAGCACGGCGCCCCATAACGCCTTGCCTGGCCGCCACGAGGCAAACACCACCAGGGCCACACAAATCCATCCACGGCCATTGACCATATTGAAGAAAAAGGCGTTGAAGGCCGACAGTGTCAAGAAAGCACCGGCCACTGCCATCAGCGCAGAACCCCAGACAACCGCTGCGGTCCGAGTGGCCGTCACCGAAATGCCCTGCCCCTCTGCTGCGTGGGGATTTTCGCCCACCATGCGTACCGCCAAGCCTGCCGGCGTTCGATACAAGATCCAAGCCGAGATGGGTACCACGACCAAGGCCAGCAATGTCAGAGGGGTCTGTGCACTCAGTACCGGTATCCCCAGCCCTTCCATGGGGGCAAATGGGGTGATAGTGGGCGGGGTGTTGACCTTGGGGAACATCACGCGGTAGCCAAAGTAACTCAAGGCGGTGGCCAACAAGGTGATGCCCAATCCCGCCACATGCTGCGATAAGGCCAAGCCTACTGTCAGCCCAGCGTGCAACAGGCCCAAAGTGGCTCCAGTCAGGGCTGCCACCAGCACACCGGTCCATAAAGACGCCCCTGCATACACCGTCAACCACCCCACAAATGCCCCTGCCACCATGATGCCTTCGATTCCCAGATTGAGCACACCGCTGCGCTCGCACCACAGCACACCAAGCGTGCCCAGAATCAAGGGAGTGGCGATGCGAAGCACGGCCACCCAGAAAGCGGGATTGGTCAGGACGTCGAGCAACTCTGCCATGAGGCCCTCAGCGCCTGACGACTCGGTACTGGGCCAGCTTGCTGGCCACCAAAACACTCAGTAGCGCCACGGCCACCATGACATCGGCCAGATAGGTGGGAACGCCGATGGAGCGACTCATGCTGTCAGCACCCACCAAGACGCCCGCCACAAACACACTGGCGGCGATTACGGCCAAAGGGTGCAGCGCCGCTAACATCGCAATCACGATGCCGCTGTAGCCGTAGCCGGGGGACATGTCCAACGTGACGTACGAGGTGCGTCCTGCCACCTCGATGGCGCCGGCCAAGCCGGCCAAAGCCCCTGAGATCAGGGCCACCTTCACCATGGTGCCGGTCATGGGCACGCCCGCAAACTCGGCGGCGCGTGCGTTGGCACCCACTGCGCGGATATCAAAGCCCAAGACGGTGGAGCGCAGCACCACCCACAGCATGGCTGCCAGGACCACTGCCCACACCAAGCCTGTATGAACTCGGGTTTTTTCCACCAGTTTGGACAGTTCCATCTCAGGGGCGAGCGACACGCTTTGTGGCCAGCCCAAAGCGCTTGGGTCTTTCATGGGGCCGTCGAGCATGGCCGAGACAAACAGCAATACGATGAAATTCAGCAACAAGGTGGTGACCACTTCATCAACGCCCAGCCGGATCTTCAGCCAAGCCGGTCCCAACAGCAGCATGGCGCCGGCCATCGCCGCCGCCAACATCATGAAGATGAACATCAGCCAGGCGGGCAGAGCCAGCACCTCCATTGTGGAGACGCCGCCCACGGCCACGGCCGCCAACGCACCAGCGTAGAGTTGTCCCTCCGCTCCGATATTGAAGAGTCGAGCACGAAAGGCAATGGCAGCGGCCAGCCCTGTGAGCATCAACGGGATGGCTCGTGTGAGCGTTTCACTCCAAGCAAATACCGAACCGAAGGCCCCTTGAAGCAGCAACACAAAAGTGGGGCCTACTGGGGCTCCCGCCCACAAGACCAAACCGGTGCTGACCAGCAAGGTCGCCACGATGGCCACGATGGGAACCATCAACCAGGCCGCAGCGTAGTTGTGGTCTCGGCGCTCAAGCCGCACGTTGGCCTCCTGTCATGGCCAAGCCAATCTCATCGCGGCTCCACTCATCGGCCGCACGGGTCGGTGTCAATTGGCCTCGGTGTATCACGGCCACGCGATCTCCCAACGTCAACACCTCGTCCAGGTCGTCTGAAATCAGCAAAACGGCCGCCCCGGCGTCTCGGGCAGCCAGAAGCTGTTGCTGGACATAAGCCACCGCTCCAATGTCCAAACCCCAAGTCGGTTGATGGGCCACCACCAGCGTGGGCGCGGCTGACTCACCCGCCTGCGCAGTGCTCAGTGCTCGGCCGATGATGAGCTTTTGCATATTGCCACCCGAGAGTGATCGGGCTGGCGTCAGGGCTGCGCCTCCCCGAACATCGTAGGCCGTCATGACCTGATGAGCGTATGCTTGAGCGGCCCGGCGTTGAATCCAGATGCCGTTGGAAAAAGGGCGTCTGCGAAGCCGCTCGGATACCGCGTTCTCCCACAGTGGCAGGTCGCCCACCAATCCCAAACCTCGCCTGTCCTCGGGGATTCGTGCCACACCCGCCTGGACCAGCTTAGACGGTGAGGCGGGTAGTGGCCCGCCGTTGAGCGTCACGGTGCCATGCGTTGCCTTGCGCATACCGCTGAGCAGCTCGGCCAAGGCCTCTTGCCCATGACCGGATACACCGGCGATGGCCGTAATCTCGCCTGAGCGCAGGGTCAACGACAGTCCGTTGAGACGATCGCGCGGACTGCCTGCCGTACTGATGTCGGTCAATGCACACACCACCTGCCCGGCGCGCTCAGCGGGCTTTCGTCTGATTTCTTGCACCGCATGGCCCACCATGGCCTGGGCGAGTTGAACGGGGTCGGTTTGAGCGGTGGGCACTTGGGCTACCAGCCGGCCCTGCCGAAGTACTGCCACGCGATGCGAAACCCGCATCACCTCGGTCAGCTTGTGAGAGATGAAAATGATGGAAAGACCTTGTCTGACCATGGCCCCCAGGGTATCAAACAGGGCTTCGCTTTCTTGCGGTGTCAGCACGGCCGTGGGTTCGTCCAGGATGAGAATACGGGCCCCCCGGTACAGCGCCTTGAGGATTTCTACCCTCTGTCGCTCGCCCACGGATAAGCTGCCCACACGCGCCTGAGGCGAGACGTGCAATCCGAAGCGCTGGGCGACCTCGAGCAATTGCTGACGGGCCTCATGGCGGCGGGAGCGCCAAAGCCACAGCGGCTCGGTGCCCATCATCACGTTGTCTAGTACCGACAGGTTGTCGGCCAGCGTGAAATGTTGGTGCACCATTCCCACGCCAGCACGCAACGCGGCGCGCGGCTGTCCGGCTGGCAGCGGTCTGCCCTCGACTTCGATGGTCCCCTCGTCGGCCACGTAATGACCAAAGAGAATGGACACCAGCGTGGACTTACCCGCTCCGTTCTCGCCGAGCAAAGCCAACACCTCGCCGCGCGATAGCGTCAGCGAGATGTTGTCGTTGGCCACCAAGGCGCCGAAGCGCTTGGTGATGCCCGTTAGCTTGAGAACTGGCGATTCGGCCAGAAGCAACTCACTTGCCCGACTTGGGCTGGTTGTCGTCTACCTTGACCGTGAACTTGCCTGAGAGGATCTCGGACTCACGCGCCTTGACCTTGGCCACGATGTTGGCGGGAATCTTCTTTTCGAAAGTACCCAAAGGCGAGAGCTCTGAGCCTTTGTACTTCATCATGGAGTACTGGCCATAGTCCTCGGCCTTGAACTTGCCGTCCTTCACCAGTTTGAGGGCCCTATCAATGGTGGGCTCCATGTGCCATAGGGCAGAGGCCACCACCGTATCGGGATATTTGTCTTGCGTGTTGATGACGTTGCCAATGGCTAGCTTGCCCCGCTCTTTGGCGGCGTCCGACACACCAAACCTCTCGGCGTACATGATGTCTGCGCCCTTGTCGATCATGGCAAAGGCAGCCTCCTTGGCCTTCGGTGGGTCAAACCAGCTGTTGATGAAGGTGACACTGAATTCCACCTTGGGATTGACCTCTCGCGCCCCCGCCATGAAGGCGTTCATCAGGCGATTGACCTCGGGAATAGGAAATCCCCCCACCATGCCGATCTTGTTGGTCTTGGTCATTCCCCCGGCGATCAAGCCCGTCAGATACGCCGGCTCCTGAATGTAGTTGTCAAAGACGCTGAAGTTGGGCTCCTGAGGCTTACCCGATGAGCCCATCAAAAACGATACCTTGGGGAAGTCTTTGGCTACCTTGCGTGCAGCGGCCTCCACCGCAAAGGATTCACCGACGATGAAGGTGTTGCCGGCCGTCGCGTACTCGCGCATGACACGCTCGTAATCGGCATTCGACACGTTTTCACTGGCCTTGTACTCAATCTCACCGCGCGCTTCGGCAGCCTTGAGTGCTTTGTGGATACGGCTGACCCACTGCTGCTCAAACGGAACGGTGTAGATGGCAGCCACTTTCATCTTGGCACCGGCTTGTGCTGAAGCCAGTGTGGGAAAGCCCACAGCAGCAGCGGCAATGGCCAGTGCCGTGAGGGCGCGGCGTGTAAAACGGGGCGAGGTCATCAGAGGTTCTCCTTGGAAGTGCTGGGCAACAATGAAAAAAGGCGCGGGGGCCTCACTTGGTTCCGAAGATGCGGTCGCCCGCATCGCCGAGTCCGGGAAGGATGTAGCCGTGGTCATTGAGTTGACGATCCACCGCGGCCGTGTAGATGGGAACATCGGGATGGGCCGCCCCAAATGCGGCCACTCCCTCGGGGCAGGTCAACAAGCAGACAAATTTGATAGAGCGCGGCCGCAGCTCTTTGATGCGCTCAACCGCAGCGATGGCGGAATTGCCGGTGGCCAGCATCGGATCGACCACGATGGCGTCACGCTCGTGCATATCCTGCGGCATCTTGAAGTAGTACTCAACGGCCACCAGCGTCTTGGGGTCTCGGTACAAGCCGATATGCCCCACCCGGGCACCGGGCACGACGTTGAGCATGCCATCCAAGATTCCCGTTCCCGCGCGCAAAATGGAAACGAATACCAATTTCTTGCCATCAATGACACGCCCCTTCATGGTCTCCAGGGGAGTTTGAATGTCCACCTCGTGAAGCGGCATGTCACGCGTGACCTCATAGGTCATCAGCGCGGCCAATTCATTGAGCAATCGGCGAAAGGTACTGGTGCTGGCGTCCTTGCGGCGCATCAGGGTCAGCTTGTGCTGAACCAGAGGGTGATCGATGATGCGAACGTCACTCATGGTACTTGTGCCTCAGCGCTTGGTCTCAAAACACGGTGCCGTCGCTGCTGATGTGCAATGGCGGTTGACCCGAACGCAACGATTGTGCCAGCTCACGGCCTGCCGCCCAGGTGCCCCCTTCCAGTACGCACGCCAGGGGCAAGGAGGACTCATCGCAGCCCAGTACATGCCGAACCCGAGGCGCCAAGTCGTCCAGTAGGGCAACTGTCAGCGCGCGCCACTCGACGATGAAGGTGTCGCTGACGCTCCAGAGGTGATCTGCCCAGCCCGATGGTCTCGGCGCAAGGACGCCAGAGTCGATCAACAGCCCGCCATTGCGGTATTCCGGCAGTCCGGTGAGGTCGCCCACCCCCTCTACACCCACCCCCGCCCACTCAAACGGCTCGAGCAGCGAGTAGGTTAACCACTGCGACAACTTGTGAAATGGCATCCAGCCATTGCTCAGCCCGGCACCGCTGATCCCAGGGCAGTGCCAGCAATCCCCCACCGATACAGCACCCAGTCTCTGGGCCGAAGGCCACGCCTCACTCCAAGTGTCCAGTACGAGCGCCAAAATGTCGCGCGCATGCACCAAGGTGGTGCCGTCGGAGGTCAATGTGTCAAACAGGCACCCGGGGCGTCCTGCCTGACCAAAGGTATCCGGCTGGGTCGCCAGCGCCCGTCCCAGTCGGCGCAATAAGGCGACGCGCCCGGACAGTCCCACCAAGGGCTTGGCGTCACTGGCTTGAAAGGCCTGAGCCAGTTGGTGCTCAGTCAGCGCCATCAGGGCTGCGGCATCCACCTGCAAAGGGCGGTCAGGATCGCTCGAGAACAATCCCGATGTGAAAGCGTGAAAACTCGCTACGGCCAGGCCTTCGGAGCGCGAGAAGTGGCCACCCGAATCGGCTTCGAAGTAACTCCATTGGGCACCAGCGCCGGCATCTAACAATACGCTGACCACCGCCAAGTCGATTTGGGCACGCGCGCGTGCGGCCCGATCGGGTCGGCCCGCGTGCTCATTCAGGAGTTGATCGAGCTGTGCCGCGCGGTTCACTGCGCCTGCTTCAAAGTGCCGCCACCGACTGTGGTACGGGATCTGAAGATCGGGATAGCGGCGCCGCGTCGTCGCGGCCACCTGCGCAGCCGCCGTATCCATGGCGTCTTCATGCACGCGAAAATTTTCTGATCCTCCGCTTCGCGCCCTGTCCAACACGAGTCGCGCGCGACGTCGAATTTCATCGGTGCGGCGCAATAGCTGCACCGCCTGCTTCACCCCTGCATCGGACTGCGAATTCGCACTCACTCGGCCAGGCTCCGCCCCCGGGTGTTCTTGAGATCTTGTGCGTCGGGCACCGGGCCCGGCGTAAAGTAACCGGCCGCCATCTTGGCTTCCATCTCCACACGGGCATCACCCGGGATCAGCTCATCCGGGATATTGATGCGCTCACCCACCTCGATGCCTGAGTTGGTGATGGCATCAAATTTCATATGACTCATCGAGACGAGGCGATGAATCTTGCGAATGCCTAGCCAATGCAGCACATCGGGCATGAGCTCCTGAAACCGCATGTCCTGTACGCCGGCTACACATTCGGTCCTCGCGAAGTATTGATCGGCGGTATCGCCACCGGGCTGCCGCTTGCGCGCGTTGTAGACCAAAAACTTGGTCACCTCCCCGAGCGCGCGCCCCTCCTTGCGCGAATAGGCAATCAGACCCACTCCACCACGGCCACCGGCTTGCTGGGGCTGCGCGCCCCGAATGCATTCTTCGATAGCATGCGTGAGGTACGGGCGGCAAGTGCATATATCGGAGCCAAAAACGTCTGAACCGTTGCACTCGTCGTGAACCCGGGCAGTCAACTCCACCTCGGGCCGGGCCAAATCCTGAGGCCGCCCAAAGATGTACAGGGTCTGGCCTCCGATCGGTGGCAAGAAAATTTCCAAGTCGGGCCGCGTGACCAGCTCCGGGAACATGCCGCCGGTTTCTTCAAAAAGAGCGCGGCGCAACTCGGTTTCCGAACAGCCAAATCGCTGGGCCACACCAGGCAGGTACCACACCGGCTCTACGGCCACCTTGGTCACCACGGCCGCCCCGCCCGCGAGTAACAATTCGCCATCGGGCTGCAGGCGCCCGCGCTGCAACGCCTCTATCACCTCGGGCAAGATCACGTGGGCCTGGGTGACGGCGATGGTGGGGCGGATGTCGTAGCCGGCCGCAATTTCCTGGGCAAAGACACGGGCGACCTCGGCACCCCAAGGGTCGAGGCTGACAATTTTGGCTGGATCGCTCCACTGCGGGTGGGGACCCAGGACATGCGTTGGTGCCGTATTGGTCAAGTCGGCGCGGTGCTTGCGGTCCAAAGCGCCAGCGGCCACCGCCAAGGCCCGGTAAACACCGTAACTACCGCTGTGCGACCCAATCACGTTGCGGTGCGATCGCACCGTAGTGGTACCCACCACGGGCCCGCGCTCGGCGGGCGAACTCGCCCCCCAGAAAACTGGCAGTGCTCCCGATCCGCCTGGATGAGAGGTCAGGCGAATATGCCGGGCGACCGAATCGCCCGTCGGTGCCGATTGGCTTCCCGAAGGGGGGGATGTGAACTCCTTGGCCATGTAACCAACGCCCAAAAGCGCGCAATTTACTGAAAGCAGCAAACTGCAACAGGGGGAAAACCCTTTTGCCTATGAACCAGGGACGCTAAGCAGGCAAAATGTTTGTACGCCACAGGCAAGCATGCCACCCTCAGCCCTCAATATCTTGCAGGAGCCCTTCATGGAGTTGTCCTTGTTCCCCTCGTTTGCCACCCTGGCATTTGTCGTCTTGGTGCTCGTTGCCATCAAGTTGGCCATCAAGATCGTGCCGCAATCGGAGAATTGGTTGGTCGAGCGGCTGGGGAAGTTTCATCGAAAGCTGGAGGCAGGCTTGCACTTGATCATTCCGTTTTTTGAAACAGTGCGCTACAAGGTCCCCATCCAAGAGCGGCAACTACCGCCCAAGCCTATCAACGCCATCACGCTGGATAACGTCACCATCTCCGTTTCATTGGCAGTGCTGTATCGAATCGTCGATGCTTCCAAGACGATGTATCGAATCGCCAACGTTGATGACGCCATCATGACCATCGTCAACGGCACCGTTCGAAGCGTCATCGGCAAGACTGATCTTGACGGCGTTCAGTCGAACCGGCGCCAGCTGTCAGAAGAGATAGAGGAAGACTTACGAGCGGTCTCAGAAGAATGGGGCATCTTGCTGACACGGGTGGAGATACTGGAGGTGGATGTTGATCCCGAGACAAAGCAAGCCATGCAGCTGCAGCTCAATGCCGAACGTAATCGGCGTGCCTTGGTGCGCGAAGCTGAAGGCAAGAAACAAGCCACGGAGTTAGATGCCGACGCCCAGTTGTATGCAGCACAAAAGCAAGCCGACGCCATGAGGTTAAAGGCCGATGCGGAAGCTTATGCGGTAGGAGTTGTGGCTCAAGCCATCGCTGCCGGAGGCGCCAGTGCAGTCGAGTTTGAAGTCAAGAAGCTGCAGGCTCAGGCGGTACAGGAATTGGCAAAAGGCGATAACGCCAAAATTGTCCTGGTGCCAACCGATGTGCTCAGCAGCCTCAGTGGCGCCTTGACCCGGCTTGGCGGCGCCACCCGCAGTAATGGAGGCTGACATGGAGCCCTACCAGATCGCCTTGGTGGTGGCTTTCGTGCTGGCGTTAGCCGAATTGCTCACTGGCGCTTTTGTCCTACTGGGTCTTAGCTTTGGGGCCCTTGTTGTCGCTGCCATTCAATGGTGGAGCGGAAGCGCTGTTTTGAACCGTGATCTTTTGATCTTCGCCTTGTGTTCTTTGGTGGCGTTTGTCCTTTTTCGCAAGATATTTCGCAAACCTGAAGACCAGCAAGCCAGTTCGGACGATGTGAACCGGTATTGATTTCCTATCCACTACTGCAGGCGGCTGGCAATTCCCATCGACAGCGCCTCTTGGCCGCGTACCCAGGTGATGGCGTTGCAGGAGGTGCGCATGGTTCTGTCAAAGATGGGCTCCCAATAATCAGGCAACACCTGAAGCAAGTACCGGCGC
The DNA here is from genome assembly GCA_964400135.1 of uncultured Rubrivivax sp. Lineage (GTDB taxonomy): Bacteria > Pseudomonadota > Gammaproteobacteria > Burkholderiales > Burkholderiaceae_C > Rubrivivax. The sequence goes on along the minus strand of CAYNSW010000033.1, from coordinate 11,925 downwards.
TTCATTCGACTGCTTTCGTCCAGGCTGCTGGCATGGCAATCCTTGCCCGCATCCTCAAATCGGGGATCAGATGTCCCGGTCTGGTGCAAGCCAATGCGAGCCGTACGTCCCATCAAGACCCGTTGCCGTCCGGCCATGAAGATCAAAGCACAGGCCGAGGCACAAGAACGATTGACGATAGTGGAAAAACCCTCTGCCAAGACTTCCTGTCCCAGCTCGATACCAGCGCGCAGGCTACCACCCGGGGATTCCAACAACATCCAGACCTGGCGACACCCCGTGTTCTTGGCTCGCTCCACCACACGGACAAATCCCCTTCTGGCGTGCTCAGAGATGAAGCCCTGCAGCGCGATGACACATTGGGCGGCCGTGCTCTCCCGGAAAAGGTATCGGCCCCCCTCGAAAGCAATCTCCTCAAGCCCGGGCTCGGGCAGGGCCAGCAGCCGCTGTTGGGCTTGCACCACCAGCTGCTGGTCGGCAGCCGAAGTGGCTGCCTGCCGGGCCAGCGTCTCCAGCCACAACCGTGACTGGGCCAGTTGGCGAGGCAGACCTTGCCCGGTTTCATACATGCGGGCCACTGCCCACTGCGCCTCCAAGACGCCCCGTTGCGCAGCTTTGAGGTACCACTGGGCAGCCGCCTGAAGATCCACCGGGGTGCCTTGCCCTTGCTCGAAGAGAACGCCCACGTTGTACGCGGCTGCACGGTGACCCGCGGTGGCTGCTGAGATCCACTGCCGGCGTGCCGCGTCGTAATCACCTTGGGCATGGGCCCGCAGACCCCGCTCAAAGTCTTGCTGGGGATCAGCCGCCGCTGAAAGCGGAAGCAACAGGCTTGTACACACCACGATCAACAGCTGCGAGAAGTGGCGGGCCATTCGTGCGCCCCACGCGGGCGCACGCACAAGACTCGGTTGCGGAATACCGATTGGGCCCATAGGGCGAACACTGTAGCGCAAGTACTCGTGTGCCGAAGACGAATCAATCCCTCTTGAGAGGGGGCCATCGGGTCGCCCTGCGCGCCCGCCTTCGGGCATGCTCAGCTGACTCTCGTTTGCGCACAGCCATGCTGGCCTCCCCCATGTCCGAAGCTCCCTCTCACAGCGATCCCGGTGAAGACTCACCAGCCGGACAGGCCCTGCAACAGATCCTGTTGGAGGCGATGGCCATGAATGCCTCTGACGTGCATCTGGAGCCTCATGGCAATGGGCTGCGCGTGAGGCTGCGCATTGACGGACAACTGCTGGACCGATCGTCTCCGGCCAGCGGGATCGGTGATCGCTTGATATCCCGCATCAAGGTCATGAGTCGGCTGGACATTGCGCAGCGCCGCCTGCCACAAGACGGACGTTTACAGATCAGCTTGGCGGGCCGCAGTGTGTCGGTTCGCGTCAGTACCCTGCCCACCATCGCAGGCGAAAAGCTGGTGCTTCGGTGGATTCAAAGTCACGGCCAACAGCTCACCTTGGCGCAATTGGGCTGCGATGAAAAGCAGCTCCAGGGGCTGCGCCACAGTCTGGCGCAGCCACACGGCATGGTCCTGGTGACAGGCCCCACGGGTGCGGGCAAGACCATGACCCTTTACGCCTGCCTGCAAGCCCTACACGCTCCCCACGTGAATCTGTGCACGGTTGAAGATCCGGTTGAGGTGGAGCTGGCTGGCATCAACCAGGTGCAGGTACACGACAAGGCTGGGTTGACTTTTTCCACAGCGCTTCGGGCTTTCTTGCGTCAAGATCCCGATGTGATCATGGTGGGCGAAATTCGCGATACCCTGACCGCTGAGACGGCCTTCCGGGCAGCGCAAACTGGACACCTCGTGCTGACGTCATTGCACACCAACGACGCGGCCTCCACCTTGGTGCGTTTGATGCAAATGGGAGTCGCCACCTTCCACCTGGCCTCTAGTGTGTTGGCCATTACCGCCCAGCGACTGGCGCGCAGACTGTGCGACGCCTGCAAGGCCCCCGCCGTTTATCCCACCGAGCAGCTCCGGCACGTGGGGTTTTCAGAACATGACCTCAGCTGCCTGGGAAGTCAATGGCATCCCTTCAAGGCGATCGGATGCTCAGCCTGTATCAACGGCTACCGGGGTCGTATTGGGCTATTTGAAGTCCTTCCGATGTCCGCTTCGTTGCAGCCCCTGATTCTGGAAGCGGCCTCGCTGGCGCGGATTCGGCAACAGGCCAGGCTCGAAGGTGTCAGCGACCTCAGGCACAGCGCACTACAACGCGTCCGCCAGGGTATGTGCAGCATCGAAGAGGTGCTGTGTGTGACCACAACAGAGTAGCGCCGGTTTATGCGTACACGGTGGTTCAAATGGACAGGTCGAGATCGCCTGGGCGTCAGGGGAAGCGGCGTCGTGTCGGCTGCAGGTCAGGCAGCGGCCCACGTACAACTGCGCCGTCATGGCTGGGTCGATGTCCAACTGCGGCGCTGTTGGTGGCCCGGCAAAATCGCGCCGCTGCCTGAGGCACAGGCCGCTTCGCTGCTGCGACAGTGCGCGGCTTTACTGCGCGCTGGTGTACCCATACTCCGGTCGCTGGAGGTGCTCCGACGACAATACGGCAGCCAGGCCGTTGGCGGCTTGGTGCAGCAATTGGGACATGAGGTTTCGCAAGGTTTGAGCCTTTCAGGCGCCATGGCCCGTTATCCCAATATGTGGGATCCCACTACGATGCGTTTGGTGGGGGCCGCCGAGCGGTGCGGCGATTTGGAGACGGTGCTCTCTCTTCGGGCCGATGACCTAGACAGGATGATCAAATTGAGAGCCAAGCTGCTGTCCGCGCTGGGCTATCCGGCGCTGGTGTTGGTGGTGGCTCTCTTGGTGTTGGTGATGATCTTGCTGTGGGTCGTGCCGGCCTTCGGGCCCCTGTACCACGGCATGTCGGCCCCGCTGCCCTGGGCGACTCAGGCCTTGCTCACGCTGTCTGACGGACTGCTGCATCACGGGGTGGCTGCTGCGAGCTCGCTGGGCGGGACCATCGCGGTGGCGGTCTGGCTGTGGCAGCGACTGCCCGAGCTCAGGGCCCGCCTCAGCTTGGGTCTTCCGCTGTGGGGCGGCCTACTGCGGCAGGCCGCCGCTGCGCGCTGGTGTCACACCATGGCCACCTTGCTACAAGCGGGCGTACCCCTGGTTGAAGCCCTACAGGGAGCAGCCCACAGTTGCGGCCATGCGCATTTGCAGGCCGTGTGTGAGCGTTGGGCTCATGAAGTGGCACAAGGGCAAGCCTTGAGCCAAGTCATGGGCAGAGGCAACGGCTTCCCTGAAGTCGTGGTGCAATTGGTGGTGGTAGGCGAGGAGGCTGATGCGGTGGGACCCCTGATTCGACAGGCCGGTCGGTGTCTGGATGATCTGCTGGAAGACCAGGCCCAACGTATTCAACGGCAACTCGAACCCGCCCTGACCTTGGCCACCGGTTTGCTTGTGGGAGCAGCCGTGACCGCGCTGTACTGGCCCTTGTTGACATTGGGAGCCGCTGTGTGATCTCGCCGAGCCCCGAATCTTGGTTGCTGTCCATACCTTTGCTGATGCTGCTGGGCTTGGTCGTCGGCAGTTTTTTGAATGTGGTCATCCGGCGCCTGCCGCTGATGCTGTATCGGCAATGGTGGGAGCAGACCTGCGATCAACTTGAAGACCAAGCGTCGCTTCACGCTTTGGGCATGGATGCTGCAGCGGCTGCGGCCCAGTCGGGTGCCCAGACCATCAGATCCCATCTGCCAAGCCCCCCGGCCCTCAGCCTGTCGCGTCCCCGATCACACTGCCCGGCATGCCAGCGCTCGCTCAGGCCTTGGGAGTTGATTCCGGCAATCAGTTGGCTGGCACTACGCGGTCGATGCGCCAGTTGCGGGGCTGCAATCGGTGTTCAACTCGTCTTGGTGGAGCTGCTGACCGCGGCGCTCTTTGGATTACTGGCCTGGCGTTTTGCCGGGCAGTGGGTCGTGGTGGCCTGGTGCCTTTTTGCGTCCATCCTGGTGGCTGCTGCCTTCATCGACTGGGAAACCTTGCTCTTGCCTGATGCCCTCACCCTGGGTCTGCTGTGGGTGGGCCTGTTGGTGTCCGCGCTGGGTGGGACGGTTCCGCCCGCTGAGGCCATAGCAGGGGCCGTGGGAGGCTACGCGCTGCTGTGGTTGGTGGCCAGCGGCTACCGGCAGCTGCGCCATCAGGAGGGCATGGGACAGGGTGACTTCAAGCTGTTGGCGGCGCTGGGCGCCTGGCTGGGCTGGGGCGGTCTGCTTCCGGTGGTGGTGTTGGCCAGCATCAGTGCAGCGGTGGTGGGCATCGCCCTGAAAACGCGAGGCAAGCTGCGCGAGGGGCGGCTCGTGCCCTTTGGGCCCTTCCTGGGAGCTGCTGCCCTGGTGATGGTATGTTGGCAAGGCTCCAGAGCGGGTACCTGGTGGTTGTGACGTCCAGGGTAATCACCCATCCGCAAGGGTGGTGAGGTGACCTTTTATGAAGATAGGTTTGACTGGCGGTATTGGCAGTGGCAAGAGCACTGTGGCGCGTTGGCTCACGCTGTGGGGGGCCCAATTGGTCGACACCGATGCGATCGCCCATGAGCTGACGGCAGCAGGCGGAGCCGCCATGCCGGCTCTGGTGGCCGCTTTTGGACCCGAGGTGACCACGCCCGAAGGCGCCTTGGACCGTCAGCGCATGCGTGAGCGGGTATTTGCCGATGAGCCCGCACGCAAGACGCTGGAGTCGATCTTGCACCCGCTCATCGGCCAAGTCGCCCGGACAAGGGCTGGCGAGGCCGGTACTCGCCCTGTGGTGCTGGACATCCCCCTTTTGGCTGAAAACTGGCCGCGCTGGCAAGCCGACCTCGACCGCGTATTGGTCATCGATTGCACAGAGTCCACACAGTGCAAGCGGGTGATGAGCCGCAACGGCTGGTCAGCTGAGCAAGCGCATCGCATCATCGCGCGCCAGGCCAGCCGGCAACAGCGGCAGGCCATCGCCGATGCGGTGATACTCAATGAGGACATTGACCTGCCTACCCTGCGAGAAGAGGTGCGGCGGGTGTGGACGCACTGGGGTCTTCCTGACCCCGGCCACACCGATCCTGTGGAACAATGAGGCCATGCCCGCCACGGTGGCGGCAGTGCAACGAAGCCCGGCGTCTTGATCCTCTACGAATACCCCTTCAACGAAGGTATACGCACGATGCTGCGGCTGGAACAGCTGTTTCAGCGGCTGGAAGTGCTGGTCAACCGCGAGTCGGCACTGGACCACCACTTTGCGCTGGCCACGCTGTTTGAAATACTGGACGTTTCCTCACGGGCGGATCTCAAGTCTGACCTCCTCAAAGAGCTGGAAAGGCACCGCAGCCAGTTGCAGGGGTTTCGGGGACACCCCGGAATATCCGAGGCGGCTCTGGATGAGGTGGTGGGACGGGTCGAACGGGTCTACGCGGCGTTGAACAGCACGCAAGGCAAAGCGGGGCAGTCCCTGAGCAGTAACGACTGGCTCATGAGCATTCGCAGCCGAATTGGCATTCCGGGCGGCACCTGTGGTTTCGATCTTCCGAGTTACCACGCCTGGCAGCACCGCAGCGCAGCTGCGCGGATCGCGGATTTGCAGACTTGGATGGCCACGGTCATGCCGCTGGCGCAGGCCCTGTTCGTTCTTCTGGGTTTGCTCAGGGACAGCGGCTCGCCACAACGGGTGGCGGCGCCGGGGGGACAGTTCCAGCAGCGCCTGCAGGAAGGCAAGACCTACCATTTGCTCAGGCTGCGACTGGATGAGTCCCAAGGCTTGGTCCCAGAGATCAGCGGACACCGCCTGCTGGTGTCTGTTCGCCTCATGCGCCCAGATGAAGACGGGCGGCTGCGGGCGTGGGCTGAAGATGCAGCCTTTGAAATTGCCCTGTGTGCCTGATGTCTACGCCACTGCCGATGCGCCAGGTGAAGTGCCCTTCCTGTGGGCAACTGTGCGAATATGACACCCGCAACACCTGGCGGCCTTTTTGCAGCGCACGCTGTCAGAGCGTGGATCTGGGCGCGTGGGCCAGCCAGCGCTACAGTGTTGCAGAAGCTGCCCCCGAGCCGGACTCAGACCCGTCGCTCAACGGCCCTGCTCACTGAGCGGCTGGCGCCGTTGCGCCTGAACCCTTGACGCTTTAGCTGACATACATGGCCTCGATTTGCGAGGCGTATTTTTTCTGAACGAATTGGCGCTTGAGCTTCATGGTGGGCGTGAGCTCGTCGTCTTCCGGTGTGAGCTGTTTGTCCAACAGGTAAAACTTTTTGACCTGCTCAACACGCGCGAAGTCACGATTGACCCGATCAACCTCTGACTGGATGAGCGCCACCACTTCGGGAGACCGGGTCAAACTGGCATAGTTGGAAAATGGAATATCGCGCTCCTGTGCAAAGCGCTCTACGTTGTCCAGGTCGATCATGATGATGGCCGTCAAATAGGGCCGGCGATCGCCGATGATGACGGCGTCGGTGATGTAGGGGCTGAACTTGAGTTGGTTTTCCCACTCACTGGGGGTGACGTTCTTTCCACCGGCGGTGATGATGATGTCCTTCATGCGGTCGGTGATGTAGAAGTACCCCTGGTCGTCCACACGCCCGACATCGCCCGTGTGCAGCCAGCCCTGTGCATCGATGGCCTCCGCCGTCTTCTCAGGCAAGTTGAGATAGCCTGAAATTACGGTAGGCCCCTTAATCAAGATTTCATCTGTATCGGGCGCAATTCGCATTTGCAAACCGGGCCCGGGAATTCCGATGCTGCCTGGGCGAATGCCGCGAAGCGGGTTGACCGTTCCCGCTGCACAGGTCTCGGTCATGCCCCAGCCTTCACGCAGGGGTACGCCCAGGGCGTGGTACCAGCGAATCAGTTCCGGAGAAATTGGCGCAGCGCCTGTTAACGCCATGTCCACCCGGCTCATGCCAATCATTCGGCTCACATTGTTCAAGACCAACCACCGGGCCAATTGGTATTGAAACCGAAGACCTGCAGAGGTCGATCCGGCCTGACGAGCCTGAGCAAATCGCTGACCCACCGACACCGCCCATGCGTAGGCGGCCTGCTGAACTTTGCCTGCCTCGCTCAGAGAAATCATGACCTGAGAATAGATCTTCTCCCAGACGCGCGGCACGGCAAAGAAGACGTGGGGTTGTACCTCGCGAAGATTGTCAAAGACCGTCTCGGGGTTCTCGACAAAGTTGACCACCGATCGGCGCATGATCGGGATGTACTCGCCTATCATGCGCTCAGCAATGTGACAAAGAGGCAAGAACGCGATTCGTTCTCCACCCTCGGGGAGACCCTCAAACAAGCTCGTCGATAAGCCAGACAAGACCGCGCACAAGTTGGCGTGGGTGATCATGGCTCCTTTGGGTTTTCCGGTGGTGCCCGATGTGTAGACGAGGATGGCCAGATCAACACTCGAGCGCTTGCGCCATAACGGCTCGATGCCTTCAGGGTTGTCTCGCAGCCACTGCTCACCGAGCTCTCGTAAGCGCTGCAAGGACAGCACCTTGGGGTGGCGCAATTGCCCCAAACCCTCCATATCAAATACGACAACGTGCTGAACCTGCGCGAGATGTTCCTCGACCTCCAAGAACTTGTCCAGCTGCTCGTCATCCTCAACCATGAGAATGTGTGTGGAAGAGTCTTGGCACAGGTACTGCACCTGCGCAGCCGAATCGGTGGGGTAGATGCCATTGCACACACCCCCTGCGCTTTGAATACCCAGATCCGCCCACACCCACTCTCTAGAGGTGTTGGCCAGCACGGACACGACGCCTCCTGCAGGCAAGCCCAAGCTGGCCAAACCGGCGGCCACCTCTCGTACGATCTGTGCCACCTCCGCCCAGGAGTAGGTCCGCCAGACCCCGAGATCTTTTTGGCGCATCATGGGCAGCTGTCCTTGCTGCTCAGCGCGCATGAAGAACATCTGCGGGATGGTATGAAAATCCAACGGATCGGGGAGCCAACCAAAGTCGCTGCCACTGACGATGCGATGGGGATCAGCCGTTGTACTCATCGCCATGTCTTTTTCTTCTTCCATCGACGCTCACCGCGCACTCCGGTGTCTTTGACGCCCAGGTAAAACTCCTTGATGTCTTCCTTGTCGCGAAGCCGATCGCACGTGTCTTCCATGACGATGCGGCCGTTCTCCAGCACATAGCCGTAGTCAGCCACATTCAGTGCCATGTGCGCGTTTTGTTCGACCAGCAGCAATGTGGTGCCTCTCTCGCGGTTGATCCGCACCACAATTTCGAAAATCTCACGGGTGAGTTTGGGACTCAATCCGAGGCTGGGCTCGTCTAGCAAGATCAATTCCGGCTGAGCCATGAGCGCCCGAGAAATGGCCAGCATTTGCTGCTGTCCGCCCGAGAGTAAGCCGGCATCTTGGGTGCTGCGCTCGCGCAGGATCGGGAAGTAGTTGTAGACCGTCTCCATGTCGCGAGACACGGCATCGCGGTCCTGGCGTGTGTAGGCGCCCATGAGCAGGTTGTCGCGCACCGACAGGAGCGGGAACACCTCACGGCCCTCCGGCACATGACTGATTCCCTGGCGCACGACGTAGGCAGGGTCGCGAGAGCCGATGGGCTGGCCTTTGAATTCGATTGAGCCTCTGCGCGGGTCAATGATTCCGGAGATGGTTTTCAAAATGGTGCTCTTGCCGGCGCCATTGGAGCCGAGCACGGTGACGATTTGACCGGCGGTGACCTGCAAGCTCACGCCGCGTATGGCCTTGATAGGACCATAGGCGCTTTCCACATTGGCCAGGCTCAACAAGGGCGTGCTCATGGCGACCTGCGAAGTGCACTCAAATCGTCTTGGGCACCCAAGTAGGCCTCTATGACGGCCGGGTGGGCCTGTACCTGTAGAGGTGTACCGGTGGCAAGGACCTCACCTTGATTGAGGGCCACCACCTGATCCGACACGCGCGCCACCAGCCGCATATCGTGCTCGACCATGAGCACCGTAATGCCCAATTGGTCGCGAATGTCTTCGATCCAATAGGCCATGTCCTCCGTTTCCTCCACGTTCAGGCCTGATGAGGGCTCATCCAAGAGGAGCAACTGCGGCTTGGAGGCCAGGGCGCGGGCCAGTTCAACCACCTTGCGTACACCATAGGGCAGGCCCGCAATCAGGCTGTCTCGATGGGCCTGTAGATCCAAAAAGTCAATGATTTGCTCCACCTCACGCCGAGACTCGATTTCGGCTTGTCGTGTTGCAGAGGTAAAGAGCATGTGGCTCCACAACCCTGTGGCCCGGTGCCGGTGGCGGCCGATCAGCAGGTTGTGCAGCACGGTGGCGTGCTCAAACAGCTCGATGTTTTGAAATGTGCGGGCAATGCCGAGTGTGGCAATTTGGTGCGGCGCCACGCGCGTGATGTCCTGGCCGTTGAAACTCAATGTGCCCGTGGTGGGCTCGTAGATGCGGCTGATCAGGTTGAACACCGTCGTTTTGCCAGCGCCGTTGGGCCCAATCAGCGTGAAGACTTGCCCACGACGCACATCAAAACTGACCCGATTGACCGCCACAACCCCCCCAAAACGCACCGTCAGGTCGCGTGCGCTGAGCAAGATGTCGGTTTCAGGTGCGGGCTTCATTTGAGACGATCGGACTTTTGGAAGGCCTTCTGGCGCTTGAACATTCCCTTGCGGTAAAACGGAAACAAGGTCAGGTAGGCGCGAATCTTGAGCCAACGGCCATACATGCCCATGGGCTCAAACAGGACAAACAAGACCAGCACCGCGCCATAGACGGCCGCCTTCAAGCCAGGCGCCTCGGCAACCGTCATGGGCAAGAAGGCCTTGGCCGAGGAGATGAGCTGGGGCATCGTGATCAGAAACAGGGCGCCAAAAAAGACGCCGTGAATAGAGCCCAGACCGCCAATGACCACCATCAGCAGCAAATCGATGGACTGGATGATGTTGAATTGGTCAGGGGAAAGAAATCTCATGTTGTGCGCATACAAAGCCCCGCCCAGGCCGGCCAGGGCGGCCGACAGGGCAAAGGACAAAGTCTTGTAATACGCCAGATGGATGCCCATGCTTTGGGCTGAGATCTCCGAGTCCCGAATGGCCACAAATGCGCGCCCTGTAGGCGAGCGCAGCAAGTTGATGATGACCCCAGTGGCGGCCACGGTGATGACCAGACATAGAAAGTAAAACGGCGCACCCGATCCGACCGTCCAGCCCATGAGTTCGACCGGCTTGACGTTCACCCCCGCATTGCCGCCCGTCACACTTTCCCAACGAGCAAACACCTCCTCGAGAATGAAGCCAAAGGCCAAGGTGGCCATCCCCAGATAGATGCCCTTTACCCTCAAGGCCGGCAAGCCCACGACCACGCCCACAGCGGCGGTCAGCGCCATGGCGCAGGCCATGGCCACGGGAAAAGGAACACCCGCTTGGGTCAAGATGGCCTGCGTGTAGGCGCCTACGCCCAGAAAAGCGGCATGACCCAATGAGAACAACCCCGTGAATCCGGCCAGCAGCATCAGGCCCAGCCCGACGATGCCGTAAATCAGCACAAAGGTCAGTTGGGCCAGCCAGTATTCATCGAGCAGCCAGGGACACGCGACCAGGGTCAGCATCAGCAAGCTGTACCAAAAGACATGGCCACCATGTTTGGCCAGCCGGATATCCTGATCGTAAGAAGTTTTGAAAACGAACCGCATGGTGGAGTTTTCCTACACCTTCTTGCGCAGGCGTTCGCCAAACAGGCCATTGGGACGCAGCATGAGCATGACCAGCACCACCACATAGGCAGCCACATCTTTGAAACCTGCGGGTAGGTAAAAACCTGCCAGTGACTCGACCACGCCAATGATGATGCCCCCTGCGATGGCCCCAGGCAGGCTGGTGAACCCCCCAACCACGGCTGCGGGAAAAGCCTTCAGGCCGATAAAGCCCATGTTGGCGTGCACGAAGGTGATGGGGGCCAGGAGGATTCCAGCCAAGGCCGCCACGGCACTGGCCAACGCCCAGACGAGACCGTTCAGGCGCCTGACCGGTATGCCCATGTAGTAGGCGGCCAACTGGTTTTGCGAAGCGGCCTGCATGGCGATGCCCAGGGTGCTGTAGCGAAACAGCGCATACAGGCCCGCGCACAGCGCGGCCGTTGCGGCAATCACCACCAACTGCTCAACGTTCAGCACCAAGGCTCCCCAATGGATGACCTGATCCTTGTAGGGAACGGGCAGGGTGTGGGTTTCGGTACCGATGACGGGCACCATGGTCACCAGACCACGCAGCATGTAGCCGATGCCAATGGTCAACATGACAATGGAAAACGCCGGTTGGCCCAAGATCGGACGGATGACCGCTCGCTCCAGGGCCCACCCGCACAGACCCATCGCACCCACCGAGCCGATCACGCTGATCCAAAACGGGAATCCGAGCACCGTCAAGGCTGCCAGGCCGCAAAAGGCGCCCAGCATCATGAGATCGCCCTGCGCAAAGCTCACGGTCTCGGTGGCCTTGTAGATCAGAACGAAACCCAGCGCAATCAGGCCGTAGATACAGCCTTGCGCCACGCCGGCAATCAACAACTGAAGCAGCTGCAACTGAGCAGTCCTCCCTCGGGCCTGACTGTCGGGGTGGGGACTGCTCCCGAGCCAATCGGCGGGCGCATTCCATCACACCCTCCCGCTTGTGACGATTCGGCCAGACCCTGAGATGCCCATGGTTTTGCCCGGCACAAGGATTTAAGAGCCCGCCCCTTGAAACCGCGAGCTCACCCCCTATAATCAGTTTGCTAGCACTCGATTAATTCGAGTGCTAATGGTTAGCGCGGTTGCCCACGCAATCGCTCAATCAATGTTTGTGTGTACTTACTACCACAGTCGTTGTCTAAACCCTTGTTTCCGTCTCAAAAGGAGAATTCATGAAGCTGCGTCCATTGCACGATCGCGTGATCGTCAAGCGCCTGGAAAACGAAACCAAGACCGCCTCGGG
>CAYNSW010000032.1:32117-33737 GCA_964400135.1 uncultured Rubrivivax sp. | reverse complement strand
GCTTTCAAGATTGTCTCTACCAACTTCGCCTGCCCTACGCAAGCCAAGAGGCGGTCGAGTTTGCTGATCGCTCGATGGAAGCGGTGTGCTACTACGCCTACTGGGCTTCTACCGAGCTGGCCCAGGAGCGCGGTCGGTACTCCAGCTACCGCGGCTCCCTGTGGGACAGGGGCATCTTGCCCATGGACTCACTGGACCTCCTGGCGCAGGAGCGGGGAGGCTATGTCGAGGTTGACCGCTCGAGCACCCTGGCCTGGGACAGCTTGCGTCAACGCATCGCGCAGCACGGCATGCGCAATTCCAACTGTGTGGCCATCGCCCCGACGGCCACCATCTCCAACATCATCGGAGTGGATGCATCCATCGAGCCTTGCTTTGGCAATATTTCGGTCAAGTCCAACCTCTCGGGCGAGTTCACCGTGGTCAATGAATACCTGGTCCGCGACCTCAAGCGTCTGGGGCTGTGGGACAGCGTGATGGTGTCCGATCTCAAGCACTTTGACGGCTCTTTGCGTCGAATCGATCGTGTTCCTGAGGAGCTCAAGCGGCTTTATGCCACCGCCTTCGAGGTAGATTCTTCGTGGCTGGTAGAGGCAGCCGCGCGGCGGCAAAAATGGATCGATCAGGCCCAGTCGCTCAATATTTACATGGCCGGTGCTTCGGGCAAGAAGCTTGACGAAACCTACAAGCTCGCGTGGTTGCGAGGTCTCAAGACCACGTACTACTTGCGCACCATGGGCGCGACGCACGCTGAAAAATCTACGGTCAATCCGGGGGCTCTGAATGCAGTGCCCACTTCCGGAGGTGGCGCAGGTGGTGTATCGGCTCTAGACGCCGCTGCGGCCGCCGCTGCCGCACAGATGTCACAGACGCCCGGCAGTGACATCAAGTTTTGCTCGATTGACAACCCCGACTGCGAAGCGTGTCAGTGATGCGGCACTTCTACTTCGATGTATGAGAGCAACACGAGAAGCAGGCGAAAGTCAAGAAGTGCTTGGTAGTTCTTGCACAACACTCACATAATTCATTGTTTCCACTTCAATATGTCTATGCTGGCCTGGGAAGACGATTCCCCTCAGATCTCGAGAAAAGCACCTGCTGCAACGCCCACTGCGCCGCAGGTTCCTTCGCCGTCGTTGTCACGTGTTGAGATGGTTCCCTCCGTCCCAGCTCTGGGATCGGTGCCGGTAGCCTCTGGATCCACTGCCTCGAGCAGCAATCGCCGCGTCAATGTGGCCGACAAGCGCATCATCAACGCCCAAACTGATGTGAATCAGTTGGTGCCGTTCAAGTACAAGTGGGCGTGGGAAAAGTATCTGGCCACTTGCGCCAATCACTGGATGCCCCAGGAAATCAACATGTCGCGCGACATTGCGACCTGGAAAGACCCCAACGGCCTGACCGAGGATGAGCGCCGCATTGTCAAGCGCAACCTGGGTTTTTTCGTCACGGCCGACTCTCTGGCAGCCAATAACATCACCTTGGGCACCTATCGGCACATCACGGCGCCGGAGTGCCGGCAGTTTTTGCTGCGCCAGGCCTTTGAGGAAGCCATTCATACCCACGCCTATCAGTACATCGTCGAGTCCTTGGGCTTAGACGAAGGCGAAGTCTTCAATG
>CAYNSW010000032.1:0-32107 GCA_964400135.1 uncultured Rubrivivax sp. | reverse complement strand
GCGATCATGGACCCGCACTTCAAGACCGGCACCCCAGAAAACGACCAAAAACTGCTGCGCAGTCTGATCGTATTCGCTTGCCTGATGGAAGGTTTGTTCTTCTACGTGGGCTTTACCCAGATTTTGGCTCTGGGCAGACAAAACAAGATGACGGGTGCGGCTGAGCAGTACCAGTACATCTTGCGAGACGAGTCTATGCACTGCAATTTCGGCATCGACCTCATCAATGCGATCAAGTTGGAAAACCCCCATCTGTGGACGCCCGAGTTCCGTGCGGAGATCAAGGCCCTGTTCCTCAAGGCGGTGGAGCTCGAGTACCGCTACGCCGAAGACACCATGCCGCGCGGCGTTTTGGGCTTGAATGCCTCGATGTTCAAGGGCTACTTGCGCTATATCGCCAACCGCAGAGCCACCCAGATCGGTCTGGAGGCCCTTTTCCCCAACGAAGAAAACCCGTTTCCCTGGATGAGCGAGATGATTGATTTGAAGAAGGAGCGTAACTTCTTCGAAACTCGCGTCATTGAGTATCAAACGGGCGGAGCGCTGTCCTGGGACTGAACCCGCCTGGGCCGGCCTACGACGCATACGACCAACATCCCATGAAGTTCCGAATTGCAGGCTGTGATGTACCGACGCCAGAATTGGTGCGCCGGCCTGCGCTCCCATTCACTGGCTTGGGCGTGGCCCAGCGCATCAGCGCTGGGATCAACGCCCGAACAGTGAATCGCTGCGGAGATTGTCTCTCCGCGGTGCTCTTTGCAACTTGATCAAGGAGATCGTTATGGCAACTGCGAAGAAGGCTGCGGCCAAGAAGCCCGCCGCGAAGAAGGCTCCGGCCAAGAAGGCTGCGGCCAAGAAGCCGGCGGCCAAGAAGGCCGCGAAGAAGGCCCCGGCCAAGAAGGCTGCGGCTAAGAAGCCGGCTGCGAAGAAGGCTGCGGCCAAGAAGCCAGCGGCTAAGAAGGTAGCCAAGAAGGCTGCGAAGAAGCCTGCGAAGAAGGCCGCGAAAAAGGCTGCGAAGAAGCCTGCCAAAAAGGCCGCGAAAAAGAAAGCTGCGAAAAAGCCTGCTGCCAAAGCAGCTGCTGCCCCTGCGGCTCCCGCGGCCAAGACCGCGTTGAGTCCGGCAGCTGCCTGGCCTTTCCCGACGGGCAGCAAGCCCTGAGGCGATTTCGCCAGTCCAGGCCCGGTGCGTGCACCGGGCCTTTTTTATGCTCAGTTCAAACCGAGGGCTGAGCGGTCAATGAGATGGTTCTGGCCGCCTTGGCAAGCGATCTTCAATGCGCCCACCCGGTTGGCCAACTCCACGCAGCGCAACAGTGGCCAGTTGCGCTCCAACCCATAAAGCAGCGCCGCTCGGAACGCATCGCCACAGCCGGTTGGATCCACCACCTGGGAGGCCGCAACGCCGGGTACGTGGTGGCGTTGACCTTGGATCCACACATCGCAACCTTGTGCACCCAGGGTCACGATCACACCTTCCAGGTGCGAGCGTGATAGCGAATCCAGAGAATAGCCAGTGCGATCACACAGCATCCGCCCCTCGTAGTCGTTGACCGCCACCCAACGGGCCCGTTCAATCAAGGCCCGAAGTTCGGCGCCGTCGAACATGGGCAAGCCTTGTCCGGGATCGAAGATAAAGGGCACACCCGCCTCGGCGAGTTGATGGGCATGGTTCCACATCGCATCACGCGAATCCGGTGCGATGATGGCCAGTGCTATGTCGGGCCGTTGAGGAACCGGGGCCATGCCCGCCTGCGTCATCGCGCCCGGGTGAAACGCGCTGATCTGGTTGTTGTCGGTGTCGGTGATGATGATGGCCTGAGCGGTGTACTGGTCAGCTACCGTCCCGACATGCCGAGCGTCTACGCCCCAATCACGAATGCGTGAGAGGTACTCAGCGCCATCACTACCCAAAGTGGCCAAGATGATGGGCTGGCCACCGAGCTGATGCAGCGTGTAGGCGATATTGCCCGCGCAGCCGCCAAACTCGCGGCGCAGCTGTGGCACGAGGAAAGACACATTGAGGATGTGCAGCTGATCGGGCAGGATTTGCTGGCCGAACTTGCCAGGAAATGTGGTGATCGTGTCAAAAGCAAGCGATCCGCAAATCAAAGCGGGCATGAGAGCTCCCAAGGATGCCAAACCATCATGTTATCGGGACATGAGTACCCAGCCATCTTGACGGTCTACAACGCGCAATGCGAGGTACGGTTGGTAGGCGGCTGCGACTTCATCGGCTTGTCGCTCCAGGATACCTGCCAGCACCAAATGCCCTTGTGGCCGCAGATGACGGCACAGTACCGGTGCCAATAAGCGCAACGGCGTGGCCAATATATTGGCCACAACCACGTCGTACTCACCCTGGGCTTGGCTCGGGTCTGCGCACTGTAGGTTCACGCCATTGACCTGAGCGTTGTGCCGACTGGCCTCGATGGCCGCCGCATCAATATCCACCGCATCAATGGTGCCCGCGCCCAGCAATCCCGCGGCGATAGCCAAGATGCCTGAACCGCACCCGTAGTCCAACACACGTGCCCCCGCCAGCGCGTTCGCTGCATTGGCGGCCAACCAGCGCAAGCACATGTGCGTGGTGGGGTGCGTACCCGTGCCAAAGGCCAGACCAGGATCCAAGCGGATGATGTGGCGGGCCTGTGCAGGAGCCTCATGCCAGGAGGGGACGACCCAAAAATCAGGCGTGATCTGCACAGGGCCAAACTGTGCCTGGGTCAGGCGCACCCAGTCGGTGGCGGGTACGTTGTGTACGCTGATCAGGTGTAGATGCTCCGCCCAGGACTGCGCCAGCAGCAAGGTGGCAGCCCGGGTCGCGGCTGCCTCGCTGTCAAACAGGGCTTGCACCGTCGAGCGCTGCCATCCCGAGCGGGGAGGCGGCATACCGGGTTCACCAAACAGGGCATCTTCTGTGCCGCTGCCGGCGTCCGCATCCTCCACCGACACGGACACGGCGTCGAGCTCCTCGAGCAAGGCGTCGCTGGTGATGTCTAGCCACTCTTGCGGACAGCGAAGAGTCAGGCAGACCAACGCACCAGGCGCAGGGTCGGCCTCAGCGTTTGCGCTGAGCAAGCCAATCCTCCAGGTAGTGGATGTGGGTTCCGCCCTGTGCGAAATGGGAATCGGTCATCAGCTCGCGGTGCAGAGGGATATTGGTTTGTATACCCTCTACCACTGTCTCGCCCAGCGCGCTGCTCATCCGGGCCAGTGCCTGCTCGCGTGTGTCGGCGTGCACGATGACCTTGCCGATCATGGAGTCGTAATGGGGAGGCACCGTGTAGTTGGTGTACACGTGAGAGTCGACGCGCACCCCGGGACCGCCGGGTGGATGCCACATCGAGATACGTCCTGGAGACGGCACGAAGGTGTAAGGGTGCTCGGCATTGATACGGCACTCGATGGCGTGACCCCGGTATTCGATATTGCGTTGAGAAAAGGGCAACTTTTCACCGGCGGCCACGCGAATTTGCATTTTGACGATGTCGATACCGGTAATGGCCTCGGTCACGGGATGCTCCACCTGTACCCGCGTGTTCATCTCGATGAAGTAAAACTCGCCATCTTCAAACAGAAACTCAAAGGTGCCCGCGCCCCGATACCCCATCTTCTTACAGGCCGCAGCGCACCGATCGCCCACACGTTCGATGAGTTTGCGGGCAATGCCCGGAGCGGGCGCCTCCTCAATGATTTTTTGGTGCCGTCGCTGCATGGAACAGTCACGCTCTCCCAACCACACCGCATTGCGGTGAGTGTCTGCCAGCACCTGAATCTCGATGTGGCGCGGGTTCTCGAGAAATTTTTCCATGTACACCGAGGGATTGCCAAACGCTGCGCCAGCCTCTGTGCGGGTCGTCTGTACCGCCGCCAGCAAAGCCGCCTCGGTATGCACGATGCGCATGCCCCGGCCGCCACCCCCGCCGGCAGCTTTGATGATCACGGGGTAGCCGACGCTGCGCGCAATCTTGATGATTTCCTTGGGATCGTCAGGCAGCGCTCCCTCGGAGCCCGGCACGCAAGGCACGCCCGCCTTGATCATGGCCCGTTTGGCTGACACCTTGTCGCCCATGGTGCGGATGGATTCCGACGTCGGCCCAATGAAAACGAAGCCGCTTTTTTCCACCCGCTCGGCAAAGTCCGCGTTCTCACTCAAAAAGCCGTAGCCCGGATGGATGGCCTCAGCATCAGTCACCTCTGCCGTGGAAATGATGGCAGGCATATTCAGGTAGCTTTGGGCGGAGGCGGCCGGGCCGATACACACGGCTTCGTCTGCGAGCTTGACGTACTTGGCTTCCCGGTCGGCCTCGGAATACACCACCACGGCGCGTACCCCCATTTCCCGGCACGCACGTTGGATGCGCAACGCGATCTCGCCGCGGTTGGCGATCAAAATCTTCTTGAACATGAGCGCGCCGCTTTACTCTACGATGAACAAGGGCTGACCAAACTCGACTGCCTGTCCGTTTTCACACAGGACCTTGACGATCGTGCCGCTCAAGTCGGACTCAATCTCGTTCATGATCTTCATCGCTTCGATGATGCACACGGCGTCGCCCGGTTTGACGGCATCGCCCACTTCCCGAAAAGGCTTGGCGCCCGGGCTGGCTGCGCGGTAGAAGGTGCCCACCATTGGGGAGGTGATGGTGCGGGCAGCAGGCTCGGCATTGGGAGCCGGCTCCGCGCTGGCGGCTTCGGGCGCGGCGGGAGCGCCGCCCACTGCCGCTGCGGCCGGTGGCATGGCCGCCGCCACAGGCGCGATGGGCAGCACCGTGGATGCGGTGGTGAGCAAAGGGGGGGCGGAGGCCGACTTGACGATCCGAACCTTGCCCTCTTCTTCGGTGATTTCCAGTTCGGCAATATTGGACTCAGAAACGAGATCGATCAGGGTCTTGAGTTTTCGCAGATCCATAAGATTCCTTCTTGTCGGACAACGACCCGGCGGGCCCTACAGGCGCTGCAGGGCAAACTCCACCGCCGCGCGATAACCTAGGGGGCCCAAGCCACAGACCACCCCAGCGGCCTTGTCGGCCAGGTACGAGTGGTGTCGAAACGCCTCACGCTGGTAGATATTGCTCAGGTGCACCTCCACAAATGGGAGCTCGCTGGCCACCAGCGCATCACGAAGGGCCACGCTGGTGTGGGTCCATGCCCCGGCATTGATGACAATGAAGCGGGTGCCATCGCGGCGGGCGGTGTGGATGCGCTCGATCAGCTCCCCTTCGTGATTGGTCTGAAAAGACTGCAGCGATTTACCCGCATCTGCCGCCATCTTGGCAATATCGGCATCGATCTGCTCTAAAGTCGCTTTGCCGTAAATCTCGGGCTCTCGGGTACCCAAGAGATTGAGATTCGGGCCGTGAAGCACAAGGATGCTCATAAGGTGTCGATCTGGGGCGGGCTTATCTGCCGACGGACCGACACTCTAATGGAAAAAGAGGCCTTTTGAGTCCTTTAGGCAGCAAATTGACAGCAATTTATTCTGAAATGAAGCGATTCAGTGGCCTGGTGCGGCCGCCCAGGCGACGATTTCCTCAAAATGGGTGGCGCCCAGTTTTCGCTGGCTGATCTGACCCGCACGGTTGATGACGACGGTAAACGGCAGCGAGCCAGCCGGATTGCCCAAAGAGCGCGCCAGCTCGGTTCCCTGCAACCCGCCCAGCCCAATATCCAAGTCCAGCGGCATGCGCTGCAGGAACTGGCGAACGGCGCTGGGGCTGTCGATGGCGATGCCCACGACGCGCCAGCCTTTGGCACGATAGGACTGGTGAAAACGCTGCAAATCGGGCAACTCCCGCAGACAAGGGGGGCACCACGTGGCCCAAAAATTCACCAAGATCGGCTGCCCGCGCAGCCCGCTGAGCGCCAACTCGCCGCCTTGAGGCCTTTCAAAACGAAGTGCCCAAAACTCCTCGGGCAGTGCCTGCGCGCCAGAGCTGCCGCTGTCCTGCCAATACCAGGCGGCCAGGCCTGCTGCACCGGCCAGGCCCGCCGCTGCCGAGGTGACCCAAAACCGTCGAGTCTTCATGGGACATGCTCCATAGCCAAAACCGCGCGAAGGTCTCCACGCCAGGTACGCCCGGCCGCATCGGGCTGCAAGGCGCCGCGAAGCCGGTCGTAGGGATGCACCAACAGATGCACCGGCACTTGCTGCGACGCATCGGGCCAAGGCGAGTACAGCGTGAACACTTCCAGTTCCTCGGGCTGTGCCGTGCCTTGACCTTGGACTTCAAATCGCAGGCCTTGATTGAGTAATTCAATGTGCAAGGCCTTGGCGTCATCGACATACAAATCGATGAAGATGGCCGAGTGTCGAGTTGCCGTCCCACGCCAAACGGAGCCGCTTAGGTAAGGACGATAGGCGCAGAGCCTTTGCATCCAGATGGAGGCGATTCCGCGCAAGACAGCCAGCTCAGCGGGCTGAGTATCGGCGCAAAATAGGCTCAAGTACTCCCGCACCGCCTGCTCCACGGCCTCGTCCGAGGGCAGTTGTGCCCGGGCGCTGCTTCTTCGGCCCAAGTCTCGGGCAGCCTTGAGCTTGGCTTGCGCGTATTCCATGCCGGACTCCACCACCCACTGGGCGGCGGCAGATGCGATGGCCTGGGTGGTGTCTTCTTGCATGCTCAGGGAAGCTCCACCCCACCCATTCGCGCCAATACTGTCTGAGAGCGACCCGCCAGGTAGGGTGAATGGGGCCGCTTTTCAAACCGCTTGGGCGCCGGCAGCATGACGGCCAGCCGGGCAGACGCCTCAGGGCCTAGCCGGGCGGCATCGGTGCGAAAGTAGTGGCGCGCCGCCGCTTGAGCGCCAAACACACCTTCTGCCCACTCGACGTGGTTGAGGTAGATCTCCAAGATGCGCTGTTTGCTCAAGAAACTTTCCAGCGCAAAAGCAATGAGCAGCTCCTGCGCCTTTCGAAATATCGTGCGCTCCCCTGACAAAAACAGATTCTTGGCCAATTGCTGGGTCACGGTAGAGCCCCCCACCCAACGCGGCTCCCGCACCTTGCCCGAGGGCGTGTTGACCACAGGGCGGGCGGTCTGATTCTTTTCCCACGCTTTTTCGATCGCATCCCATTCCACACCAGCGTGATCCACGAAGCCAGCGTCCTCGCTGGCCAAGACGGCACGTTTGAGAGATGTGGAGATCTGCGAGTAGTCCACCCACTGCCAATCCCAGCGTAAACCGGCTTCGGTTTGGAGCAGTCGAAATGCCTCGCTGCGTGCAAAGGCCGTGGACGACGGGTTCACCCACCCCATGATGACAACCTTGAGCACGAAAGTCAGCTGCAGCGCCACCCCCATGACCATCACCAAGGCCACGAACCGCAGTAACTGGGTTCGCACGTCAGACCAGCCTATCATCAGCGCTGCCCACCCGCATGGACGGTGGCCTCCAAGCCGGCTTCGCGTGTGAATCGAAACCGAGAGGTGATCACCAACTCATCGGCTTGCTTGTTCATCTCGGCGCTAAAGGCCCCAAAAGGCGCTGCCGAGCGCACAATTTCCAGGGCGCGTTGATCGAGCCACCGAGAAGTTGATCCGCTGACGATTTGTGTACTGATCAGCCGACCCGTGGCATCTACGACCAAGTTCATTGTCAATTCTCCATACAGGCGTTCGCCTTGCACCTGTGGGAAGTCTCTTGTTCCCTGGGTTTCGATTTTGCGCCGCAACGCATCCCAGTACATGGCGTAGGCTTCTTCGCGCGTAGCCGGGCTGATAAAGCGCCTACGCGGCCTGGCATTTTCCTGAACGATGCGACGCTCGATTTCGGCAAGGCTATGCAGCAGCTGTTGCCGCTGTTCCTGGGTCCAGGCGGTGATGTTCTGACTCGGCGCCACCGCGGCATCGGGCGGTGCGGGTGGCGCCAGAGCCTGACGGACTTGCATCAGCAGTTGCTCCTGTTGGGCTTGCAGCTGCTGAATTTGCCGCGACGATTCACTTGACTGCGCCGTCGCCTGGGCAGAAGAGGGGGTCCAGGCAAAGGGCGACTGCGCCCGGCCTTGGCTGTGCTGCCCTCCGCCGGCCAGCGAGGCCTGTGCCACCGCCTGCGCCTGTTTGGGCGGCGCTGCCGACCGAGCATTGACCAAGACCACCTCCAGGGCTCGATCAGACAAGGCCTGCCGAGTGGGCTGCTCGTCAACCCACGGTCCGTACAGCAGCGCAGCGTGCATGACCGCCGAGCCGCCCAAACTCCACTGCAGCAGTCGTCCGGCCATGGGGTCGTCAATCCGCAGCGCCTGCGGCTCCCGCCGCTGGTGCTACGGAACTGGCAAGAGATTCAGGGGTAACACCGACGCCATCACTGTCGGTATCGATATCCAGTGTCCATGTAGAAGGTCCTGGCAGATCATCGCCTTCAGTATCGCCCGCTTCATCAGCTGCGGTGGTATCGCTGAAGTGCTCGATCAGCTGGGCGTGGGCCTGCAAGGTGATCAAATCCCAGCCCGTGATGCGCACTCTCACGCGCGTGCCCCGTGGCAACGTGTGAACGCCCGTAGCGTTCAGGACCAGAGGCAAGGCCGTCGCCCGCACCAGAGTCTCTCGCAGCACGGTGGCCTCCAATTCCTGCACCTGGTTTTGCTCGATCCAGCGCAGGGTCCAATACTGCTCAATGCTGTTTTGGTAGGCGTTGTATGCGGCGTATGTGGTCTCGAAATTGGAGACGATGGCCATGAGCGCAGCATCTTTGGCCTTAAAAGGGGCTGCTAGGGCAGCCGTAGTGCCGTGTCGTATGCAGGCCAGTAACTGCCATTGATTGACCAAGTCGACATAGCGCCGAAGTGGGGAGGTGGCCCACGCATACTGCGCAACGCCAATGCCCGCGTGAGGCAGAGCACGGGTGCCCATGCGCACCTTGATGCCGGGGGCCAGGCTGGATTGGCTGCGGTAGATCCCCGGCACTCCACACTCGGCTAACCATCCCCCCCACCGGCTGTTGGCCAGAATCATGGCTTCCGAGACGATCAGATCCAATGGGGCGCCTCGACGTCGCGGCTCGATATGAACCCGCTCGTGGCCATAGGGAGGGCTCTGGCCGTTATCGAGGCGGAAGGTGAAGTCAGCCCGGGTGAATGTTTCCGGGCGGCCTCGCACCTGCTCGCGTGAGGCCTTGAGATGTTGGGCCAGTCGAAAGGCAAAGGCCAACTCGCGGGCGAAGGGGTAGTCCGCAGGAGCAGTGCCGCTCAGACTGTCCTCGCTGATGCGCTCATCGAGCACGTCATGCCGGAGATTGGCGGCGATGGGCACACGCTCAAGCCGCGTGGTCTGCTCCCGGATTTCCAGGCTGCTTTCGTCCAGGACCAAGTACAAGCTCACGGCTGGACAAGCATGCCCTTCTTTCAGGGTGAAGGCTTGCACCAGCTCGTGCGGCAACATCGTGAGCTTCCACCCGGGCATATAGACCGTGGACAGCCGCTGTCGGGCAACGCGATCCCAATGGCTATCTGGCGTCAAGGCCAAAGAGGGTGCGGCGATGTGGATACCCAGGGTCACCTGGCCACTGCCCAAGCCTTGCACCGATAACGCATCATCGATCTCGGTGGTGTGCGAGTCATCGATAGAAAACGCTTGCACGCTGGCCACCGGCAAGGCCTGCAGTGTCGAGTCATCGCAGGCGGGGCCTGAAGCAAAGTCGGTGCCGCCAGGAAAGTGTTCAAACACAAACCGCTGCCAGTGGAATTGGTACTCGTTTTCCAAAGCGCCGCAACGCTGGAGCAGGGCCAAGGCGGGCGTCTGGGTCTGGCGCGTGGCCTGCACCAGGGCTTTGTATTCGGTACTGTTCTTGTCCGGTCGAAACAGCAGCCGAAACAGATGTTCTCGGATGGGTGCAGGACACTGGCCTCGACCCAATTCCTCTGCCCACCGCTGCGCCTGCTCGGCTTGGGCCCGTTTGCGCTCGATGGCGGCCAAGGCGGCCTGCACCGTCTCTTGCGGCGCTTTGCGGAACAAACCCTTGCCAGCACGTCGAAAGTAGTGCGGCGACTCATGCAGCCGCAGCAGCGCAGCGGCCTGTTGAACTTGCGAAACCTCAGAGCCAAAGTAGTCTCTGGCCAATTCCTGAAAGCCGAACTCTCCCTCGGGCGCAAACTCCCAGGCCAAGTCCAGGTCGATCGACTCGGCTGTTTGTGCTGCGTGCCCCAGCAGTTCGCTCGGGCTGGGTTGGTCAAAGCGCAGCATCACATGGCTGGCCTTGACCTTGACCCGCTTACCCGATGCCAGCTCCGCCTGCAAGCCAGTGGGTGTCTCGCTCAAGACGCGACCGGCCAGAAACTTTCCGGCTTCTTCAAATAGGGCATACAAAAGCGCCAACGACCTGGTCCTCGGTTGAGCGTGGAGTGAGGTCTTAGACGGTCAGCCCGCCGCTGACTTCGATCACGGCACCATTGATATAGCTCGCGTCATCGCTGGCCAAAAAGGCATACACGCTGGCCACCTCGTGGGGGCTGCCCAGCCGACGCAGGGGCACTTGCTCGCGCATGGAGTTCATGACCTTGCTGGGAATGGTGTTCAAGATGGGCGTCTCGATGAAGCCAGGGGCCACCGCATTGACACGAATCCCCTTGGGGCCAAGCTCTCGGCTCCAGGTCTTGGTAAAGCCGATCACGCCAAATTTCGAGGCGGCGTAGTTGGTTTGGCCGTAGTTGCCATAGATCCCCACCACGCTGCTTGCATTCAGGATCACGCCACTGCCTTGGCCCACCATGGCCTCCACCACGGCCTGGGAGCACAGAAAAACACCTCTCAAGTTGACATCGATGACGGCGTCAAACTGGGCCAAAGACATTTTTTGCAGGCGCGCGTCTTGGGTGATGCCGGCGTTATTGACCAAGAAATCGATGCGCCCATAGCGCGTGAGAACCTCGGCCACCACCCGATTGACGGCTTGGGCATCGGTGACGTCCAGCTTGACGCTCCAGCACGCGCCCGGCACCCCGGCCTCGGGCAGGCGCTTGTCGCAGGCAATGACTTGAGCGCCCTCGGCCGCCATGCGCTGCACCGTCGCGGCGCCGATTCCTTGCGCGGCACCGGTGACGATTCCAATGCGTTGAGAGAGTTTCATGGAGCATCAGTCTATCGGGTTGGTCAGCCTGTGCCGCCACCTGCGACCCAGTTTCATGACCACAATCTTGGAAAATTGCAGACAATGCGGGTAGCGGGCGCATTGCCCACCCTAAAGGTGCATCCTGATGAAATTCACTCTGAATGTTGTTATGCGGGCCTGGGCCCCCCACTCGGCAGTCCTGAGCTCCTTGGGCGTTGCCCTGCTGGCCGGCTGTGCGGCTACGCCCGCAGACACCGCCGCCACGGCCAAAGCGGCCCCTCCTGCTGCGGCGGCTTCCCCAGTGGCCCCATCAACTCCAGCGGCGACCCGAGCGGCTGCCGCCACCCCAGCGGCCGCGCCGACCCCCGCAAAGGCAGCAGCGCCTTCGGGGGCCGCGCCTGCTGCCCCAACGGCTGCCCCGACGGCCGCCGCAGCGGCTGGGCCGGCAGGCATGCCAGCCGGAGCCGCACGACCTGATCCAACGGCGCTCAGGCCGTTTGCGGAGGTTTCCCGGGACGCCAAGGCCGCCGAAGGGTATTTCCCCCTGTGGCGCAAGGATGACAAGGTCTGGATCGAGATTCCTCGCGACAGCCTGGGCAAACCCTTTTTGATGACGTTCAATTTTTCCAATTCCTTGGGTGAACGGGGCCTGTATGCCAGCCAGATGGGCCGCTCGCTGATGGTGCAGTGGGAGCGTGTGGGAACCCAGGTCCAGCTCATGGCCCTGAACAACCAGTTCCGCGCCACTGGCGGTGGCGCCCTGGCCACGGCCCAGGCGTTTTCTCCCAGTCTGCTGGCCTCCGGCGCCGCAGCCAGCGCCGATCACCCCCAGCGCAAGTCATTCCTGGTAGATGCAGCCATGCTCATCGGTGACTTGCCTGGCCTGTCCACGCGCCTGGAGGGCGCTTTTCGTCTGCCCTACGCGCCCGATCGGGCCAATTCCTACATCGAGTCGATTCGAGCAGACAAGACCGTGTCGGTGATCACGGTGCGCATGCACTATGCCACCCCGCGTATCCCGGCACCACCTCCGCCCTCGGCCATGCCCTCTCCCGTGCCGGCACCGACGCCTCCACAGACCACACCTGACCCTCGCAGCATGTTCTTCAGTGTGGTGTACAACTTTCGAGCGCTGCCCGAGACGCCCATGGCGATCCGCAAGGCCGACCCCCGAGTGGGGCATTTCACGACCTCGTATACCGATCTGTCCGACGACCTGCAACCCAACCCCAAGAAGCACATGGTCAACCGGTGGCGCTTGGAGAAGAAGGACCCCACCGCTGCGCTATCCGAGCCCGTACAGCCCATCGTGTACTGGTTGGACAAGAACATCCCACCCAAGTACCGGCAGTCGGTTGAGGCCGGCATCCTGGAGTGGAACAAGGCGTTTGAGCGAATTGGCTTTAAAAACGCCATCGTGGCGCGCCAGCAACCGAACGATGCGACATGGGACAACATGGATGCGACCCATGCCTCGGTCCGCTGGTTTGTAGGCTCGGACGTGGGCTTTGCCATCGGACCCAGCCACACCGATCCGCGCACGGGAGAAATCCTGGATGCCGACATCGGCATGAGTGACGTCTTCGGTCGCGGAGCTCGACGCCTGGTGGTGGAGGACATGACGGCCTCATCCGAGACGCCCGATTTTGCGCAGCGTGTACATCTGCACGCCGGGGGGGCTCAGGTTTGTCATTACGCTGACCAGGCCGCTCAGGAGATGAGTTTTGCCATGGATCTGCTCACGGCGCGAGGAGACATCGAGCCCGACAGCCCGCAGGCCGAGGCCTTTGTGCAGGCCCAGATCAAGGACACCATCATGCATGAGGTGGGCCACACGCTTGGGTTCAAGCACAACTTCCGCGCCTCCACCACCATCTCCCGCGCTCAGCTGCGCGATCCGGAGTTCACGCGCAACCGCGGAATTTCGGGCTCGGTGATGGACTACAACGCCTACAACTTGTCGCTTCCCGGAGAGACGGTGGGCGCTCCCAACAACACCACCTTGGGTGCCTATGACTACTGGGCGGTTGAATACGCCTACAAACCCCTGTCAGCTAACGAGGAGGCGACTGAGCTTGCACGTATTGCTGCCCGCAGCACCGAGCCGGCATTGGCCTTTGCGGACGATGCGGATGCGGGAGGTTTTGGACCGAACGAGGGCTTGGATCCGTACGTCAATCGCTTTGATCTGGGGGATGATCCCCTGGCCTACTACCAGCGACGTATGGCTCTATCTAAAGAGCTTTGGGCCCGAGTGCAATCGCGTTCGCCTAAAGCAGGAGAGGACTCGCAGCGCCAGCGCCGCAGTCTGCTCAGTGGATTTCGTCAGCTGCGCGATCTCCCCAGCCTAGCGGCTAAATTCGTGGGGGGTATGCACATCGAGCGCGATCTGCCTGGGACCACGCGACGCCCCAACTATCGCCCAGTCGATCCAGCCAAGCAACGAGAGGCCCTGCGGTTCTTGTCTCAAGAAGTGCTCAGCGTTGACAGTTTCCGCTTCCGTCCGGAATTTCTGGCCTCATTGGCGCCTGACTATATCGAATGGGATCGCTCGGGTCCGGTGAGCATTCCGGCTCTGGTCTTGCAGCTGCAGACCCAAGCGCTCGATCGGTTGATGTCAGCCGGAACCGCCTCGCGATTGTTGGACCTGCCGCTGCTCACGCCGGCCGCCCAAAGCAAAGGGTTGATCTCCTTGAGCGAGGTGTATGGCACCTTGCAGTCCGCAGTTTGGAGTGAGTTGTCCTCGGGCAAGGAGATTGAGCGCATGCGCCGCAATTTGCAGCGTGAGCACCTCAAGCGGCTGCAAACGCTGCTCACTCGGGGTTCTCCCACTTTGCCAGCCGATGCTTTGAGTCTGGCGCGCTTTCATGCACACAAACTCCAAACCGAGCTGCAAGGCGCAGTCAAGGCGGGCAAAGGCTCAGTGGAAATGCAAGCCCATCTGCGCGACAGCTTGGCAGCATTGACTGAAGCGCTTCGCGCCACGATGCAAAGGATGTGATCGTCAGCAACACCGCCAGCCTCAGGGCTGGCGGTGTTGCTGCCCCAGTGCGCTCAGTAACTTGTCGTGTACGCCGCCAAACCCGCCATTGCTCATGCACAGCACGTGGTCTCCTGGGCGTGCTTGAGCCACCACTTGTTGCACCAATTCGTCAACATGGTGGGCCACACTCGCTGAAGCTCCAAGAGGCAAGAGGACCTCACGGGCCTCCCATCCGTAGGGGCCTTGGAGGCAAAAACTCAAGTCGGCCAGCTCCAAGGCCCAGGGCAATTGCGCTTTCATCGTGCCCAATTTCATCGTGTTGGATCGAGGCTCGAATACCGCCAATATGCGGTCATCACCGACTCGTCGGCGCAGGCCATCTAAAGTAGTGCGCATTGCCGTGGGGTGATGAGCGAAGTCGTCGTAGACCTTGACGCCGTTTGCTTCCCCCCTGAGCTCCAAACGCCTTTTCACGTTTTGGAACTCGCCCAAGGCGTCGCATGCAGCGTCGATGGGTACGCCCACATGCTCGGCGGCTCCGATGGCAGCCAGCGCATTCATCTGGTTGTGCTCACCACTGAGGTCCCAGGCCACTCGCCCGAGCTGCAAGCTGCCGCGCAGCACCTCAAAGGCATGTGGTTGCCCACGAGCACACAGACCCCCCGGTTCTTCACGCCGAGTCCCAAACCTTTGGACGGGCGTCCAGCAGCCTCGAGCCAGGACCCGCTGCAATGCATCATCGCGCGCATTGACAATCAGCCGACCACTGCTGGGCACCGTTCGCACGAGATGATGGAACTGCGTCTCAATGGCGCCAATGTCAGGAAAGATATCGGCATGGTCATGTTCAAGATTGTTCAAGATGGCCGTTCGCGGGCGGTAGTGCACAAACTTGCTGCGCTTGTCGAACAAAGCAGTGTCGTATTCGTCGGCTTCTATGACAAAGCAGTTCCCGGCGCCAAGTCGAGCAGAGATCCCAAAATTCAGGGGAACGCCCCCAATCAGGAACCCCGGGCTCAAGCCCGCGCGCTCCAAGATCCAGGCCAGCATCGACGTCGTGCCCGTCTTGCCGTGGGTTCCCGCAACGGCAAGGACATGTCGATTACGCAAGACAACGTCGCTGAGCCATTGGGGACCACTGGTGTAGGGCTCGCCCGAGTCGAGTATGGCCTCAAACAACGGGTTGCCCCGAGTCACGACATTGCCCACCACCCACACATCGGGTTTGAGCGAAAGCTGATCAGCATCAAAGCCTTCAATCAGCTCAATACCCAGGTTGCGCAGCTGATCGCTCATGGGTGGATAGACGTTGGCATCACAGCCCGTGACGCGATGGCCCGCTTCGCGAGCTAAGGCGGCCATCCCACCCATGAAGGTGCCGCAAATACCCAGAATGTGCAGGTGCATAAGAGGTGCTGTGAACCCCTCACCGCGAGGCGTGTAATGCCTCGCCCGTAGCCCGTAGGGTCAGTTCGATGTCCTCCTCACTGTGGGCTGCACTGACAAATCCTGCTTCGTACATGGCCGGTGCCAAGTAGATGCCACGATCGAGCATGGCATGGAAAAACCGGTTGAAGCGCTCCTTGTCGGTGGCCATGACGGCCGTGTAATCCTGAGGTAGCGTTGAGGCAAAGAAGAATCCGAACATGCCGCCTTGCGAGTCGGAGCACAGGCTCACGCCAGCGCGGCGCGCCTGTTCTTGCATGCCCTGCACCAGACGGGATGTCTTGGCTGACAGCGCATCAAAAAACCCAGGCTTGGCGATCTCTCGAAGGGTGGCCAGTCCACAGGCGGTGGCCACAGGGTTGCCGCTGAGTGTGCCGGCCTGGTAGACGGGACCGAGCGGCGCCAGGTGACGCATGATGTCGGCGCTGGCGCCAAAGGCGGCCAGGGGCATACCCCCGCCGATCACTTTGCCAAACACACTGATGTCGGGCGCAAACCCGGGAATCTGTTGTGCGTACAGGCTCTGAGCTCCTCCCAACGCCACACGAAATCCGGTCATCACTTCATCGAAGACCAACAAAGCCCCATGTGAGGTACACAGCTGCCTCAAGCTTTGCATGAACTCCACGGTGGCCCGAACGAAATTCATATTGCCCGCGATAGGCTCCACCATGACGCAGGCGATTTGGGGGCCGTGACGCTCGAAGGCATCTTCGAGTTGCGCCACATCGTTGTAACGCAACACCAAGGTGTGTTGAACGACCTCTGCTGGAACTCCGGCGCTGGTGGGATGCCCAAACGTTGCCAAGCCGGAGCCCGCC
Organism: uncultured Rubrivivax sp.; assembly: GCA_964400135.1. Lineage (GTDB taxonomy): Bacteria > Pseudomonadota > Gammaproteobacteria > Burkholderiales > Burkholderiaceae_C > Rubrivivax. The sequence goes on along the minus strand of CAYNSW010000032.1, from coordinate 15,811 downwards.
TTGACCAGCAAAGCGTCTGCGTGGCCGTGGTAGCAGCCTTCAAACTTGACGATCATGGAGCGGCCGGTGACGCCCCTGGCCAAGCGAAGTGCGCTCATACCCGCTTCGGTACCGCTGGAGACGAGGCGCACCTGCTGCACACTGGGCACGTGCTGGATGATGGCCTCGGCAAGTTCGATTTCTCGTTCGGTGGGAGCGCCAAAGCTAAAGCCATCGCAAATGGCCTTATTGACCGCCTCGACCACCGCCGGGTGGCCGTGACCCAGGATCATGGGGCCCCAGGAGCCGATGTAGTCGATATAGCGTTGACCTTGGGCGTCCCACATCCAGGCACCCTGTGCACGCTGAATGAACCGCGGCGTTCCTCCCACGGCCCGAAAAGCCCGAACGGGTGAGTTCACCCCCCCGGGGATCACGCGCTGTGCTCGATGAAACAGCGCGTCGTTGGTGGTCACGTCAGTGGACACGTCGAGGCTCTCCTTGGTTGGCCCCCCCATCGGGGTCTTCGCCTGGGGATGCGGCATCTGGCGGGACATCACCCTCGCCGGGGGGCAGCGCCCAGAAGAAGCGATCGGGCACCGCGTGCCCCATCCCCGGCCTGAAGCCGGCATCCAGGCTTTGATCCAAAAAGGCCAGCGCCTCACCCACAGCACTTTGCAACTCGGCGCCCGAGGCCAGCAAACAGGCCAGCGCCGCCGAAAGGGTGTCGCCCGCGCCTACAAACGTGACCTCGAAGCGCTCAAACTTCTCGCCGGCCAGGGCTCCTTGACCAGAGGCCAACACGTTATCCAGGAATTGCTGTTGCCCCTTGGCCGGAAGCATGATGCCGGTGACCAAGACGAAACGCGTCCCATGTTCGGCGGCGGCAACGGCCAGTTCTCTAGGCGAAGCCGGCCGCTCGTTGTCCCAGTCGGGAAGCAACAGGTCCATGAGGGTTTTGCGATTGCCCACCAGGACCTCGGTGGCCGGCAGGATCAGCTCGCGGTAAGCCTCCAGATAAGGCAGTGCTGCGGCCTCATCCATCCAGCTCAGGTCAGGCGCGTAGGCCACCAGAGGGATATCCGCATAGTCCGAGAGGATCTCCGCCACAGCGGCCACCGTTTCTGCAGATCCCAAGAAGCCCACCTTCCAGCCGGTGACGCTGACGTCCTCAAGTATGGTGCGCGCCTGCTCCACCACGGCCTCCTCGTCGATCAGGTGCTGGTCGAACACCTCGGCGGTATCGCGCATGAGCAAGGTGGTGACCACGCTCAGCGCGTGGGCCCCCATGGCGGCAATGGTCGCAATATCCCCGGCGATTCCGCCGGCGCCGCTGGGGTCATTGGCATTGAAGGTCATGATGCACGCCGGAGCAGCGGTCTGCGTCTCCGAGGTGGGGCCTTCGTGTGTGGGGCGATCGGTGAGCATGGAAATTCCTAAGCCTGCGTGCGCGCTCGAACCGGCGAGGGCGGATCGCTACAATCGGATCATTGTAGTGATCACAGGTCGACGTTGTGCCGAATACCCAAACCTGGATGTGTCTGATTTGCGGTTGGATCTACGACGAGGCCGCGGGCGACCCGGAGCACGGGATTGCGCCTGGAACGGCTTGGGCGGATGTTCCGATGAACTGGACATGCCCGGAGTGCGGAGCCCGAAAAGAAGATTTCGAAATGGTGCCGCTGTGAGCCAGAGCTCCGTATAGGGGGGCTCTCCCCGCTGGTGCCTGGCCTACCGCTGTGTCTTGACCACCGCGTAGCGCTTGAGCGTGGCCTCGCGCGCTTGGTCGTGCAGGACCACCGGTGCAGGATAGGTTTTACCCAAGCTCACCTGAGCAGCGGCCAGATCCACCGGGCGGGCCTGCCAAGGCGCGTGGAGGGCCGCATCGGGCAATTGCGCCAATTCGGGCACGTACTTGCGAATAAACCGGCCCTGCGCATCAAACTTTTGGCTTTGCGTGACGGGGTTGAAGATCCGAAACCAAGGCTGCGCATCGCACCCACTGGAGGCTGCCCACTGCCACCCCCCGTTATTGGCCGCCAGGTCAAAATCATTGAGGTGTTGGGCAAAGTAGCGTTCACCCCAACGCCAGTCCAATCCCAGGTCTTTGGTCAGGAAGCTGGCCACCACCATGCGCAGTCGATTGTGCATGTAGCCGGTCTGGTTGAGCTGCCGCATGGCCGCATCGACCAACGGGTAGCCGGTCTGGCCTTCGCACCAGGCGGTCAACAGGTGTTGTGCCCGTCGCCCGCTTTCCCAGGAGATTTGGTCGTACTCGGCTCGAAAGGCGCGCTGCGCCACATGAGGGTGGTGGTGCAGGACCTGGTGGTAGAAGTCGCGCCAAATCAGCTCGGAAAGCCACACCTGGGCGCCCCGCGAACCCGCCGTGACCCGGGCGTGGGCTTGGCGCGCCAGCTCCCGAATGGAGATGGTCCCGAACCGCAGGTGGACCGACAGATAGCTGGGTCCCCTGACAGCCGGAAAGTCGCGCGTTTGATCGTAGCGATCGATCCGCTCGAGCAAGAACTCCTCAAGCAGCTGGCCGGCACCCGACGGACCCAGGGGCAGGTGGAGCTTGCCCAGGTTGGTGGGCTCAAACCCCAGAGACGGGAGAGAGGGCAGGCCGGGATCTTGATCAGGCAGCGGGGCCAGCGCGGCGCCCAGACCCGACAGATCCCATGGCGCCAGGTGTTCGCTTTGCAGACGCTTGAGCCATGCATTCTTGTAAGGCGTGAAAACGCCATAGGGTGTACCCGCTGCCGTCATCACCTCGCGGCGCTCGAAGATCACGTGGTCTTTACAGGTGTGCAAAGCGGCACCCACCTCCGCCAAACGGCCCCTGACCTGAGCGTCGCGCTGCACGGCGTAGGGCTCGTCGTCGTGGCTGGCAAAAACGGCCTGAACCCCCAGCTGTGTGGCCAAACCCGGGATCACATCCGTCACTGGGCCATGGCGCACCAGCAGCCCGGCAGATGGGACCCCGTGTTGGCGGCCCAGCTCACGCAGTTGCGTGTCAAGTTCCACCAGCGCCTGCAAAATGAACTCTACCCGCCGATCCGCGCGGGGCAGGCTGTCTAGGATGGCCGGGTCAAAGACGAAGACGCACCACAGGCGACGGGCACTGCGCAGGGCGTGGTGCAAGGCGGCGTTGTCGCTCAAACGCAAGTCCCGGCGCATCCACACCAGGGCCCGGTCGATGCCTTGGGGGCTGGTGGGCATCGTGGGGGCTGGAGCACAAAGTTGGGGTTGTAAGCGCATGAGACACCTCGGATACCCAGGACTCGGCCTGGGGAATAGAATCGTGACATGTCATCGGGCGAGTCGATCAACCTGACCAACCAATTCCTGATTGCAATGCCGGGAATGGCCGATGAGCAATTCTCGGGCACAGTAGTCTATTTGTGTGAGCATTCCAGCAAGGGTGCCTTGGGGCTGGTGATCAACCGCCCGATCGACATCACCGTCAAGAGCCTTTTCGAAAAGGTCGAACTCAGTCTGGAGAGGTCGGAGTTGGCCGATCAGCCCGTGTTTTTTGGGGGGCCCGTACAAACCGAACGGGGGTTCGTGCTGCATGAAAAGTTCGCGGCCGAAGAGAGCCCATTTGTCTCCACCTTGGCCATCCCCGGAGGTGAGCTGGAGATGACCACCAGCCGAGACGTTTTGGAGGCAGTGGCCAGCGGCGGGGGGCCGCGCAAACTGCTCATCACCCTGGGCTACAGCGGCTGGAGCGCGGGGCAGTTGGAAGAGGAAATCATCCGCAATGGATGGTTGACGGTAGACGCTGACCCCAGCGTCATTTTTGATACCCCGGTGGAGCAGCGCTACGAGCGCGCCTTGTCATTGCTGGGGTTTGACCCCTTGATGCTCAGCCAGGAAGCTGGCCATGCCTGAGCCCATGCCAGCCATGGGACGCTCTGGTGGTGAGGCCGCTCGTGTGACCCGTTGTTTTCTGTCATTTGACTTCAGCCTTCGCCGAGTGGGGATAGCAGTGGGTAACACGCTGATGGCCCAGGCGCAGCCCCTGCACACGGTGCACGAGGTCGGCGAACGTCGGCTTCAGGCCATTGAGCGGGTAGTCAGCCAGTGGCAGCCCGACGCGTTGGTGGTGGGTGTGCCTTGCCATCCCGATGGCACTGCGCATGACAACACCGCCCGCGCAAGGCGCTTTGCGCGGCAGCTTCAGGCCAAGTTCAGACTGCCTGTTCACGAAGTCGACGAGCGCTACACGACGGTTGAAGCCCGAAGCCTGGGCGCTGATGACCCAGACGCTGTGGCAGCGGCAATCATTCTTCAGCAATTTCTCGGTACGCAAGGCCATGCAACTGCAGCTTGATGCCGAGGCGCTGTATCGACAATTGCAGCAGGCGGTGACGCCGTGGGTGCAACAAGGTGCTGCTGTGGTGGGCATTTGGTCAGGTGGAGCCTGGTTGGCCCAGAGGCTGCAAGCCGACTGGGGAGGCCCGCAAGTCGCTGGGGTGATCTCCAGCACGTTGCATCGGGATGACTACGCCGAGCGCGGCTTGGCCTCTGGCGCTGGGCCTACCGACCTCCCATTTGCCATTGACGGACGAGACGTGGTCTTGATCGATGACGTGCTCTACACCGGACGCACCATCCGTGCCGTCATCAATGAATTGTTTGATTTCGGCAGGCCCCGCAGCGTGACGCTGGCGGTACTCGTAGACCGCGGTGGTCGACAGCTGCCCATTGAGGCCACGTTCGCGGCGGCTCGTGTGAGTCTGCCGTCAGCCCAGCGCCTGTCCTTGGACCGTGACGCCCAGGGACGCTTTACCTTCGTGGTCGAGGAGCGCGGCTGATGCTGATGAAGCGCAATCCACAGCTCAACGCAAATGGCGAGATCATTCACTTGCTGTCTATTGAGGGGCTGCCACGGGATGTGCTGACCCACATTCTGGACACCGCCAGCACCTTTGTTTCGGTCAACGACCGCGAGGTGAAGAAAGTCCCCTTGCTCAGGGGCAAGAGCGTCTTCAATCTGTTTTTCGAGAATTCCACCCGTACCCGCACCACCTTTGAAATCGCCGCTAAGCGCCTGTCGGCCGACGTGCTCAATTTGGACATCGCGCGCTCATCGACAGCCAAGGGCGAGAGCCTGCTGGACACGGTGGCCAATCTCTCGGCCATGCACGCCGATATGTTTGTGGTGCGCCACAGTGAAAGTGGTGCGCCCTATCTGATTGCGCAGCATTGTGCCGCCCATGTGCATGTGGTCAACGCCGGCGATGGGCGGCATGCTCACCCCACCCAAGGGTTGTTGGACATGTACACGATTCGGCACTACAAGCCGCGGTTTCAGGATTTGACGGTGGCCATCGTGGGGGATATCGTGCATTCACGCGTGGCGCGTTCAGACATTCATGCATTGACCACGCTGGGAGTGCCCGAGATTCGGGCAGTGGGGCCCAAGACGCTGGTGCCGGGCGATTTAAGGGAGATGGGCGTGCGGGTCTGCCACGATATGGCAGAAGGTATTCGTGATGCCGATGTCATCATCACCTTGCGATTGCAAAACGAGCGCATGAGCGGGGCACTCCTGCCCAGCGCAGCCGAGTTTGCCAAGAGCTGGGGCCTGACGCCAGAGAAGATGGCGCTGGCTCGACCCGATGCCATCGTCATGCACCCAGGACCCATCAACCGGGGCGTGGAAATAGACTCCCGAGTAGCCGATGGCGCGCAGAGCGTGATCTTGCCTCAGGTCACCTTTGGTATTGCTGTTCGAATGGCTGTCATGTCGATCATCGCGGGGAATACCGCATGAACATCCTCATTCGCGGTGCGCGGTTGGTGGATCCAGCCAGCGGGCTGGACCAGGTGGGGGATCTGGCAGTGGCCGATGGCCGTATCGTGGCGTTGGGCGCGGCCCCCCACACCTTTGCGGCGCAACGGGTCATCGAGGCGGATGGCTGCGTGGCGGCGCCAGGGCTGATCGACCTGTGTGCCCGCCTGCGTGAGCCCGGTCATGAGCACGAGGGATTCTTGGAAAGCGAATTGCGCGCTGCCGCTGCGGGCGGCGTGACCAGTTTGGTCTGCCCGCCTGATACCGATCCTCCACTGGATGAACCTGGCTTGGTGGAAATGCTCAAGGCACGTGCGCGCAAGCTCGAGTATTGCCGCTTGTTTCCTCTGGGCGCACTCACCCGGGGGCTGCAAGGTCAGAGCCTGACCGAGATGGCCGAACTGGCTGAGGCCGGATGTGTGGGCTTCTCCCAGGCTGAAGAAGCCGTGGTCGATACGGCGGTGCAGATGAGGGCGATGCAGTATGCGGCCACGTATGGCTACACGGTGTGGATACGACCTCAGGAAAAGTGGTTGGGGCGAGGGGTGGCGGCCAGTGGGCCAGTGGCCACCCGTTTGGGACTGTCTACGGTATCGGTCGCGGCCGAAACGGTGGCCTTGCACACCACCTTCGAACTGATGCGCGCGACTGGAGCGCGCGTGCACCTGTCTCGGCTGTCCAGCGCGGCTGGCGTGGAGCTGGTTCGACAGGCCAAGGCTGAGGGACTGCCCGTGTCGGCGGATGTGAGCATCAATTCGCTGCACCTGACCGATGCGGATATCGGATTTTTCAATGCCGATATGCGCTTGACCCCTGTGCTGAGGCAGCAGCGCGACCGAGATGCCTTGCGCGCGGGCTTAGTCGATGGCACTTTGGATGCCTTGGTCAGTGATCACTTGCCTGTTGGGGCCGATGAGAAGCAATTGCCCTTTGCTGAAGCGACGGCAGGCGCCACAGGCGTGGAGTTGCTCTTGAGCCTGGCCCTGAAGTGGGGCGATGCATCGCAAGTGCCGCTGGCCCAAGCGCTGTCGGTGGTGACGAGCCGGCCCGCAGGTGTGCTGGGCCGCGCTTGGGGGAGCCTGAGCCACAGTGCGGGGAAACTGGTGCTCGGTGGTGCGGCCGACATTTGCGTCTTCGACCCCCAGGCCGCCTGGGCCGTGGAGCCGGCGGCCTTGTGCAGCCAGGGCAAACACACCCCATTTTCTTTTGCCCATGGCGGCACGTTGATGCCCGCTCGTGTGGTGGCGACGCTGGTGGCGGGCTCTATCGCCTACGAACGACAGTAGACCATGGTCACCAGCCTGCGCGCGGTGTGGCGCCTGCTGCGGGTGACGTTGCATGCCTTGCATGGCGTGGGGTGGGTCGTAGTGGGCTGGCCGCTGTGCTCTGCGCAGCGCCAAGCGCAGTTGATCCAGTGGTGGAGCTACAAGATGCTCAGGCTCTTGGGCGTGATGCTGACCACCCGGGGGGCGCCTCGACCGGGCGCTGCCTTGCTCGCCATCAATCACATCTCCTGGTTGGACATCATGGCCATTCATGCCGTTTGTCCGCAAGCTCGGTTCGTTGCCAAGGCCCAGGTGCGTGACTGGCCGCTGATTGGCCGCTTGGTCAGCGCAGCCGGCACGCTCTACCTCAAGCGTGAGCGAGCCCGCGACGCTTTGCGGGTGGTGCATCTCATGGCGCAGGCGCTGCAAGAGGGCCAGCAAGTGGCGGTATTTCCAGAGGGGACGACCGGGCCAGGATGGCCCCTACTGCCCTTTCACGCCAACCTGCTCCAGGCGGCCATCGCCACAGAGGTGCCGATTCAACCCGTCGCCTTGAAGTTCAGTGACCCGCAACACGACTTCAGCCCAGCCGTGCACTACTTGGGTCAAACGACCTTGGCGCACAGCCTGTGGCGCATCGCCTGCGCTCGGGGCCTGCGGGTCAGCGTGCAGTGGCTTCCCGCCATGGCCAGCGCGCATGCCGATCGCCGGGCCATGGCCGCCACGGTTCAACTGCAGATCGGCCAGGCACTGGCCGGCAATACCGAGGGTTACTCCAAGTAGCGACGACCGGTGGGCCGCAACTGGGCATCAAGCTGGTAGACCAGCGGAACGCCGTTGGGAATATTCAGGCCCACGATGTCATGGTCAGAAATACCCTCCAGGTACTTGACCAGGGCACGAATGCTGTTGCCGTGGGCCGCAATGACCAAGCGCTGACCTTGACGAATGGCGGGGGCGATGCGCTCATTCCAGCAGGGCAATACCCGGGCCACAGTGTCTTTGAGGCATTCGGTCAGCGGAACCTGCCCAGCCTGCAGGCGGGCATAGCGGGGATCGTTGCGCTCGCAGCGCGGGTCGTCTGGGCTCAATGCAGGTGGCGGTACGTCGTAACTGCGTCGCCATTGCAGCACCTGCGCATCACCGTATTGCTTGGCCATCTCGGCCTTATTCAGGCCCTGCAGGGCTCCGTAGTGCCGCTCATTCAAGCGCCAATCGTTGATCACCGGCAACCAGGTGCGATCCATGGCGTCTAGGCAGTGCCACAGGGTCCACACGGCCCGCTTGAGTACAGAGGTGTAAGCCACGTCAAACTCGAAGCCGCCTTGGCGCAGCCGTTGCCCCGCAGTGACCGCCTGGGATACGCCCGTTGGGGTCAAGGCCACATCGGTCCATCCCGTGAAGCGGTTTTCCAGATTCCAAACGGACTCGCCGTGACGGATCAATACCAACTGATACATGGGCTCAGGCCTGACGAGGGTAAACAACAAATTTTATAATTGACCTTTGTCTCAGACGCCAAAGCCATGGAAAAGTTCCTCATCGACAACTGGATGCTGGTGATCCTGGCCTGTATTTCGGGCGGCATGCTGCTGGGCACGTCCATGAGGGGCTCGGCCCGGGCTGGGGCCGTGGGGCCTGCTGAAGCGGTACGGCTCATCAACCGGGAAAAGGGCGTGCTCATCGATGTGAGTGAACCTGCTGAGTTTGCCGCCTCGCATCCGAGCGGTGCGCGCAATGTACCGTTGGGCCAATTGGAGTCCTCCAAGGATCTGCCCACCAACAAGTCCCTTCCCCTGGTGGTGGTGTGCCCATCGGGCAGTCGTGCCAGCAAGGCGGCTGCGCTGCTGCGTCGCCAAGGCTACGACAACGCCCGTGCGCTCGCTGGGGGGTTGAGCGCTTGGCGCGAAGCCAGCCTTCCCACAGAGCGCTCGGCAGCTTGAACCCCTTGCTGGAGATGACGATGCCTCCCGTGAAGATGTACACCACCCAGGTGTGTCCTTACTGCGTGCGTGCCAAGGCTTTGTTGGCTCAGCGTGGGGTCAGCCAAATTGAGGAGATTCGCGTCGACCTGGATCCAGCTGCGCGCGAGCACATGGTGGCGCTTACGGGGCGACGGACGGTCCCGCAAATCTTCATCGGCACTACGCACGTGGGGGGCTGCGATGACTTGATGGCGCTCGATCAGCGCGGGCAACTGCTGCCTTTGCTTCAAGATCCGTCCAGCAACGCCTGAAGGCGTGCCGTGTGGCCCCACCCCCGCCTCAGGTGGGTCTTGGGCGGATAATGTCCAGTTATTTCCGTCGCGCCCCGGGTGTTGGCGGCCTGCTCTACTCACCGAGATTTCCCCATGTCTGACATCGATCCCAACGCCCCAGTCTTTCAGATTCAGCGCATCTACCTGAAGGACTTGTCGCTCGAACAGCCCAATTCCCCTCAAATCCTGCTGGAGCAGGCGCAGCCCCAGGTTGATATCAATCTCACCATGAGCGCTGAGCCGGTGGCGGAGGGAATTTTTGAGGTGGCCGTCACCGCCACGGTGACCACCAAGCTCCAAGACAAGACTTTGTTCCTGGTAGAGGCCAAGCAAGCGGGAATATTTGAGATCCGCAATGTGCCGGACGAGCAGCTCTCAGGTCTGGTCAGCGTGGTGTGTCCCCAAATGGTCTATCCCTACCTGCGAGCCATCGTCTCCGATGTGTGCACGCGCGCCGGGTTCCCGCCCATCTTATTGACCGAGGTCAATTTCCAAGCCATGTTTGAAGCCCAGCAACAGGCAGCTGCCGAGCAGGGGGGCTCACCATCGGGCATCATCACCCAGGCCAACTGAGGTCATGAAGATTGCGGTGCTCGGGGCCGGTGCCTGGGGCACAGCAATTGCCTCCCACGCCGCGCACCGGCACGACGTCGTGCTGTGGTGCCGAGACCCCGAGCAGGCCCGCGCCATTCAAGCCCACCGTGTCAACTCGCGGTACTTGCCTGACCTGGAGCTAGAGCCCGGTGTGCAGGTGCATGCCGACCTGGACGCTGCCCTCGGTCATGCGCAAGACGGGCTGTGGGTTTTGGCCACACCCATGAGCGGACTGCGCGAGCAACTCAGCAGCTTGCCTGCTTGGGGCTGTGCGGTGTGGCTGTGCAAAGGCCTGGAGTCTCCCACTGGCTTGATGGGACACGAGTTGGCCGCGCAACTGTGTCCGCAGCTTGAGGTCGGTGTGTTTTCAGGCCCCACTTTTGCCCAGGAGGTGGCCTGCCGTCGACCGACGGCCGCCGTGGTGGCCAGTACGTCGTCGCAAGTGCGTGAGCGCTGCGTCGAGGCGTTTCATGACGAGGCCATGCGCGTTTACACCAGCCAGGACATCGCGGGTGTCGAAGTGGGCGGTGCTTTGAAAAACGTCTTGGCCATTGCGGCCGGCATCCTAGATGGCCTCTCGCAGCAAAGTCCCCTCACACCTGGGCTGCCGGGGCTCAACGCCCGTGCGGCATTGATCACACGCGGATTGGCGGAAATGACCCGGTTTGGCCTGTCTTTGGGGGCTCAGGCCTCCACTTTCATGGGGCTGTCAGGCTTGGGTGACTTGGTCTTGACGGCGACAGGTTCCCTGTCGAGAAATCGGCAACTGGGCATGTCAATGGCCCAAGGCATGTCGGCCTCAGAGGCCCTGGCCCAACTGAGGCATGTGGCAGAGGGCGCCTACGCTGCACCGATGGTACTGGCCCGTGCCCGCAAGTTGGGACTGGACATGCCCATCACCGAAGCCGTGGTGGATGTGGTCGCAGGCCGCCTCACGCCCCAGGCAGCCATGGTCCAACTCATGTCGCGCGAGGCGCGCTCCGAATGGTGAGGGCCTGCACCCTCATTGGCCGCCAGCGTAATGATTTTGCCGCCAGGCCTCGAAGACCGCTACTGCCACAGCGTTACTGAGGTTCAAACTGCGCTGACCGCTGCGCATGGGCAGCCGGACTTGCTGCGATGGCGCAAAGCGCTCTCTTACCTGCGCCTTCAGACCCGCCGTTTCGCTGCCAAAGACCAGCCAATCGCCCGGCTGCCAGGACACATCCGATAGCGGTCGGTTTGCTCGGGTGGTGAAGGCGAAGCAACGAGCCGGATCGGGTTGGCATTGCGTCCAAAACACCTCCCAGTTGGCGTACTGCATCACGAGGCTGGTCTCGTGGTAATCCAAACCCGCGCGCCGCAGCAACTTGTCTTCCATCCGAAATCCCAGTGGCTGCACCAAGTGCAACGCACACCCGGTGTTGGCCGCCAAACGAATGATGTTGCCGGTGTTGGGGGGGATCTCGGGTTCAACCAGTACGATGTGAAACATACGGCCAGAGTGTGCCTTAAGCGGTGCGAGCCACTGCCCACACCTGCACCTCCGCGGCCCCGGCTTCCCGCAGGGCGGCGGCCGCCGCATGCAGGGTGGCACCCGTGGTCATGACATCATCTAGCAGCGCCAAGCGCTGACCCCTCACCAAGGCGGTTTGGTTGGAGGGAACGCTAAACACCCCCTGCATCCGCTGGAGTCGCTCATGACGCTGTGCCTGAGCCTGGGGCGTTAGGGATCCATGCCGTTGGAGCACCCGAGCGTGAGCGGTTCGACCCAAGCGTCGAGCCACGGCGCGCGCCAACTCCCAAGACTGGTTGTAGCCGCGCAGGGCCAGTCGCGCGCGTGACAGTGGGACCGCCACTATCCCATCCACCTGGCGCGCGGGTGTGATGCGTTGGAGGGCCCGCGCGTCAGCGTTTTGAGTGACCAGGGCTTGCACCAACAGGTCGGACAGCGGCCAAGCGAGCTGTGCATCACCACCAAACTTCAGCCGGGCGATCAATCGATCCCAGGGGTAAGCGTAGTCGACGGCACAGCAGGCCCAAGACCAGTGGGTGCCCAGCATCGCGCCCGGGTTATCCGTGGGGTCAGTGGCAGTTAGACATCGGTAGCAGCGCAGTGGCGTGGCTGGGGACTCAGGGGTGTGCTGATGGTGCGCAGGCACAGGCATGGCACAGCGCCCGCATCGCGCTCTTGCTGGTGCAAAGCGGCTCAGGCACAGCTTGCACAGGCTGTGAGCGCTCCAGAGTCGACAAATCTCGCACTGCCTCCCCACCGCACAGGCATCGGCTGCGGCCGCCAGGCCAAAGCTGCGCAGCCAGTTACCCATGAGGCTCGGATGCCAAGACATGAACTCAATATACTGATCTCATGCGCGAGAGCAGCCAGCTGGATCTCCCCTCCTTGGGGGATAGTCAAGGTCCGCACGGGGTGGATCCGCTGGCGATGCGCCGTTGGCGCGATCGTTTGGCAGCTGCCGAGCAGACCCCCTGGCTGCACGCCGAGGTTGCCTCGCGCATGGCGCAACGCCTTCCCATCATTCGCCGGCCCCCTGCCACAGCATTGCTGTGGCCTCAGATGGGCGTGGCCGGTGTCTCGCCCGTCCAAGCGGTGTGGCCCCGGTGTGCTTGCTGGGAGGTGCAAGAGCAGGGTATGCGTCCGCTGGCCTCGCAGCCAATGGCGTGGTGGAAGCGTTGCTTGGCCTGGTTGCGAGGACGCGAACCGACTCGAGGTGCCACTGCATCGGTTGGGGAGGACAATATTGCGCCCGCGTCGGCCGACATGGTCTGGTCCAACCTGCATGTGCATGCGCATGCCCGACCCCACGAGCTGTTGCAGCAATGGTTGACGGCTCTCAAAGTGGAAGGATTCTTGATGTTTTCCACTTGGGGACCCGGCTCGCTGCCCGAGTTGCGGGGTTTGTATGGTTCGCGAGGTTTTGGACCCGCAATGGCCCAGTGGGTGGATATGCACGACTGGGGCGATCTGCTGGTGCGGGTGGGATTTGCAGATCCGGTCATGGACCAGGAAATGTTGACGCTGACTTTCTCCACGCCGCAGGCCGCTTTGGACGAGCTGCGCGCACTGGGCGGTAACTGCCACCCTCTTCGCCACGCCGGCCTGCGGGGCCGAGGTTGGAAACAAGGCTTGCTCGCAGACCTGCGCGAGATGGGTCGCCAGCGAGCCGATGGGCGCATTGCCCTGAGTTTTGAAGTGGTCTATGGCCACGCTTTTAAGCCCAACGCTCGCTTTCCATTGGCCGCCGAAACTCGGGTGGACGTGGAGCAACTGCGCCAATCGGCCCGATCGGCTCGTTTGGGGTCGACTTCCTCGCACAGTTGACGCCAAACTGACTGGGGCGTGGGATATTGGGTGATCTAGAATCCTGGGGTTTCACTTCCCGCTGCTTTTTGGGCTCGAATGACCGACTCGCTATCCGCTTCTGTTCCCGCTTCTGACTGGAAGGATGGCGCACCCGCAGCCGCTGGTCTTGGCCGGCTGGGTGTCGTGCAGCAAGACGGCACAGGACTGGCCACGACGAGATGGGTGCTCAAACGCAACTGCGCACTCACGCCGTCGCAGTTGCTCAAGGTCTATGGCGGCTTGAGCGCGGTCTCTCTGGCCATTGCGACGGCCTTTGCCATTCAAGGCGCTGTTGTGGTCTTGCTGTTTTCGGCGCTGGAGATGTTTGTGCTGGGGGTGGCCTTACTGGTGTTTTGCCGGCACGTGCGCGACGGTGAAACGGTGACCCTGAGCGGACCGCTGCTCAAGGTAGAACAGTCTTGTGGACCGAACACCCAGCACTATGAGTTTCGAGCCGAGTGGGTGTCGGTGGAGCCGTACCGCGACTCGCGCTCCCTGATAGAAATTCGCGGCCAGGGCCGATGTGTTCGAGTTGGCCGATTTGTTCGGCCCCATTTGCGATTGGCACTGGCCCAGGAAATTAGGCAGGCGCTGCGAGAGCGCCTGAGACTTCTGTCTATTTGTGCTTGAAGAGATCACCATGAAGACACCTTCACTTAAAACTGCTCAATGCGCTGCGCGCTCGGCCGCGATGGCTGTAGCGCTCTGGGCCTGGATGGGTGCCACAGCCTGGGCGCAGACGGTCAACAATCTGCCTGGCGGTCCGGCGGTTCGGCAGTTGGATATGCATCCGGCTGCCAGCAAGATTGCCGAGCAGCAGCATTTCCTGCACTACGTGATGCTGGTGATTTGCTTGGTTATCTTTGTGGCGGTGTTCGGTGTGATGTTCTATTCCATCTTCAAGCACCGCAAATCGCTGGGCCACAAGCCCGCCAACTTTCACGAAAGCGTCTCGGTGGAGATCGCCTGGACTGTGATTCCATTTCTTATCGTCATCGGCATGGGTGCGATGGCCACCCAGACAGTGGTTGCGCAAAAAGACACCTCCAATGCAGACCTGACCATCAAAGCCACGGGCTACCAGTGGAAGTGGGGCTATGACTACATCAAGGGTGAGGGCGAGGGCATCAACTTTGTATCCACGCTGGATGTATCGCACCGAGCCATGTCCGATTCGGGTAAGCCACCGCCGACCGACAACTATCTGCTGAAGGTAGACAACCCGTTGGTGGTCCCAGTGGGTCAAAAGGTTCGCATCATCACCACGGCCAATGACGTGATTCACGCGTGGATGGTGCCTTCTCTGGGTGTGAAGCAAGACGCCATTCCAGGATTTGTCCGCGACACTTGGTTTCGCGCGGAGAAGACGGGCGACTTCTATGGCCAGTGTGCAGAACTGTGCGGCAAGGAGCATGCATACATGCCCATCCACGTCAAGGTTCTCAGCCAAGCCGATTACGCTGCCTGGGTACAGAGCAAAAAGAAGGAAATGGCCGCCAAGGCGGACGACCCCAACAAGCAGTGGCAGTTGGCCGACTTGATTGCCCGTGGAGAGAAGGTCTACGCCACCAACTGTGTCGCGTGCCACCAGGCGGCGGGCAAGGCAGTGGGCTCTATCAAGGCTTTGGATGGGTCAGCGGTTGTACTGGACTCTGACAAGACCAAACAGATCAAGGTCTTGCTCAACGGACAAGCCAATGGGGCGATGCCCGCTTGGAAACAGTTGTCGGATACTGAAATTGCTGCCGTCATCACTTATACCAAGAACAATTGGGGTAACAAGACGGGGCAGGTGGTTCAGCCTGCCGAAGTGCTGGCCGCCCGCAAGTAATCCCACCGAATTCGCCTAGGAGTTATTCATGAGTGCCGTTCTTGACCATCACGACCATGCGCATGGGCACGACGATGCGCACGACCATCCCCACGGCTGGCGCCGGTGGCTGTTTGCCACGAATCACAAGGACATCGGGACGATGTACTTGTTGTTCTCGTTTGCCATGCTGATGTTTGGCGGGATTTTGGCCTTGGGCATACGAGCTGAGCTGTTCCAGCCGGGCCTTCAATATGTGAACCCGGAGTTGTTCAACCAGCTCACCACGATGCACGGTCTGATCATGGTGTTTGGCGCCATCATGCCGGCCTTCGTGGGGTTTGCTAACTGGATGATTCCTCTGCAAATCGGCGCGGCCGATATGGCATTTGCCCGCATGAACAACCTCAGCTTTTGGCTGCTGATTCCGGCAGCGCTGATGCTGGTGGGATCGTTTTTTATGCCCGGTGGCGCACCGGCGGCAGGCTGGACGCTGTATGCGCCACTGACGCTTCAGATGGGCCCCTCCATGGATGCGGGCATTTTTGCCATGCACATCATGGGTGCTAGCTCCATCATGGGTTCCATCAACATCATCGTGACCATCCTGAACATGCGCGCGCCCGGCATGACGCTGATGAAGATGCCGCTGTTTGCGTGGACCTGGCTGATCACCGCCTACCTGCTCATCGCCGTGATGCCGGTGCTGGCCGGCGCGATCACGATGACGCTGACCGACCGTCACTTCGGCACCAGCTTCTTCAACCCG
>CAYNSW010000031.1:1137-34306 GCA_964400135.1 uncultured Rubrivivax sp. | reverse complement strand
CCGGCATGGACAACGACACGCGGCAACGCATGCAGGTGCTACAAGAGAGCTTGGCCACGGCGCAGGCCGAACTGGCCAGCTTGCGCACCGAGATGGCCAACTACGCGCCGCGCGCGCCCTTTGCCGGTCGGCTTCGAGACGTGGACCCGGATCTGCACACAGGGCAGTGGCTGTCGCGACGCGAACGCGTGGCGTTGCTGGTTCAAGACGACAGCCGCTGGGTGGTGGAGACCTGGCTGGAAGAAGACGTGGTGCACCGCGTGTCCGCGGGCGATAAAGCGCTGTTCGTCACCGATGCCGCCTTCGGTCCCGTACTTCGCCTACAGGTCGAAAGCGTGGACAAAGACGCCAGCCGGACCCTCTCACGACCTGAACTGGCCGCGCCTTTGGGCGGCCATGTGGTGGCGCGTGAAAAAGGCGGCCAAGTCATTCCCGAGCGGGCCGTCTTTCGGGTGGTGCTGTCGGTTCAAGACATGACGAGTCTGCGCGAGCTGACCAGCCAGTCGTGGCGCGGCCGGGTCACGCTGCATGTGCAGGCCGAGTCGGCGGCCTTGCGCTATGCGCGCCAGGCTGGCGCTGTGCTGTGGCGCGAACTCGGTTTTTGATGGGCGCTGTGATCAGGCAAACGCTTGATGAAGCGCTTGCATCCACTGCGACTTGCGCGCCGGATCCACAAAGCTGGCCTCGAAGCTGTTGCGCGCCAGCTGCCACGCCTGCGCCGGGCCCAGTTCAGGCAAGGCCGCAAATGTCTGCACCAGGTTCTCGTTGATGTAGCCACCGAAATAAGCCGGGTCATCGCTGTTGATCGTCACGCACAGACCGGCTTGCAGCAAACGCGCAAGGTTGTGTTGCGCCAAACTCGGAAAGACGCACAACTTCACATTGGACAGCGGGCAGACCGTCAAGGGAGTTTGGCTCTGAACCAGGCGCTGCACCAATGCGGGGCTTTGCAGGCATCGCACGCCGTGGTCTATCCGCTGCACCTTGAGGACATCCAAAGCGCTTTCGATATAAGCGGGTGGGCCTTCTTCGCCGGCATGCGCCACCACATGCAAGCCCAATGCACGCGCCTTGGCAAAGACGCGGGCAAATTTCTCCGGCGGATGGCCCATTTCGCTGCTGTCTAGGCCCACACCCACGAAGTACTGCCGATAGGGCAAGGCCTGCTCCAGGGTATCGAAGGCTTGCTCCTCGCTCAGATGTCGCAAGAAACACAAGATGAGATGGGTGCTCATGCCCCACTCTTGGTGAGCACGCGCACAGGCATGATGCAAGCCTTGAATCACCGTCGCAATCGGCACGCCACGGTCGGTGTGGGTTTGCGGGTCGAAGAAGATTTCGGCATGTACGACGTTGTCGTTGGCGGCCTTGTTCAAGTAGGCCCAAGCCATGTCGAAGAAGTCTTGCTCCTGGATCAAGACACTGGCACCAGCGTAGTAGATGTCCAAAAAGCTTTGCAGGTCTTGGAAGGCATAGGCTGCTCGCAAAGACTCCACATCGGCGTAGGGCAAGCTCACGCCGTTGCGTTGAGCCAGAGCGAAGATGAGCTCGGGCTCGAGCGAGCCCTCGATGTGTATGTGCAATTCGGCCTTGGGCATGTCTTGCAGCAGACGCGGCAGACGCGATGCGTCGATCCGGGAAAAATCAGGTGTCGCATAGGCAATAGACATGGCGAGGTCTCCCGTAGCGGCCTCAGCATACCCCGAAGGTGACACCACAGGCATTGAGGTAGCGCCGATACGCTGCGCTGAGCCGGTCGGCTGCACCCATGGCCTCACCCCCAGAAAGCGGCAGGGTCTTGGGTTCTTGCGATTCCAGGACCGGTTGGTCTTGCGCAAAGATGGCCACCTGAAAATCTCGCAATACCTCCTCGGGCGTCTGGTCGTCGGTGGTGTACTGTGCGAACCACAGGCGCGAGGTGGAGGGCGTTTGTGGGCACGCCCAGATCACATAACTGTCTTGCGGCCCGCTGTCGCCCTGTTTGGTCAAAAGCGCCGAAAACGGACTGAGCACTTCATAGCGATAGCGCACCCACGCGCCCTCTTGCGAGGTGGCCGAAGCGCGTGGTTGCCAGGCCGGATAGTCTTCGATGAGAGGCCGTCCGTCGGCGGTGTGACTCACCTCGTAGTGCGGCACTTCGGGGTGGGCCGCATCACCTAACCACCCCTCATGCACAAAGGCAAAGTGCGAGGTGTCTAGAAAATTTTCTACCGCGCGCGGTGCGCTGGTGGCCACATCAAACGGTCCGTAGATGAGGCGGCGCGGTGGCAGGTGATCCAAGACGGGGATGGCCTGAGCGGCCTGCCCGCCCAGATCGGCCCACCACAGGCCGTGCGCACTGCGAAGACGGTGACTGCACGCGGCGCTGGATGGCGGTGGGCTGAATTGCGGTTGAGCAGGGATGCCCACACAGCGACCATCACCCGCAAATCGCCAACCATGGTAAGGACACTGCAGCGATTCTCCCTGCACACGGCCCATCGACAGGCGCGCACCGCGGTGGGGGCACCGATCGGTCAGCAAGGCCGTGTGACCGCCGGCGCTGCGCCACAAGACCAGACGCTGACCCAACAACGCCACGGCCTGCGGTTGATCGCCCACATCTTCCAGCCGGGCTACCGGCCACCACCACGCGTGTTCTTTCACACCCTGCTCCTCGAACCGCCGGATTCCAACCGGCAAGTCATTTTGCTTCACTCCTCTTGCGAAACGTGTGGTGCAGGGTGCGGGATTCCCCTTCGCTCATGTCCCCCGGGTCGGGCGACGCCCGACCCTCCTCCTTTACTTCGCTGCGGGGAATCCCCCACCCCGCCTGCGCGTGGGTGGACGTGCCGAAGGCGGGGATACCAAAGGGAGATGCCCGGTATTTTTTCGCGAGTGGCGCTGCTGGCAGGGGCGGTGGGGTACCCTGCGCAGCGAAGTAAAGGAGGAGGCATCGGCGCCTTGCCGATGCCGGGGGACATGAGCGAAGCAGGGTGCCCCGCCGCCCCTCCCCACAAACAAAAACGCCGCCCAGGTGCCCAGCACCCGGCGGCGTTCCAACCGTCGCGGCCTCCACGGCCGCAACGTCAGAGAAAGATCACTTGCCCGTGGGCACCTTGCCTTCTACGCCCTTGACGTAGAAGTCGATCTTGTCTTTCCAGGCCTGATCGGCCTTCTGGTCCTTGGGCAGGCGCTCCTTGCCCGTGTTGTCCACCACGGGGCCGGTGAAGACTTCAAACGAGCCGTCCTTCAAGCCGGCCTTGATGGTCTCGACCTTCTTCTTGGCATCTTCGGGCACCACATCGTTGATCTTGATGAGATCGTTCAGCCCTTCCTTCACGCCCCAGACGGTGCGCTCGGTCTTCCAGGTACCGGCCTTGAGCTCTTCGATGGCCTTGATGTAGTACGGGCCCCAGTTGGCAATGGCCGAGGCCAGGTGGGCCTTGGGACCGAAGGTGCTCATGTCGCTGTCCCAACCGAAAGCGTACTTGCCGTTCTTCTCAGCCGTTTGCAGCACGGCGGTGGAGTCGGTGTTTTGCAGCAGCACATCGGCGCCCTGGTTGATCAGGCTTTGCGCGGCTTCGCTCTCCTTGGGCGGATCAAACCAGGTGCTCACCCAGACGACCTTGGTCTTGATCTTGGGGTTGACGCTTTGTGCACCGAGCGTGAAGGCATTGATGTTGCGCAGCACTTCAGGAATGGGGAAGGAACCCACAAACCCGAGGGTGTTGGTCTTGGTCATCTTGCCAGCGATCACACCGGCCATGTAGGTGTCTTGGTAGAAGCTGGCATCGTAGATGCGCATATTGGGCGCTGTCTTGTAGCCCGTGGCGTGCTCGAACTTCACATCGGGGAACTCGCCAGCCACTTTCAGCATGGCGTCCATGTAGCCAAACGATGTGGCGAAAATGATCTTGTTGCCTTGCTGGGCCAGATCGCGGATGACCCGCTCGGCGTCGGCGCCCTCGGGAACCTTTTCCACGATGGTGGTCTTCACCCCATCACCAAACTTGGCCTCAACCGCCTTGCGGCCGAGGTCGTGCGCGAATGACCAGCCGGCGTCGCCCACGGGGCCGACATAAATCCAGGCTGCCTTGAGCGGCTCGGCCTTGGCCTCAGCCTTGGGCGCGGGCTTGGGTTCTTCTTTTTTGCCACAGGCGCTGAGCACCAGGGTGCCAGCCACCAGGGACAGCCCTGCAATTTGCAGCAGGGAACGCTTGGAGCGAAAAGTCATGGAAATCCTCCGGGATAGGGTGGGTGAAAAGCAGGTCGATAAGCGATTATCGGGCCAGATCTCAAGATCCGGGGTGGAAGGGTCTCCCCAAAGAGGCGGGCATGTTCACCCGCAGCCAGGTGGCGTTGCGCGAGATCAGGACCAAAACGACGATGGTGGCCCCATACGGCAGCATGGCCAGCAGCTGGCTGGCGATTTCGACCCCCTGCCCCTGCAGGTGGAACTGCAACATGGTCACCCCGCCAAACAGGTAGGCCCCCAGCAAGACGCGCACAGGCCGCCAGGTGGCAAAGGTGGTCAAGGCCAGGGCGATCCAGCCACGTCCGGCCACCAGGCCCTCGACCCACATCGGGGCATAGACCACCGACAGGAACGCACCTGCGGTGCCGCACAGCGCACCGCCCAACACCACAGCAGCCAGGCGGATGCGGCGCACCGGGTAGCCCAGGGCATGGGCGGATTCTGGCGATTCGCCCACCGCGCGCAAGACCAAGCCGGCCCGGGTGCGATAGAGGAACCACACCAAGCCCAACGTGAGCGCCAGCGCCACATAGGCCATGGGATGCTGCTTGAACAAGACAGTGCCCACAAAAGGAAGATCGGCCAGCCCCGGTATCTCGTACAGCACCCGGTCCTCCAGCTTCTTGCCCACCAGACCCACGCCCACAAAGGCGGACAGACCAGCCCCGAAAAGCGACAGCGCCAAGCCGGTGGCGTACTGATTGGTGTTGAGCCAGATGACCAACACACCAAACACCGCCGCCGCCAGCGCGCCAGCCAGCGCACCGGCCGCAAAGGCCAGGGTGTCGCTGCCCGTGCTCAGGGCCACGGCAAAACCGGTGACGGCCGCCACGAGCATCATGCCCTCGGCCCCCAGGTTGAGCACCCCCGCCCGTTCGTTGAGCAGCAACCCCAATCCGGCCAAAGCCACGGGCGTGCCCGAGGCGATGGCAGCGGCCAGCAGCAGTGCGACTTCGTTCATGACGTCCCCGCCTCCGGTCGGCCCACCTGCAGGAGCACTCGGTAGTTCACCAGCGTGTCGCAGGCCAGCAAGATGAACAGAAGCAGCCCCTGAAAGACGCCGGTGAGCGCGTTGGGCAGCCCCATGCGCGATTGCGCGAGCTCACCGCCAATGAGCACCATGGACAGCAGCAACCCGGCAGCCAGAATGCCCCCCGGGTGCAATCGGCCAACAAAGGCCACGATGATGGCCGTAAAGCCATAGCCGGTGGACACGTGCGGCGTCAGGCGCTGCAAAGGGCCAGCCGCCTCCATGGCGCCGGCCAAACCCGCCATGGCACCTGACAGCAACAAGGCGGCCCACAGCGCCCGACGCTCTGAAAACCCGGCGTAGCGAGCAGCGGCCGGGGCCAGCCCACCCACTTGCAGCTGGTAGCCCTGCCAGGTACGAAACAGGAACACCCAAAACGCCACCACGGCCACCAGTGCGAGCAAAGAGCCCCAGTGCAGTCGCATGCCGCGCGCCATGGCAGGCAGCAGCATGCTCGCGTCAAACGGCGGTGTTTGGGGAAAATTGAACCCCTGGGGGTCTTTCCAAGGGCCGAAGACCAGGTAGTTGAGCAGCTGCTGCGCAACGTACACCAGCATGAGGCTGACCAAGATCTCATTGGCGTTGAAGCGGTCTCGCAGCAGCGCGGTCACACCAGCCCACGCCAGGCCGCCGAGCACGCCGGCCAGCAAGACCACGGGCGCGTAAAGCCCTCGCGGACCGCTCAACCCCCACGAACCCAACCACAAAGCCACACCGCTGGCGGTGATGGCGCCCAGCAGAAACTGTCCCTCCGCCCCGATGTTCCACACATTGCTGCGATAGCACACCGCCAGTCCCAGCGCGCACAGCACCAGGGGCGTGGCCTTGAGCAGCACCTCGGTCAAAGGCCGCCAGCCGTTGATGGGCTCCCAGAAAAACATGGCCAGCCCGCGCACCGGGTCTTTGCCCAACAGCGCAAACAAGGTGGCGGCCAGCACCGTGGTCACCAACAGCGCAATGAGTGGCGAGGCCCACATCATCACGCGCGAGGGTTGCGCACGCCGCTCCAGCCTCATGCGGCCTCCTGCCACAGGCCCGACATCCACTGCCCGATCTGGGTGGTGGTGGCTTGCGATCTGGCAATGGGCGGCGATAGCCTGCCTTGGGCCATCACCACCAGCCGATCTGACAACTCCAGCAGCTCTTCGAGCTCTTCGGAGATCACCAGCACCGCCGTGCCTGCATCGCGCAAAGCCAGCAAGGCCCCTCGGATCTGCGCAGTGGCCCCGACATCCACTCCCCAGGTGGGCTGGGCCACGATGAGCACACGAGGCTTGGCATCGATTTCACGCCCGACGATGAATTTTTGCAAGTTGCCGCCAGACAGCGATTGCGCCAAGGCCTGCGGCCCGCCGGCGCGCACATCAAAGCGAGCGATGAGGTGGGCGGCCAACTCACGCATGCGCGTCAAATCGAGCCACCCCCCACGCTTGACCGACTCTCGCCGCGTGAGCAGGGTGTTTTGTGCCAGGCTGAGGGCCGGAACGGCTCCGCGCCCCAGTCGCTCCTCGGGGACAAAGTGCTGACCCAGCGCGCGTCGTTGGGCTGCTGATGCCGCGCTGACCTCTTGCCCCAGGAGCTGGACCGACCCCGGCGGTGCGCGACGGTCTTCACCCGATAAGCAGGCCAAGAGCTCTTGCTGACCGTTGCCCGATACACCGGCCACGCCCAAGATTTCACCTGAGCGCAGTTCAAAGTCGATTTCGCGCAAGTCGGTGCCAAAGGGGTCACTGCGCGCCACGCTCAGACCGCGCACGCGCAAGGCGACGTCACCGGCACGCTGCTCACGGTGCTGCAGCTGCGGTGGGTCGCTGCCGATCATCAAGCGCGACAAGGTGGCGTTGGACTCCTGCGCGGGGTTGACCTCGCCGGTGACCCGACCACCACGCAAGACGGTGCAGCGGTGACACAGGGTGCGGATCTCGTCGAGTTTGTGGCTGATGTAGAGGATGGAACATCCCGCTTGGGCCAGTTGGCGCAAGGTGTGAAAAAGCTTGTCGACGGCCTGCGGAGTGAGCACGGAGGTGGGCTCATCGAGGATGAGCAACTGCGGGTCGGTCAACAGCGCGCGGATGATCTCCACGCGTTGCCGCTCGCCCACCGAGAGGGTGTGCACGGGGCGATCGGATTGCACCTCCAACCCGTAGGTGTGGGCCACCGCATCGATACGCTGGGTCACGTGGGCCAGGCTGAGTGAGCGATCAAGCCCCAACCAGACGTTTTCGGCCACGCTGAGCGTGTCAAACAGGCTGAAGTGCTGGTAGACCATGCTGATTCCCAGCGCGCGTGCCGCCGCTGGGTGAGCCACCTGCACCACCTCGCCGTTCCAACGCATGATCCCAGCGTCGGGGCGTACCGCACCGTAGATGATCTTCATCAGCGTGCTCTTGCCGGCGCCGTTTTCACCCAAGACAGCGTGAATCTCACCGGGCTCAACCCGCAGGTTGATGGCGTCGTTGGCCAAGACGGCCGGGTAGCGCTTGGTGATGCCTTCGAGCACCAGGCGTTCCATGCGGCGAGTTCTCCTGATCAGCGCAAGCGTCAGTCCATGAAAAACGCCCGGAGCCGTGTCAGCCCCGGGCGCACGTTGTGGACGCCATTGTGCGCTTGAATGCGCACGGCGGCCGGACCGCCGCCACTCGATGACGTTTAGAAGTTGGCGCGCAGGGTCAAGCCGGGAGCCGAGACCTTGGTGCCGGCCAGCGTGGGCTGGTTGCCAAACTTGTTCTTGATGTACTGGTAGCTCACGCCGCCAAAGAAGGTCTTGGGCTTACCCGCCAGCGAGCCCACATCAAACAGCAGGGCCGCATCAACCCAGGTTTCAGCCGCCGTCTGGCCACCGAAACCGTCTTTGCCCTTTTCGCCGGTGTAGTTGGCAAAGCCCTTGAACTCGGCCGGCACGCCCAAGTTCACCGGAAAGCTCCACACCATGCCCAGGCGGTAGGTACCGTCAAAGCTAACGTTCTTGCCGGCCACGCTGTTGTTGTTGTTTTCCTTGTAATAGAACACGCCAGCCGTGAGCATGCCCGGCACATCAAACTCGATCTTCGGCCCGGCGATGACCTTGGTCAGGCCCGCGCCGAACGTGTCGTTCTTGGAGTTGAAGTCAAAGCCGGCTTGCATGCCGATGTCGCGGATGGGGCCCATCTTGGTGGCCGCACCCAGCTTGCCCAGGCTGAGGGTGTGGTTGTAGACCACGTACACCTCCTGAGCACCGCGCGGGCTGTTGCGCGCATTGTTGTTGGACTCCGAGGTGAGCATGTCCAGCGTGAAGAAGTTGGTGCCCAACTTGTAGCCACCCACATACGACAGGGTGATGACGGACTTTTCTACCTCGGCCGCGTTACCCGGCTCTTTGTACTTCTTGCCCATGGTGTAGCCGATGCCGGCGCTGTGCCAATCGGCGGCCTGCGCGGGCGCGAAAGCGCAAGCCAAAAGCGCTGCCGCTGCGGCGGCCCAGGTAGTCTTCATTTTGATCATGGAAAGTCCTCGTGAAGGGGGTTGGAAATGAACGGTCGCTGAGCCGACGCAAAAACCAGGCCGGCATTGGGGGTACTGATGCTAACTGCCCAACCTGACATGGCGCGGGATACCCGCCACCCAGGTCTGGACCAGATCGGCCTCGTCGCCTGCTGTGATCCAGGCAAACAGGCGCTCGTGCAGATCGCGGGCCACGCGCTGACGGCGCTGAGCCGTCTCTGAGCCCGCCCAATCCCACACCACCACATCGCCCAGGGTGCCGGGCTCTAGGGAGCCGATTTCGTGCCCCAGACGCAAGGCCTCGGCAGCTCCGCGGGTACACGCGTGAACCAAGAAGAACGCACTGACCTTGTGCATTCTCATGGCCTGCCCTTTGTAGGCATCCAACATGGTGCGGCGCTGCGCCAAACTGGTGCCGCCCCCCACATCGCTGGCCAAGGTCACCGCAATGCCGTGAAGCCGCAGTTTCTCCCAGTTCAGCAAGCCGCTGCCCAAGAAGAGATTGGAGCTGGGGCAGTGCGCGATCTGGGCGCCCGAATCGGCCAACACCTGATGGTCCTGATCGTCCAGCCACAGACCATGGGCCAAGATGGCCCGCTCACCCAGCAGGCCGTGTTGGGCATACACATCCAGGTAGCTGCGCGCCTGGGGAAAGAGTTGCGCCACCCACTGGGCCTCGTCGGTGTTCTCGGCCACATGGGTTTGCATATAGGCGCCGGGTGTGCGGGCCCACAACTGCCCGGCCATGGCCAACTGCGCGGGGGTGGAGGTGATGGCAAAGCGGGGGGTGATGGCGTAGGCCAGGCGCCCGGTCCCGTGCCAACGCGCGATGAGGGCCTCGCAGTCGGCGCGACCCTCGTCCACCGAGTCGCACAGGGCAGCCGGGGCATGGCGGTCCATGAGGACCTTGCCCGTGATCATGCGCATTCCCTGCGCATGGGCGGCCGCAAACAGAGCGTCGGCGGAGACCGCATGCACCGAGGGAAATACGCAGGCAGAGGTCGTGCCCTGCGCCAAGAGGGCTCTGACGAACATCTCGGAGGTGGCCTGCGCATGAGCGGGATCGGCCATGCGCTGCTCAGCTGGGAACGTGTGGGTGTTCAACCAATCCAGGAGCTGGGTGCCCCATGACCCCAACACATCGATTTGTGCGCTGTGCACATGGGTGTCGATGAAGCCGGGCATGATCAGGCGCCCGGGGTGTTCCACGCGGTACCACGAAGGCGGGGGATCCCATTGCGAAGCGGGCCGTGCCGCTTCAATTCGACCGTGGTCCATGAGCAGCCAGTGGTCAGGGCGCCATCGAACAGCCCGGCTGTTCAGGTCTTGAGGCGCAGGAGCCGCGATGAAATCAAGCAGGTCACCCCGCAGGGCCACCTGCCGGGCCGTGAAGTCGAAGGCACGAGCACTCATGCGTCTCATGCTAGCCGAAGGCGCTCACAAGCCGCTACGATGGCACCCCATGGTCTCACCCGGATCCTCCCGCCCCATCCAGTTTCTGCACCGTGGCCAGGTGGTGCGCGTGCAAGACGTGGCCCCCACGCGCACGGCGCTGGAGTGGCTGCGCGAACAGTCTCGGTGCACGGGGACCAAGGAAGGATGTGCCGAGGGCGATTGCGGGGCCTGCACCGTGTTGGTGGCCGAGCTGGACGACAACGCCCACCCCCACGCACAGGGGGTGAAGCTCAGCGCCATCAACAGTTGCTTGCGCTTTTTGCCGACCCTGAACGGCAAGGCCTTGCTCACGGTTGAAGATCTCACGGGTCCTGCCTTCACCAGCGCTGGCCCTGACAGCCCCCATGACACCCCACTGCACCCGGCGCAGCAGGCCATGGTGGAGTGCCACGGCTCGCAGTGCGGCTTTTGCACACCGGGCTTTGTGATGTCGTTGGTGGCGGCTTATGAAGACCACCACAGCGGTGCCAGGCCCTGCGACCGTGCAGCGCTGACCGATGCCGTGTCCGGCAACCTGTGCCGCTGCACCGGCTATCGCCCGATCTTGGCCGCCGGGCAGCACATGGTGACGCTTCCCCAACGGCGGCTGGATCGGCGCGCCCTGCGCGAGGCCTTACTGGCCCTGCGCGACGATGAGGCCTCGACCTTTGAATACGCCGGACCATCGGCCGCACAGCCGGGCCGTACCGACCGCTTCATCGCGCCGCGTACGGTGCAAGCGCTGGCCCAGCACAGGCTGCAACAACCGCACATGCGCCTGTTGGCCGGTGCCACCGACGTGGGCCTGTGGGTGACCAAGCAGCTGCGCGATGTGGGCGATCTGCTCTATGTGGGCGAGGTGGGCGAGCTGCAACGCCTCGAGGTTCAAGACCGGGTCCTGCACATCGGAGCGGCCGTGCGGCTGGAGGCCGCGTGGCAGGCGCTGACATCGCACTGGCCCACGCTGCACTCGGTGTGGAAGCGCTTTGCGGGCATGAGCGTGCGGCAAGCCGGCACCCTGGTGGGCAACCTGGCCAATGGCTCACCCATTGGCGATGCCGCACCCGCCCTGATGGCATTGGATGCGCGACTGCTCTTGCGGCGGGGTGAGGCGGTACGCGAATTGCCCCTCTCGTCTTTTTACCTGGGCTACATGAAAAATGCGCTGGCCGAAGGCGAATGGGTTCAAGCGGTGGTGGTGCCACTTCCTGGGCCCTTCAACCCCAGAACGCACGAACACCTGCAGGTCTACAAGCTGAGCAAGCGTCACGACAGCGACATCTCCGCCGTGTGTGCAGGGATTTGGGTGCGCCTGAGCGATGACCAGGTGGCGGGTGCCCGCTTGGCGTTTGGCGGCATGGCCGCAACCGTGCAGCGTGCAGTGCGCACCGAAGCCCTGCTGCTGGGCAGGCCGTGGAACGCGGCCACCGTAGAAGCGGCACGCAGCGCACTGGCCGAGGACTTTTCGCCCATTGATGACCTGCGCGCCAGCGCCGCTTACCGGCGCGAGGCAGCAGGCGCGCTGCTGCAGCGATTTTGGCTGCAAACCCGTGCCGAGCAGCCCCTGCAAGCCCACGAGGTGTCGGTATGGGAAGCCGACCCCACGGTGGAGCCGCTGGCGCGATGAACCGCCGCGAAAACCCGCCAGTGATCCCGCACGATGCTGCCGTGGTGGGCCAAGCCCTGCCCCATGAATCGGCCCGTTTGCACGTGCAAGGAGCCGCCCCCTACACCGACGATGAACCCGAGTGGCAGGGCACCTTGCACGCCGCACTGGTGCTCTCTGGGGTGGCGCACGGACGCTTGCGCGCCATTCGGAAAGACGTTTTGCACGGGGCCGACGTGGTGGCGGTATTGACCGCCGAAGACATCCCGGGCACCAATGACTGTGGTCCCATCGTGCACGACGACCCCATCTTGGCGCAGGACACGGTGCGCTACCGCGGCCAACCCGTGGCCCTGGTGGTGGCGCACACGCGCGAGGCGGCCCGACGAGCAGCAGCGCGCGCGGCCGAGGCCCTGGACATCGAGCCCTTGCCCGCGCATTTGGATGTGCGCGAGGCTCATGCGCAGGGTCAGCACCTGGGGCCACCGATGCACCTGATCAGAGAGTCAAGCGCCGGTGCGGTCCAGCGCGCATTGGCCAGTGCTGCGCATCGCTTGAACGGTCGGTTTGTGCTGGGCGGACAGGAGCAGTTCTACCTGGAAGGGCAGATCGCCTACGCGCAACCCTTGGAAGACGGGGGCATGCAGGTGTTGTGTTCGACGCAGCACCCCAGCGAGATGCAACACATCGTGGCCCACGTTCTGGGCCTGGCCGCACACCGGGTGCGCGTGACCTGCCGGCGCATGGGCGGCGGATTTGGGGGCAAAGAGTCGCAATCGGGCTTGTTTGCGGCGTGTGCTGCACTGGCCGCCTGGCGGCTGAAGTGTCCGGTGAAGTTGCGGCCCGACCGGGACGTGGACATGGCGGTCACGGGAGGTCGACACCCCTTCGAGTTTGACTACGACGTGGGCTTTGATGAGCAGGGCCGCGTGCTGGGGGTGCAGGTGCAGATGCTGGCCAACGCCGGCTTTTCCACCGACCTGTCGCCGCCTGTGCTCACCCGGGCCTTGTGCCACTTTGATAACGCCTACTACCTGCCCGAAGTGGCGCTTCACGGCTACTTGGTGCGCACCAACACCCGCAGCAACACCGCCTTTCGTGGCTTTGGCGGCCCACAGGGCGCCTTGGCCATCGAGGTGATCTTGGATGACATCGCCCGCGCGCTGGGCCGCGATGCGCTGGCGGTGCGACAGGCCAATCTGTACGGTGTGACCGAGCGCAACACCACGCCGTATGGGCAAACGGTGCGCGACAACCTGCTGCCGGGCTTGACCGCGCAACTGCTGAACACCAGTGACTACGCCAATCGGCGGTCGGCGATTGATCAATTCAATGCCCGCAGTCTCGTGCTGAAAAAAGGCCTGGCATTGACGCCCGTGAAATTTGGCATCTCATTCAATATGCCGCACTTCAACCAGGCTGGAGCCTTGGTGCACGTGTACACCGATGGCTCGGTATTGGTCAATCACGGGGGGACCGAGATGGGCCAGGGCCTGAACACCAAGGTCGCGCAGGTGGTGGCCCATGAATTGGGTGTGCCCCTGGAGCGCGTGCGCTGTAGTGCCACCGATACCGCTCGCGTGGCCAATACGTCGGCCACGGCAGCCTCCACCGGCAGCGACTTGAACGGCAAGGCTGCGCAAGATGCCGCCCGTCAGATTCGCCAGCGCCTGGCCGAACTGGTGGCCTCCCAGGCCGCCGTACCCGCTGAGACCGTGCGCTTTGCCGCTGGGCAGGTGGTGGCCGGGCTTCAGACCTGGTCGTTTGAAGAGGTGGTGCAGAAGGCCTACCTTGCACGCGTGCAGTTGTGGAGCGATGGTTTTTATGCCACACCCGGCCTGCACTGGGACCGCGTGCGCTTGCAAGGCGAGCCCTTTTACTATTACGCCTATGGTGCAGCGGTCAGTGAAGTGTTGCTCGACACCCTCACGGGCGAGGCCCGCGTGCTGCGGGTCGATGTGCTGCACGACGTGGGGCGCTCGCTCAACCCGGCCTTGGACATTGGCCAGATCGAGGGTGGTTTCATTCAAGGCATGGGTTGGTTGACCAGCGAGGAGTTGGTGTGGCACCCTCAAACTGGCGCGTTGTTGACGCACGCGCCCAGCACCTACAAGATTCCCACGGCCACCGACTTGCCCGCGCAATGGCAGGTGGCCCTGTATGGACAGGACAACGATGTGGACAGCATTCACCGCAGCAAAGCGGTAGGCGAGCCCCCCCTGTTATTGGCTTTCTCGGTGTTCCTGGCACTTCGCGATGCTGTATCGGCCGTGGGCGAACACCGACACCGGCCGGATCTGCAGGCCCCGGCCACACCGCAATCACTGCTGCGCGCCATCGCGGGTGTGCGTGCAGCGGCCGCGCGCTGAGCGCGGCCACTCACTCAGGTCCATGAGCCGCGTATTGCGTGAGCTGGCCCGGCATTGGCTGCAGGCGGGTGCCCGCGCGGTCGTCGTGCAGGTGGTACGGGTGGCAGGCTCCGTGCCCCGGGGCGTGGGCACACGCATGCTGGTGGACGCACAGGGCCACACGGCGGGCACGATAGGCGGTGGCCGGCTGGAATGGGAGGTCATCGACGCGGCCCAAAAGATGGCGGGGCAGTCTGCCTGGTCTGCCCATGAGGTTCGCGAGCTGGACTTTCCTTTGGGGCCCCGGCTCGGTCAGTGCTGCGGTGGCCGTGTGCACGTGCAACTGCGCCCCCTCAACGAAAGTACCTGGGATGCCTGGCCTGAGGCTTCATGGCGGTTCACCCTGCACTTGTGGGGCGCGGGACATGTGGGTCAAGCCATCGTCCACGCTTTGCAGGGCATTGAGGCACGGGTTCGCTGGCTGGATGAGCGCGAAGAATTCTTGGAACAGCCCAAGGCGGCGTCTGCGCACGCCCACCCGTCACCTAGCGTGGGGGCCTTGCAGCTGGAGCGCGTCTGGTCAGATCCGCTGCATGCCGAGGTGGCCAATGCGCAAGCCGGCGACTTCCACCTGGTGCTCACACACCGACACGATCTGGACTTTCGCATCAGCTTGGCCTTGTGTCAGCGGGCGGACTTTGGGTTTTGGGGATTGATTGGCAGTGCCACCAAGCGCGCCCGCTTCGAGCATCAACTGCGTGACCATGGCGTGTCGCCTGACACACTGGCGCGCATGGTGTGCCCCATTGGTTTGCCGGGTATCGAGGGCAGGGAGCCCGCTGTGATTGCGGCCAGTGTGGTGGCGCAGCTGCTCAAAGAATCAGCACCGCCCGAAAGTCGTTGACATTGGTGAAGGTGGGTCCCGTGACCACCAGATCACCGAGGGCCGCAAAAAAGCTGTAGCTGTCGTGGCGCTGCAGGTAGTCTGCGGCGTTCAACCCAAGCTGCGCAGCACGCCGCCAGGTATCGGGGGTGACCACGGCGCCGGCGTTGTCTTCGCTGCCATCAATTCCATCGGTATCGGCAGCCAGCACCCACACGCCCGCATGATCCTTCAGACCCAATGCCGCGCCCAGCAGGAACTCGCCGGCCCGGCCGCCACGCCCGCCCGGTGAGCGCACGGTCACCGTGGTCTCGCCGCCCGAGAGCAACACACAAGGGGGTTGGAAAGGCTGCTGGTGCGAGGCCACGAAACGCGCCAGATCGGCGTGCAAGCGCCCCACCACACTGCTCTCGCCTTCCATGGCATCACCCAGAATGTGCGCCGCCACACCCCGATCTTTTGCCCACTCGGCCGCGGCGCGCAAGCTGTCCAGCGGCGTGGCCAGCAGATGCACGCGGTGTCCGGCAAACGCCGCATCCCCTGGCTTGGGCGTTTCCCATGCGGCACTGCGCAAGCCCTGACGCACGGCATCGGGAAGATGCAAACCGTACCGATCACAGATGGCCAGCGCGTCGGCACAGGTGGTGGGGTCGGGCACGGTGGGGCCACTGCCAATGACCTGC
This sequence comes from uncultured Rubrivivax sp., assembly GCA_964400135.1. Taxonomy (GTDB): domain Bacteria; phylum Pseudomonadota; class Gammaproteobacteria; order Burkholderiales; family Burkholderiaceae_C; genus Rubrivivax. Next base: position 18,605 of record CAYNSW010000031.1, on the reverse strand, counting down.
GGGGCATCGCCAGGCACATCGGAGATGAGCAAGGTCACCACGGGAGCAGGCGCACACATGGCGGCCAGTCGTCCACCCTTGATGGCGCTGAGGTGCTTGCGCACGCAATTCATCTCGTCAATGGCCGCTCCGCTTCGCAGCAAGGCCGTGTTGATGGCTTGTTTGTCTTGCAGCGTCAGACCGGGCGCGGGCAAACTCAACAAGGCCGAGGCACCCCCAGAGATGAGGCACAAGACCAGATCGTCTGCACTCAAACCCTGAGCGGCCTGGGCGATCCGCTGCGCAGCCTGCAGGCCGGCGGCATCGGGCACCGGATGCGCGGCCTCCACCACCTCAATGCGGCGCGGCCGGTTGCCAGCCCCCCCATCGCTGCGGTAGCCCTCGGGCACATGCCCGTACCGCGTGACCACCAACCCCGACAAGGGCCGATCCTGCGGCCAGAGCTGATCCACCGCCTGGGCCATGGCCGCCGCCGCCTTTCCTGCACCCAGCACCACGGTGCGGCCACGCGGCGCAGGGGGCAAGACACCGGCCATGCCAAAGTCAGGCAAGGCCCGCTTGACTGCAACATCCAGCAGCGAGCGCAGGAAAGATCGGGGGTCGTGGGGCGTGGGCATGGCCTGCATGATGCCAAAGCCTTTCGTCGCCCACGGCGCAGCCTTACGCTTATGCTGCGCGCTGACGTCTTGAAACCCCGCTGACCCATGCCTGCCCACCCCTGTGAATCGCCCTCCACCTGGCCGCGCTGGTTTGGCGTGTGGTGCCTGGCAGTGGTCGCCCTGTGGCTGCTGACCCTGGGAACCCGAGCTCTGGTGAGTGCCGACGAAGGGCGTTATGCGGTGCTCTCTTTGGGCATGCTGCAAAGCGGTGACTGGATCACCCCCAGACTGAACGGCTTGATTTACTTTGAAAAGCCTCCCCTGCAGTATTGGGGGGGCGCCGTGGCGATGGCCCTTTTGGGCGTCAATGAGTTTGCGGCCCGTTTGTGGCCGGGTCTGAGCGGTTTGGCGACGGTGGCCTTGTTGGCCTATACCGCGTGCCGCTTGTGGGGTACGGCAGCGGGCCTGCAGGCTGCCGTGGTGGGGGCCAGCACCACCTGGATTGCACTGAACAGCCACTTTCTGTCGCTGGACGCCGGGTTGTGCGCAGCACTGACCCTGGTCCTGTGTGCGGTGCTGCTGGCGCATCGCGAGCGCGAACAGGGGCGGTCTGCCCGAGGCTGGATGTTGGCAGCCTGGGCAGGCATGGGCGCAGCAGTGCTCAGCAAAGGTCTGGTGGGCGTGGTGATTCCGGGAGCCGTCTTGTTTCTGCACAGCGTGTGGCGGCTGGACTTTTCCGGGTGGCGACATCTGCAGTGGGTGCGAGGCCCTCTCTTATTGGCCCTGATCACCGGGCCCTGGTTCCTGGCCGCCTCAGCCCGGCACCCCGATTTCGCACACTTCTTTTTCATTCACGAACACTTCGAGCGCTACCTCCAGCCCGGCCACAGACGAGAAGGCGCGCCCTGGTACTTCGTCCCCCATCTGTTGGTCGGATTCTTGCCATGGACGGGCGCATTGCCCTGGCTGCTTCGGGCCCATCGCACCGACTTCACACTCAGCTGGCTGTGGGTGTGGGCGGTGTTCATCTTCGTCTTCTTCAGCGCGTCCAGCTCCAAGCTGCCGTCCTACATCCTGCCGATGTTTCCGGCACTGGTGCTGCTGTTGGTGCACCGGCTGCAAACGGTGTCGGTGACCGCACTGCGCCGCCACTGGGTGGTGCCCGTCGTCTTTTGGGCACTGGCTGCAGCCGCCGTGCCCTGGTTGTGGCACCACACCGTGTCGCAAACCCCCACCGAAGCCATCCGTGACTTGGCCAAGGGGATGGGTGTGGCGGTGATGTGCTTTGCAGTGGGCGCAGCTGTGGCATGGTGGCTGTTGAAGAAGGCACAAGCAACGCCCGCGCTTGCGGCCATCGCCCTGGGCCACCTGCTGGCCTGCTTGGTGGTGCTGCAGTCTCACAACACCTGGGGTCAACTCAAGAGCAGCCAGCAGATGGTGGAACAGCTCCTGCAAGGCCCTAACGCGCCCTTGAGAGCCGATACGCCGGTGTTTTCTGTACAGGCCTACGACCAGACCTTGCCCTTTTACCTGGGTCGGCCCGTGACCCTGGTGGACTACCGAGACGAATTCACCTTCGGTCAAAACCAGGAGCCCACGCGCTGGATCCCCACGCTGGCCGAGTTCGCCACGCAGTGGCAAGCGCTGCCCCATGCCATGGCTTACACGACTCATGCGGGGCTGGCGCAGTGGCGTTCCCTCGGGCTGACGTATCGGGTGGTGTGGGAGGATGCGCGACGGGTGGTGGTGGTCAAGCCCTGAATCTTCTTGGGTGTCCTCAGGACCGGTGACGACTCAGGGACACGCGGCGCGAGGTGCAGACTTCGCCCGGGGAGGCTGGCGGCAGCCCATGCGTGACAATGGAGGGCTATGAAAGTTGCCGATTTGGCGCTGGTCCTGACTGGCGTCTTGCTCAACGCGGTGGCGCAGTTGCTGCTCAAGGCTGGGGCCTCAGCCGTGGGGCCCATTGCGGGTTGGGACGGGTTGCGTCATGCGGCTCCAGGCTTGGCCTCGCATCCGGGGATCTGGGGCGGGCTGGGCTGCTACGTCCTGTCGGTGGTGGTGTGGATCGTGGCCCTGTCGCGGGTGGAGGTGAGCGTGGCCTACCCCCTGCTGTCAGTGGGCTATGTGGTCAATGCCCTCTTGGCCATGTGGCTCTTTGGCGAGAACGTCTCCATGCAACGCTGGATCGGCATCGGCGTGATCCTGGTGGGTGTGACGATCGTGGCCCGCTCGGGAGGTTCGACATGAGCGCCGCCGACCCGTTGCCCTTCTTGCCTTTCACCCGGCCAAGCATTGATGAGGCCACCATCGCCGAGGTGGGCGAGGTCTTGCGCAGTGGCTGGATCACCACCGGCCCGCGCTGCAAAGCCTTGGAGGCCGCGTTGTCTCAGCGCTATGGCGGACGGCCCGTGCGGCTCACCAACTCGGCCACCGCCGCATTGGAGCTGGCCTTGCGCTTGATGGGGGTGGGGCCAGGAGACGAGGTGATCACCACGCCGCTGTCGTGGGTGGCCACGGCCAATGTGATTTTGGCCGTTGGGGCCAAACCGGTGTTCGTGGATGTACAGCGCAGTACGCGCAATATCGACTTGAATCAGGTGGAGCGGGCCATCTCGCCACGCACGCGGGCCTTGTTGCCGGTGGATCTGGCCGGGCTGCCAGTGGACCGCGATCATCTGTACCGACTGGCCCGCTCGCATGGCCTGCGGGTGCTGGAAGACGCCGCTCAGTCGATGGGCTCTCGCTGGGGCGGGCGCGAGATTGGCCTTGACGGCGATGTCGTCTCGTTCAGCTTCCATGCCAATAAGAATATGACTACCGCAGAAGGTGGATGCCTGGTGCTGTCTACCGAAGAGGAGGCTCGGCAGTTTGAAAAGCTGCGGCTGCAGGGGGTGACGCGCCATGCCGACGGCGGCATGGAGGTCGATGTCCTGGGTGGCAAGGCCAACCTGACCGATGTGGCCGCTGCCATTGGGTTGGGGCAGTTGCGTCAGCTGGATGCCTTCAATCAGCGCCGCGCGGCCCTGGCGCGGCGCTATTTCGAGCGCTTCCCCCGCGACTTGGGTTTTGAGCTGCCACCCGCTGATTTCGAGACCAGCAACTGGCACATGTTTCAGCCCCTGCTGCCACCCGCCGGTATGGCGCGCGGGGCGTTCATTGACGGCATGCGCAACCGGGGTGTGGGCGTGGGCGTGCATTACCCGGCCATGCACCTGTTCAAGCTGTACCGCGACCTCGGTCACGCCCCGGGGGAGTTTCCTGTGGCAGAAGATATCGGTCAGCGCACCGTGACGCTGCCCCTATTCCCCGGCATGCGCGACGATGAGGTAGACCGCGTGTGCCACGCTGTGCGTGAAGTCTTTCAGGAGCACGGCGCATGAGCGATCTCACGCTCAGTGTGGTCATCCCCGTCTACAACGAAGAGCCCGGGCTGCCGGCCTTGTTTGATCGCCTCTACCCGGCGCTCGATGCCTTGGGTGTGACCTATGAGGTGATCTTCGTCAATGATGGCAGCCGCGACCGCTCCGCCCAACTGCTCTCGGCACAATTCGAGGCGCGTCCTGATGTGACGCGGGTGATCCTCTTCAATGGCAACTTCGGACAGCATCGCGCCATCCTGGCTGGGTTTGAGTACAGCCGCGGCGATCGGGTGGTGACACTGGATGCCGATTTGCAAAACCCGCCAGAGGATATTGCGACGCTGCTGCAGGCCATGGACCAGGGCCACGACTACGTGGGCTCCATCCGACGAATGCGCCAAGACAGCGCCTGGCGCCGATGGGCCAGCCGGGCCATGAACCGCTTGCGCGCGCGCATCACCCGCATCGAGATGACCGACCAGGGTTGCATGATGCGCGCCTACTCGCGCAACATCGTGCAGCTGATCAATCAGTGCGGCGAGATGAACACCTTCATCCCCGCCTTGGCCTATCAGTTTGCACGCCAACCCACCGAGGTGGTGGTGGGCCACGAAGAGCGTCATGCCGGAGAGTCGAAGTATTCGCTCTACAGCCTCATTCGTCTGAACTTTGACCTGGTCACCGGATTTTCCGTGGTGCCGCTGCAGTGGTTTTCCATGCTGGGCATGGCCATCTCCTTGGGAGCCGGCGCCCTCGTGGTGCTGCTGGTGGCCCGGCGCGTGGTGATCGGCCCGGAAGAAGGCGGCCTCTTCACCTTGTTTGCCATTGCCTTCTTGCTCATTGGGCTGGCCCTGTTTGGCATTGGTTTGATTGGCGAGTACGTGGGCCGGATCTACCAGGAGGTGAGATCACGACCACGCTATGTGATCAGCGCGGTACTGGAGCGCAAGTCGTGAACGCCGCCCTGCCCCGCGTGCCGTGCAGCGCGGTGGTCTTTGCCTATCACAACGTCGGTGCACGGGGTCTGCGGGTCTTGCATGATGCAGGGATTCAGGTGCGTCTGGTGGTCACGCACCGCGACAACCCCAACGAGGTGCTGTGGTTTGAGCGCGTGGCCGATGTGGCCGCAGAGTACGGCTGGCCCTGCATCCTGCCCGAGGATCCCAACACGCCCGAAGTGGCGCAGCAGGTGCGCGCATGCCATGCCGATTTTGTGTTTTCTCTGTACTACCGCAAGATGCTCAGCCCTGCCTTGCTGGCCTGCGGCGCGAGGGGCGCCTACAACATGCACGGTTCGCTCTTGCCACGCTATCGCGGCCGCGCCCCCGTGAATTGGGCGGTGTTGCACGGTGAGCGACAAACGGGCGCTACGCTGCACGTCATGGATGCCAAGCCCGATCATGGCGCCATCGTGGATCAACAAGCAGTACCGATCTTGGGTGACGACACCGCGCGTCAGGTGTTTGACAAGGTCACGCTGGCAGCCGAAATGGTGCTGGCACGCAGCCTACCCGCTTTGGTGGCCGGTACAGCCCGCCTCACCCCTCAAGAACATTTGCCCGGGCAGTACTTTGGTGGGCGCTCTCCCGAGGATGGTCGAATCCCGGCCCAGGCCTCAGCCGCCCAGATTCACAACCTCGTGCGCGCCGTGGCACCCCCCGACTACCCGGGAGCGTTTTTTGATGTCTCCACCCCGGTCGGGTTGAAGCGGCTGCTGGTGGCCCGCACTCGGCACCTGCCGACCCCAGCGTCTGCACCGCGAGGGCGGTTGGAGTTGATCGCCGCGCAACCACACATTCACCTGGTGGCGGCTGATGGCCAGATATTGGAGGTCCTGGCGCTGCAATGCGAAGGCCGAGTGCTCGATGCTGGGGCGCTTGTGGCCCAGTTTGGCCCAGGCCCCCTCTCGCCTGTTGCGTCTTCTTAAGTCTTTCGAAAAGGTCTCACGTGCTTAAAGTTCTCATCTTGGGCGTCAATGGTTTCATTGGCCACCATCTCAGCCGCCGCATCATCGAGACCACCGATTGGCAGGTCTACGGCATGGACATGCAGTCAGATCGGGTGGCTCCGTGGCTGGATCATCCGCGGTTTCACTTCTTTGAAGGCGACATCACCATCAACAAGGAGTGGATCGAGTACCACGTGCGCAAGTGCGATGTGGTCTTGCCCCTGGTGGCCATTGCCACCCCCGCCACCTATGTGCTCGATCCGCTGCGTGTGTTTGAGCTGGACTTTGAGGCCAATGTGCCCGTGGTGCGCCACTGCGTGAAGTACAAAAAGCGCATCGTCTTTCCCAGCACCAGTGAGGTCTATGGCATGTGCGGTGATGAGCAGTTTGACCCCGACACCTCACCATTGGTGTACGGGCCCATTGCCAAGCCACGCTGGATTTACGCCTGCTCCAAGCAGTTGCTCGACCGTGTGATCCACGCTTACGGTCAGCAGCACGGCTTGGCCTTCACGCTGTTTCGGCCCTTCAACTGGATCGGCCCCGGCCTGGACAGCCTGCACACTGCCAAAGAAGGCTCCAGCCGCGTGATCACCCAGTTCTTGGGACATATCGTGCGGGGAGAGCCCATTCACCTGGTGGATGGCGGGCGGCAGCGCCGTTGCTTCACGGATGTGCAAGATGGCATCGAGGCCTTGATGCGTATCTTGAACAACCCCCAGGGCCGGGCCAACGGCCAGATTTACAACATCGGCAATCCGCACAACGATCTGTCGGTGCGTGAGCTGGCGCAGCGCATGCTGGCTCTGGCAGCAGAGCGGCCCGAGTACCGTGATTACGCGGCGCGGGTTCAACTGGTGCAGACCTCCTCAAACGACTACTACGGCCAGGGCTACCAGGACGTGGATCGGCGGGTGCCAGGCATTGCCAACACCATGCGCGATTTGGACTGGGCGCCGCGAGTGGGCATGGACGACGCCTTGCAGCGCTTGTTTGACCACTACCGCAGCGAGCTCGATGCGGCCAGACATCTCAACGACTGAGGCAGCATGGCCCACATTGCGCTGAAGGTGGATGTGGACACCTGGCGCGGCACGCGTGAGGGCGTACCGGCCCTGGTAGCGCTGCTGCATCGCCTGCAAGCCGGCGCCACGTTTCTCTTCAGTCTGGGCCCCGATCACACGGGACGTGCCATACGCCGGGCGTTTCGCCCCGGATTCTTCAGCAAGGTCTCGCGCACTTCGGTGGTGGAGCACTACGGGGTGCGTACGCTGTTGTACGGCACCTTGCTGCCTGGTCCGGATATCGGCCGACGCGAAGCGCACACGCTGCGAGAGGTCGCCCGCTGCGGCTTTGAAACCGGTGTGCACACCTGGGACCACGTGCGCTGGCAAGACGGTGTGGCCCAAGCCGACGAAGCGTGGACACGGCGTGAATTACAGCAAGCCACGCAGCGCTACGCCGAGATCTTGGGCCAGGCCCCCCTCGTGCATGGCGCAGCCGGCTGGCAGATGAACGAGGCTGCTTACCGGCTAGAGGCCGAGCTGGGCTATCGCTATGCCTCAGATGGGCGCGGCAGTGGCCCCTACATACCGGTGGATGCAGCCGGTCTCCCGCTGGGGCCTCCGCAGTGGCCCACCACCTTGCCCACCCTGGATGAGCTGCTGGGGCTGGAGGGCTGGGAGGCCCACAACGTGGAACAAGCCCTGCTTCAGCGCACGGCTCACACCGCATCGGATGTTCACGTCTACACCTTGCATGCCGAGTTGGAGGGCCAAAAGCTGCTGCCCGCTTTCGAGCGTCTGTTGCACGGCTGGCGAGCACAAGGCCACACTCTCGTGAGTTTGGGGCAGATGGTGCAGCAGCACGCGGGGCAGCCTCTCCCTCTGTGCCTGGCGGCAGTGGGTACCGTGCCGGGGCGCAGCGGCACGCTGGCCATACAAGGCGCTGTTTACACGCCCAGATAACTGGCCAGCGCGGGGTCGTCTCGCAAGGTGGTCGAGGGGCCGCTGAGTACCACCTGGCCCTTTTGAAGCACCCAGGCAAAGTCCGACTGTGCCAATACCTTGCGATAGTCGCGATCGACGATGAGGGTGGCAATGCCATCGCTGCGAATCTGACCGATCACGCGCCAAATTTCGGCCACGATGAGCGGGGCCAGTCCTTCGGTGGCCTCATCCAGGATGATCAGTTCAGGCTGCGTGAGCAAAGCGCGTCCGATCGAGAGCATTTGCTGCTCGCCACCCGAGAGCTGAGCCCCCAGATGGGTCATGCGCTCGGCCAGACGGGGAAAGGTCTGCATCACACGATCCAGGGTCCAGCCGCGGGTGGCATCGCGCGCAGGACGCGCGGCCATCACCAGGTTTTCGCGAACGCTCAAGTTGGGAAACACACCCCGACCTTCGGGCACATAGGCCACACCGCGGCGCGCCACCTCGTGGGGCTTGCCGTGTGACAGATCGTGACCAAACAAGTGGATGCTGCCGTCGCGCTGCGCGACATGACCCAGGAGGGTGCGAATCAGCGTGGACTTGCCCATGCCGTTGCGCCCCAATAGGCCCACGGTCTGTCCGCGGTGGATGGTGAGGTCTATGCCATGCAAGACATGGCTGGAGCCATACCAGGCGTGTATGCCGCGCGCCTCGAGGATGGGGTCGTGCATGGCCATGTCAATGCCCCCCCAGATACGCCGCTTGCACCTCGGCGCTGTTGCGCACTGCCTCGGGCGTGTCGGAGGCGATCATGGCGCCGTTGACCATCACCGTGATGAGGTCGGCCACGCGAAAGACGGCATCCATATCGTGCTCCACCAGCAAGATGGCATGACCTGGTCGCAGCTCCACCAGCAGCTGCAGCATGCGATCGGTCTCTTCTGCGCCCATGCCCGCCAGCGGTTCATCTAGGAGCAGGACCTGCGGGTCGGTGGCCAGGCACATGGCGATTTCCAGCTGGCGCTTTTGACCGTGGCTGAGCAATCCGGCCGGCCGATGCAGCACATCGCCCAACCCCGCACGCTCGGCACTGTGCTGGGCCGCACTCATGCTGGCGCTGCAGTGTTGCGCCGACTCCCACCAGTGCCAGGGCTTGGGCGTTCGCGCCTGTGCAGCCAGGCGGCAGTTTTCCAACACGGTAAAGGGGGGGAAGATGGTGGTGCGCTGGTAGCTGCGACCCAAGCCAGCCTGGGCGCGCCGCGGCTGCGTCCATGACGTGACGTCTTGCCCCATCAACTCCACCGTGCCCGATGAGGGGGGGATCTCGCCCGACAGCATGTTGATGAGGGTGGACTTGCCCGCACCGTTGGTGCCAATGACCGCGTGGATGGAGCCTCGGCGCAGCTCGAGCGACAGGCGGTCAACGGCCACCAACCCGCCCCAACGCCGCGTCAGGTCCTGACAGCGCAGCAACACATCAGCGCTGCTCATGGCGATTCCTCCTGGGTTTGCGCCCGGCGCGACGGGCCGCCCATCAGGCGCCATCCCAATCGTTCGGGCACCTGCACCAAGCCCCTGGGCAACCAGGCCACGCTCAAGATGATGGTCAGGCCCAGGCCCAAGTGCCAATGCTTGGCAAACGCACCAAAGATGGCTTCGGATTTGAAAAACTCCTGCAGCAGCACGAAGGCAAAGGCGCCAATGAGCGCACCGCGCAGGTGGCCGATGCCGCCCAAGATGATCATGATCAGCACGGCGCCTGAAAGGTGCCAAGACAGCAGTTCGGGGTTGACAAAGCCATCTTTGACCGCAAACAATAAGCCTGCCAGCCCCGCCAGGCCCCCCGAGACGGTGAAGGCCGCGAGTTTGTAGGGGTAGGTGGAAAAACCCGTGGCTCGCATGCGTTGCTCATTGACGCGTATGCCCGCCAACGCCCGCCCCAGACGTGAGCGCGAGAGCACCGCCAAGAAAGCGAAGACGGCCACCAACACACCCCAGGTAAAGAAGTACAGCGCCAGCGGGTCGTCGAGGTTGATCACCCCACCGCCCGAGGGCTTGACATTGAGGTAGATGCCGTCGGTCCCTCCACCCAGCGGCGTGTCATGCACCACGTAGTAGGCCATCTGCGCAAAGGCCAGCGTGACCATGATGAAGTAAACCCCCTTGGTGCGCAGCGACAAGGCGCCCACCACCAAGGCATAGGCGGCTGCCACCACCACACAGGCCGGTAGCAACCACCACAGCGGCGCAGCGTCGACCTCGGGAGACAGCAGCACCGTGGCGTAGGCGCCAATACCGAAGAAGGCCGCCTGACCAAAGCACACCAGGCCCGTACCCCCCACCAGCAACTCCAGGCTCAACGCGAAGACAGCGTAGATCATGATCTTGGTGACCAGATCGACACCGAACTTGCCACCCAACAAGGGGTACAACGCCAGCAGCACAAAGGCCGCGGCAACGAAGAAATACTTACTGCGCTCGTGGGTTGTCATGTCAGACGTTGTCTTCATCAAGGGGCTCAACCGGCTTTGAACAGCCCGTCAGGCTTCCAAAGCAGGATCAGGGCCATGAGCACATAGACCAGCACGCCAGCGGCCTGGGGAAGCAGCACCTTGCCAAAGGTGTCGACCACGCCAATGAGCAAGGCGGCCAACAATGCGCCGCGGATGGAGCCGATCCCGCCGATCACCACCACCACGAAGCAGATGATGAGCACCTGGCTGCCCATGCCCGGGTAGACGGAGGAAACGGGCGAGGCCACCATACCCGCCAAGACTGCAATGGCCACGCCGGCAGCAAACACCACACGGTACAGAAACTTGATGTCGATGCCCAGGGATTGCACCATCTCGCGGTTGGTACTGCCCGCACGGATCATCATGCCCAAGCGGGTGCGGGTGAAGACCCCATACATGCCCAGGGCCAAGAGCAAACACACACCCGAGATGAACAGGCGGTACACCGGGTAGGTCATCATGTCGCCCAGGGGCAAGGTACCGGCCAGGATGTCTGGCGCCTTGACGCCGTGAACGTCGTCTCCCACGATGAGGCTGCGCAGCTCCTCAAAAACCAGGATCAGGCCGTAGGTCATGAGCACTTGCTGCAGATGCTCTCGCTCGTACAGGTAACTGTAGAACACCCACTCGAGCACGTAGCCCAGGATGACCGACAGCACCAGACCCACCGCCAGCGTGGCAAAGAATCCGCCTCCGAAGGTAGCCGATACACCGGGAGCGAGTGCATAGGCCATATAGGCCCCGATCATGTAGAAACTGCCATGGGCCAGGTTGATCACCCCCATGATGCCGAAAATCAGCGTCAAACCCGAGGCCACCAAAAACAGCAGCAGGCCGTACTGCAAGGAGTTCAGGCACTGGATCAAGAAGGTGGCGATATCCACGGTCGGGATGCTCCTAAGACGCCGAGGGGCCAGTGTACGAGACAGCCTGGGGGCGCTGCGATACGTTGTTCACGAAAGCCCAGATGGCCTGGGTGAGGGCCTGGGGCTGATCCCGGTGCGGCGAGTGCCCACATTGGGGCAGCTCCAGCAATTGGGTGTGAGGCACCTGGCGGCGGATGCCACGGATCTGCTCGAGCGTGCCGTACTCATCGTCCAGCCCTTGCACGGCCAGCACGGGGCAGTCGATCGCACTGAGCTCCTGAGCGATCGACCACTGCCGAAAGCCGGGACTCAGCCACACGTCGTTCCACCCCCAAAACGCCGAGTCGGGGTCGTCGTGGTAGCGACTCAGGCGCTGTCGCAAGTCACCCTGCTCGTAGGCCTGTCGGGCGCGCACAATGCTGGCCACGCTGACGTCCTCCACCAGGATGTGGGGCGCCACGACGATCAGCCCTTCGATCAGCGTGGAGCGTGCGCTGGCGTGAATCAAGGCGATGGAGCCGCCATCACTGTGACCCATCAGCCACAGCCGCTTCAAGGCGTGGCCCTGCGTGTCCACCAGACCCAAGGTGCGCAATAAAGCGGGCAAGACCTCCAGGGCCTGATGGTGCATGAAGTCGGGCTGCCACGCCTGCTGCGCGGGTCGCGCGCAGGAGCGGCCATAGCCCGGACGCGAGTACACCAGGCCTCGAAAGCCCAGCGCCTGGCACAACTGCGCGGGATAGTCTTTCCACATGGCCACCGAGCCCAGGCCCTCGTGCAAGAAGACCATCACGGGCGCTTGCGCCGGCGCCTGCTCGTGCACCCAGGTGTATTCGAGGCGCAGGGACTGGCCCTGCACCGACACGGTGGCCCATTGCGCGCTCATGCGGTCTGGCGCCATCAGGCCCGGCGCGCCTCGGCCTCACGCAACCGAAAGCGTTGGATCTTTCCGGTGGCCGTTTTGGGCAAGTCGTTGACAAACTCGATGAAGCGCGGGTACTTGTACGGCGCCAAGCGGTCTTTGACGAAAGCCTTGAGCTGTTCTTCGGTGGTGGACTCGCCCGACTTGAGCACGACAAAGGCCTTGGTCTTGGTCAAACCGTCTGCGTCTTCCTTGCCTATCACGGCCGCCTCCAGCACCGCCGGGTGCTGCACCAGCGTGGCCTCAACCTCAAACGGTGACACGTAGATGCCGCTGACCTTGAGCATGTCATCGCTGCGCCCGCCGTAGGTGTAGCTGCCGTCCTCGTTGCGAATGTACTTGTCGCCGCTCTTGGTCCAGCCGCCTTGAAAGGTGTCTCGGGTTTTGGCGCGATTGCCCCAGTACATCATGGCGCTTGACGGCCCGTGAATGTACAGGTCACCGGGCTCGCCATCGGGCACCGGCGCGCCGTCTTCACCTCGCAATTGCACCGTGTAGCCCGGCACGGGCCATCCTGTGGTGCCGTAGCGCACCCGGTCGGGGCGGTTGCTCAAAAAGATGTGCAGCATTTCGGTTGAGCCAATGCCGTCGACGATGTCCACCCCAAAGTGCCGCTTGAAGCGCTCACCCAACTCGGCCGGCAAGGCCTCACCAGCCGATGACACGAGGCGCAGGGCCACGTCGGCGCGAGCGGGCAGTTGGGGGTGGGCCAGCATCCCGGCAAAGCCCGTGGGCGCCCCGAAAAACACCGTGGGCTTGGTGCCAACACCCTGGCCCTGCAGGCGCTTGAAGGTGGCCTCGGGCGTGGGGCGCTCGCCCATGAGGATGGTGGTGGCCCCCACGCTCAGGGGAAAACTCAAGCCGTTGCCCAAGCCATAAGCAAAGAACAACTTGGCAGCGGAAAAACACACATCGGTCTCGGTCAGCCCCAGCACCGCCTTGCCATAGAGCTCGGACGTCCAGTAGGGGTTGGCATGCGAGTGCACCGTGCCTTTGGGTCGGCCTGTCGAGCCCGACGAGTACAGCCAAAACGCGGGGTCATCGGCACCGGTGCGAGCCGGGCGTTGCGCAGGTGCGTGTGCCTGCCAAAAGGCCTCAAACTCCACCTCCGAAGGGTGCAGCGGCGCCACGGGATGCGAGACCACGACACGGCCCACCTCGTGATCGCTGCGGGTCATCGCCGCCGTGAGCGTGGGCAGGAGCGCGCCCGAAACCAACACCGCCTGAGCGCGCGAGTGCTCCAACATGTAGGCGTAATCGTCTGCAGTGAGTAAGGTGTTGACGGCCACCGGCACGAAGCCACCGTACAAGGCCCCAAGAAAACTCACCGGCCAGTCGTTGCCATCTTGCATGAGCAGCAACACACGCTCTTCGCGGCGCAGGCCCAAGGACTTCAAGGCACTGGCCAGACGCCGGACGCGGTCGTCCAACTGACCATAGGTGAGGGTGCCCTGCTCGTCGATGAACGCGGCCTTGTCAGGGCGCGCAGCGTTGATGCTCAGCAGATGCTCGGCAAAGTTGAAAGCCTCGGGTGGTGCAGCCACAGCGGGCTGCGGGTCAAGGGTTGAGGTGCTCATGGGCTTGTCTCCATCGTGTCGGTGTTGTGGCGAAAATCAATTCAGGGCGTGCAAGACCTCGGCGCCGCCCTGCACAGCGCAACGGCGGTGATAGAAGTTCAGCGCACGCGCGCCGCCCAACTCCTCACCACCCCCCGCGCGGCCGGGCCCGCCGTGCAGCGATTGCGGCATCACATTGCCGTGACCGGTGTGCACGCTGGCCACTTCGGGGCTGACCACGTGCACGCGGCCATGGCTGTCGGCCAGGGCCAGTGCCGCATCGGCCAACGCGCTCGCCTCGGCGCCATAAATGGAGGCCACCAACGATCCTTGGGCCCGACGGGCCAGCGCCAGCGCATGGTCCCTGTCACGGTAAGGCACCAGGGTGGCCACGGGGCCAAACACTTCCATCTCGTGCACGAGCGCGGCGGCATCGCTGCCCGCGGCATCGCGCGTTCCGAGCAAGGTCGGGGCCACACAGCATGCGATCGCCGCATCGGCATCCACCAGCGGCTGCTGGCTGCCATCGTGCAGCACCTGGGTGCATTGACGCAATTGACTCAAGCCTTGCAGCACGGCCTGGTGCTGCTCGCGGCTGACCAGTGCGCCCATGCGCACCGACTCGTTGCGCGGGTTGCCCACCGTGGTCTTGGCCAGCCGCGCGCTGATGGCCTGCGCCGCAGCGTCGTACAGCGACTCGGGCACCAACACACGGCGGATGGCCGTGCACTTTTGCCCTGACTTTTGCGTCATCTCGCGAGCCACCTCTTTGACCAGAAGGTCAAAGGCGGGAGACCCTGCCCCCTCGCCTGGAAGCAACAAGGCGGAGTTCACGCTGTCGGCCTCGATGTTGACGCGAACCGAGTGGGCAGCCACGGCGGCGTGGGAGCGAATCAGACGGGCGGTGTCGGCCGAGCCCGTGAACGACACCACATCAAAGGGCTGCAACGCATCGAGCAGGCCCGCGGAGCTGCCGCACACCACCGACAAGGCCCCCGGGGGCAGGACACCTGCCTGCACCACATCGTGCACCATGCGCTGGGTGAGCCAAGCCGTGGAGGTGGCGGGCTTGACGATCACGGGCACCCCCGAGAGCAAGGCCGGTGCGGCTTTTTCCCACAAGCCCCAGGAGGGGAAGTTGAAGGCGTTGATGAACAGCGCCACGCCGCGCACGGGCACTTGGACATGTTGTGAGCCGAATACCGGCTCCTTGCTCAAGCGCGCCACCTCGCCATCGGGCAGGAATCGGGTGTGCGTCATGGCGCTGCCCAGCTTGGCGTAAGTCGACAGGGTGTAGATGCCCCCATCGATGTCCACGGCCGAGTCGTTCTTGACGGTACCGCTGTTGGCCGTGGCGATCTCGTAGTAAGCATCGCGATGGTTTTGCAGCACCTGCACCACTGCAGCCAGCATGGCCCCACGCTGCGCATAGGTCATGGCGCGCAAGCCAGTGCCCCCCACCTCACGCGCGTAGGCAAAACCGGCGCTCAGATCCAGTCCGTGAGCGTCCACGCGAACCAGATCGGTGCCAAGCACCGGGTCTCGGAGGGTGGTCCCGGCGCCAGTGCCGCTTTGCCAGCGACCCGCCCAGTAATTGGCCAGCAGTTCTGTCATGGTGTGTCTTTCGTGAAATCGATTCGCCCTTCGGGCAGGAGGTACAGCACCAGGGCGCGCCCTTGGCTGACCGTGGGTCGGTGAGCGCTGCCCGCCGGGCACACGAGCCAGCCCGCGGGCCGGCCATCGAAATGCGCATCGCCCTGCAGGGGCATGATCAGGTCGATCTCGCCCAAGGGGTGCGTGTGATGGGGGCCGGCGATGTCTTGCATGTCCACCACGTCCACCGAAAAGCCGTGCAGATCGGGGGCGGATTTGAAGATGCGCCCGTAGCGGATGCCACCCCCTTCACGGTTGCACAGCCACCCCTGCCTCACGCCCGCCTCGCACGAGGCCTTCAGGGCGGCATAGGTGGGGCTGTGGGGGCCATGGTGGGCGTTGAGCCAGGTATCAAGTTGGGCATCCAGGGCTTTGCCGGCCAACTCGGCGGTGAGGGTGGCGATTTGCTGGCGCAAGGTCTCGGGGGTCATCGCGGTCTCCTGTCGTCCATCGCAAGGGGCAGGTACGGGTCGGGCGAACCCGGCTTGCCTGGCGCTTAAAGATGAAGTATTGTTCGTGTATGCACTTTATTTTCGAATTTTCCCCCTGTCAAGCACAATAATGCATGTTTTAGGGAAAACCCCAAATGGACCCCTCCCAGGACGATAAACACCCATTCCTCGCCGCCCTCGGCGAGCGGGTGCGGGCTCTGCGCTCGCGGCGCGGGATGACACGCAAGGCCACGGCCGTGGCCGCCGGGGTGTCCGAGCGTCACCTGGCCAACCTCGAATATGGGGTGGGCAATGCCTCCATCCTGGTGCTGCTGCAGGTGGCGCAAGCCCTGCAAAGCTCGTTGGCCGAGTTGCTGGGTGACATCACCACCTCCACGCCCGAGTGGCTGATGCTGCGCGAAATGCTGGAAAAGTGCGATGACGCCACGCTGCGCCGGGTGCGCATGCAAGTCGGCGAGATGCTGGGCAGTGGCAGCGGCAGTGCCCACGGGCAACGCAGCCAGCGGGTGGCCTTGATCGGGCTGCGTGGCGCAGGCAAGAGCACGCTGGGTCAGATGCTGGCTGAAGACCTGGGCTTCCCCTTTGTGGAACTCAGTCGCGAGATCGAGAAATTTGCCGGCTGCAGCGTCTCGGAGATTCAGGCCCTGTACGGGCAAAACGCCTACCGTCGCTATGAGCGTCGCGCTCTCGAAGAAGCCATACAGATCTATCCCGAGGCTGTGATTGCCACACCCGGAGGCCTGGTCTCCGATGCGGCCACCTTCAACGAGTTGCTCACGCATTGCACCACCGTGTGGTTGCAGGCCACGCCCGAGGATCACATGAAGCGGGTCATGGCCCAGGGCGATCTGCGCCCCATGGCCGCCAGCCGCGAGGCCATGGACGATCTGCGCGGCATCCTCGCAGGGCGTGCGGCCTTCTATTCCAAGGCGGATCTGCAGGTGGACACCAGTGCGCAAAGCCTGGAAGACACCTTTGTGCTCTTGCGGAAACAAGTGAGACGCTTGATACAAGGGTAAGTACGGATATTAAAAGCAAAATAGTGCTTGACCCGAGACCCGAATGTGCAATATTATTCACTCATTGGCCTTCTGAGCCGCTCTGAATTCAGCACTATCTTGCACATCAACTCCCACGGAGACCGCCATGAGCACCGACACCCGCGTTGACTACCAAACCGATCCCTCGCAATACCGCCACTGGAAGCTCAGCTTCGAGGGCCCCGTGGCCACCTTGGCGGCCAACTTCGATGAGAACGCCGGGCTGCGTCCGGGCTACAAGCTCAAGCTCAACAGTTACGACCTGGGGGTGGACATCGAACTGAACGACGCCATCAATCGCATCCGCTTTGAACACCCCGAGGTGCGCACGGTGGTGGTCACCAGCCTGAAGGACAAGGTGTTTTGCTCCGGCGCCAACATCTTCATGCTGGGCGTTTCCAGCCACGCTTGGAAAGTGAACTTTTGCAAATTCACCAATGAGACGCGCAATGGCTTTGAGGACTCCTCCAAGCACAGTGGCCTGAAGTTTTTGGCAGCCGTTAACGGTGCGTGCGCGGGCGGTGGCTATGAGTTGGCCCTGGCCTGCGACGAGATTTTGCTGATCGATGACCGCTCCAGCGCCGTGAGCCTGCCTGAAGTGCCGCTGCTAGGTGTTTTGCCTG
>CAYNSW010000031.1:0-1127 GCA_964400135.1 uncultured Rubrivivax sp. | reverse complement strand
TGGCACGGGCGGTCTGACGCGTGTGACCGATAAGCGCCATGTGCGCCACGATCTGGCCGACATCTTCTGCACCACCACCGAGGGCGTGCGGGGCCAGAAGGCCAAAGACTGGCGCCTGGTGGATGACATCGCCAAGCCCGCGCAGTTTGCCCAGAAGGTCAGCGAGCGCGCTTTGGCCTTGGCCGCCCAAAGCGATCGCCCCAACAACGCCAAGGGCGTGAGCCTCACGCCCATCCAGCGGCGCATCGAAGCTGACCGCCTGGTCTACCCCCATGTGAGCGTGGACATCGATCGCGCCAAGCGCACGGCCACTTTAACGGTGCGCGCCCCGCAGGGCGCACAGCCCCAAGACATCGCCGGCATCGAGGCCGCTGGGGCCGCCTGGTACCCGCTGGCCCTGGCCCGTGAGCTGGAAGACGCGATTCTTTCGATGCGCACCAACGAGCTCGACATTGGCACCTGGCTGATCAAAACGCAGGGCGAGGCCGCCGCCGTTTTGGCCATGGACGCCACGCTGATGGCCCACAAGCAACACTGGCTGGTGCGCGAGACCATCGGTGCCCTGCGCCGCACCTTCAGCCGCCTGGATGTCTCCTCGCGCAGCCTGTTTGCCCTCATCGAAGAAGGCTCGTGCTTTGCGGGCACCTTCCTGGAGCTGGCACTGGCATGCGACCGCAGCTACCAGCTGGTCTTGCCCGATGACGCCCAGGCCGCCCCCAAGATCACCGTGGGCGATGTCAACTTTGGTCTGTACCCCATGGTCACCGGCCAGAGCCGATTGGGCCGGCGCTTTTATGACGAATCGGCCGCCTTGGAAGCCGTTCGCGCCAAGGCCGGCCAGCCCCTGGATGGCGAGGCCGCTTTGGCCGTGGGACTGGTCACGAGCAGCCCCGACGACATCGACTGGGCCGACGAGGTGCGCATTGCGCTGGAAGAGCGCGTGGCCATGTCACCCGATGCGCTCACGGGCATGGAAGCCAATTTGCGCTTCAATGGCCCCGAGAACATGTTCACCCGCGTCTTTGGGCGCCTGACGGCTTGGCAAAACTGGATCTTCCAGCGTCCCAATGCCGTGGGCGACAAGGGTGCGCTCAAGGTCTATGGCAAAGGCGAACGCGCCGCCTTTG
>CAYNSW010000030.1:14148-34416 GCA_964400135.1 uncultured Rubrivivax sp. | reverse complement strand
TGGTGGGCAAGAAGATCGAAGAGCTGATCGCCCGCTTGGCGCAAAAGGCGCGCGCGGCCGGCATTCACCTGATTTTGGCCACGCAGCGGCCCAGCGTGGATGTGATCACGGGGCTCATCAAAGCCAACATTCCCACGCGTTTGAGTTTTCAGGTCTCCAGCAAGATCGACAGCCGCACCATCCTGGATCAGATGGGGGCCGAGGCCTTGCTAGGCCAAGGCGACATGCTCTACCTTGCACCCGGCTCGGGGCTGCCGGTGCGCGTGCACGGGGCCTTCGTGTCGGACGATGAGGTGCACCGGGTGGTGGAATACCTCAAGAGCCAGGGCGAGGCCAACTACATCGAGGGGATTTTGGAAGGGGGCGTTGCCGAGGGCGATGGCGATGCCGGTCTGGACGGCGCCGGAGGTGGGGGTGGCGAGAGTGATCCGATGTACGACCAGGCCGTGGCGGTGGTCTTGCAGCATCGCCGCGCCAGCATCTCGTTGGTGCAGCGTCACTTGCGCATTGGGTACAACCGTGCCGCGCGGCTGTTGGAGCAGATGGAAAAGTCGGGTCTGGTCTCCTCGATGGCCACCAATGGCAACCGGGACATCTTGGTGCCCGCGCGCGCGGAATAGTGCGGTGATGCCGTGAGCGTTGTGCGCAAGTGCATCCAGCGCATGAGCGGTACGCGCACGCAAGCGTTGTGCGCGGCGGCTGTGGTGTGGGCGGGCGTGGCCGTGTGCCTGTGGGGGGCGCCTGAGGCCAGGGCCGATGCGGTGCAAACGCTGCGCGAGTTTGTGCGTGACACGCCCAGTGGCAAGAGTGCCTTCACGCAGACCGTGATTTCTGCCGAAGGCGTGAGAAAGCGCAGCTCCAGCGGCACGTTTGAATTTGCGCGGCCCAATCGTTTTCGCTTCGAGTACAAGCGACCCTTTGCGCAAACCATCGTGGCCGACGGGCAAAAGGTGTGGATGCACGACCCCGATCTCAATCAGGTGACGGTGAGAAAGCTCACACAGGCTTTGGGGGCCACACCGGCGGCCTTGTTGGCGGGTACCGATCCGGAACGAGACTTTGAGCTCAAGGCGCAGCCCAGTGCCGATGGCCTGGACTGGGTACTGGCCACGCCGCGACAAAAAGACGCTGGGGTGCACTCCCTGCGCCTGGGGTTCAAGGGCAAGGTGCTGGCTGTGTTGGAGATGAACGATGCCTTTGGTCAGCGCTCCATTTTGCAGTTCACCGAGTTGCAAACGGGGGTGCGGTTTGCGGCCAAGACCTTTGAGTTCACGGCGCCGCCGGGCACGGACGTGTTGGAGCAGTGAGCCTGCTGCCTGAGGAGTCGGCCCTGGCGGGCACCTCCGTGCCCTTGGCAGAGCGGCTGCGTCCGCGCCACCTCGATGAGGTGATGGGTCAGCCGCACTTGTTGGCCCCAGGCAAGCCCTTGCGTGTGGCCTTTGAGGCCGGGCGGATTCACTCCATGGTGCTGTGGGGGCCACCAGGGGTTGGCAAGACGACGTTGGCGCGCCTGGTGGCGGCGGCCGTGGACGCGCAATTCATCGTGCTCTCGGCGGTGTTGGCCGGTGTCAAAGACATTCGCGAGGCAGTGGAGCGCGCGCAGGTGGCACGCGCAGCCGCGCGCGCGACCGTGGTGTTTGTCGATGAGGTTCACCGCTTCAACAAGTCGCAGCAAGACGCCTTCTTGCCGCATGTGGAAAGTGGTTTGTTCACCTTCATTGGCGCCACCACCGAGAATCCTTCGTTCGAGGTGAATGCAGCGCTGCTGTCGCGCGCGACGGTGTATGTGCTGCGCCCCCTGGATGAACAGGCCTTGGCGCAGCTGCTGAGTCGAGCGCAGGCGCTTTTGGCTGCACCCGCCTTGACCGAGGGCGCGCGCATGCGCTTGTTGGGCCACGCCGACGGTGATGCCCGACGGCTGCTCAACGCCTACGAGATTGCCGCTTCGGTGGTGCAGCCCTCGGCGGCCGCCTTGGATGAGGCGGTATTGGAGCGCGCCCTGGGCGAATTGCTGCGCCGCTATGACAAAGGCGGTGATCAGTTCTACGACACGATCTCGGCGCTGCACAAGGCCGTGCGAGGCTCTGACCCCGATGCGGCGCTGTACTGGCTGGTGCGCATGCTAGACGGTGGGGTCGATCCGCGCTACATCACCCGCCGGGTGCTGCGCATGGCAAGTGAGGACGTGGGGCTGGCCGACCCACGCGCCCAGCAATTGGCGCTGCAAGCGGCTGAGGTCTATGAGCGTTTGGGCTCACCGGAGGGGGAGTTGGCCATCGCCCAGGCGGTGGTGTACCTGGCCGTAGCCCCCAAGAGCAATGCCGTGTACACCGCCTTCAACGCGGCGCGCGCTTGGGTCCAGCGCGATGGCACGCGGCCAGTGCCTGAGCGTTTTCGCAATGCCCCCACGCGTCTGATGAAGGACCTGGGTTACGGCCAGGGCTACCGCTACGCCCATGACGAGGCTGGGGGCTTCGCCGCAGGCGAAAACTACTGGCCCGACGGCCTTAACCCGATGACGTTTTACGAGCCGGTCCAGCGCGGCTTGGAGATCAAGATCGCCGAGAAACTGGCGGTCTTGCGCGCGGCCAACGCGGCGGCGCAACAAGCGCCGTCGACTTCACACGGCGATGCCGGGCTTGCGCAAGACACGCCGCAGCGCAAAGTGTGAGCGTATGCGCGCCACATGCGGAAAGGCCGCCAGCTGCTGACGGTGCAGCCGCTCGTAATCGGCGGTGCCTGAGACGGCCACGCGCAGCAGATAGTCGTAGTCGCCCGCCATGAGGTGGCACTCGAGAATGTCGGGACTGGCGGCTGCGGCGCGCTCAAAGGCATCGAGCGCGGCCTCGCTTTGGCTGTGCAGCGTAATCTCAATGAACACCGTCTCGGGCCGACCCAGCGCTGCTGCATTGAGCACGGCGCCGTAGCCCTCAATCACCCCTTCGCGCTCTAGCCGCTGCACGCGTCGCAAGCAGGCCGAGGGCGACAGGCCCACTTGCTGCGCCAAATCGGCATTGCTCAGCCGACCATCGGCCTGCAGCAAGGCGAGCAGGCGCCGGTCGATCTTGTCCAAGGCGGCAATCGATGAATTGAGCGGTTCTTCATTCATAAACGCTGAATTATTGTCTGAAATAAATAAAAAACCACAGAAAATTCATAAAACTAGGGGATTTACCGACCAAAAACGAAAACCTATTCGGTGGTGGCGGCGGCACCATGCGCCTTGGCGTTGAGCCCACCACAGGAGCCCCTTATGCATATTGGCGTCCCCAAGGAAATCAAACCCCAAGAGCACCGTGCTGGCCTGACCCCGGCCTCGGTGCGCGAGTTTGTCGCCCATGGTCACCGGGTGAGCGTGCAATCGGGTGTGGGCGCGGGCATTGGGTGTGACGATGCGCAATACCGCGAGGCTGGCGCTGCGGTGTTGCCCGATGCGGCCAGCGTGTTTGCGCAAGCCGAGATGGTGGTGAAGGTCAAGGAGCCGCAGGCGCAGGAAATTGCCATGTTGCGTGCAGGGCAGTTGCTCTTCACCTACCTGCACCTGGCCCCCGACCCCGAACAGACACAAGGCCTCTTGGCCTCGGGGTGTACCGCGATTGCCTACGAAACCATCACCGACGCCCAGGGCCGCCTGCCGCTGTTGGCCCCCATGAGCGAGGTCGCCGGCCGCATGGCCACACAGGTGGGCGCGGTGACCCTGCAAAAGGCCCACGGCGGACGGGGCGTGCTTCTGGGAGGTGTGCCGGGCGTTGCCCCCGGCAAGGTGGTGGTCTTGGGTGGTGGTGTGGTGGGCACCCACGCGGCCAAGATGGCCGTTGGTCTGGGCGCCGAGGTCACGATGCTGGACCGCTCGGTGGCTCGCCTGCGGGAGCTCGATGACCTGTTTGGTGGGCGGGTCAAGCTCGTCTATGCCTCTGCGCACGAGGTGGAGGCGGCGGCCCTGGCAGCCGATTTGGTCATTGGTGCCGTGTTGGTGCCGGGGGCTTCGGCACCCAAGCTGCTCTCGCGCACGCAAATTGCCCGCATGCAACCTGGCTCGGTGCTGGTGGATGTGGCCATTGACCAAGGAGGCTGCTTTGAGACCTCGCGCGCCACCACGCACGACGACCCCACCTACGTGGTGGATGGTGTGGTGCACTACTGTGTGGCCAATATGCCCGGTGCCGTGGCCAGAACTTCCACCTGGGCGCTGAACAATGCCA
Organism: uncultured Rubrivivax sp.; assembly: GCA_964400135.1. GTDB lineage: Bacteria > Pseudomonadota > Gammaproteobacteria > Burkholderiales > Burkholderiaceae_C > Rubrivivax. The sequence goes on along the minus strand of CAYNSW010000030.1, from coordinate 30,214 downwards.
CCTTGCCTTTTGGTCTGGCCCTGGCTGATAAGGGCTGGAAGCAGGCGTGCGCCGACGATGTGCACCTGCGTCGCGGGCTGAATGTGCACGCCGGCCAGATCACCTGCCAGGCCGTGGCGCACAGCCTGAGCCTGCCCTATCACGACCCCGACTCGATGCTGCGCTGAGGCCCCAGCGCGCTGCCCACGGTTGGAGGGGCCGCTGTGGGATAAGCCCCAGGCAGCAAGGCCTGGGGCAAGCGCCTACAATCGCGCGCTTTTGGGCGACGCTGCGCGTTGTCTTGGCCGCGAAAGGCTGCAATGGACATCCTGTTACAGCAGATCATCAACGGGCTCGTGCTGGGCAGCATGTATGCCTTGGTCGCGTTGGGGTACACCATGGTGTACGGCATCATCAATCTCATCAACTTCGCACACGGCGAAGTGTTGATGGTGGGCGCCCTCACCAGCTGGACCGTGGTCTCGGCCCTGTCGGGTTTGGGCTGGCCAGGGTGGGTGCTGATGTTGGTCTCGCTGCTGTGTGCTGTGGTGGTGTGCGGCATATTGAACTTTGCCGTAGAGAAGGTGGCCTACCGCCCCTTGCGCCATGCGCCACGATTGGCGCCCTTGATCACGGCCATTGGGGTGAGCTTGTTGCTGCAAACCTTGGCCATGATCATCTGGAAGCCCAATCCCAAGCCCTATCCCATGCTGCTGCCCACCGAGCCCCTGCACATCGGCGGTGCGGTGATCACCGTCACACAGGTGGTGATCTTGGTGACCACGGCCCTCATCCTGGCGGCGTTGTTGTGGCTGGTGCACCGCACCCGATTGGGCCGCGCCATGCGGGCCACCGCCGAAAACCCGCGTGTGGCGGCGCTCATGGGTGTGAGGCCCGATATGGTCATTTCAGCCACTTTTGTGATTGGCGCCGTGCTCGCCGCCGTGGCCGGCGTGATGTGGGCGGCCAACTACGGCACCGTGCAGCACTCCATGGGATTCTTGCCGGGGCTCAAAGCCTTCACCGCGGCCGTCTTGGGCGGCATTGGCAATTTGGCCGGTGCCATGGTGGGCGGCATCCTCCTGGGCCTGATTGAGGCCATCGGTGCGGGCTATCTGGGCAGCCTGACGGGCGGTGTGCTGGGCAGCCATTACGCCGACATCTTTGCTTTTGTGGCGCTCATCTTGGTGCTCACCCTCAGGCCCTCGGGCCTGCTGGGAGAGCGGGTGGCTGACCGGGCTTGATGAGGTCAGTGCCGTGATGTCGCGCTCGCGTCAGATACTCGTCTTCTTGGCTGCGGCTGCCGTCTTGGTGGCGCTGCCGCTTCTGGCGCAACAGGTGGGCCAAGGCTGGGTGCGCATCATGGCCTTGGCCCTGTTGTATGTGCTGTTGGCACTTGGCCTGAACATCGTGGTGGGCTATGCGGGGCTGCTGGATCTGGGGTTTGTGGCGTTTTATGCCGTGGGGGCGTATATGTATGCCCTGCTGGCCTCCCCCCACCTGCTGGAAACCTTTGAGGCGCTGCGACGGGGGTTTCCCGATGGCCTGCACACCCCGATTTGGGCCGTGATTCCGCTGGCTGCCTTGTTGGCCGCTGTGGCGGGGGTGCTGCTGGGCGCCCCCACGCTGAAGCTGCGCGGCGACTACCTGGCGATCGTGACGCTGGGCTTTGGCGAGATCATCCGCGTGTTCCTCAACAACCTGGAGCACCCGGTCAACATCACCAATGGCCCGCGCGGTTTGGACCGCATCGACTCGATGAGCGTGTTGGGGATCGACTTGGGTAAGCCCCTGATGATCGGCGAATTCAAGATCGCCTCGGTCAGCCTGTACTACTACCTGTTTTTGGTGCTGGTGGTGCTCAGTGTGATCATCTGCCAGCGCCTGGAGACCTCGCGCATTGGGCGTGCCTGGATGGCCATTCGCGAAGACGAGACGGCGGCCAAGGCCATGGGCATCAACACCCGCAATATGAAGTTGCTGGCCTTTGGCATGGGGGCCACGTTTGGGGGGGTGTCGGGCGCCATGTTTGCGGCGTTTCAGGGCTTTGTGTCGCCCGAGTCCTTCAGCCTGATGGAAAGCGTGATGATTGTGGCCATGGTGGTGCTGGGAGGCCTGGGCCACTTACCTGGCGTGATCCTGGGGGCCTTGATGTTGGCGGCCCTGCCCGAAGTGTTGCGCTATGTGGCCGGCGACATTCAAAACCTCAGTGGCGGGCGCATCGATGCCTCGATCTTGCGTCAACTGCTCATTGCCGGGGCCATGATGCTCATCATGCTGTGGCGCCCGCGTGGCCTGTGGCCCGCACCGGAGCACGGCAAATCGGCGGCGGATCGCAGCTAAGACCTATGACGACTTCGCACCACGCCCCTGAAGCCACGGCGGTAGCCCCAACGGCAGGACGCGGCACTGCCAGCGTGCCCGTGCTGCGCGTGGCCGGTGTGTCCAAGCGCTTTGGCGGTTTGCAGGCCCTCAGCGAGGTGGGGCTGACGATTCTGCCCGGTCAGATCTATGGCCTCATCGGGCCCAATGGTGCCGGCAAGACCACGTTCTTTAATGTCATCACCGGGTTGTACACGCCCGATTCGGGCACCTTTGAGCTACAGGGTCAGCCCTATCAGCCCCAATCGGTGCACCAGGTGGCCCAGGCGGGGATTGCGCGTACGTTTCAAAACATTCGGCTGTTTGCGGAAATGACGGCGCTGGAAAATGTCATGGTGGGGCGCCATGTGCGCACGCACTCGGGGGTGTGGGGAGCCGTGCTGCGCACGAGCGCATTTGTGCGCGAAGAGCGTGAGATTGCCGATCGTGCGCGGGCTTTGCTGGCGTACGTGGGCATTGAGAAGTACGCCGACTACCGCGCGCGCACCTTGAGTTATGGCGATCAGCGCCGATTGGAAATTGCCCGCGCCTTGGCCACCGACCCCCAATTGATCGCCCTGGATGAGCCGGCAGCCGGCATGAACGCGACCGAGAAGCGGGTGCTGCGCGATCTCATCGACCGCATCCGCACCGACCACCGCACCATCTTGCTCATCGAGCACGATGTCAAGTTGGTCATGGGCCTGTGCGATCGGGTGACCGTGCTGGACTACGGCAAGCCCATCGCCGAGGGCACACCGGCTGAGGTGCAACGCAGTGCGCAGGTGATTGAGGCTTATCTGGGCAGCGGTCATGCCGCCGATGCCAAGCAGGAAGCAGGCGCATGAGCAGCCCCATCGTTTTGCAGGTGCAAGATCTGCATGTGGCCTATGGCGGCATTCAAGCCGTCAAGGGCGTGAGCTTCGAGGTGCGTGAGGGTGAGCTGGTGTGCCTGATCGGTGCCAACGGAGCGGGCAAGACCACCACGCTCAAGGCGGTGACGGCCTCTTTGACGGCACAGTCGGGTCAGGTGCACTACCAGGGCCAGTCCACGATGGGCTGGGGCGCGTGGGATCTGGTGGCCCAGGGTCTGGTGATGGTGCCCGAAGGGCGCGGCACCTTTACGCGTATGACCATCACCGAGAACCTGCAAATGGGTGCCTTTGTGCGAAAAGACCACCAGGTTCAATCCGATATGGAGCGAGTGTTTACGCTGTTTCCACGTTTGAAGGAGCGTGCCTCACAGCTGGCCGGCACCATGAGTGGAGGCGAGCAGCAGATGCTGGCGTTGGGTCGGGCCTTGATGGCCAGGCCCCGGCTGCTGCTGCTTGACGAGCCCTCCATGGGGCTGTCCCCCTTGATGGTGGACAAGGTGTTTGAGGTCATCAGCGACATCCACCGCCAAGGCACCACCGTACTGCTGGTGGAGCAAAACGCGAGTCGCGCCCTGGCCTTGGCCCATCGCGGCTATGTCATGGACTCCGGTGAGATCACCATGTCGGGGCCCGCAGCCCAATTGCTGCAAGACCCGCGCGTGCGCGCCGCCTATTTGGGCGAGTAAGGCGCGGGCAAAGCCGTGACCTTGACGCGCACTTCGCGCACCGCATGGCCCTGGGCCTGCAAGCGTTCAATCAAGATCGGCACCCACTGACGCAATTTGGCTGCCGCACTGCCGTGGGCGGCCAGCAAGGTCCAACAGCCTTCCTCGATGGGCCCGGGACGCACCTGATGGGCCAAAGGCCCGAGCGCGCCACTGACCTCGGCCCACCACTGCTGAGACTGCCGATGGCCTTGGAGCAAGCCCGCCAGCGTGGGGTGGTCTTGCAGCGCCTGCGCGGCGGTGCACCCAAGGCGCGACGAGGCGGTGGTGTGGCCCACGCTGTTCAGTCGGCTTTGGCGCCGCTGGCCTTGACCACCCGCTCGTATTTGTTCAGCTCGGCCTTGACGAAGGCCATGAACTGCTCGGGGGTGGTGGGTGAGGGTTCGGCCATGAGCGTGGCCAAACGCGCTTTGATGTCGGGCGAGTTGAGTGCGTCTACAAAGGCCTTGTTCAAGCGCAAGGTGGTCTCATTGGCCATTCGGGCGGGGCCGAACAAACCGAACCAGGTGCTGATGTCAAAGTCCTTGAGGCCCAGCGGGGCCCCAGCTTCGGACACGGTGGGCAGCTCGGGCATGGCCGATGAACGTTTGGCGGTGGTGACGGCCAAGGCCTTGAGCTTGCCCGATTTGATGTTGGCCGATGCGGCCGCGAGGTTGTCGAGGTTGAAGTCCACTTGACCGCCCACCAGCGCCAACTGCGCTGGAGGCCCACCGGCATAGGGGATGTGCACCGCAAATACACCCGCCTGGGTCTTGAACATCTCACCTGCCAGATGCCCGGCGCTGCCATTGCCCCCCGAGCCGTAATTGAGCTGGCCGGGGTGAGCTTTGGCGTAAACCACCAAATCGCGTAAAGACTGAATGCGCAGGCGTTCGGCCGTGGCGGCGTTGAGTACCAGGACATTGGGGACCTGGGCCACCAAGGTGATGGGCGTGAAATCGCGTATGGGGTCGTAGGGCATGCGCGCGTACAACCAAGGGTTGATGGCGTGCGTGGCCACGGCCCCCATCACCAAGGTCAAGCCGTCAGGTGCAGCCTTGGCCACCAGATCGGCGCCGACATTGCCACCGGCGCCTGGGCGGTTTTCCACCACCACGGGGCCCAGCGTGTCCTTGACCTTGTCCGCCAGCGCGCGCGCCACGATGTCCAGCGGTCCACCGGCTGGGTAGGGCACCACCAAACGGATGGTGCGCGCCTGCGCCCAGGCATTGCCCGCGCTCCAGGTCAGGGCGACAAGAACGCACAGGGCCCACAGTGACCGTGCCCAACGCGGTGTCGACGGCCATCGCGTCATGGGGGTTGTTGCGGTGAGGTGGTGCATGGTCATCTCCTGCTGTATCGGATGGGTGGCTCTGGGGTTCAGTGTTTGTCGGCTTCGGAAGTGAAGCTGTCGGCGAAGAACGCCTCAGGGGGCAGGCCGCAGCGCTGAGTGAAGTCGCGCTGCGCTGACTCCACCATGATGGGCGCTCCGCAGGCATAGACCTGGTGTGCCGACAAGTCCGGCAGGTCGGCCATGACCGCCTGATGGACCAGGCCGGTGCGGCCCGACCAGTGGTCTTGCTCCTGCGGCTCACTGAGCACGGGCACGTAGCGCAGCCAGGGGTGTTGCGCGGCCGCCTGTTCGGCCCACTCGTGCAGATACAAATCGGCCCGGCGGCGGCACCCCCAGTACAGCACGGTAGGCCGCTCCATACCGCGATGTGCCATGTGCTCAATCAGCGCCTTGATGGGAGCCAATCCGGTCCCGCTGGCCAGCATGACGATGGGGAGGGGGGCATCTTCACGCAAGTAGAAGCTGCCATAGGGGCCCTCCAGGCGCAAGATGTCTTTCTCTTTGAGAGTGGAGAACACCTGATCGGTGAACTTGCCCCCGGGCATATGGCGAATGTGCAGTTCGATGGTGGGCGGGTCGCCCAATGCATGGGGCGCATTGGCCATGCTGTAGCTGCGTCTTGCGCCATCACGCAGCAAGATTTCCACATACTGCCCCGCGTGGTACTGCAGGTTTTGCGTGGCCGGCAGTTGCAGGCGAACGATGGCCACATCGGGCGCAGGCCGGGCGATGCTGAGCACCCGGCTGGGCAGCTTGAGTATCGGAAACTGACCCTCGGCCACCACGCCACGGGCCTCGACCACGCAATCGGTTTGAGGCGTCGCGCAGCACGGCAGGATGAAGCCTTGGGCCTCTTCGGCCTCGCTCAGCGCCTTTTGCTGGTGGGCCCCGTGAATGACCCGGCCTTCGATGAGGCGGCTCTTGCACGAGCCGCAGGCCCCATCGCGGCAGCCATAGGGCATGCCAATGCCCTGACGGATGGCGGCAGCCAGTATGGGTTCATCGCGCTCTACGGCAAAGTGGCGCTGTGAGGGCTCCAGGGTGACGGTCAGGCTCATGATGTGGTGTGAAGTTCAAAGGCTCTACCAGAAGGGGCGGCGTCCGGGGCATGCTGTTGCAGCACCCCGTACACTCAGCGAGATTGTGCCTGCATGAGTGCTGCTGTTGGTTTTCACCCCCACGCGCGCACGCCCCGGTTGCTGATCGTGGGCTGCGGCGATGTGGGCCTGCGCGTTTTGCGGCTGGTGCTGCCCCGCTGGCGCGTGCTGGCCCTGACCTCGTCGCCCGAGCGCATGCCGCAGCTGCGAGCCGCTGGCGCGCTGCCCTTGTGGGGTGATCTGGATCAACCCGCCACCCTGGGCCGCTTGGCGGGGCTGGCCGATGCCGTGTTGCACTTGGCGCCGCCGCCCGCCACCGGAAAGACCGACCCCCGCACACGCGCGCTGCTTCAAGCCTTGGCCCGAGGCACGGGCGTGCGGCAACTGGTGTATTGCAGCACCACTGGGGTGTACGGCGATTGCCAGGGCCAGTGGGTGGGCGAGACCCGAGGCCTGCAACCGCAAAACGAACGGGCCTGGCGGCGCGCAGATGCCGAGGCCCAGGTGCGGTATTTCGGGCGACACACCGGCGCACGCGTGTGTGTCTTGCGAGTGCCGGGTATCTACGGTCTGGATCGGCCTGGGGGGCACCCCGGTGAGCGCCTGGCGCGGGGCACGCCAGCTTTGCGTGCGCAAGACGACGTCTACACCAACCACATTCATGCCGATGACCTGGCACGTGCCTGTGTTGCCGCGCTGGTGCGTGGTCGGCCTCAGCGCGTGTTCAACATCAGCGATGACTCCACATTGCGCATGGGCGAGTACTTTGACCTCGCCGCCGATCTGTTGGGTTGGCCGCGGCCACCGCGCATTTCGAGACAGGAAGCCCAGCGCACGCTGTCGCCGATGTTGATGAGCTTCATGAGTGAGTCACGCCGGGTGGTCAACGAACGCATGAAGCGCGAGCTGCGCCTTCATTTGCGCTACCCCTCCGTGAGAGAGGGGCTTGCCCCGTCTGATCACACACCCTGAGCGCGTTTGAACGCCTTGCGACGGTCGATGGTGTGAACGGTCACGGACTGCCGTTGGCCATCACGCACGATATCGAGCACCACGGCACGCTCGGCAGGGCCCGCCTCCCACAAGGTCTTCCACAAGGTGGCCAGATCGTTGACGCTCACCCCGTCAATGCGCTCGATGCCATCTCCCGCCAGCAGGCCGGCGGCATCGGCTGGGCTGTCGTCGCTGATGCGGGTGATCCGCAGCCCCCGCGCGGTCTCGGCGCAGTTGATGCCCAGCCAAGCCCGGGCCGGGAAGGCTTGGGGACCTTGGCGGCGCAACTCGTCTAGCTGCGAGGCGATGAGGTCGACCGGCACAAACAGGTTGCCGGGACGACGGTTGGCAGCCGGTGACGGCAAAGCGCTGAGCACCAAGGAGCCCACGCCCAAGAGTTCGCCGCGCGCATTGAACAGGCCCGCCCCGCTGTGCTCAGGCCGCGGCGGGCTGGTGTACAGCGCGCCGTCGATGTGGTACTCCCAAGCCCCCGAAAACGGCTGGCGCAGCACCAAGGCGGTGGGGCCCACCTCACCATCGGGCCCACCGCTGACCACCATCAGCGGCTCGCTGCCGGGGTGGTCAGCCGATCGGCCCAGGGGCGCATGGGGGCGATTCAGGGGCGTCAGGGGGCGCAGCAGGGCCAGACCCGAGGACAGGTCGTAGGCGAATACCCGAGCCGGCCACCGCTTGCCGTCTTCATCCACGAGATCAACCGACTCGGCTTCGAGTACCAGGTAGCCAATGGTGAGCACCAACCCGTCGGGCGAGATGACGATGCCCGAGCCCTCTCGCTCCTCACCCAAGGTGCGAATCGACGGTGCACCCTCAACGGCCTTGGCTTGCACAGCAAGCACCGCCTGGTGCGCTCGACGCAGCCCCTCAAAAGTGCGCGAAAGGTCTGAGGCCCAGGCCTTGGGGGCGGCCAAGAGCCAACCGGCAACCAAGCTCACCATGAGGCCGGCCAGGAGCTGGCGTATCAGACGCGTTTGAAGCGAAGGGCAAGGAGAGCAAGACGCCATGGTGCAACGCATTGTGAAGCCCGATCTTGCAGGCCGCTGCGCGGTGTGGCAATCCCCTGTTTGCGGTACGGTGGACCGCGTGGCGCGGGAGTCAGCGCCTAAAAGGGCCAGAGCCGCGCCAGTAAGACAACATCAGCCAGCCGCCCAACATGCCCCCCAGGTGCGCAAAGTGCGCGATGCCCGAGGTGCCCACCAGCCCAAAGGCCAGTTCCAGGGCGCCAAAAACCATCACAAAGGTGCGCGCCTTCATGGGGATGGGGGGAAACAAGGGCATGACGGTGCGGTTGGGGAACATCACCCCAAAGGCCAGCAGCAGGCCGAACAGCGCGCCCGAGGCGCCCACGGTGGGCACCGGTGAGCGCGTGATGAAGTTAACCAGAAGTTGAGTCAGCGCCGCGGCCACGATGCTGGCCAGCAGAAACTGTCCATAGCGCTTGTCGCCCCAGATTCGCTCCAACTCGCTGCCAAACATCCACAGCCCCAGCATGTTGAAAAACAAATGGACCGTATCGCCATGCAGCAGGGCATAGCTCACCAGCTGCCAGGGCATGAAGCGTCCGCTGCCGGCAGGCCACAGCGCCAACCACACGTCCAGTGGCAGGAACACATTGAGACAGAAGGCTGCCACGCACAACAGCAGCAGCGCTTTGGTGACCGGAGGCATCGAGGGCATGGGCGCGTCTACCAGGCGGGGTTGGTGCCCGCGGCCAGACTCGAACTGGCACGCCTTGCGGCGGCGGATTTTGAATCCGCTACGTCTACCGATTTCGTCACGCGGGCAGAACAGGCCTGATCCAGGCCTGAAGAGCGAAGTATCTCATGGCGGCTGCCTCGGGTATTTTCGGGCTGAGACAATCGGTGATCGAACGGCTGCGACATGACACCTCACTACAAGACCTTAGAAGACGCCATCGGACGCACGCCCTTGGTCAGGCTGATGCGGCTGCCGGGCCCCGATGTGGCGCAGCGCGGCACCGTGGTGTTGGGCAAATTGGAGGGCAATAACCCAGCGGGCTCGGTCAAGGATCGTCCGGCCATGAGCATGATTGCGCGAGCGCAGGAGCGCGGGCAGATTCGCCCGGGCGATACCCTGATCGAGGCCACCTCGGGCAATACGGGCATTGCGCTGGCCATGGCCGCGGCCATTCGTGGTTACCGCATGGTGCTGATCATGCCCGAGGACCTGTCGATTGAGCGTGCGCAAACCATGCGCGCTTTTGGGGCAGAGCTCATCTTGACCCCCAAGGCCGGCGGCATGGAGTACGCCCGGGACCTGGCCGAGCAGATGCAGCGCGAAGGCAAGGGCCTGGTGCTGGACCAATTTGCCAACGAGGACAACCCCCGCGCCCACTTCGAGACCACCGGCCCGGAGATTTGGGAAGACACCGCCGGTCGGATAACGCACTTCGTCAGCGCCATGGGCACCACCGGCACCATCACCGGGGTGGGGCGCTACCTCAAGCAGCAAAACCCGGCCGTGCGCATCATCGGGGCGCAGCCCAGCGAAGGCTCTCGCATTCCGGGCATCCGCAAATGGCCGCCGGCCTACCTGCCGCGCATTTATGACGGCTCGGTGGTCGATGAGTTGGTTCTGGTCTCACAGGCCGACGCGGAGAACATGGCCCGGCGTATGGCGCGCGAGGAGGGGATTTTTGCCGGCATTTCGGCAGCCGGTGCTTGCGTTGTGGCCCTGCACATCGCCCAGACGGCCCCCAATGCCACCGTCGTCTTCATCGTGTGCGACCGCGGCGATCGGTACCTGTCTACTGGGGTTTTCCCAGCCTGATCGGCTACAATCCGGGGTTCTTATGGAAACCCTCACTGCAGACAAAGAGCTGGACGCACGTGGCTTGAACTGCCCGCTGCCCATCCTCAAGACCAAAAAGGCCCTCAACGAGATGAGCTCGGGGCAAGTGCTCAAGATCATCTCGACAGACCCCGGGTCTGTCCGAGACTTTCAGACCTTTGCCCGACAAACCGGCAACGAGCTGGTCGAGCAAACCAGCGGGTCTGACGAGTTCGTGCACTTCTTGCGCCGCCGCTGAGCCGCGCGGCCTTCGGCGGGAGTTCCCCACCGCGCGTTGAATCAGAGCGACAAGCCCTTGAGGTAGGCGCGAAACCCCGCGCCGAGTACGGGGTGAGACAGGGCCAATTCGATATTGGCCTCCAAGAAGCCCTCTTTACTGCCGCAGTCATAGCGCTTGCCTTGGTAGCGGTAGGCGAAGACTTTTTCGCGGCGCAACAGTGAGGCGATGCCGTCGGTGAGCTGAATCTCACCGCCCACGCCGCGCGGCTGCGAGGCAATTTCGTGAAACACCCCGGGGGTGAGGATGTAGCGGCCTGCCACGCCCAGCCGAGAGGGGGCTTGATCGGTGGCGGGCTTTTCCACTATCCGGTTGACATCCACCAGGCGATCGCTCACGGCCGTACCGGCCACGATGCCATAACGGCGGGTGTGTTCGGCGGGCACCTCCTGCACCGCCAAGATGCTGGCGCGCCACTGGTCAAACTGATCGACCATCTGCTTGAGCACCGGGGGCTGGCCCACCATCAGATCATCGGCCAGCAACACCGCAAAGGGCTCATCACCCACCAGGCGCTGACCGCACAACACCGCGTGTCCCAGGCCCAGGGCTTGCGCCTGGCGCACGTAGATGCACTCCATGTCGTCGGGTTTGACGCTGCGCACGATTTGCAGCAGCTCGTCCTTGCCCGATTGCTCCAGCGCCACTTCCAGCTCAAAGGTCATGTCGAAGTGATCTTCAATGGGGCGCTTGTGCCGACCGGTGACGAAAATCATCTCGCGCACGCCTGCCGCATAGGCTTCCTCCACCGCATACTGGATGAGCGGCTTGTCCACAACGGGCAGCATTTCTTTGGGCTGCGCTTTGGTGGCGGGCAAGAACCGCGTGCCCAATCCGGCAACGGGGAAGATGGCTTTGGTGATGGGCATGGGGGTTGGGGCAGACGCGGCCGAAAAGAGGCTAGCCGACAAGGCGCCGTAATTGTTCTTGCATCTTACCGAGGCTGTCGCTGAACTGGATCAATCGTTCGCGTTCTTGGGCCACCACCGCCGCCGGTGCGCGGGCCACAAAGCTCTCGTTGGACAGCTTGGCGTTGGCTTTGGCCATTTCACCTTCGAGCCGGGCGATCTCCTTGCCCAGACGCTCCCGCTCAGCCGCCACATCGACTTCCACATGCAAGGCCAAACGCATGCCGGCTGCCATGGCCACCGGCAATTGGGCAGTGGCGGCGTTGAAGTCGGCCTCGGTGGCGGTCAGTCGCACTTCGCTGACCTTGGCCAGGGGTTTGAGAACGTCGCAGGCGGTACGCACAAAGTGCGCATCGCCCTGGATGATCAGGGGCACACGCTGGGCCGGAGACAGACCCATCTCGGAGCGCAAGGCCCGGCTGGTGGTGACCACCTCCTTGAGTTGACCGACCCACGCATCGGCCTGCGCGTCCACGCGCTCGAGTTGAGCCTGCGGGTAGGGGGCGCAGACGATGCCTGCTGGGCCACTGCCCGCACGGCGGCCTGCCACGGGCGCCACGCGCTCCCACAACTCCGCCGTGATGAACGGAATCAGAGGGTGCAGCAGTCGCAGCACCGTCTCCAGCACCCGGATCAGGGTGCGCCGCGTGGCCCGCTGCGCGGCCTCATCACCAGATTGGATCTGCACTTTGGCAATTTCCAGGTACCAGTCGCAGTACTCGTCCCACACAAAGGTGTAGAGCGATTGCGCGACCAAATCGAGTCGGTACTCGGCAAATGCTTGGGCCACGGCGGCTTCCACGCGCTGCAACTCGCTGGTGATCCAACGGTCTGGCTGCGAAAACGACAGGTAGCCTCCCGGGGTGCACGCTTGAGCGTCATGCTCCTGCACACCGCAGTCGTTGCCTTCGCAGTTCATGAGCACAAAGCGGGTGGCATTCCACAATTTGTTGCAAAAATTGCGGTATCCCTCGCAGCGCTTGGTGTCGAAGTTGATATTGCGCCCCAGGCTGGCGTAGCTGGCCATGGTGAAGCGCAGGGCATCGGCCCCGTAGGCAGGCATGCCGTCAGGAAACTCCTTTTTGACCCGTGCGGCCACTTTGGGGGCCGTTTCCGGCCGACGCAGCCCGGTGGTGCTCTTGCGGATCAGGGTCTCCAAATCGACCCCTTCGATGAGGTCTACCGGGTCGAGCACGTTGCCCTCGGATTTGCTCATCTTCTTGCCTTCGCTGTCGCGCACGATGCCGTGGATGTACACGTCGCGAAAGGGCACCCTACCCACAAAGTGGGTGGTCATCATCATCATGCGCGCCACCCAGAAGAAGATGATCTCGTAGCCCGTGACCAGCACGCTCGAGGGCAAGAACAGTTGCAGCTGTGGGGTCTTGTGGGGCCAGCCCAAAGACGAGAAGGGCACCAGGGCCGAGGAGTACCAGGTGTCCAGGACATCTTCATCGCGACGCAAGGTGCCGTGGTAGCCAGCCGCCTTCGCCTGGGCTCGCGCCTGCTCCTCGGTACAGGCCACAAAGATTTGCCCCTGGCTGCCGTACCACGCGGGAATCTGATGGCCCCACCACAGCTGGCGCGAGATACACCAGTCCTGGATGTTCTTCATCCACTCGTTGTAGGTGTTGACCCAGTTATCTGGCACAAAGCGCACCTGACCACTGGCCACGGCCTCGATGGCCTTTTGCGCAATGCTGCGCCCATCGGGGCCAGGTTGGCTCACGGCGACAAACCATTGATCGGTGAGCATGGGTTCGACGACTTGCCCGGTGCGCGCACAGCGTGGCACCATCAGCCGGTGCTTGCGCGCCTCGACCAACAGGCCCTGGGCTTCCAACTCTGCCACCACCTGGCGGCGCGCCTCAAAGCGGTCCATGCCGCGAAAGCGTTCGGGGGCGTGTTCGTTGATCCGTGCTGACAAGTCCAGCACGCTGATCACCTCCAGCTGGTGCCGCTGCGAGACTGCGTAATCGTTGATGTCGTGCGCCGGTGTGACCTTGACCGCTCCGGTTCCAAACTCACGGTCCACGTAGGCATCGGCAATGAGGGGAATGGTGCGATCGCAAAGCGGCAGGCGTATGTGCTGGCCCACGAGCGCGCTATAGCGCTCATCTTCTGGGTGCACCATCACGGCGGTGTCGCCCAGCATGGTCTCGGGCCGCGTGGTGGCCACCACCACTGAGCCCGAGCCGGATGCCAGCGGGTAGCGGATGAGCCACAAAAAGCCGTCTTCTTCCTCGCTTTCCACCTCCAGATCGGAGACGGCCGACTTGAGCACGGGGTCCCAGCTGACCATGCGCTTGCCTCGGTAAATCAGCCCCTGCTCGTAGAGTTGCACGAAGGTCTGCGTGACCACGTCGGACAGCTTCTCGTCCATCGTGAAGTACTCGTGGCCCCAGTCCACACTGGCCCCTAGGCGGCGCATTTGCTGCGTGATGGTGGAGCCCGAGTGCTCCTTCCATTGCCACACGCGTTGCACAAAGGCCTCGCGCCCCAAGTCGTGGCGGCTCTTGCCTTCTTGCTCGAGTTGCCGCTCGACCACGATTTGTGTGGCAATGCCCGCATGGTCCGTGCCCGGTACCCACAGGGTGTTGGCCCCCAACATGCGGTGGTAGCGCGTGAGCGCATCCATGATGGTTTGGTTGAACGCGTGGCCCATGTGCAACACGCCCGTGACGTTGGGCGGCGGCAATTGAATGCAAAACGACGCGCGCTGGGCGTCCAGGGTGGGGGCAAAGGCCTGCGTGGATTCCCACAGCGGGGCCCACTTCGCCTCGATGGCGGCAGGTTCAAACGATTTGGCCAGTTCGGTCATGGTGAAAAAGGGGGCGCACGCTTCGGCGGTGTTGGCTGCGGGGTCATTGTAGGTCGTGGTAATTTTCGCCTCTCATGACGACTGGCACCCGCTCGGCGCTATCGACCTGCAGGCTTGTGGCCCTCCGCCTCGGGGCGGCGTTGTGCTGCGCGGTGCTGATGGCTTGTGGGGGTGGTGGCAGTTCACCAACGCCTCCTCAGCCCCAGGGTGAATGTGCCAGCGCGTCGGTCAACGCCTGGATGCAGGACTACTTTTCGCAGTGGTATTTCTGGAACGCGCTGACGCCACGGCCTCAGCCCCAGGCGGACCAAGCGAGTGCTGCCTATTTCGCGTCGCTGCTGTATGCGGGTGGCGATCCGGTGGACCCGGCAGCGCCTCAGGCGGCGCGATGGCCGCGGGATCGCTGGAGTGGCATCACCTCCACCGAGTCGTTCAATCAATTCTTTGGCGAAGGCAAGTCCATGGGCTATGGGGTTCAGGTGGCTGGCCTGGAGGTGGCCGGGCGCCCCGATCAGCCGTTGTATGTGCGCTATGTGGAGTCCCTGTCGCCTGCCGCGCGCGCGGGCGTGGCCCGGGGTGACGAGGTCCTCTACATCAACGACCTGCCTGCCTCTTCGGTGTTGAGCTCCGGTGACTTCAGCGCGCTATCGGCCACCCAGGAGGGAGAGGTCTTGAGACTGACCCTGAGGCGCAATGGCTTGGTGCGGTATGAAACCTTGGTGGCAGCCGTCTACGCGCTCACGCCAGTGGGCGAGGCGCGCGTGATTCAAACGGCCGATGGCCGACGGGTGGGCTACATCCTGGTAAAGGACATGATCAACCAGGTGCTGGAGCCTTGGTCGGCACAGTTGCGCGCCTTCAAGCAGCAGTCCATCCAGGAGGTGGTGGTGGATCTGCGCTACAACGGCGGGGGCTATGTGTCGGTGGCGCGTTCGCTGGCCGGAGATTTGGCTGGGCCGCCGGCAGCCGGGCAAGTGTTCACGCAGCTGCGTTACAACCCCCCCATTGCCGATCGCACTGAAACGATTCGGCTGTCGCAACCTGCGTCGGCCCATGCGCTGTCTCTTTCTCGCGTCTACGTCCTCAGCGGCAGGCGCACCTGCTCGGCCAGTGAGATGCTGGTCAACGGCTTGCGCGGGCTGGGTGTTGCTGTGGTGGTCATTGGCGAGACCAGCTGCGGCAAGCCCTTTGGCTTCTTGCCCACCAGCCGGTGCGGCAGCACCTACAGCGTGGTGAATTTTGAAAGCGTCAACGCGCTGGGCCAGGGGCGGTACTTTGAGGGACTGACGGCGACCTGCCCCGCGGCAGAGGACTTTCGTGGGGCCCTGGGCAATACCGCCGAGCCCTTGTTGGCGCAGGCCCTGTCGCACCAGGTCAGCGGCCAGTGCGCGGCCCCCAGTGGGGTGCTGGGTTCACCCGTTGGCGCTTCGCAGCGATCGGACAAACCGGCCGTACGCGAACCCGGTCAGATCGACTTCATGATTCGTTGAAGCGCCGCTCACATGAACAGGTGCTCGCCGGCGTTCTCGCCACCCAGAATCACGTAGTTGACCCGTTTGAGATCTGACAGCGCGCGCCCGCCGGCGTAGCTGATGGAGCTTTGCAGGTCCTCGCGCATCTCACGCAAGGTGTCAGCCAGCCGCCCCTTGATGGGCTCCAAAATGCGCTTGCCCTCGACGTGCTTGTACTCACCTTTGTTGAAATCTGAGGCGCTGCCGTAGTACTCCTTGTAGAGCTTGCCGTCGACTTCTACCGTCTGGCCGGGCGATTCCTCGTGCCCCGCAAACAGCGAGCCGATCATCACCATGGAAGCGCCAAATCGAATGCTCTTGGCAATGTCTCCGTGATGGCGTATTCCGCCATCGGCA
>CAYNSW010000030.1:0-14138 GCA_964400135.1 uncultured Rubrivivax sp. | reverse complement strand
CCCAGTTTTCCAGGTCGATCACGGCTTCGGGCGTGGCCACATTGCCTGCGATGAGGAAGGTCTGGGGCAAGCGTGGGCGGATGTGCTCAATGGTGCGGCGCACACTTTCAGCGTGACCGTGTGCGATGTCGATGGTGATGTAGTCGGCCCCCGTTCCCTCGCTGGCCAGGCGATCGATGACCGCATGGTCGGCCGCGCGAACGCCTGAGCTGATGGACACGTAAAGACCGCGTTCGCGCATACGCCGGGCAAATGCCACGTTGTCCAGGTCAAAGCGGTGCATGACATAGAAGTGGCCCGAGTGCGCCAGATATTGGGCGATGCGGGGCAGCAGCAAAATATTGTCGTAATCGAAAATTTCCATGGTGGTGGCTTTCAGGTCGCGGGGCGGACCCCTAGAATTCTTGCATGCAAGCATTTCCGGGGGGGGCATTGAGCCCCCATGAGGCCCCCTCCTCCGATTCCACCGGCAGCGCGCCTGCGCTGCTGCGGCACCTCAACCCGGAGCAACTGGCGGCGGTCACTTTACCCGCACGCCCGGCGCTCATTTTGGCTGGCGCTGGCTCTGGCAAGACCCGGGTGCTGACCACCCGTATCGCCTGGTTGCTCCAAACCGGGCAGGTCTCACCGGCCGGGGTGCTGGCCGTGACCTTCACCAACAAGGCCGCCAAAGAGATGCTGACCCGCTTGTCGGCCATGTTGCCGGTGAACGTGCGGGGCATGTGGATTGGCACCTTTCATGGCTTGTGTAACCGATTCTTGCGCGCCCACTGGAAGCTGGCGGGGTTGCCGCAGAGTTTTCAGATCTTGGACGCCCAAGACACCGTGTCAGCTGTCAAGCGCGTCATCAAAGGCATGAATTTGGATGAAGAGCGCTTTGTCCCCAAGCAGGTGAGTTGGTTTATTGCCGCGTCCAAAGAAGAGGGGCTGCGACCGGCCGATATTGAGGTGCGCGACGAGCAGACACGCCGCCTCACGGAGATTTATCGCGCCTACGAAGACCAGTGTCACCGCGAGGGCGTGGTGGACTTTGCTGAGCTGATGCTCAGGACTTACGAAATCATGCGTGACCACGAGCCGGTGCGTGAGCACTACAGGCGGCGGTTTCGCCACCTGTTGGTAGACGAGTTTCAAGACACCAACCGGCTGCAGTACCGCTGGCTGCAGATGTTTGCGCCGCCGCAGGCCCAACCCGCCCAGGGCGTGTTTGCCGTGGGCGATGACGACCAAAGCATCTACGCTTTTCGAGGTGCCAACGTGGGCAATATGGCCGACTTTGAGCGCACCTACCGCGTGGAGCAGGTGATCAAGCTGGAGCGAAACTACCGCTCTGCTGGCCACATCCTCGAGGCAGCCAATGCCCTGATTGCGCACAACCAGCACCGCCTGGGCAAGAACTTGCGCACCGAAGAAGGGCCCGGCGAGTTGGTACGCGTGTTCGAGGCGCCCAGCGATTACGCCGAGGCGCAGTGGCTGCTAGAGGAGTTGCAACAGCTGCACCGAGGTGGCATGGCCCGCAGCCAAATGACCCTTTTGTATCGCAGCAATGCCCAAAGCCGGGTGTTGGAGAGTGCTCTGTTCAATGCGGGTGTGCCTTACCGCGTGTACGGCGGCTTGCGCTTTTTTGAACGGGCTGAGGTCAAGCACGCGCTGGCGTATTTGCGGCTGTTGGAGAACCCCCAAGACGACACCAGCTACTTGCGGGTGGTGAACTTTCCCGCCCGCGGCATTGGCGCGCGCACCCTGGAGCAATTGCAAGACGCCGCGCGCAGCAGCGGACGCAGCCTGTGGCAATGCGTGGGCAGTGTGGCGGGCAAGGCCGGCGCCAATTTGGGGGCGTTTCAAGCGCTCGTCGAGGCGATGCGGGAAGCCACCCGCGGGCAGACGCTGCGGCAAATCATCGAGCACGTGGTGCACGCCAGTGGCTTGGTGGATTTTTATCGCACCGAGCGCGAAGGGCAGGACCGCATTGAAAACCTCGAGGAATTGGTCAACGCCGCCGAAGCCTTTGTCACCCAGGAAGGATTTGGCAAGGATGCGGTGAGCCTGCCAGTGGATGAGACAGCACCACCCTTGTCGGTGCCCGATGCAGACAGCGGCGAGGTGCTGTCGCCCCTGGCCGCATTTCTCACCCATGCGGCACTGGAGGCGGGAGACAACCAGGCGCAGGCCGGTCAAGATGCCGTGCAGCTGATGACCGTGCACTCGGCCAAGGGGCTGGAGTTTGAGGCGGTGTTCATCACGGGAATGGAAGAGGGCCTGTTCCCGCATGAAAACTCGATGTCAGATGCCGATGGCCTGGAAGAGGAGCGTCGCCTGATGTATGTGGCCATCACCCGCGCCCGACAGCGTCTTTACTTGAGCTACAGCCAAACCCGAATGCTGCACGGGCAAACGCGCTACAACGTGCGCAGCCGTTTCTTTGACGAGGTGCCCGAGGACTGTTTGAAGTGGCTGACCCCTCGCACCAATGCCTTTGGCTCGGGCTATGCGCGCGACTATCAGCAAGCCTGGGCCCGAGGCAGCGGCTTGACCGGCATCGTGGGCGCAGGCCGCGTGGAGTCCTCGGTACCCAGTGCCCTGCGGCAAGCCGCTGCCGCGCACACCCACGGTGGCTTGCGTGTGGGTCAGGGTGTCTTTCACAACAAGTTCGGCGAGGGCGTGGTGGTCACACTCGAGGGGCAAGGCGACGATGCGCGTGCCCAGGTGAACTTTGGACGGCACGGCATGAAATGGCTGGCCCTGTCGGTGGCCAAACTCACGCCCTTGCCCTGAGGCGGACAACCCGACTCAGCCCCTGCCCAGCCTGATCAGGCCGACACCACGCGCGCTCTCGTGTCGAAGCTGTCTTGAAAAATGAAGATCAGCGAGACGTAGAAGATGGTGGACAGGGTCAGGGCACCGGGCAGAGCCACGGCAGCGGCCATTTGGCTTTGACCCAGCAAGGACAGCAGCAGCGCCACCAGCAAGCCAAAGGCTGCAGCCAACAACGCCCAGGTCAGGAAATACGTCACGAAGGCGGCCTTGGCGCGCCATACCGCCAGCGTGCTGGAAAACAGCGCTTGTGCCGGGCGTTGACCTCCCCAGTGCACCAGCGCGCTGGCGTGCCAAAACGGAATGGCCACCAACACAGCACCGATCACCCGGGTCCACATCCCCCACGCAAACTCGGGCTGTGCCAGCAGCGCATCGATTTGCGCCGTCTTGCCGCTGCTGGCCAAGAGCTGCTGCAATTTTTCAAAACTGCCCCCATCGATGCCGTCGGCGGCAAGCATCACCACCACCGAGGCGACGCCGTAGGCCACACACAGCACCCCTTGGGACTTGCGGCGCGTGGCATCACGGCGCAAGGGCGTCAGGCAGTGCCCCAGGTGTACCCGCCGCCCCGCCAGGGCCTCTTCGCTGGCCACCATGAAACCCAATGACAGCAACGGCAGGCTGGCCAGGGTGACCCACCCTCCCACCACCGGCACCAGGGCCACCACCACCATGAGCATGAGGTAGCCCGCAAACAGCGCCGAAAAGCCCAAGGGATGTCGCAAGAACAAGCGCACGCCTTGGCGCACCCAGTGCATGCCTTGGGCGGGAGAGACGGGTTTGAGGCTCAGGGGCATGGGGGCGAGGGTTCAGACCTTACAGGCTCGGATGCCAGGGCGTTTCAATGCGCTGGCGCAGTACGCGTTCGAAGTGGGCGGGGTCTTTGGCCTGCAGCATGCTGGCTTGACGCGGCAAGTGCCAGTCCCACAGGCGAGACAGCCAAAACCGAAAAGCCGCCGCGCGCAGCATGCCCGCCATGAGCCGCCATTCGGCCGGCGTCAGCAAACGGGCACGCTGGTAGCCCTGCAAAAACGGGGTGGCGAACTCGTCAATCAGACGGCCGCTGTCGTGGTCGATGCACCAGTCATTCAGGCAGACGGCCACGTCAAACAGCAGGGTGTCGGTTCCTGCGAAGTAGAAATCAAAAAAGCCGCACAGCCGGTCTTCGCCCGATGTGGCGTCGAACATCACATTGTCTCGAAACAGGTCGGCGTGTATGGGACCCGAGGGCAGGCCTTGACCCAAAGGCGAGCCCCACATCGCCTCTTGAAACCTCAGCTCCTCGCGCAACAGCGTGGCTTGAGGGTCTTGCAGATGGGGCAAGACCACCGGCACGGTGCGCACCCACCAGGCCAGGCCCCGCAGGTGCTCCTGGTGGCTCTCGAAATCAGCACCCGCCACGTGCATGCGGCCCAGCATCTCGCCAACTTGCTCGCAGTGCGACGGGCCCGGAGCGCTGCGGTGTTCGCCCGGCAAACGGGTCACCACCGCGGCTGGCTTTCCCGCCAGGGTGTGAACCAGGTGGTCCTGGTCATCGGCTTGGGGGGCGGGCACCAAAATGCCCCGGTGCGCCAAGTGCCGCATCAGGCGCAAGTAGTACGGAAGCTGATCGTGCTGCAGGCGCTCGAACAGCGTGAGCACCCACTGACCCTGTGCGGTGTAGGCGTAGTAGTTGGTGTTTTCAATCCCCGACCGAATGCCGCGCAGCTCGGTGAGTTCGCCCAGGTGCAGGCGATCGAACAAGGTCTGTGCCTGCGTCAGGGAGACTTCGGTGTAAACGGCCACGGATGCCGCCTGGCGATCAAAAACTCAGCAGCCGAAACAGGGCCGACCCCGCCGGGGTTTTGTGGCGCTGCGAGGGGTCGTGGGCACCCGAGGGTGGCACGATCTCGTACTCGCGGCCACTGCCCTTGAGGTGAACAGTCACGCGCAGCGTCTCGCCGCGGGACTTCACTTCTTCAATGCGCACCTGATCGTCTTCGCTGACCTTGCGCACCCACTGCACCCCTTCAGCGGCGGGCAGCGTGGTGCTGGGTGACGCAGCAGCCTGCGGGGGCAAGACCCGAGAGGCCGGTGGTGGTGGCGGTGGTGTGGGGGCGGAAGAAGTTTGGGCCATGGCCGAACCCGCCCACGCCCAAACGCACGCCGCAGCCAGACCCAGGGGAAGCAAGACAGGATTGCGCATCCGTCCATTCTAAGCACCCGCAAGCGCGCACAATGTGCGCATGAGCACCTCGCATACCTTGCTGCTGGTTGACGGATCCAGCTACCTGTACCGCGCCTACCATGCCATGCCGGATTTGCGTGGACCCGAGGGTTTTCCCACAGGGGCCATCCACGGCATGGTGGCCATGATGCGCAAGCTGCGCGAGCAAGTCGGCGCGGGGCACGCCGCCTGTGTCTTCGATGCGCCGGGCCCGACGTTTCGCCATGACTGGTATGACCAGTACAAGGCGCATCGCCCCTCCATGCCAGAAGATCTGGCCCGGCAAATTCAGCCTATCCACGAGGTGGTGCGGTTGTTGGGCTGGCCCATCTTGGAGGTGCCGGGCATTGAGGCGGATGATGCGATTGGCACGCTGGCGCGTGTGGGGGCGCAAAGCGGCCACCGTGTGATCATCTCGACCGGTGACAAGGACATGGCGCAGTTGGTGACCCCTGAGGTGACCTTGATGAACACCATGAGTGGCGAGGTCTTGGATGAGGCGGGTGTGCGCGGCAAGTTTGGCGTGGGGCCCGACCGCATCGTGGACTACCTGACCTTGGTGGGAGACGCGGTGGACAACGTGCCCGGCGTGGACAAGGTGGGGCCCAAGACGGCGCAAAAGTGGATACAGGAGTACGGCTCGCTCGAAGGCGTCATCGCGGCGGCTGCGGGCATGAGTGGTGCGGTGGGCGAGCACCTGCGCAAAGCCTTGCCCTGGCTGCCACAGGCCAAGCGATTGGTGACCGTGGTCACCGACTGCGACCTCTCGGCGCATGTGGCAGGCTTTCCGCAGCTCGATGCCTTGGCCCTGCAAGAGGTGGATCAGACCGGGCTGCTCGATTTTTTTGTGCGCTATGGGTTCAAGACGTGGCGCCGGGAGTTGGAAGAACGCACTGGGCTGGGCGGCCGTACGGGCCATCACGCCGGCCTGGGTGCAGGCGATCCGGTGGATGCGACCGACCGTGCCGACCACGCCGTGACCAACCTGGCCTTGGCCCGGGAGTACGAAACCATCGTGAGCTGGGCGCAATTGGACCGTTGGCTTGAGGCCATCCAAGCCGCCCCCCTGACCGCCTTGGATACCGAGACCGACTCGTTAGAGCCCATGCGCGCGCGCCTGGTGGGCCTGAGCCTGGCGGTGGAGCCGGGGCGTGCGGCCTATATTCCCCTGACGCACAACGGCCCCGATGCGCCCGAGCAGTTGCCCTTGGCAGAGGTCTTGCGCCGGCTACAACCTTGGCTGGAAAACTCTGCGGCTGCCAAGGTGGGGCAAAACGTGAAGTACGACACCCATGTACTGGCCAACCATGGCATCACGGTACGCGGCTACGCCCACGACACCTTGTTGCAAAGCTATGTGTTGGAGGCGCACAAGCCCCATAACCTGGAGAGCCTGGCGCAGCGCCACCTGGGCAGACAGGGCTTGAGTTACGAACAGGTGTGCGGCAAGGGTGCGGCGCAGATCCCGTTTGCCCAGGTGGACGTGGCACGTGCGACGCAGTACTCGGGTGAAGACAGCGAGATGACGCTGCAGGTGCACCAGACCTTGTGGCCGCATCTGCAAGAACACGCCGGCATGCGATACGTGTATGAAACCATCGAGATGCCCACCAGCGCGCTTTTGGCCCGTATCGAGCGACACGGCGTACTCATCGACACCCAGGTATTGGCGCGTCAAAGCCAGGAGTTGGCCGAGCGCATGCGCGAGCTGGAGCAAGAAGCCTATGGGCTGGCGGGGCAGCCGTTCAATATGGGCAGCCCCAAGCAAATTGGCGAGATCTTGTTTGGCAAGTTGGGAATGCCGGTGAAGAAAAAGACCGCCAGCGGAGCGCCCAGCACCGATGAGGAGGTGCTGGCCGAGTTGGCGACTGACTATGCGCTAGCGGCGCGCATCCTGGCCTATCGCAGCGTGTCCAAGCTCAAGAGCACCTACACCGATAAGTTGCCCCTCATGGTGCACCCGCAAACGGGCCGCGTCCACACCAACTACGCCCAAGCTGTGGCCGTCACCGGCCGGCTGGCCAGCAACGAGCCCAACCTGCAAAACATTCCCATTCGAACGCCCGAGGGGCGTCGGGTGCGCGAGGCTTTCATCGCCCCGCCGGGCTGCCGCATCGTGAGCTGCGACTACTCGCAAATCGAGCTGCGCATCATGGCGCACATGAGCGCAGACCCGGGCATGACCCGCGCCTTTGTCCAGGGAGAAGATGTGCACCGCGCCACAGCAGCCGAGATCTTTGGCATGCCGCTGGCCGAGGTGAGCAGCGAGCAGCGTCGCTACGCCAAGACGATCAACTTCGGACTCATCTATGGCATGGGCGCTTACGGTCTGTCTCAGGCCTTGGGCATTGAACAAAAGGCGGCGCGCGATTACATCGACCGCTACTTCGCCCGTTTTGCCGGGGTACGCGAATACATGGAGCAAACCAAGGCCCGTGCCGCCGAGCAAGGCTATGTGGAAACGCTATTTGGTCGACGCATCGTGTTGCCCGACATTCGGGGAGGCAACGGTCCGCGGCGAAGTGCCGCAGAGCGTCAGGCCATCAATGCGCCCATGCAGGGCACGGCGGCTGACCTCATCAAGCTGGCCATGATCGCCGTTCAGGCGGCGCTGGATCAGCAGGGCAAGGCCACGCGCATCGTCATGCAGGTGCACGACGAACTGGTGTTTGAGGTGCCCGAAGCGGAAATCGAGTGGGTGCGTGAGTGTGTACCGGCGCTCATGAGCGGCGTGCACACGCTCAGCGTGCCCCTGGTGGCCGAGGTGGGTGTGGGGATGAATTGGGATCAGGCGCACTAGGCCAGCATCGACACGCGGGCCACCAGCCAATAGGTGATCAGGAGACGGGCAATGGGTCAAGCTCTTAAACTTCCACTTCCTTTTCTACTTCGGGCTTGGTTCGCCGCCCGTCACACCATGTCTCAAGCCGACTTTGACAGCCTTGTGGCCCCCGGGGGTCTGGATCGACGCCGCTTCACGCGCACAGCCCTGGGCGTTGGCATTGCGGCCGCTGCGGGGCCGGTGGTGGCCCAAACGGCCATCAAGACGCCCACCACCGGTCTGACCGTAGGGGAAGACACCGTGGACGTGGGAGGCTTCAAGATGCCGGTCTACCGCGCGGCGCCCGCTGGGCAACGCAATGCCCCGGTGGTGCTGGTCATCAGCGAGATTTTTGGCGTGCATGAGCACATTGCCGATGTGGCCAATCGCTTTGCCCGGGCAGGCTACTTTGCCGTGGCCCCCGAGTTGTTTGCGCGTGCGGGAGATCCGCAGTCGTACGGCGAGGTTGGCAAGCTGATTGCCGAGATCATCATGAAGACACCCGATGCCCAGGTCATGAAGGACCTGGATGCGACCCTGGCTTGGGCGCAGTCTCAAGGCGCCGATGTCTCGCGCGCAGCGGTCACTGGCTTTTGTTGGGGTGGTCGCATCACCTGGCTGTATGCCGCGCACCAGCCCAAGATCAAGGCGGCGGTGGCCTGGTACGGCCGCTTGGTGGGCGACACCAACCCCGTCTGGACCTCGCACCCGATTGATCAAGCCGCTCGCTTGCAGGCGCCGGTGCTGGGTTTGTACGGCGGCAAGGACGATGGCATCCCACTGGCCTCGGTGGATCGCATGAAGGCCGCCCTGGCCCAAGGCAGCGCCGCAGCCCGGCGCAGCGAGTTTGTGGTGTACCCCGATGCGCCGCACGCTTTTCATGCCGACTACCGACCGACCTACCGCAAGGAGGCGGCTGAAGACGGCTGGAAGCGCTGTTTGGCCTGGTTCAAGGCACACGGCGCCGCTTGATGCCTGAGGACCGCGTACTGCTGTATGTGGTGGCGGCCACCCTGGCCGGGGGGCTGCTGTCGGTGGCCATTGCCGCCAGCGTCACGGTGGCGCTGTTGGCCAGGGTGGTGCGTGGGCTGGTGAGTTTGAGCGCTGGCGTGCTGTTGGGCACTGCCTTGCTCAATGTGTTGCCAGAAGCTTTTGAGTCGGGCGAAGACGCCCATGCCTTGTTCATGACGCTATTGGCGGGGTTGCTGTTTTTCTGGTTGTTGGAAAAGGCGGAGTTGTATCGTCACGCCCACCACCACGAGGGCGACGGACACGATCACCACCATCACTTTGATGCCCAGCAGGCCGGTCGTGGTGGCGTGAGTGTGTTGCTGGGCGACAGCATCCACAATTTTTGCGACGGGGTGATCATTGCCGGGGCATTCTTGGTGGATGTGCGCTTGGGTGTGGTCACGGCTGCTGCCGTGGTGGCCCACGAGATTCCGCAGGAGGTGGGCGACTACATCGTGTTGCTCAATGCGGGGTTTTCACGCGCCAAGGCCTTGACCTACAACGCCTTGTCGGGCCTGGCAGCCGTTGCCGGCGGTGTGCTGGGCTACTTCGTGATTGCCCCGTGGCAGCGCTTTTTCCCCTATCTGCTGGTGGTGGCCGCCAGCAGTTTCATCTACGTGGCCGTGGCCGATTTATTGCCCCAGCTTCAGCAGCGACTGAATGTGCGAGACACCCTGGCTCAGGTGGCCTGGCTGGCGTTGGGCTTGGCCTTGGTCATGGTGGCCGGACATTATTTGCACTCGCACTGAGGGGCGCGCGAGTGGTCGCGCGGCCCTTACCTGATCACCAGTACGGGCCGGTCGCTATGGGTGAGCACCTTTTGGGTCTCGCTGCCCAGCAGCAAGGCGTTCAGGCCCCGGCGTCCGTGCGAGGCCATGACGATGAGGTCGCAAGCCTGCGCTTTGGCGGTGGCCACGATCACCTCCCAGGGGTGCACAGCTTCTGGGGTCAGGCAGTGGCAGGTCAAGCCTGCGGCTTTCGCGGCTTGGGCCACGTATTGCACCCGCTCGTTGGCCAGTCGGTCTTGCGCGTCGAAGTATTCCTGGGGCGGTGCGATCTGCACCTCCGAGATGGCGCTGTAGGGAAAGGGCTCTTTGACACTCAGCGCCACGATGTCGGCACCCAGGAGTTGGGCCCACTGCACGGCTGCCAAGACGGCGCGTTGGGAAATTTCAGACCCATCGGTGGGTACCAGGATGCGCTTGGCCAAATCGACTCTCCCCGGCCAGCTTGGCTGTGCACCCCATGTGCATGACCTCGTGGCACGATCGCGTACGCAGGCCAGTCTCGCGCCCTCAGACGGGTGGCGCCTTGATTGAAGTCAAGCGCAAGCCAGGTACTGAAAGCGGTCGTTGAGGCAACCGGTTCAATGTGGCGGGCCGCTCAGGCCCCGCGCGCCACGGGACGCGACGGGTCTGCGCACCACTGGCTCCAGGAGCCCGGGTAGAGAACCGCATCGCCCAGACCCGCATGGGCCATGGCCAGCAGGTTGTGGCAGGCGGTCACCCCTGAGCCGCAGGCCATCACCACGCCCGCTGCGCCGCGGACACCCCGTTGGGCAAAGGCCTCGCGCAAGACCTCGGGAGACTGAAACCGCCCATCTGGTCTCAGGTTGTCTTTGAAGAACCGCTGACGGGCACCCGGGATGTGGCCCGCCACGGGGTCCAGCGGCTCCACATCGCCTCGGAACCGCTCGGCTGCTCGGGCATCAATGATCAGCACGTCCTGGAGTTGCAACAGCAGTTGTGCGACATCGACCGTGGGCATGGCTGGCATCGGGGAGGCCGGGTAGGCGGTTGCCGCTGCCAACGGCGGCACGTCGGTGCTCAAGGCGTATCCGCCGTTCACCCAGGCCGCCATGCCGCCGTCAAGTACGGCCACTTGGGCATGTCCCAACCAGCGCAGCAGCCACCACGCCCGGGCGGCAAAGGGCAGGCCCTCGCCATCGTAGGTGACCACCAAGCGTGCGGGGCGTATCCCACGCTGCGCCACCCACGCAGCCCAAGCCTGACGGTCTGGCAAGGGGTGACGGCCGGTAAAGCGCGTCGATCTCGGCCCCTCGGGGTGTTGGGGTCCGGACAGATCACGATCGAGATGGGCATAGTGCGCGCCCGGCAGGTGCCCGTGGGCGTACGTGCGGGCCCCTTTGCCCGGATCTGACAAATCAAAGCTGCAATCGAGAATGACCGGCGGCTCGGGGTCTTGCAGCCGTTTTGCCAGGGTGGCTGCGTCCATCAGCGGGGGGTAGGTGCTTGGGGTCATCTCGATCTTGGCAGGTATTCGTCACCGCAGTGGGCTGGGGCCCACTTCGCTTCCCATGACGCTGCGGTACCACTCGTGGAAGTGCTGCATACCGTCTTCCATCGGACTTTGGTACGGGCCTGCCTCGTCGTCGCCTCGCTGCAGCAGGGCCGCGCGGCCCTCATCCATGCGCTCAGCGATTTCGTCATCTTCCACCACAGTTTCCATGTAGGCCGCTTGCTGGGCGGCCACAAATTCAGGCTCGAAGGCCACGATCTCTTCTGGGTAGAAGAACTCCACGAGGTTGAGCGTCTTGCGAGGCCCTTGCGGGTGCAGGCTGGAGACCACCAAAACATGCGGGTACCACTCCACCATGAGGGTAGGGTACAGGGTCAGCCAGATGGCGCCGTGCTTGGGGGGCTCACCGCCCCGGAACTTCATGACCGCTTCGTGCCATCGCCGGTACACCTCACTGCCAGGTCGGGCCAAGGCGTTGTTGACCCCCACCGTTTGCACCGAGTGCACAGAACCATACTCCCAGCGCAAGTCGTCGCATTCCACAAACTGCCCCAATCCCGGATGGAAGGGGCCGACGTGGTAGTCCTCGAGGTATACCTCGATGAAGGACTTCCAGTTGTAGCGGCACTCGTGCAGCTGGGCCGAGTGGAATTGATAGCCTGAAAAATCCAGGTCACCGGCAACCGCCAGCCCCTGAAGCTCTTGGGCGATCTGTCGCTGACCCGGCAGGTTTTCAAACACCAGCCCGTTCCACTGTTGCACGGGCGTGTTGCGCAGATTCAAGCAGGGGTCTTGCTCAAAGTGAGGCGCGCCGACCAATTGCCCTTGCAGGTCGTAGGTCCAGCGGTGCAGCGGACAGACGATGTGGCTGGCCACCTGGCCGCGACCCTTGAGCATCACGGCCTGCCGGTGACGGCACACATTGGAGATGAGCTCCACCCCTTGCGCTGTGCGCACCAAGGCCCGTCCGTTGGCCTCTTGCGCCAGTGCCTGGTAATGACCTACCTCGGGCACGCTTAAGGCGTGACCGATGTATTTCGGAAAGGCTTTGAAGATAAGGTCCTGCTCCCGAAGGAACAGCCTCTCATCCAGGTAGCTGGAAACTGGCAGTTGCGCGTGGCTACGCGCGAGGGCTTGGGCACTGACACTCAGGTCGGACATGATCCACGGGATCTCCAGACAAAAGCGGGGAGGCGGATTCTACCCACGCCCCCAGGCCCTTGCCCTGGCCTCGATCAAAGTCACCCCGCCATTCCAGGCCTCCCGTCATCTCGTCATGGTGAAAACCCTGGGTAGTTATTGAAATGAATAGCATTTTCGGGATACCCTAGGGGTAATTTCCCATCCCTCCTGATCGCCATGCCACGCTCGCCTGTGTCCTCTGCGGCCGATGCCCCCGTCACTGCTGATCCCAAACCCGCCAGTTACGAGACCGCGCTCGCAGAGTTGGAACAATTGGTGGCGGGTATGGAGGGTGGGCAGTTGCCTCTGGATCAGTTGCTGCACAGCTACAAGCGCGGAGCCGAGTTGCTGGCGTTTTGCCGTGACCAACTCAAGGCGGTAGAAGATCAGGTCAAGGTGCTGGAAGACGGTCAGCTCAAGCCCTGGACCTCGGCATGACGCCAGCTGAATTTGAAGCGTGGCGGGGCACCTGCCTGGCCGAAGTGGAGCGGGCGCTCAGCAACTGGGTACCCGCTCACGCACCGGCAGGTCTGGGCGAGGCCATGCGCTATGGCGTGTTGGACGGGGGCAAGCGCTTGCGCCCATTGCTGGTGTTTGCCGCCAGCCAGGCAGTGGGGGGGCAGCCCGAGTCCGCCCTGAGGGCGGCCGTGGCGGTGGAGCTGATTCACGCCTACTCGTTGGTGCACGACGACATGCCCTGCATGGACAACGATGTCTTGCGCCGTGGCAAGCCCACCGTTCACGTGAAGTTTGGCCAGGCACAGGCCATGCTGGCTGGCGATGCCATGCAGGCGCTGGCCTTTGAAGTCCTCACGCCCGAACACGGCATGGCCCCTGCCTTGCAGGCCAGGCTGTGTGCCCTGCTGGCCCGTGCCTCGGGCCATGGCGGCATGGCCGGCGGGCAGGCCATTGATCTGGCCAGTGTGGGGCACCGCTTGAGCCTGGAGGGGTTGCAGTCCATGCACGCCAAGAAGACGGGCGCCTTGCTGCAGGCCAGCGTGCTGATGGGAGCAGCCTGCGGCGATTGCGCGCCCCAGGCCTGGCAGGCCTTGGGCGACTATGGTCAGGCCATGGGGCTGGCGTTTCAAGTGGTTGACGACGTGCTGGACGTCACCCAAGACTCGCAGGTCTTGGGCAAGACCGCGGGTAAGGATGAGCAGGCCAACAAGCCCACCTATGTCTCGGCCATGGGGGTACAGGGGGCGCAAGCGTACGCCCGGCAACTGCGCTCGCAGGCGGGGGCTGCCCTGCAGCGAAGTGGGCTTTTGGATACCGCGGCGCTGTCGCTATTGGCCGACAAGGTCATAGAGCGCGATAATTGAACGCTTTGCCATGAATGTCCCCGCCACATTGTTGGATTTGATCAACAGCCCCGCTGACTTGCGGCGGCTGTCTCGTGCCCAGCTCAAGACCCTGGCCAGCGAGCTTCGGCAGCGGGTGGTGGATACCGTGAGCCAAACGGGCGGCCATTTCGGCAGCAATCTGGGCACGGTGGAGTTGACCATCGCCTTGCACTATGTCTTCAACACGCCCCACGACCGTTTGGTGTGGGATGTGGGGCACCAGACCTATCCGCACAAGATCCTCACGGGCCGCCGCGACCGCATGCACACCCTGCGGCAGCTGGGGGGCATTGGGGGATTTCCGCGTCGGGACGAAAGCGAGTACGACGCCTTTGGCACGGCGCACTCCTCGACCTCCATATCGGCCGCGCTGGGCATGGCCTTGGCTTCGCGTCTCAAAGGCGAGCAGCGCAAGGCCGTGGCCATCATTGGCGACGGAGCGATGACCGCGGGCATGGCCTTTGAGGCCTTGAACAATGCGGGCGTTGCCCACGAAGGC
>CAYNSW010000029.1:0-36046 GCA_964400135.1 uncultured Rubrivivax sp. | reverse complement strand
CAATGCCCTGCGGCGTGTTCTGCTGTCTTCGATGGTGGGCTACGCGCCCACGGAGGTCACCATTGCGGGTGTCTTGCACGAGTACTCGGCCATCGACGGCGTGCAGGAAGATGTGGTGCACATCATGCTCAACCTCAAGGGGGTGGTGTTCAAGCTGCACAATCGTGATGAGGTGACCCTGGTGCTGCGAAAGGAAGGCGAGGGTCCGGTGACGGCCTCAGACATCCAGACGCCCCATGATGTCGAGATCGTCAACCCCGACCACGTCATCGCCCACCTGTCCCAAGGCGGCAAGCTTGACATGCAGATCAAGGTTGAAAAAGGCCGCGGCTATGTGCCCGGTAACCTGCGCCGCTTCGGTGACGAGCCGGCCAAGTCGATCGGGCGGATCGTCTTGGATGCCTCTTTCTCGCCGGTCAAGCGCGTGAGCTACTCCGTGGAGAACGCGCGTGTGGAGCAGCGCACGGACCTGGACAAGCTCGTCATGGAAATCGAGACCAATGGATCGATGACGCCTGAGGAGGCTATCCGCGCCTCTGCCCGTATTTTGGTTGAGCAGCTCATTGTCTTCACGCAGCTGGAGCATGACGGCTTGGCCGAGCTCGGCGCGGGGCTGCGCGAGCCGGAAGGTCCAGAGCCTGCACCTATCCTGATGCGCCCGGTAGACGAGTTGGAGTTGACGGTGCGTTCGGCCAACTGCTTGAAGGCCGAAAACATCTACTACATTGGCGATTTGGTCCAGCGCAGCGAGACCGAACTGCTCAAGACGCCCAATTTGGGCCGCAAGTCTCTCAATGAAATCAAGGAGGTCTTGGCCTCACGTGGCCTGACCCTTGGCACGCGTTTAGAAGGCTGGCCGCCCAAGAGCCTGGAGCGCCGCTAATCGGTATCGCGTTACTACGCGCCCCCCTGGGTACCTGATACGGCCTGGGGCATAACATCCGAAAGGAAATCACATGCGCCATCGCAATGGACTGAGAAAACTCAATCGCACCAGTGAGCACCGCGCGGCCATGCTGCGCAATATGTGCAATTCACTGCTGCAGCATGAGGCGATTAAGACCACGCTGCCCAAGGCCAAGGAATTGCGCCGCGTGGTGGAGCCGTTGATCACCCTGGCCAAGGAGCCAACGTTGGCCAACCGTCGTCTGGCCTTTGACCGCACCCGCGATCGCGCCATCGTGACCAAGCTGTTCAATGAGTTGGGCCCTCGCTACCAAACTCGCCCAGGGGGTTACACCCGTATTCTCAAAATGGGCTTTCGGGTGGGCGACAACGCCCCCATGGCCTTTGTGGAGTTGGTCGACCGCCCCGAGCCCGCGGCTGAAGCAGCCCCTGAGTCTTCAGCGGAGTAAAGCTAGGCGTGTGCGCGCTGACCAGCAGCGCGAATGCCCACGCGGAGATGATAGAATTAACAGTTCAGTCGCGGGGTGGAGCAGCCTGGTAGCTCGTTGGGCTCATAACCCAAAGGTCGCAAGTTCAAATCTTGCCCCCGCAACCACCGCTTTTAGCCGAACGGGCCCTCTGCAAGAGGGCGTTTTTCTTTGAACGCCTCTTTCCCAAAAAGGTCAATCGCCATGCTGTTCGTCTCTGATGCTTTTGCTCAAGCCGCTCCCGCAGCCGCTGCGGGTGGTACCGAATCCACCTTGCTGAGCCTGCTGCCACTGCTGTTGATGTTCGTTGTGCTGTACTTCATCATGATCCGGCCACAGATGAAGCGCCAAAAGGAGCACAAGGCCATGATCGAGGCCTTGGCCAAGGGAGACGAGGTGGTCGTGGCCGGTGGATTGATCGGCCGCGTAGCCAAGTTGGGAGACAGCATACTGGACATCGAGGTGGCCCAAGGCGTGGAAATTCAGGTTCAACGGGTCTCGGTGGTGCAGGTACTGCCCAAGGGCACCTACAAGTAATTCCATCAAGGGTTGAGGCGTGTTTGCTCACGCCCGCGCCATGAGGGCCTACGCATGAACCGTTATTCCTGGTGGAGGTACACGATCCTGGCCATGGCTCTGGTCATTGGCTTGGTGTATGCCGTGCCCAATCTGTTTGGTGAGGCGCCTGCGGTACAGGTCTCCAGCGCCAAAGCCACCATCAAGGTCGACGCTACCGTACTCGCGCGCGTGGAACAGGCACTTTCATCGGCCCAAATTTCGGCCGATAGGGTGCAGTGGGAAGGAGCCTCGGTTCGGGTGCGGCTGGCAGATACAGACACGCAAAAGAAGGCCAAAGACGCCATTGCCCAGGCCCTGAACCCGGATGCGGCCAACCCCTCGTTCATCGTGGCCTTGAATTTGATTTCCCGCTCCCCTCAGTGGTTGACCAGCTTGCACGCTTTGCCCATGTATTTGGGCCTGGACTTGCGAGGCGGCGTGCACTTTCTCATGCAGGTGGATATGCGTGCGGCCTTGAGCAAGAAGCTTGAGGCGGTGACTTCCGATTCGCGCACCCTGCTGCGCGAAAAGTCCATCCGACATGCTGGGATTTCGCGCGAAGGACAGGTGGTAGAGATTCGCTTGCGCGATGCGACCGTTCTGGCTCAGGCCAAGGCCCTGCTGGGCGATCAGATGCCCGATTTGGACTGGCTGGAATCGGCCGATGGTACGGAGTGGCGACTGCGTGGCACCCTCAAGGCCACCGCCGCCAAGTCGGTACAAGAGCAGGCCCTGAAACAAAACATCACCACGCTTCACAACCGGGTCAATGAACTGGGCGTGGCCGAGCCGGTGATCCAACAGCAAGGCGCAGATCGCGTCGTGGTCCAGCTGCCTGGCGTGCAAGACACCGCAAAAGCCAAGGACATCATCGGCCGCACGGCCACGCTGGAAATGCGTATGGTCAATGAATCAGCCGAGGCACAGGCGGCACTGGCTGGCGGGCCAGTGCCCTTTGGCAGCGAACGCTACTTAGAGCGCAACGGAGCGCCCATCATCGTTTACCGGCAAGTGGTGCTCACGGGCGATAGCCTCAATGACGCACAAGCGGGCTTCGACGGGCAGACCCAAGAGCCCGCCGTGCACCTGACCGTCGATGCCAAAGGGGCTCGTATCGTGCGTGATGTCACCCGCGAAAACGTGGGCAAGCGCATGGCCATCTTGCTGTTTGAAAAGGGCAAGGGCGAGGTGGTGACAGCCCCAGTCATCCGAAGCGAGCTGGGGGCTCGATTCCAGATCTCAGGTCGCATGACCACCCAAGAAGCCAACGATACAGCCCTGCTGCTGCGAGCTGGCTCTTTGGCAGCGCCCATGGAGATCATCGAAGAGCGCACCATCGGCCCGAGCCTGGGCGCTGAAAACATCGCCAAGGGCTTCAACAGTGTGGTCTACGGCTTCTTGGCCATCGCCGTGTTCATGTGCGCTTACTATGTGTTCTTCGGCTTGATCTCCACCCTGGCACTGGGCTTTAACCTGCTGCTGTTGGTGGCCGTGTTGTCGATGTTGCAAGCCACCCTCACGCTTCCGGGCATGGCGGCAATCGCCCTGACCCTGGGTATGGCCATCGATGCCAACGTGTTGATCAATGAGCGAGTGCGCGAAGAGTTGCGAAATGGCGCAACGCCCCAGATGGCCATTCACGCAGGCTACGAGCGGGCCTTTGCCACGATCTTGGACTCCAACGTCACCACCTTGATTGCCGGTTTGGCCTTGCTTGCTTTTGGCTCGGGCCCAGTGCGCGGCTTTGCTGTTGTGCATTGCCTGGGCATCCTCACGTCGATGTTTTCGGCCGTCATGTTCTCCCGAGGCTTGGTCAATCTTTGGTACGGCCGCCAAAAGAAGCTCAAGGCGGTGTCTATCGGACAAGTCTGGCGGCCTCAGAACCAGCCCACGGGAGCGGGCGAGGCCCGTTGAGGATACATCTGCATGGAATTTTTCCGCATCAGTCGCGATATCCCGTTCATGCGCCACGCGCTGGTGCTGAACGTCATTTCCTTCCTCACGTTTGCCCTGGCTGTCTTTTTCCTGGCCACCCGTGGGCTGCACCTG
Source organism: uncultured Rubrivivax sp. (assembly GCA_964400135.1). Classification (GTDB taxonomy): domain Bacteria; phylum Pseudomonadota; class Gammaproteobacteria; order Burkholderiales; family Burkholderiaceae_C; genus Rubrivivax. The sequence continues at coordinate 32,066 of CAYNSW010000029.1, read as the reverse complement.
TCCATCGAATTTACTGGCGGTACAGTGGTGGAAGTCGAGTACGCTGCGCCTGCCGACCTCAGCCGTGCCCGCGCGGCTGTTGACAAGCTCCAACTCGGCGAAGTGCAGGTTCAAACCTTCGGATCTTCGCGCGATGTGCTGGTTCGTTTGCCTGTGCGCGCGCAGGCAAACGGCAGCGCAGATCTGGCCTCACGCGCTTTTGAGCAGTTGTGCTCGGCTGAGGCTGGCAGCGTGGGGCTCAAGCAATACACCACTGCGCAGGGTGAATCGGTCAGCCGCCCGTCCTGCGCCAATGCCTCAGGGCAAGAAGTCTTGCGACTCAACCGCACCGAATTTGTAGGCCCCTCGGTGGGTTCCGAGCTGGCCCGCGACGGCGCGCTGGCGCTGGCCATGACAGTGCTGGGCATCATGCTGTACTTGGCGGCGCGCTTTGAGTGGAAGTTCTCAGTGGCAGGCATCATCGCCAACTTGCACGATGTGGTCATCATCCTGGGCTTCTTTGCCTTCTTCCAGTGGGAATTCTCGCTGGCTGTGTTGGCCGCGGTGCTGGCGGTTCTGGGCTATTCGGTCAACGAATCGGTGGTGATCTTTGACCGCGTCCGCGAGACCTTTCGAAAATTCCGCAAACTCTCGACTCCGCAGGTCATCGACCACGCCATCACCAGCACCATCAGCCGCACCGTGATCACACACGGGTCTACACAACTCATGGTGCTGTCGATGTTGATCTTCGGTGGCCCTACCCTGCACTACTTTGCCGTGGCCCTGACCATTGGCATCTTGTTTGGCATCTATTCGTCCATATTCGTGGCCGCTGGCATTGCCATGTGGCTGGGGGTCAAGCGTGAAGATCTGGTCAAGACCACGCCATCTAAGGACTCAGACCCCAATGATCCCAACGCGGGGGCCGTCGTCTGAGTCGGCCCTGGGTCGTTCAGTGCTTGACCTGATCTTGAGGGTCGAGAAACAACTCGTCTAGGATCAGCGCATCGGGCTCTTCGCCCAGGCTCCAAAAGACCATCAAGACGATGATCTTGAGCTCCTCTAGGTCGATGGGACCGCCGCCCACGGCCATGGCCCGGTCCACCACGGTTTCCCGCATCCTGGCAGGCAACACGCCCGCCGATTCCAGGAAGGTCAAAAAGCCGATGGACTCCTCGCCCAGCACCTCATGCTCGCGAGGGGTGAAGATGCGTATCGACTGAGGTCCCTGTTCGCTGTCTTGGGAGCCATTGGAGGCTGCCAAACCGTCTAGCCAATCCAGCGCTTCGCGGATTTCTTCGCTCTCAAACCCCACTGCAGCCAATTTGCGCGAGAGCTGATGGTGATCGGGACAGGCGTCCGGCCGCCAGTAGTTTTCGTACAGGTAGACCAGCACATCGAACATGACCCCACTATAACCGAGCGCAGGCCGGTTCAGCGACGCTGGTATCTGCCCCCGGGCAGGCGCTGGACCCGCCCGGCCAACTCCAATTCCAGCAGGCGTGTACTCCACAGCGTCAGGGCCTCGCCCGTGCGCAGCTGCAGCTCATCCAGGGTGACAGGGTCGTGCCCCAGGGCAACCAGCCAAGGCGGGTCATTCGCGGAGGTGGCCGGCACGGCAGGCGGCCAAAGGCGCCCGGTGTGACCCAGTGGCGTCCATCCCAGCTCGGCCAAGATGTCATCCACCGAGCTCACCAAGGTGGCGCCCTGGCGGATGAGGCTGTGGCAGCCGCTGTACTGCGCGCAGTGGATAGACCCCGGGATGGCAAAGACTTCACGCCCACTCTCATTGGCCAGTCGGGCGGTGATGAGCGATCCGGAATGTTCAGCAGCCTCCACCACCAGGGTGCCGCGCGACAGGCCCGCGATGATGCGGTTGCGCTCGGGAAAGTGGTGTTTGACAGCCGCAGTTCCGGGCCCGTACTCGCTGACACAAGCACCGCCTTCGGCCAAGATGCGCGCACTGAGCTCGAGGTGTCGCTTGGGGTAACAACGGTCTAGGCCCGTGGCCACCACCGCCACGGTGGCGCCCGCGGCCGACAGGGCGCCACGGTGCGCGGCTGCATCGATGCCTTGCGCCAAGCCCGACACCACCCCGAGCCCAGCCCGGCTGAGCGCGGCGCTGAATGCGAAGGCGTGGGCCTGTCCCTGCGGGGTGGGTTTGCGCGTACCCACCACCGCCACGCTGGGAAGCTCAAGCGCCTGCAGATCGCCCTCGACGTACAGCAAAGGCGGCGGGTCGGCACTTTGTGCCAGCCAAAGGGGATAGCCCGAGCACTGCATCGAGACGATATGCCGGCGCCGGCCAGGCGCTCGCCACCAGCGCATCACGGCCTCCCAGCGGGCACTGGAGGCTGCCGGCCGGGTGCCAGGTGCCAGCAGGCTGCGCTGTGTGGGCCAGGTCTGCAAGGCAGCCTGCGGGCTGCCCAGATCGGCAACACGCGCCCACAGACTGCGACGGCCCACGCCTGGCAGATCCAATAGGTCGAGCCAAGCCCGCAGTCCGTCCTCATCCAAGCTCCGGTCAGCGGCTTCGGTGCCCGGGCAGTGAGACAATGAGCACGTTGGTCGCATGCGGATGATTGTGGTCATCCCCCCTGAGCCCCACAAGGCCCATTGTCTCCCTCTCAGGGAGGATTGGCGCAAGGCCCGCAGTGCGCATACCGACGATTCGATTCACTATCGTCTCCACCCATGGCTGTCCTGACCATCCTGACCTATCCCGACCCCCGACTGCACCGCGTGGCCACCGCCGTCTCCAGCGTCGATGGGCGTATCCGCCAGCTGGTGGACGACATGATCGAGACCATGTACCACCATGAGGGAGTGGGCTTGGCAGCCACTCAGGTCGATGTCCATGAGCGGGTCATTGTGATGGACACCTCCGAGCAGCGTGATCAACCGGTGGTGCTGATCAACCCCGAGATCATCGAGCGAAGCGAGGAGATGGTTCTAGGTGAGGAGGGCTGTTTGTCGGTGCCCACCGTCTATGACCGCGTTCAGCGGCATGCCCAGGTCACGGTGAGGGCGCTCAACCGGGAAGCGCAGTTGTTTGAGATGCAAGCGCAGGGGCTCGGTGCGGTGTGTGTCCAGCATGAGATGGACCACCTTCAGGGTAAGGTGTTTGTGGAGTACCTCAGTGCGTTCAAACGAGAGCGCATACGCACCAAGCTGATCAAGCGTTCGCGCGAGTCTCAACGCGTTTGAGTTGGTCCCCGATGCGCCTGGTTTTTGCGGGAACGCCTGAGTTTGCCAAGGCCAGCCTGGCGGCGCTTTATGCGGCAGGGCACGAGGTGGTGGCGGTACTGACACAGCCCGATCGGCCCGCCGGTCGAGGCATGTCGTTACAAGCCTCGGCCGTCAAGCGTTGGTCCCAGGAGCACGGCTTGGAGATCATGCAGCCCACAGGACTGCGGCTGCAGGGTCCGCATGCAGCCCAGGCACAGGCGGTCCAGCGCCGCTTGATCGAACTGGCGCCCCAGGTGATGGTGGTGGCGGCCTACGGTCTGTTACTGCCCCCTTGGGTCCTGAGCTTACCCACATGGGGATGCTTGAACGTGCACGCCTCACTCTTGCCCCGGTGGCGAGGTGCCGCACCGATTGCACGGTGCATTGAGGCCGGCGACTCGCAAACAGGCATCACCATCATGCAAATGGATGAGGGCCTGGACACCGGCCCCATGATCTTGCACGAGTCTTTGCCTATCGATGCTCAAGAGACCGCAGCCACGCTGCACGACAAGCTGGCAGCGCTGGGAGCCCGACTCATCGTCCAGGCGATTCAAACCCTGGGCACCCCCTCAGCGCATCACCATCCTCAGCCCAGCGAGGGGGTGACGCTGGCGCGCAAGATTGACAAGGCAGAGTCCCCCATCGACTGGAGCCAGGATGCCCGCGCCATCGAGCGGCGCGTACGTGCCTTTGACCCTTTTCCCGGATGCGTCTTCGACTGGCACGGCGAGCGGCTCAAACTCTGGCAGGCGCGGGTGCTGCCCGAGGTGCGAGGCGAGCCGGGCCAGGCGGTACACCTGGGGGCGGGCCGATGGGCCATTGCCTGCGCACAAGGCGGCGGCATCGAACCCGTGACCGTGCAGCGCAGCGGTGGACGGCGTGTGCCGTTTGCCCAGGTGATCAAGTGACCCGGCCTCCTGCCCAGCCCCCCATCTGGCGCCACCCGGACTTCGTCCAGGGTATCCGGGACATGGCGGGCATTTCCCTGGGCATCGCCGCTTGGGGGCTGGTGACTGGCGTGGCCATGGTCAACAGCGGTCTGGGCGTGGGCCTTTCGTTGCTGATGTCGCTCATCGTCTTTGCTGGCAGTGCTCAACTGGCCACCATGGCCTTGATTGCATCGGGGGCCCCGTTATGGGTGATCTGGGCCACCGCCTTGTGCGTCAACTTGAGATTTGTCATTTTCAGCGCCTCCTGGCGTCCTTACCTGCGTCATCGAAGCCGATGGGATCGATGGCGCATGGCGTACTTCTCGGCCGACTTGAGTACGGTTTTGTTCATGCGCCGCTATCCGCGTCCCGAGCCAGCTCCCGGCCAGTGGGAGTACTTCTGGGGGGGGGCTCTGATCAACTGGCTGTCCTGGCACACGTCATCGGTGATCGGCATCATGCTGTCGGGCTCGATTCCCGCTGAGTGGGGCTTGAGCTTTGCCGGGACTTTGGCGCTGTTGGGCTTGACCTGTTCGTTGCTTTCCGGCCCCTCCACGTGGATGGCGGCGGTGGTTGCGGGGGCTGCGGCGATGGCGGCCTATGCCCTTCCCTTGAGGCTGAATATCGTGGTGGCCATCGCGGCAGCTGTGGCCATGGCCATCGTCATGGACACCATCTCGAGGACTCTCCAGCTGCGGGGTCGATCGCCATGACCACTTCGTATGCGGTAGGGGCCATCCTGGGGCTGGCCCTGATTACGCTGCTGACCAGAGGATTTTTCTTCCTGCTCGACCGCGAAATCCAATTCCCTCCCCTGCTGGAGCGGGCCTTGCGTTATGCCCCCTTGGCGGCTCTGGCCGCCGTTGTCGCACCCGACCTTGTGATGTCCGAGGGCCGCCTCATCAGCTCGTGGCAGGACCCTCGCCTATGGGCGGCGGCTGGAGCAGCCGCCTGGTACGCCTGGCGGCGCACGATGTTGGGGGTGATTGTGGTCGGCCTGACTATTTTCTTGAGCCTGCGATTGGCATGGGGCTGGTAGTGGCTGCCTAGAATGGCGCGAGGAGACCCCCGCATGAACATCCTGCGTTTTTCAGATTTGGTGGCCCAGGGCCGGGTCGCAGGCAAGCGCGTATTCATCCGTGCGGACCTGAATGTGCCTTTGGATGATCAAGGCCACATCACGGAAGACACGCGTATCCGAGCGTCTGTGCCCTGTATCGAGATGGCCTTGAAGGCTGGCGCGGCGGTCATGGTGACCTCGCATCTGGGCCGACCCGAAGAAGGCCATCTGCGCAGCCAAGACTCCCTGGCGCCTGTGGCGCAACGCCTGTCACAACTGCTCGGTCGCGAGGTGCCACTGCGGCGCGATTGGCTCCAAGGCGTTCAGGTGAACCCGGGAGAAGTCGTGCTGTTGGAAAACTGCCGCGTCAATCTCGGTGAGAAGAAAAATGATCAGGCCCTGTCCCAAAAGATGGCTGCCCTGTGCGATATCTTCGTCCACGATGCCTTTGGTACGGCACATCGCGCAGAGGCCTCGACTTATGGTGTGGCCCAATTTGCGGCGCAGGCTTGTGCCGGCCCCTTGCTGTCGGCTGAAATTGATGCCATCACACGCGCATTGGCTCATCCACGCCGCCCGTTGGTGGCGATTGTGGCGGGCAGCAAGGTCAGCACCAAGCTGACGATCTTGCAAAGTTTGTCGCGGCAGGTCGACGGACTGATCGTGGGGGGCGGCATTGCCAATACCTTCATGCTGGCCGCGGGCTTGCCCATAGGCAAGAGCTTGGCCGAGCCTGAGCTGGTGGAGCAGGCGCGCAGCGTGATGCGCGAGATGACGGCCCGAGGCGCTACCGTGCCCATCCCCCAGGACGTGGTGGTGGCCCGTGAATTCAGCGCCACAGCCCAGGCCATCACCAAGCCGGTGTCCGAGGTGGGCCCTGAGGAGCTGATCTTGGACATTGGTCCCCAAACGGCGGCTGTGCTGGCCGCTCAGATTGCGCAGGCTGGCACCGTCGTGTGGAACGGCCCGGTGGGGGTGTTTGAGTTCGAGGCCTTCTCCCACGGTACGCAGACCATCGCGCACGCCATCGCCCAGAGTTCGGCCTTCAGCATTGCGGGAGGCGGCGATACCCTGGCTGCCATTGCCAAGTACGGTATTGCTTCGCGCATAGGCTACATCTCCACGGGCGGAGGGGCGTTCTTGGAGGTTTTGGAGGGCAAGACCCTGCCGGCCTTTGAGATCTTGATGCGGCGTGCTGCCGGCTGACACCGAGCACCAGGCAACCCTGCTGTAACGGCTCGGTAACCCACCGGCAAAAAGGCGGTGGGCCACCCTCAGGGGCTCGCCCATAATGGGCAATTGAACTGACAACGGACCTCAAGCATGTCACGAGCCACCAAAATCGTTGCGACCCTGGGCCCAGCTTCGAGCGATCCCGTGGTACTGGAGCAGTTGATCAGCGCGGGGGTGGATGTTGTGCGGCTGAATTTCAGCCACGGCAAGGCCCAGGACCACGTGGGCCGCGCCAGTCTGGTCAGGCAGGTGGCCAGCAAGCTCGGTCGCACCGTGGCCCTGATGGCCGATCTGCAGGGCCCCAAGATTCGTGTGGGCAAGTTTGTGAACGGTCGCATCGCGCTCGAGTCCGGTCAGCCTTTCGTATTGGATGCGCAACGCACCGAGCCTGGCGACGAGCACGCGGTGGGTCTGGACTACAAGGAACTCCCGCGCGACGTCAAGCCAGGCGATTGTCTTTTGCTCAATGATGGGTTGATTGTCCTGACTGTAGAAGCCGTTCACGGGGAGCAAGTCCACACGGTGGTGCGCATTGGCGGGGAGTTGTCCGATCACAAGGGCATCAACAAGCAAGGCGGTGGCCTGACGGCCCCGGCGTTGACTGCCAAAGACATGGAGGACATCCGCACGGCCATGTCGTTTCAGTGCGAGTACCTGGCCGTCAGCTTCCCCAAGAGCGCAACGGATATGGAGATGGCCAGGCAGCTGGCCAATGTGGCAGGCGAGTCCATGCGGCACAAGCCGGCCATGATTGCCAAGATCGAGCGTAGCGAGGCCATCCCGCAGTTGGAGGCCATCTTGCGGGCCAGTGACGGCATCATGGTGGCGCGTGGGGACTTGGCCGTTGAAGTGGGCAATGCCGCCGTGCCTGCTTTGCAAAAGCGCATGATCCGCTTGGCCCGTGAGATGGACAAAGTGGTCATCACGGCAACGCAGATGATGGAAAGCATGATTCAAAACCCGGTGCCCACACGTGCTGAAGTCAGCGATGTGGCCAATGCCGTCCTCGACGGAACGGATGCGGTCATGCTCAGCGCCGAGACCGCTGCAGGCAAGTACCCTATTCAAACGGTTGAGCACATGGCCCTGATCGCCCTGGAGGCGGAGCGGGCCGAGGAAGTGCAACTCGATGCCGACTTTGTCAACAAGCGCTTTGGCCGTATTGACCAAAGTATTGCCATGGGGGCCTTGTTCACCGCCCACCACTTGGGCTGCAAGGCCATCATCGCGCTGACCGAAAGCGGCTCCACTGCTTTGTGGATGAGCCGACACAACATCCACGTGCCTATCTTTGGCCTGACATCCAAAGAACAAAGCCAGCGCAAGATGGCCCTATACCGAAACGTGACCCCTGTGCTGATGCCCGCATTTGCTGATCGCGATCAGGCGCTGCGCGAGGCCGAGCAACTGTTGGTATCCCGCGGAATTCTCAAGCCCGGCGACACCTATGCCATCACTTGTGGCGAGCCCATGGGTTATCCCGGGGGGACCAATATGCTCAAGGTCTGCCGCGTCGACTAGGCGACAGCGGGCTCTGCAGGCCACACCTGCGGCCGTATCGCCGCCTGGGCGGCGATAAAATACTCACAGTTACAGCGCGGTTACAGCCCCAAGCGCTGGGGCTGCTGTGCTGGCTTTGCGAGGTGTTGCCATGCCTATCGTCTCGATGCGCCAATTGCTCGATCATGCTGCCGAGCACCAGTACGGCATTCCCGCGTTCAATGTCAACAATCTCGAGCAGGTGCAGGCGGTCATGTCGGCTGCCGACGAGGTGGGCGCGCCGGTCATTCTTCAAGCCAGCGCCGGTGCCCGCAAATATGCTGGCGAAGCTTTTGTCAAACACCTGATTCAGGCGGCGGTGGAGTCTTGGCCTCATCTGCCGCTGGTGATGCACCAAGACCACGGCCAAAGCCCAGAGATCTGTCAAGGCGCCATCGATCTGGGATTCAGCTCTGTGATGATGGACGGCTCGTTGCAGTCTGATGGCAAGACCATTGCCAGTTATGACTACAACGTGCAAGTTACTCAACGGGTCGTGCAGATGGCTCACCAACGTGGAGTCACGGTCGAGGGGGAGCTGGGCTGTCTGGGCTCGTTAGAGACCATGCGTGGAGACAAGGAGGACGGGCATGGTACCGATGCCACCATGACGCGCGATCAGCTGTTGACGGATCCGGAGCAGGCGGCCGACTTTGTCAAGCAGACCCAACTCGATGCATTGGCGATTGCTATCGGGACCAGTCATGGCGCCTACAAATTCACCCGTAAGCCCACAGGCGACATCTTGGCCATCGACCGCATCAAAGAGATTCATCGCCGCATTCCAAGCACCCACCTGGTCATGCACGGCAGCTCCAGCGTGCCGCAAGAACTGCTGGAGGAGATCCGGCGCTTTGGTGGTCAAATGAAGGAAACCTATGGCGTGCCGGTAGAGGAGATACAAGAGGCGATCCGTCACGGTGTGCGCAAGATCAACATCGACACCGATGTGCGGCTGGCCATGACTGCGGCCATCCGCCGATTCCTTCACGAAAACCCGTCCAAGTTCGACCCGCGCGAATATCTCAAGCCTGCTCGCGAGGCGGCCAAGGCCATATGCAAGCAGCGCTACGTGGAGTTTGGCTGTCAAGGTCAGGCCGCACGTATCACCCCGCAGGCGCTGAGCGTGGTAGCCCGGCGCTATGCCAGCGGCGAGCTCAGGCCCACGGTGGTCTGAACCGCCTGGGTCGCGGCAATGCGGCCTGCAGCGGGTGAGGGGGTCAAAGACGTCCAGACCCCTTCTTCAGGGGGATGGCTGGGCCCACATGGGCAGGCGCACAATGACACCTGCTGAATTTGTAACGGCTTGACCATCATGAGCGCTGTGTCCGCATCACCTCACCCCGCGGTCTTTGAGACCCATTTGCACTCCTTGCCTTTGCTGGCACGCGGCAAGGTCCGAGACAACTACGCAGTGGGTGATCAGCACATCCTCATGGTCGCCACCGACCGCATCAGCGCTTTTGATCGCGTATTGCCCTTGCCAGTGCCCGGAAAGGGCCAGATCCTGACCCAAATGGCAAAGTTTTGGTTTGCTCGGCTGGCCCACGTGGTTCCCCACCACCTGACGGATCGGGATCCCGAGTCTGTGGTGGCCCCTGACGAGGTCGATCAGGTCCGGGGACGTGCCATGCTCGTTCGACGTTTGCAGCCCTTGCCTGTGGAGGCAGTGGTTCGGGGCTATTTGGCCGGATCTGGGTGGAAGGAGTACGAACAATCAGGTGCCGTATGCGGGGTGGCCCTGCCGGCTGGACTGAAGTTGGCGTCTCGGCTGCCGCAGCCCATCTTCACGCCTGCGACCAAGGCGGCTGTTGGGGAGCACGACGAGAACATCGATTTTGAGCGCATGGTGGCCCTGGTGGGCGCTGAGGTTGCCCAGCAGGTGCGCGACATCGCCTTGCGCCTGTACCTCAGCGCAGCAGACTATGCTCGGCATAGGGGCATCCTGATTGCCGACACCAAATTTGAGTTCGGACTTGACGAGTCCGGTCGGGTCGTGCTGATGGACGAGGTCTTGACGCCCGACTCTTCGCGGTTCTGGCCGGCCGAAGCCTATCAAGAAGGGGTATCGCCACCCAGTCTGGATAAACAGCCGCTGCGCGATTGGTTACAACGTCATCCGGGCGGTGGCCCCGAGGGGCAAACCTACTCGGCCTCAGATCCGGGGCTGCAAGAAGCCCTGGTCCGTCTGCGCCAAGGCTACGAACGCATCTTGATCCGGTTGACCGCATGAGACCGGCGGCTTCACGGTTATCCGCCCAACGCCCCCTGGGTGCGCGCCTGGCCCGTTCTTCGGCCCAGGCGTGCTGGGATGCTCGTCATGCCCTGCAACTGGCCAGGCGGGGCGAGCGCTCGGGGGGCCGGCAGTTGATCGACCACCTGCGGCAGGAGTTTCAAGGTCGAGAGTTCGCCGAGCTGTCCATTCGACTGAGCTTGGCCGAGGGAATCTTGTCGCTGCCTGCTGTTGCAGGGGCGGTAGCCCCTTGGGCGGCTCGGGACCGGTTCACCCGCGCCTGGGCGCTGGGCCGCCATCATGCCGATACCGGCCTGGCGGCATTGGCCGGCGCATGGTCTGCGCACGGCCTATTGGCCGCCGGCCACTGGAAACCCTTTGCCGAAGCCGTGGTCACGGGCTTGCGCAGCGCGCGCTCAGCAGATCATGAGGCCTTGGCCCGATGGGCATTGAGCTTGGGCAACGCCTGCTTGTTGGCCGACGATCCGCAGCGGGCGCAGACGTGGTACGAGTGGGCGCGGCGACAAGCCTGCGCAGACCAAGATGGCGCTGCTCTGGCCGACACCTTGTGTGACCTAGCCTGGCACCAGACCCAAAGACTTCAATTGCGGCAAGCTGCCCAACAAGAGGGCGAGTCACCTGCGGCAGACCCTCGCTGCATCGAGCGGGCCCAGCGCAGCTTGCAAACTGCGCGGGCCTACGTTCTGCTGCGCAGCACTGAGTCAGTGAGTGCCCGCTACTTCAATTTAATATGTGCAAAGGCGATCATTTGCAAATTGCAAAGACGCTGGGGGGATGAGCTGTCTTGTTGGGATCAGGCGCTGGTCGCCCATCGGGCCTGGAGCGCTCAGTCGCCAGCAGGCGCGCAGCACCTGCCAGAGGAGCAGGGTGCCGCCCAGGTTGTTGCCGTTCAACAATGGTGCGCCCGCCTGGCCCACTCGCCATGCGATGCCGACCTGAGGCACCCCCCATCACTGGAGACTCTGGAGTCATGGGGGGATGCGGCTGCTGCGGTCGAGCGGCTCAAGCTGTGGGACAGCGTGTGGCGCGCGATCACCCGATTGCCCGCTGCACGGCAGCGTCGGTTGGGTGCGGGCTACTATTCGGTTGTGGTCGAGCGCCGACACCAGGCGCAGGCCTTGTGGCTGGAACAACAACGCGAATTGCGCGCATGCCTGCAAGGCGATGACCTTGCGCCTCACGTCTGGACATCTCGCTATGAGCCCTGAATCTCCCGCACCGCTAGTGGCCGTGGTCATGGGATCCCAAAGCGATTGGGACACCCTCAGCGCGGCCGTGGACGTTCTCCTGCAGCTGCAGATCCCGCATCTCAGGCGCGTCATCTCGGCACATCGCATGCCCGATGACATGTTTGCCTTTGCCCAGGGGGCACAAGCCAGTGGCCTGCGCGCCATCATTGCAGGCGCAGGCGGCGCAGCGCACCTCCCTGGCATGTTGGCAGCCAAGACGACGGTACCGGTGTTGGGGGTGCCTGTGGCCAGCAAGCATCTGCAAGGGGTGGACTCGCTGTATTCCATCGTACAAATGCCTAAGGGGATCCCCGTGGCCACCTTCGCCATTGGTCCGGCAGGAGCCGCTAACGCGGCGCTGTTCGCCGCGGCCATGCTCTCGGCAACCGATTCGCAGCTGCTGGGGCGGTTGCAGGGGTGGCGTGAACAGCAAACGCTAAACGCCCAGGCCATGACGCAGCAGCTTCCAACGTGAGCCGCAACGCCCCTGTGCGAGAGCTGGTGCCCACCAGCGTCGGCGATGCGCATCGACAGACCACGCTGGGGGTGGTCGGTGGCGGACAGCTGGGACGCATGTTCGTGCAAGCGGCTCAGGCCATGGGATACCGCACGTGTGTGCTCGATCCCGACACCCACAGCCCAGCCGGTAGCGTGGCCGATGTCCACCTCAAAGCCCACTACACCGACCCAGCGGCCCTGGAGCAGATGGCTCAGTGGTGTGATGCGATCACCACCGAGTTTGAGAATGTGCCGGCGCAGACCTTGCAGGATTTGGCGCGGGCCTGTCTTGTGGCTCCATCGGCGCAGGCGGTGTCGGTATGCCAGGAGCGGGCGCGTGAGAAGGCCTTGTTTGTGCGCACGGGCGTGCCATGCGTGGCTTACCAAGAGATGGTGAGCGAGCACGATTTGAAGCAGGCCGACCCGGCTTTGTTTCCCGCAGTGCTCAAGACCTCCACCTTGGGCTACGACGGAAAGGGACAGGCCAGCGTTCAGGCGTGGCCCGACCTTGCGCAGGCCTGGGAACAACTGGGCCGCGTGGCTTGCGTGCTGGAACAGCGAGTGGCCTTGCGCGCAGAGTTCAGTGTCGTGTTGGCGCGCGATGCGAGATCGCATACGGTCTACCTGCCTTTGGCCCAAAACGTACACCGCCAAGGCATATTGGATCAAACAACGGTTCCGGCCGATGACGTCTTGGCGCAGTATGGCGATCAGGCGCGCGACTTTGCCAAGGCCCTGGCCGATTCGATGGACTACGTGGGGGTGTTGTGCGTCGAATTCTTCGTCACACAAGACGGCCAGATCCTGGCCAATGAGATGGCCCCTCGGCCCCACAACTCAGGACACTTCAGCCTCGATGCCTGCGACATCTCACAATTCGAATTGCAAGTACGCTGCCTGGCCGGCTTGCCCCTGGTCACACCGCGCCTGCACAGCGCATCGGTGATGATCAACCTATTGGGTGATTTGTGGTTCCCCGGGTCTGGCGGAGATGCCCGCACGCCACCCTGGGCGCATGTGCTGCAATTGCCCGGTGTCCATCTTCACCTGTATGGCAAGCAACAGCCGCGAGTGGGCCGCAAGATGGGCCACCTGACAGTCACCGCGGCGACTGCTCAAGAGGCCGCTTCTTTGAGTCGAACGGTGCGCGACCGGCTGGGCTTGCCGCCGACGGATTGACCCAGGAGACGACGTGACTGTGCTCGATGGCAACGATCCGAGTGCGCTGTTGCAAGCCGTGCAACGCCTGCAACAAGGCGATGTGGTGGCCATCCCCACCGAGACCGTCTACGGCTTGGCGGGTCGCTGCGACGATGAGCAGGCGGTATCTCGCATCTTTGTCACCAAGGGGCGTCCTGCTGACCACCCCCTGATCGTGCACGTGGTCGATGAGCAAGCGGCCCGGGATTTTGCTCACGACCTGCCGCAGGTGGCGCTGCGTCTGATGCGGCAATTTTGGCCTGGGCCGCTGACCCTGGTGGTTCAGCGTCGTGAGGGTGTGGCTCAATTGGCCGCCGCAGGCAGACCGACTGTGGCCCTGCGTTGTCCTGATCATCCTGTGGCCCAACGGCTCTTGCGGCTGGCCCGAGAGCGGGGCATACCGGGCTTGGCGGCCCCCAGTGCCAATCGTTTTGGGCGGGTCAGCCCCACGCGCGCGCAACATGTGGTGGCTGAGTTTGGGCCCGCACTGCTGGTGCTCGATGGCGGGCCTTGTCGTGAGGGTATCGAGTCGGCCATTGTCGATTGCTCTCGTCAGCACCCCTACTTGCTGCGTCCGGGAACGATACCGCGCCAAGATCTGGAGGCGGTGGCCGGCGAGCCACTGCGCCAGCCCGATGCGCTGTCTCCTCAAGTTTCGGGATCACTCGCATCCCACTACGCCCCGGCGGCGCAGGTGCATTTGTGCACCGCCCAGGACTTGGCTCAGCGCTGGCAGCAGGGCCGCTCATCTCAGCCGGCCCACCTACTGGGCGTATATTCGCGTCTTCCTCCACCCGACGCCGCTCGAGTGCTGTGGCAGCAGATGCCCGACAATGCGCACCAGGCCGCCAGCCAGCTTTTTGACGTCCTGCGCAATTTCGATGACCGTGGTGCCCAGATCATTTGGGTCGAGTTGCCACCGTCTGGTGCCGAATGGGAGGGTGTGCGAGATCGCTTGCAGCGGGCTGCGGCCGCTCGATGAGTGTCTTACCGATGTGCCCACAGTTTTGTTTTGAATTTGACGGATTGATCCCGACATGCTGCGTCCCCTCTTAGCCTGCCTCACGGCCCTGGTATTGCTGACCTCCTGTGGAGGTGGCACCTCCCAAATTGAACCCTTCAAGCCGTCTCGGTTGCTGGCGTTTGGCGATGAGGCCAGCGTCATCACATCCCAAGGGCTCAAATACTCCATCAACGAATTCGGCACCGACGGTGTGACGCTGGACTGCAAGCTATCGCCCGTGTGGGTACAAATTCTGGCCAGCATCTATGGTTACGGCTTCGAGCAGTGTCCCGTGGGAACGGGGGAACAAAAGGCCAAGTCCTGGGCGCAAGTGGGTGCGCGTGCCACCCAGCTGGCAGCGCAAGTGGACGCGCAGGTCGCCGCTGGCGGATTTGCCGGCACTGACTTGGTGACGGTTTTGGTGGGCAGCCACGATGTACTGGATCTTTACCAGCAATACCCCGCGAAGTCCGAGGCTGAGGTGCTGGCCCTGGCCCGACAGCGAGGCGAGCTCGTTGCCGCACAGGTCAATCGCATGGTCAATCTGGGGGCCAAGGTGATCGTCTCCACCATCCCCGATATGGGATTGTCGCCCTATGCGGTATCGCAGGGGCCCAGCGCGGCGGCGCTGCTCTCGTCCCTGTCACTGGCCTTGAACGGCCGGATCCGGGTCAACATCATCAATGATGGACGCTACGTGGGCCTGGTGCTGGCCGATGAGTTTGTGCAAACGGCATCCAAGGCATCGTTTCTATTTGGCCTGAGCGATGTCACCAGCAGCGCCTGTACAGTGCCTCTGCCCGATTGCACCAGCAAGACCCTGGCCAGAACCGACTACCTGCCTTTGGCCTGGCTGTGGGCCGATGACCGCCGACTCGCCACGGGTGGACATCGGCAGCTTGGCGTGTTGGCCGAATCGCGCGCGCGGTACAACCCCTTCTGATCCGAGGGCCCTGGGCACGGGAAATCCCGAGCCCTGGCGACTGGGCAGAGGCCTATAGTCCTCCAAAACCACTGGCGGCCTAGGCCCATTTGCATGGGCACGGGTGAACCAGCGGCCAACTGTCAGCCCAGGAGGAGCTATGCATCACACGAAGCGTTGGGCCGTAGCCGCAATGACCGCGGCCTTGCTGGTGGCCTGTGGGGGCGGCGACCCCTATGTGCCGGGTACCGGTTCACCCGCAGGAGCCCCAACCACCAAGGGCGCTTTCACCAGCGTTGTGTCCTTTGGCGACAGCCTCAGCGACGCGGGCACTTATGCGCCAGCCACTTCATTCGCTGGCAACGGTTCGCCCCCTTTCATGGGAGGGCGCTTTACCAACAACAGCGAGACCGCCACCGTTTGGGTGGAGAACCTGGCCAAGTCACTTGGCTTGATCACGACCGTGGCGGAAATGGGATTTGCCGGTACGTCGGTGAAGTGCCCGGCTGCGGCCAACCCCGCGCTGGCCAATACCTGCACCGCTTACGCACAAGGGGGGGCTCGCGTCACCGATCCCAACGGCATAGGCAAAGCAGGTGGTGCCTTGACGGTACCCATGTCCACCCAAATCGCCAATCACGTGGCCCGTTTTGGTGGCTTCAAGGCCACGGACCTGGTGATCCTGTTTGGTGGGAACAACGATGTCTTTGTGCAGGCGACCACCCTGTCGACGCAGGCGGCCGCTATCCAGGCCAACGCCGCGGCAGGCAAGATCACCCCGGATCAGGCCAAAGGCTTGTTGCTCGACGCACAGCTTGCAGCCCAGGGCGAACTCAAGAAGGCGGCGTTGGCGCTGTCTGGCTACGTCAAGGATCAGATCCTGGCCAAGGGCGCCAAGTACGTCATGGTCTGGAACCTGCCCGATTCCTCCCAGACCCCCTACGGCAGTACCTTGTCGGCAGACGGCAAGCAGACGTTGTCGACCCTGGTCGACACCTTCAACCTGTGGCTGCGCGAGGGCCTGAAGGACCAGCCCGTGCAACTGGTCGATGCACACGCCATGTTCAGGGAGGTCTACACAAACAAGACCAAGTACGGCATCGTCAACAACACGCACCCCGCTTGTGACGCTGCCAAGATCCAGGTGATCACCGCCGGTGCGGTCACCGATGGGACTTCGCTGTTTTGTAATTCGACCGCCGGGGCGCCTTTCAACGCCATTCGCGATGGCGCTGATGTCAACACCTGGCAATTTGCCGATGGCGTCCATCCCACCACGGGCGGTCATAAAGTCTTGAGTGATCTGGCCTACAAACTGCTTCAGTCCTACGGTTGGATCTGAGCCGCATCCTCTAGGAGAACCCATCATGAAAACCACGTTGTCCTTGAGCGCGATGGCCGCGACGCTGCTGTTGGTCAGCACGGCCTCCCAGGCCCAACTCCATACGGTCAAGTCTGGCCTGATCCGCTACGACTCGAATTCCAAGACCTCGGGCATTCAGGGTATTGGTGTGCCGGCCGGGGCCGATGCCCAGGTGGGAGACGCCTCAACCCTCATGGTCTCCTTTGAACGCGCCCTCACCCCCCAATTGGGCGTGGAAGTGGTGCTGGGCATCCCGCCACGGATCAAGGCCCGCGCCACTGGAACGGTTGCATTCTTGGGTGACGACGTCTTGTCCGCCAAGAATGTGGGGCCCACCGTCTTGCTCAATTACCACTTTGGTCAGGCAAAGGACACGTGGCGGCCCTATGTAGGCCTGGGCGTGAACTACACCCGTTTTGCCAGCGCGGAGTCCAAACTGGCACCCCAAGTGCAAATGAGCGATTCAGTTGGCCTGGCCTTTGTGGGGGGGGTGGACTATGCCATCAACCGTCAATGGGGCCTGTACGCCAGTGTCTCCGCGGTGGATGTGCGCAGTAATTTGGTGGGTGTGGCCAACACCGTCTTGACCACCACCATCAATTTTCGACCGGTGGTGTACGCGGTGGGGGCCTCGTTCAAGTTCTAGCTCTCGCGCGCCGTTGCGCGCTCCTCCCGTAGCTTGACGATCAGTATGGTGGCCGCCAGCCCCAGCGTTAGGGTGTTGGCCACGATGATGGGCCAAGAGCCCAGCATCACCCCATAAACCAACCACAGGGCGATGCCCAAAGTGAAGCTGGCATACATACCCAGGGAGATGCCGGCCACGTTGCGCGTGCGCAGCGTGAGGATTGCCTGGGGCACAAACGAGGCGGTGGTCAAGCAGGCTGCCGCATAGCCCAGCGGATCGATCCAAGCGGCCCAGTCCCCTATGGACATGTGCGCAGTCCCTCCAAAAATCAGGCCACATCATGGCATGGCTACACTGCCAATATGCACCGTACCGGCGACCCGTTCATCCTGGCCTTGGATACCTCCACCGAGCTCATGACGCTGGCGGTGGATGGGCCTCGGGGCCTGATGTCGGAGCAATCCCCTGGGGGCAGCCAAGCCTCGGCGCACTTGCTGGAGCAGGTGGCTGCCTTGATGGCCGATCAAGGCCTGGTGTGGGGCGATCTCCACGCCATTGCCTTTGGACGAGGGCCCGGAGCGTTCACGGGCCTGCGAACCGCTTGTGCCGTGGCACAGGGCCTGGCCTTCGGTGCCGGCTTGCCGGTACTGGCCATCGACAGCCTGCTGGCAGTAGCCGAGACCTATCGCATGCGCCGGGTGGCCCAGGGGCACGCCTGGACCACGGGTGAAGAGGTGGGCGTAGTGGCCGATGCCCGCATGGGGCAGGTTTATGCCTGTTGCTACCGATGGTGCGGTGAGCACTGGGTCAGCACCCACGAGGTCCGGGTTTGCGACCCCCAGTGGCAGGCCTTGGGCTGGGACCGGTGGCCCCAGGCTGTGGTCGGCTCGGGGGTGAGCCTGCTTTCCCTACCGCCCGACCTGCCCAGCGGTGAGATGGGCATGGATGGCGCTGGACTGATGAGGGCGGCCCATCAGGCCTGGAGCCTCCATCAGGCCAGTGCAGCCGACAACGCACTTCCGGTTTATGTGCGGGACAAGGTGGCTTTGACCAGCGCCGAGCGTGCCGGCCTGGGCGCTGCTCACGTTCGGGAGGCTTGAGGCCGTGGGGGCAAGTGATATCCGTGCAGTAACGCCAAGTGCCCTGCTGAGCTTTCGCAGCATGACCCAAGCCGATGTGGAGGCTGTGAGCGCGTTGGAGGTCACCGCATATGGCCATCCTTGGAGCCCAGGCAATTTCTCTGACTCCATCCGTCATGGGCACGTATGCGAAGTGCTCATGCGGCAGGTGGAGGATGACGCCTATCTGGTGGGCTACTGGGTGGCCATGCAGGTTCTCGATGAAATGCACCTGCTGAACCTGACCGTAGCGCCCGCCTGGCAGGCTCAAGGCCTGGGCAGTGTCTTGTTGTCGCGATTCGAGATGTGTGCGCGGGAGCGCGCCGTTCACAGTTTGTGGTTGGAGGTACGCGCCGGCAATGAGAAGGCGCAGCGCCTGTATGGCCGCCGAGGTTTTGTGACGGCCAGTACCCGCAAGGGCTACTACCCCTTGGCGGGAGCTCGACGCGAAGATGCTCTGGTGATGTGCCGATTTTTACCTGATGCGAGGGTGACGTGACAACGCCCACCCGCTACAGCCCTCGCCAATGCGCCATGCTCCAGGAAATGGGTTTGCGCGTCTGGCAGCCGCGGACATCCCCAGGTCCTCGCGAGGTAGAGCCCGAACCGACCCGTCGCCCCAGGCGTCCCGACGCGCAGCTTGTCCCAGCCCCCGCCGCAGCCCTGGCCCCAGGAGATCCTGCAGCACGCAGACCCGGACCCACCTCGCAAGAGCCCGACCTCGGGCAGATGGGGTGGGACGAGTTGGAGCGCACGGTGGCCAGTTGTCACGCTTGCTCGCTGTGCCAGACCCGAACCAAGACCGTGTTCGGCATCGGGTCTCGGCAGTCTTCGTGGATGGTGATTGGCGAGGCCCCGGGCGAGCAGGAAGACCTGCAAGGGGAGCCTTTTGTGGGGGCGGCTGGGCAGCTGCTAGACCACATGCTCGCGGCTGCGGGCCTGACGCGTCAGGCGGTGCCCACCGATGCCGGTCAACAGAGCGTGTACATCGCCAACACGCTGAAATGTCGACCTCCAGGCAATCGCAATCCGCAAGGCGAAGAGTTGCAGCGCTGCGAGCCTTACTTGCATCGCCAGATCCAACTGCTTCAACCGCGGATCATTCTGGCCCTGGGGCGTTTTGCGGCGCAATCGCTCTTGAACAGCCAGGAGCCCATTGGCCGCCTGCGGGGCCGGGTTCACCAAGCCCTTGGCGTTCCGACCGTGGTGACCTATCACCCGGCGTACTTGCTTCGCAATCCCCAGGACAAGGCCAAGGCCTGGCAAGACCTGTGTTTGGCCCTCGATACCTTGGAGGCGTCTGCCCCACCGACTTGACGGCCCCGAGAGCCGGCGGGTCCTGGGAGCGGCTCAACCCTTGTGGGTCTTTTTGCTGGGTCGTTGCCAATGGGCCAGGCTGGTTTGCCGGGCTCGGGCCACCGTCAACTGCCCGGCTGGCACGTCCTTGGAGACAGTGGAGCCCCCCCCAATGGTCGCACCGGCTCCGATGGTCACTGGCGCGATGAGTACGCAATTGCTGCCGATCAGTGCGTCATCGCCTATAACAGTACGGTGCTTGTTCACGCCGTCGTAATTGGCCGTGATGCTGCCAGCCCCATAGTTCACTCGCGCGCCTACCGAGGCATCTCCCAGGTAGGCCAGGTGATTGGCCTTGGCTCCCGCACCCAGGGTTGAATTCTTGACCTCCACAAAATTGCCCACATGGACGTCCTGGCGCAGGTCAGCGCCGGCGCGTAAGCGAGCAAACGGACCTACCCGGGCATTGGGACCGACCATCACCCCGACGCTATCCCCATCTACGTGCGTGTAGGGGTGTAGGACAGCTCCCGCTTGAATGCGTGCATTGCGAACGAAACAATGCGCACCGACCTTGACGTCGTCTCCAAGCTCTACCTCACCCTCGAAGATGCAGTTGACGTCAATCTCGACATCCTGACCACAGCGCAGTTGACCCCGGATGTCCAACCGCATCGGGTCATGCAGTCGAACGCCCAAATCCATCAGCCGCTGGGCTTGTATCCATTGGTAGCGTCGCTCCAGGTCAGCAAGTTGAGCTGCCGAGTTGATGCCTAAAACTTCTGTGGCGTCTGCGGGCTGCACCGTACTGACCTCTACTCCCTCGGCCACTGCCATGGCCACGATATCGGTGAGGTAAAACTCCCGCTGTGCGTTGTCATTGCGCAGGGCCCCCACCCACCGGCACAGGAGTTCGGTTGGGGCGGCAAGTGTCCCGGTGTAGACCTCGCGAATCTGCAATTGCTGGGCTGACGCATCCTTGTGTTCCACGATCCCGAGAACACGCCCGCTCGGATCGCGCAAGATCCGACCATAGCCCGTGGGGTCGTCCAGTGTCACGGTTAGCAAGGTAAGCGCTTGGCCCCGGCTGGTATCGACCAAGGCCTGTACCGACTGTGACCGCAGCAGCGGCACGTCGCCGTTGAGGACTACCGTGGTGCGGGCTGCGGCCTCGAGGTGAGGTACGGCTTGCAAGACGGCATGACCGGTGCCCATTTGAGGCTCCTGCAAGGCCCAGGCCCAGTGGGCATCGGGGTAGGCCGAACGGATTTGCTCGGCCCCATGTCCTACGATAACGACCGTTTTTTGGGGGCGCAGGTCAGCGGCACTGGCCAGTACATGGTTCAATAATGGCTCCCCCGCCAGTCGATGCATGACCTTGGGCAGCGACGACTTCATTCGCGTGCCCCTGCCGGCGGCCATGATCACCATATTCAGTGCCATGTGTGCCCCTTTCCTCTCTCGATGGTTCAAGTCGCTCATTATCGGCCTGACAACGGCCGGCTGCCTGACCCTGCTGTCAGGCTGCAGCACCGTACGCTTGGCTTACGATCAGGCGCCCACGCTGACGCGCTGGTGGCTCGATGGGTTTTTGGACTTTCAAGACGCGCAGGATCTGCCGCTCAAGGAAGGTCTGGCACGTTGGTTCAACTGGCACCGCCGCACTCAGTTACCTGACTACGCGGCTTTGCTGGCACGTGCCCAAAAAGAGGTCATGGAGCCCATGACCGGCGCGCAAATGTGCACATGGGGCGAGGAGGTCAGACTTCGTTACGAGCGGGCAGTGGATGCAGCACTTCCCATGGCGGCTGCCATCGCGCCCACATTGAGTGGCGAGCAATTGACCCACCTCGAAGAAAAATACGCCAAACGCAATGCCGATTACCGCAAGAAATATCTCAAGCCTCAAACCCAAGAGCGCTTAGACGATGCCCTGGAGCGCGCTGTCGATCGTGCGCAGACCCTGTACGGCAAGCTGGATCCCGCGCAAAAGAAACTCCTGGCTGACCAGATGCGTGACAACCCGATGGACGCCCAGGGCTGGTACGCGCAGCGGTTGGCGCAGCAGCGCGATATCTTGGACACGTTGCGCCGGCTGACTGCAGAGAAGGCCACAAGCGAGCGGGCGCTGCTCGCGCTTGGCGAGCTCAAGTCGCGTTGGATGTCGACTCCGCGTGCCGATGGCAATGGGTGGGATCAGCGCATGATTCGAATCAACTGTGACGCCTTCGCTGCCTTGCACAACACCACCACTGCAGCTCAGCGTCGACATGCCCGAGACAAGTTACGCGGCTGGGAGCAAGACCTCCGGGTGCTGGCCGCCCGTGCGATGTGAGTCACTGGGCCGCCCTTAGCGGGTGGCCACACGGCCCCCTAGCGGTACCACCACCGTTTTGGGCGTAGCAAAGACTTCCGGAAAGTGCTGCAAACACGCCACGAACATCGCACTGAGCACCTCTGCAGACGAACTCGTATAGCCTTCGCTGGTGGCTCGCGCTTCGTAAAGCGGTGACCCGCTTGCGCGATCACGCAGCAGCAGGGCCACCTCGCGCTCATAGCGCGCAGCGTCGGCGCGCCACCGGTGCGCCCAACCCGGGTGACCCCAAGAGCGGAAGTTTGCACCTCCTCGCCACCACAGTGGATCATCCCATGGCGCTCGGGTGGCGCGGGAGGTCCGCGCCCCCGACTGCACCAAAAACTGCGCGGAAGAGACCGTGGCGGACTCGGCAAACCCCGCCATGACCAGCGCCGGACGCACCAGACTCTCCAGGGCCATGGTGGCTTGCGGGTTGGCCTGTTGCGAGGGCAGACGGTCAAAGATAAAGCTGCCCGGCGCCAACCCCGTAGGCCATTGCCCAAAGGTGGTCACCTCACACCGCAGCGAAGGCGTGGAGGCGCAACCCCCCAAGGCCGAGGCCATGACACTCAAACCCAACAAGGCGCCGCGTCGATTCATGATGAGATGGCTGAAGGTGTGCTGCGGGTGTCGGGGGGCGAGATGGGATCGGTCAGACGATCCCATCGTACGACGCCGCCAGGAGCGCAAGCTTGTTCATCCTCATCAAATGCGCGGTCACCACCAGGGTCGGCCACGCCCGAAGGTGTCAAGGTTTCAAAGGGGTACAAGTCTCGATCCATGAGGTGCGAAGGCACCACGTGACCCATGGCGCTCAAGAGATTGTCGATTCGACCCGGGTGCTCGCGTTCCCACTGCCGGATCATCTCGCGTATCTGTACGCGTTGCAAATTGTCCTGGCTTCCGCACAGAGTGCACGGAATGATCGGAAATTGCCGGATGGCAGCCCAACGCTCCAGGTCCGTCTCGGCCACGTAGGCCAAGGGTCTGATGACCACATGCTGCCCATCATCACTGACCAGCTTAGGCGGCATTCCCTTCAGACGTGCGCCAAAGAACATATTCATCAGCAGCGTAATCACCATATCGTCGCGGTGATGACCCAAAGCAATCCGAGTCGCACCCAGCTCGCGCGCCACACGGTAGAGAATGCCCCGGCGCAGACGAGAGCACAAGCTGCACATGGTCTTGCCCTCAGGAATGAGCCGTTTGACTATCGAATAGGTGTCTTGTGTCTCGATGTGAAAGGGCACCTGCAAAGTGCTCAGATAGGCCGGCAACACATCGGCTGGAAACCCCGGCTGTTTCTGATCCAGATTGACCGCCACGATCTCGAATTTCACCGGTGAGCGCTGTCGCAATGACAACAAGATGTCCAGCAAGGCGTAGCTGTCCTTTCCGCCTGATAGACACACCATCACCTTGTCGCCTGGGCCAATCATCTGAAAGTCCGAGATGGCCTGCCCCACCTGCCGGTGAAGCCGCTTGCTCAGCTTATTGCTTTCATGCGCCTGCTTACGCTCGGAGGCGTTGCGAATGGCCAGGCTCATGGCGCACCTCCGAAAGTGTCCTTGAAAGCGAAGACTTCCACCCCCACGCCTTGACAGTCAGGGTAGACATCAGGCTTTTGGGTACTCACCCGGGCCGCCACCACCTGAGGGTGCGACAGCAGCCTTTGGATCAGCTCGTCCACCAACGTTTCTTGCAACTGGATGTGGCCCTGGGCAATCCGCTGGCCAACCACGGTACGAATGAAATCGTAGTCCACCACCTCGCCGATATCGTCATGTTGCGGAGTCGTGTGAGCCAGTGGCACGAATAAATCTACATTGATGAGCAAACGCTGTGGCGCCAGATGCTCAAAGTCGTGAATACCGATGCGCGCAGTGACCTCGTGATCACGCAGGAATAATCGACGGCATCGCGCCAGGCGCGGGTCCAAGAGGGCGTATGGGGCAGAGTTCATGGGTTGTGAAGAAAAAGGTGATCAAAACGCGGTATCAGGCATTTGCAGACACTGATCGCGCCAGGAACATGACATCGCGGGCCTGCCCCACCAGATGCTGGCCGCCGTCTACCAGTAAGGTGGTACCCGTTATCGCAGGCGACTCCAACAAGAAACGCACACTGCGCGCCACGTCGGCGGGAGTCGAGGAGCGACCCAAAACCGTCATGCGATGGGCGGCTTGGAATTCAGCCGGACTCATATCGCCCGACAACAGGGTGACGCCAGGGGCCACACCGCATACTCGAACTTGGGGCGCCAGCGCCATGGCCAACATGGTGGTGGCTGCCTCCAGTGCGGCTTTGGACAACGTGTAGGAGAAGTAATCGGGGTTGGGGTTCCACAGCTTTTGGTCCAACAGGTTCACCACGCAGGCACCAGCAGCGGGCGCTTGCAGCTGGGCACTGCGCTGCACGATATGGGCATGCAGCGCTTGCGAAAGGACCACCGCAGGTGCAGTATTGGCCGCCAGCTGCCGCTGCAGCACGTCGTAGGAAAAGGTGGCCAAATCGTCATATTCGAAGCCCGAGGCGTTGTTGACAACGGCATCGAGCCGCCCCATGCGCCTGAGCACCTCGGGCACCAACTCTCGGGCTTGTGATTCTTGTGACAAATCCGCCTGAAAAGTCTCGGCATGCGCGCCTTGAGCGCGTATGGTCTGGGCCGTAAGCAAGGCCTCCTCGGCGGACGCGTGAAAGTGAATGGCCACATCATGGCCGTGTGCAGCCAAATCCAGGGCGATCTCGCGCCCAACACGTCTGGCGGCTCCGGTCACAAGGACAACAGGTCTTGAGGCCATGGCTTCCTAAAATGCAGCAATGAACTTACCGCTTGAGTCAATGGATCTGGAGCGCAGTGTATCGGCCGCGTTGGGGCAGCGCATCCGTCAGGACATGGCGCTCGACGGGGGGTGGATCTCCTTTGAGCACTTCATGCACCTGGCCCTGTACGCCCCAGGAGTGGGCTACTACGCCAGAGACCGCCTGCCGCTGGGCCTGCTCCCCCAAGACGGCAGCGACTTCGTGACCGCTCCCCAGCTCTCGCCCTTGTTTGGCCACACGCTGGCCCGCCAGGTCGAGCAGGCACTGGCGGCCACCCATACCGACGCGGTCCTCGAATTTGGCGCTGGCTCTGGCGCCCTGGCCGAGCAGATTCTGGACGCTTTGGGCGATCAGGTGCAGCGCTACGCCATCATGGAAGTCTCGGCCACCCTGCGGGCGCGGCAGCAAGAGCGCTTGGCGCGATTCGGCTCCCGCGTGCAGTGGCTCAATGTCTGGCCCCAGGTGATCGAGGGCGTGGTTTTGGCCAATGAGGTCTTGGACGCCATGCCGCCCGTTTTGCTGCGCTTTGACGGCCAACGCTGGCTCGAGCGTGGGGTCAGCTGGCAAGGCGAGCAGCTGGTCTTCTGTGACAGGCCCTCAACAGTTCAGCCGCCGGGCCCCGGACCCTGGCCAGACGGCATGGTGACCGAAGTGCACCGACAGGCCCAGGCCTTCATTCGCTCATTGGCTGAGCGGCTGCGTTGTGGCCTGGTCCTCATCATTGACTACGGCTTTCCCCAGGACGAGTACTACCACTTCCAACGCATCGGGGGTACGGTCATGTGCCACAGAGGGCATCAGGCAGACGACAATCCCTTGACCGATATTGGGCTCAAGGACATCACGGTTCACCTCGACTTCACCGCCTTGGCCCTGGCGGCGCAAGACAGTGGCTTAGAGGTTGCGGGCTACACCAGCCAAGCCCGCTTCTTGCTGAACTGCGGCTTGGCCGAGCGACTCGAGCATGCTGCCGCCGCTCAGCGAGCGCAGGCGAGATTGCTGATTTCCGAGCACGAGATGGGCGAACTGTTCAAGGTGTTGGCCCTGAGTCGGGATATGGACGTCGAGCTCTTGGGATTTTCCCAGGGCGACCGCACCCACCGGTTGTGAAGGGCGCCTCACGGCGCGTCGTTTGCCGTTTCATCAAAGCCAGCATCGCGCAAGGCTTGTGCGCGCGCTGAGTCGACGGCTTGACCGATAGCGGATCCTGCAAGGCCTTGCGTCTGGGCAGTTTCGACCACGGTGTGTAAGTCCAAGCCCCTCAAGAGGTTCAGCGCATGGGTCAAACGCTGGCCGGGCAGATAGACCTGGCCTTGGAAGCCCGCACGACCTTGAAAATCGCATGCGCAAGCCCACAGGATCCACTCAAAGCGCTGCGCACGCCTGAACGCATCGCAGCGCTGCAGCAGGCGTACGGTAGCTGCCGCGCCCAAGCCACTGCAGCGGTGGATATTGCCGTGCTCCCGAGCCACCACCCGCGCCACCTCTTGGCATTCAACCGGTACCTTCCAGCGCTCGGCCAGGCCCTCAGCCAAGTGCACGCTGCGTTGTTCATGTCCCAAGTGTCGGGGCCACAGATGCCTGGGGGTGGTCCCCTTGCCCAGATCGTGAACCAAACAGGCATACCGCACGGGCAGAGGCGCACCGCTGGCAGCCGCGGCGTCTAGCACCATCATCAGGTGAAGGCCGGTGTCAATCTCTGGGTGGTGCAGCGAGGGCTGAGGAACACCGAAAAGTCGGTCGACTTCGGGCAGCAATCGGGCCAGGGCACCGCAGTCTCGCAGCACCGTCAGCATGCGGCTGGGGCGCTCTTCCATCAGACCTCGGGAAATCTCCTGCCATACCCGTTCGGCCACCAGTGCATCGACTTCGCCGTTGTGTACCAACTCACGCATCAGTGCCATGGTGTCTTCAGCCACGCGAAACTCGGGCAGACGCGCCGCAAAGCGAGCCGTGCGCAGCAAGCGCACAGGGTCCTCGGCAAAGGCAGGACTGACATGCCGCAGCACCCGCTCTTGCAAGTCACGTTGACCACCAAAGGGGTCAATGAGCACACCTTGGGCGCCACGTGCCATGGCATTGATGGTCAGGTCTCGGCGCCCCAGGTCATCTTGCAGCGTCACGTCTGCTGCCGTGTGGAAGGTGAAGCCGTGGTAGCCCACGCCGGACTTTCTTTCCGTGCGGGCCAGGGCGTACTCCTCGCGCGTGTGCGGGTGCAAGAAGACCGGAAAATCACGCCCAACAGGTGTGAAACCCGCACGCACCATGTCTTCAGGCGTCGACCCGACGACCACCCAATCTCGGTCGGTGATGGGCCGATTCAGTAAGCCGTCGCGGACGCAACCCCCCACTTCGAAGCATTGCCCGCGCAGGGCGTTTGCCGGATCTGCCCCCGCCTGCGCTGCATTCATGACACCGGCGGCTGGACACGCCTTGTGGACTGCCGGTTGCCCGCACGACCCGATAAGTACATCGGCGCCACCTCATCAAGCCAGGCTGGCTCAATACCCAATGCCTCCAGGCCCGGCAGCTGACCTGAGGCCACATTGGGCCAGCGCATCGAGTCCACATTGTCTCGCGACATCAAGGTCGGTCCCGGTGCCCACTCCATGAGGGTGGCTTGTAGGCGTGCCAGGTGATCGCCCAGGGCCAGGATGGGCCTCACATGGCCACTACAGCGACCGGCCAAGCGCACCAGGTCGGCCAGGGTGAGCACCTGAGGCCCGGCGCACTCGATGGTCATGCCGATCGTATCGACGCGCTGCGCACACCGTACCACCGCTTGGGCCACGTCTTCCACCCACACGGGTTGAAACAAAGCGCCAGCGCCAGCCAAAGGTATAAGGGGCAGGAATGCCTGCATCGACGCGAACAGGTTGAGAAATCGATCTCGGGCGCCAAAGATGACACTGGGGCGCAACACCGTCCAGTCCAGGTGGCTGTGCCTGAGCACCTCTTCGCCTTGAAACTTACTGCGCAAATAGCGCGACGGTGCTTGCGCGCCGACTCCCAATGCGCTGATATGGATGAGTCGCTTGAGCCCAACGGCATTGCACGCGTCCACCACGCGCTGCAGCCACTTCACGTGCACCTGGTCGAACTGCTCCTGGCTGCCGTGCAAGATGGCCACCAGGTTCACCACAACATCGGCACCCTCTAAGCAGGCGCGCAAGCTATGGGGGTCGCCCCAGTCCGTCCTTCGCAAATCCAGACCAGGAAGCAGGCGCAAGTCAGCGGCTTGCTGTATCCGCCGTGACGGGACCAGGATTTGGGTGCCCGGCACATCACGGACCCATTGGGCGCACACGCTATGGCCAACAAAGCCAGCGCCTCCCAGCACCACCACACGACGCGCAGGTGTGGTCAAGGCAGCTCCAAGTTGGACTGTGGCGCCGCAGCGGCCCGGGGTCCGATCGTGGCCCCCAGTCGCGACTTCAGACTCGGTGCGACCTCCGGGCGCATCAGCGCTGCATACACAGTAGCGTTGGACAACACCTTCTTGACGTAATCGCGTGTCTCATTAAAGGGGATGGCTTCAGCCCAGGCGGAAGCCTCCATCAGCGCACCCTCGCGCCAGCGACGTGGGCGCCCTGGCCCCGCGTTGTAGGCGGCCGCAGCCAAAGCCGCCGACCCCTCGAAGTCGTCAAGCACCAACTTCAAATAAGTGGTCCCGATCTTCAGATTGGTGGCTTGGTCGGTGATGTACTCGGGCTTCCAGGCTATCCCCACTTTCTTGGCCGTCCATTTCGCCGTGGTGGGCATCAGCTGCATCAGCCCCGAAGCCCCTACGTGCGAACGCGCATCCAGGATGAAGCGGGACTCCTGCCGGATCAGTCCGTAGACATAGGCGGGCTCCAGCCCCGCCTCGCGCGCGGCTTGGTTCACCGCTTCGCGCAAGGGGGTGGGAAAGCGCTGCGACATGTCAATTTCCTGGCGTGTCCGCTCGCTCGTGTTGATACATCGATCCCAGACCTGTTGGTCACAGGCCAACTGTGCGGCGGCCAGCAATTCGCGATCTGACATGCCGCGCAAATGAAAATTCCACTCGCGCACACCCTCGCTGCGCAGCCCCCAGCCAATCAGCATCAACCCCCTCGAGAGTCCCGGGTGCTGGGCAGCGAGCTGGCGCTCGGCAGCGCTCAGCGCCGCGGCGGGCAGCGGCAGTGTCAGCCGCTGTCCCAGATCTTCGGTGGCCAACTTGCCGTAAAAATTCAGCGGAGATGCAATCGACTGCAGCAAATCTCGCGCCGACTGGCGCTGTGCTTCGCCTGCAGCACCCGGTGCGGCCTGCGCTTGAAGCGCCCGAGCCCGCCAGTACACCCAGGTGGATTCCTTTTGTTCACCAGCGCTCATCGCCTCGATGGCCCACAGCACAAGAGACCAGCGAGAGCTGTCTTGCGCGGGCAGCCGCAATGCCGAGCGGACCTGCCATGCAAGCGCGTCATCGCTCCAGCCCGACGGCACCGCCTGAGGTGACTGTTGACGAATTGCATCCCAGGCGCGACGGTATCCGGCGCTGGCCTGAGGCAACAGCTTCAGCGCGGCTTGCTTGGCCACACCAGCCCAGGCCAGTGCCTGTTGATCGAGGGGCCAGCGCTGCAGCTCCGGGCGTTCTACGACACGTTGAGCAGCCTCGGGATCGCTGGCGGCCAGACGGATGAGGGCCACCAACATCGTTTGGCGCTCATCTTCGGTGCTGGGCCACAAGGCCTTGTCCAGCACCTTGGCGGGACGCTCCAGCGCCTCGCTCACCTGGCGCTCCAGGCGGGTACCCAACAGTGCCGCCGCCGCCTTGGCCGTACGCGGTCGATTGAACTCGGCGGCCAGTCGCACCTTGTGCCAGACATCGGCTTGCCCCAGGCGTTGGGCTGCCACCAGGGCACTGGCCAACTGATGACAGCCATCATCAGGATCGCGCTGCGCCATCCAAACCGCCCGAGCCGCCATGTGCACCTCTTGCCCGCCCAGATGTTGAGCCCACAACCCGTAACAGGTCACCTCGCGGTCATCGTTCATCTTGAACCGCGGTTGATCGCGCAAGAAAGCCCGCCAGTCACGGCGTCGACCCAGCTCCAAGAGCCAGTCATTGCGCAAGCGGTCCTCCACATACGTGCCACTCCAGCGCAGGTAAAACGCCTCCACCTCCTCGACCTGGGCCGACCCCAGGCGCAAGTTGAGATCCCAGTAGTCCAACCAGGGTGTCAGGGCATGCCCTTGAACGGAGGGGGCGCCGCGCAGCTGGGCCAGCCGCGCGCGATCGCCCACGCGGTGGGCTTCCTGCGCTGCCACCAGCACCGCCTGGGCCGTTTGCGGCAAGCGAGTGGCGTGGCTGGGTGTGGGCAGCATCAGCAGCCCACCCAGCCACAGTCCCATCAGCCCACGGCCGATGAGAGCCCTGACGCGCCGAGCGCACCGTAGGATGGGGGAGTTAACTCCTGAGGTCACCATGATCGGAATTTAGCGCAAGCGGATGCCTCCCAAGCAATACGGGGACAATAAGCTTGCGCGATCGGAGGGTCCTGAATATGAGCGATTTCAATCATTTGCCAGGGTGGTCGCCCTCAGCAGACAAGAAGGTCTTGCGCCGACAACTCCTGGCTGAGCGGCAAAGCTTGGTCGATCGACACCGAAGGGCCATGCAACTGCAGGAAGTCCTACGGGTATGGCTCACCGGTCGCGCCGACCAATCGGTGGGCACCTACTGGCCCATCAAGGGAGAATTCGACACCTTCCCGGCGCTGTTTCGCTGGAGTGAGGCCGCGGCTGGTCGGCGCATCGGCTTGCCAGTGGTCAACCCCGATTCGCGCGTCTTGCAATTCCACGTGTGGTTCCCCGGCTGCGAGATGGAAAACGACGCCTACGGAATTCCCAAGCCCAAGGACACAGCAGCGTTTTTACCCACTTTGTTGCTGGTGCCGTGTGTCGGTTACGGTCCAGGTGGATACCGCCTGGGCTACGGAGGCGGGTTTTATGACCAAACCCTGGCGCGATTGAAACCCCGGCCCTACACCGTAGGTCTGGGCTACAGCCACGGCTATGTGCCCTGGTTGCAGCCCGAGCCGCACGATATCGCGCTGGACGCCATCCTCAATGAGGACGGCGTGGCCTGGGAGGCCTCAGGCACGACCTAAGCGGCGGCAAACCTCCATCGTCAGGCCTGACTGATTGAGCGTGTAAAAGTGCAGCCCAGGGGCGCCGCCTTGTAGCAAGCGTTCGCACAGACGGGTGACCACTTCCAAGCCGAACTCCCGCACCGACGCCGCATCGTCATGAAAGCCTTCCATTTTCAGCGCGACCCAACGCGGGATTTCGATGCCGTCGCGTTGTGCAAACTGTGCGATCCGAGCGAAGTTGTGGATGGGCATGATGCCCGGGACGATGGGGTCTTCGACTCCCAGCTTGGCTGCTTCTTCTACAAAATGAAAGTAAGCATCGGGGTTGAAAAAGAATTGCGTGATGGCTGAATTGGCCCCGGCCTTCATCTTGGCCGCAAAGTGCTCGACATCTTTTCGCGCATAGCGCTGCTGAGGGTGGTATTCCGGGTAGGCCGCTACCTCAATATGCCAGTCGCTGCCTTGGGAAGCCCGAATGAAGGCCACCAAGTCGCTGGCAAAGCGAAAATCACCCGACACCGCCGTGCCGCTGGGCAAATCGCCGCGCAAGGCCACCAAGCGCCTGATGCCCTGCGTACGGTAGGTTTGCAGGATCTCGCTGATGCTCTGGCCAGTGGCCCCCACACACGACAAGTGTGGCGCTGCTTCGTGGCCAGTTGAGGCTATGGCCTGCACGGTGGCCAAGGTCTTTTCCCGGGTGGAGCCGCCGGCACCATACGTCACGCTGAAGAATTCAGGCTGCAGGCGCGCGAGCTCGCCCACCACCCCCAGCAGCTTGTCGCTGCCAGCGGGGGTGTTGGGCGGGAAAAACTCGAAACTCAGCGGCGCTGCGGCCAGCGCAGATGGCATATGCGCCTCGGCTCAGTAGCGATAGGTGTCAGGCTTGTAAGGGCCTTGCTTGGACACGCCAATGTAGGCCGCCTGCTCATCGGTGAGCTCAGTCAACATGGCGCCCACCTTCTTGAGGTGTAGGCGCGCGACTTTTTCATCCAGGTGCTTGGGCAGCACATAGACCTTGCCCGATTCGTAGTCGCCGCTGCGCGTGAACAACTCGATCTGTGCGATGGTCTGGTTGGCAAAGCTCGAGCTCATCACAAAGCTGGGGTGTCCAGTGGCACACCCCAGATTCACCAAACGCCCCTGGGCCAGCATGATGATTTTCTTGCCATTGGGGAACACCACATGGTCTACCTGCGGCTTGATTTCATCCCATTGGCAATCTGACAATGCGGCCACATCGATCTCGTTGTCGAAGTGGCCGATATTGCAGACGATAGCCTCATCTT
>CAYNSW010000028.1:0-36255 GCA_964400135.1 uncultured Rubrivivax sp. | reverse complement strand
GCGGTCAAAACCCGCGAGCCGGGCCAGAACCCTGCAACGCGCACATTTCAGGCTCTTCGGATTTACATCAACGCCGAGCTTGAAGAGCTCCAACAGGGGCTTGAGGCAGCCGTGAGGTTACTGTTGCCTGCAGGACGTCTGGCCGTGATCAGTTTTCACTCGCTTGAAGACCGTATGGTCAAGACCTTCATCGGACGTGAAAGCCGCGACGAAGTGGACAGACGTGCACCTTTCGCGCCGCCGCGTCCCTGCCGCTTGACGCGCATTGCCAGGGTTCGACCCTCGGATGAAGAGGTTCAGCGCAATCCACGATCGCGATCGGCCATCTTGCGGGTGGCACAGCGCACGGAGGTGAACGCTTGAGGCGTATCCACTTTGCTTTGGTGCTGGCGGTGGTGGCCAGTGCGCTGTGGCTGGTGCGCACCAGTTACGACGCACGGCGCTTGTACGCCTCTATCGAGCAGGCACGAGTGCAAGAGCGCTCGTTAGAGGTGGAATACAAACGCCTGGACGCTGAACGGCGCGCCCAAGCCACCCACCTGCGTGTCGAGCGAATGGCCAGGGAAAAGCTGCAGATGCGAACCGCCTCTCCCGCGGTGACGGTGTACGTGGCCGACTCCACAGCGTCTCAGGGGAGTCGATGAAGCGAAACCCCGTAGCGGCCCGCGCAGTCAACTACGCCACCAGCCCGCTGTTGGCCAGCAAGACACCGCCGTGGAGATCGCGCTTCGTGGTCGTGCTGCTGGCCTTGGCCTTTGCCGTGCTGGTGGGCCGAGCGCTGTACATCCAGGTGATTCGATCCGACTTTTACCTGAAGCAAGGCGAGAAGCGCTACGGTCACACCCTGAAGTTGCCGGCCAATCGGGGGCGAATTTTGGACCGCAATGGGGTGCCCTTGGCCACCAGCGTGCCGACTCCCTCGGTGTGGATGAGTCCCAAGACGTTCGAAGCCGATGTGGCACAAAGAAAGTCTTTGCAAACCTTGCTGGATCTGACGCCGCAGGAGTTGCAGGCCCGAGCAGAGTCACCGGGCGAATTTGTATGGCTGCGCCGACAGGTTGAGCAAGACCTGTGGAAGCAGGTACAGGCCGTAGGAGCCAAAGGGGTGCACCAGCTGCCGGAATTCCGCCGCAGCTACCCTGAAGGCGAGGCGGCTGCTCATGTGGTGGGCTTCACGAATATCGAGGAGATGGGGCAAGAGGGTATCGAGCTGGCCTTTCAAGATCAGCTGCAGGGTCGAGCAGGCTCGCGCAGCGTGGTGCGAGATCGGTTAGGACGCATACTCGAAGACACCGGTGAGCGCTTAGAGCCGGTCAATGGCAAAGACATCACACTGGCTCTGGACAGCAAGGTTCAGTTTTTTGCTTGGCAGCGCGTACGCGATGCTGTGGCCGAACACCAGGCCAAAGCGGGAAGTGTGGTGGTGATCGATGTCCTCACAGGTGAGGTACTGGCCCTGGCCAACTACCCGAGTTTTAACCCCAATAAACGCCAAGGGCTTTCGGGAGCGCAGCTGCGCAATCGGGCGCTGACCGACATTTTCGAGCCGGGCTCCACGATGAAGCCCTTCATCGCGGCGGCGGCCCTTGAAAGTGGGCGGGTCACGCCTCAGACCACGATTCAGACAGCGCCAGGGCAAATCACCATTACCGGGTCAGTCATCAAGGACACGCATCCACAAGGTGTGCTGACGGTGCAAGAGATCATCCAAAAGTCCAGCAATGTGGGCACTGTGAAGATGGCCATGCAAATGCCTGCCCGAGAGATTTGGGAGCTTTACTCCGGGGTGGGTTTTGGGCAAAGACCACAGCTGGATTTTCCAGGAGCCGTAACCGGGCGATTGCGCCCGCACAAGACCTGGCGGCCTGTTGAGCAGGCGACCATGAGTTATGGCTATGGCATGTCGGCTTCCCTGTTTCAGCTTGCCCGTGCCTACACCGTGTTCGCGCGCGATGGCGAGCTCGTGCCGGTGACGATGCTCAAACAAAACACGGCCGTGGGCGCTGATGGTCGGCCTGTCCCGGTTCCTGGCGCGCGGGTGCTGTCGGCCAAAACAGTTCAACAGGTACGGCAGATGCTCCAGTTGGCAGCGGGGCCTGGTGGAACGGCACCGAAGGCCCAGGCTCTGGGCTACTCGGTAGGTGGCAAAACGGGTACGGCCCGCAAGCACGAGGGCAAAGGCTATGTCAGCAACAAATACCGCGCCTGGTTTGTTGGCTTGGCCCCGGTCAGTGCGCCTCGCATCGTGGTTGCCGTGATGGTAGATGAGCCCAGCCGTGGGGTGTTCTATGGCGGCGAGGTGGCTGCTCCTGTCTTTGCTCAGGTGGTGCAGCAAACACTGCGCATGATGAATGTGGCACCTGACATCGAGGTCCGCCAGCAGATTTCGGTGACTCCTTCTGCGCCGGAGCAAGAGAGCCTGTAATGATGACACTTGCTCAAGCGCTCACTCTGGTGCCGCAAGCCGCTTTGGTAGGACCGGGTGATGTGGTTTTTCAGAGGGTGCACTCAGACACCCGTACCTTGCAGCCGGGTGATCTCTTCGTGGCCCTGCGCGGCGAGCGATTTGACGCCCATGCATTTTTTGACGAAGCCAAGCGCAAAGGTGCGGTGGCCGCCTTGGCAGAACACGGCCTCAGCGAGTCGTGGCCAGGCCTGTTGGTGAATAACGCCTATGACGCACTGCAAAGCCTGGCAGCCGGATGGCGACGCCGATTTGACTTGCCTGTGGTGGCGGTGACGGGTAGCAACGGCAAGACCACTGTGACCCAGATGATTGCCTCCATCTTTCGGGCCTGGAAGCCCTTGGCTTTTTGGGCCACCCAGGGCAATCTGAACAATCACATTGGGGTGCCCCTGACTCTGCTCGGACTTCGACCTCACCACAGCGTGGCGGTACTGGAGCTGGGTATGAATCATCCTGGGGAAATGGCGCGACTGGCCCAATGGACGGCGCCGACCATTGCCTTGATCAACAACGCCCAACGTGAGCATCAAGAATTCCTGTCGGGTGTGTTGGCCGTAGCAGAAGAAAACGGTGCTGTCTTGGATGCGTTGCCCCGTGAGGGTATGGCCATCATTCCCGCAGGCGACGACCACGAGGCCATGTGGCGCGAGCGCTGTGGATCCCGCCGCGTTTGGACTTTTGGGCGCCACGACAACGCCGATGTTCGTGTCAGCGGCCAGTGGCGTGGATACGCGTGGCAAGCCCTCATAGACAGTCCACGCGGGCAGGCGGCGTTCTCCCTGAAGATGGTGGGCGACCACCATCTGCAAAATGCCGCGGCCGCGGCCGCCTGCGCATTGGCTGCTGGTGCGCCTGCCTCAGCTGTCGCGCAAGGCTTAGAGACCTTTGAGGCGGTGTCGGGCCGCTCACGTGTGCTTCGGGCGCAGTGGCGAGATGAGCAGGTGGTCGTCATTGATGACACCTACAACGCCAATCCCGATTCGGTGCGTGCCGCCATTGATGTCTTGGCTCAGTGGGAGGCCCGCAGCTGGCTCATTCTGGGTGACATGGGAGAAGTGGGCGATCAGGGCGCGGTCTTTCACGCCGAGGTGGGTCACTATGCGCGAGACCGAGGTATCGGACACCTGTGGTGTGCAGGACCGCTCAGTGTCCATGCGGCCAAAGCCTTCGGTCCCTCAGCTCGCCACTTCCAGCAAGTGCCAGACCTTCTATCTGTGTTGACCAGCGGCCCTTCTGTGGCGGCGATACTGGTCAAGGGGTCTCGCTTCATGACCATGGAGCGGGCAGTCAGTGCGCTGGTCACGCCGGAGGGTGTCCATGCTGCTTAGTTTGAGTCAGTGGCTCCTGACCTTATTCCCCGACTCGCTGAGCTTTCTGCGTGTTTTTCAGTACATCACCTTTCGGGCGGTCTTGGCTGCGATGACCGCGTTGCTGATCGGTTTGTTTTTTGGCCCATGGGTCATCCGGCGTCTGACCGAAATGAAGATAGGCCAACCCATCCGCGGCTACGGCGTGCAATCGCATCTGGGCAAGCAGGGCACACCGACGATGGGTGGAGTCTTGGTACTGATTGGTATTGGCGTTGCAACGTTGTGTTGGTTCGACTGGTCTAACCGCTTCGTGTGGGTGGTGATGGTGGTGACGTTTGGCTTCGGCGCGATCGGATGGGCCGATGACTATCGAAAGGTCGTGCGCAAGGACCCGGAGGGCATGCCTTCTCGAGAGAAATTCTTTTGGCAATCCATCATCGGCCTGCTGGCTGCCATGTATTTGGCATTCAGCGTTTCGGAAAACTCCAATTTGCGTGTGTTGGAGCTCTTTTTACGGTGGATTGGCAGCGGCTTTTCCAACGAGTTACCCCCCAAGGCGGACTTGATGCTGCCATTTTTCAAATCCATCAGCTACCCCTTGGGCGTTTACGGGTTTATCGCCTTGAGTTGGTTTGTGATCGTTGGGGCGAGTAACGCGGTCAACTTCACAGATGGTTTGGATGGATTGGCCATCATGCCTGTGGTGATGGTGGGCTCGGCATTGGGTATCTTCGCTTATGTGACCGGCAGCTCGGTCTACTCCCGCTACCTGCTATTTCCCTACATCCCGGGCTCAGGTGAGCTGTTGGTGTTTTGTGCGGCCATGGCCGGTGCAGGCCTGGCCTTCTTGTGGTTCAACGCCAACCCTGCCCAGGTCTTTATGGGAGACGTGGGGGCACTGGCCTTGGGAGGAGCATTGGGCACCATCGCGGTGATCACGCGTCAGGAAATTGTCCTGGCCATCATGGGGGGCATCTTTGTCGCCGAGGCTTTGAGCGTCATCGTACAAGTCGGCTGGTTCAAGTACACCCGCCGCAAGTACGGTCAAGGACGCCGGATATTCCTGATGGCGCCACTGCACCATCACTTCGAAAAAAAGGGCTGGACAGAGACCCAAGTGGTGGTGCGCTTTTGGATCATCACGATGTTGCTGTGTCTGGTTGGCCTGGCCAGCTTGAAATTGCGGTGAGATGAAGATGACAGACTTGCTCATCATCGCCAGCCCCCACGTGCAGCCGCACATCGTGCCCGCTGTGAATCAGATCTGCGCCAAGGCCGGGCTGCGCTTTCAAATCCTGTCACCCGAGCACTGCTTGGGCTCGCCTGCACCTGCTAACTGGAGTGCCCGCTGCGTGACGCTGCTGGATTCCCAAATCAATGTGGATGAGTCTTGGTGGCCTGAGGAGGCGGTGAGGGTGGTGGCGCGGGACCACCCGTTGGCGACACCCGCTGCGCACTCAGGTGCCAAAACAGGCACGCGAACGTCTCGAGGTCTCCAGGCGGTTGAGCGCGCGGTGGTGCGATTTGGCCAGGAAGCGCCCTCACAGCCGGGTGACTTTGGCCTCATGCTCGAAGGGGGTCTGGAGTGGCTGGTGCGGGCCTTGCCAGTAGCCGAGCCGCAGAGGCGACGAAAGGACGCGCCTGTTGAGCCTCTACATGTCCAAACCCTGATGCCCGTTGCTGCACTGGGCGACATCAAAGCCCTGCCT
The DNA here is from genome assembly GCA_964400135.1 of uncultured Rubrivivax sp. GTDB lineage: Bacteria > Pseudomonadota > Gammaproteobacteria > Burkholderiales > Burkholderiaceae_C > Rubrivivax. The sequence continues at coordinate 30,769 of CAYNSW010000028.1, read as the reverse complement.
GTGCAGTGGGTGTTAGGCGTACTGGCAGGTGTGGTGAGTGCAGGTGCTGCCCTAGGTCCTGCATTACATGCCTTGGGTGCGGCAGCATCTCGTCAGGAGGCCGCCGCATGACGGGCGCTGCTGTTGCGCGTCGCTCAGCACTCTGGGCTTGGGTGCAGGACTGGTGGTCGCGACGCCGCGCACCACAGCGGCGCGAAGCCTCGGTGCCGCGCAGCCTCCCGGTGCGCGATGGATTGGATCGCGCAACCGATCGAATCACCCGCATGGCTGGCTTTGACCAGGCGCTCTTGCTCGCAGCGGCAGCGCTGGTGCTGCTGGGTATCGTGATGGTGTACTCAGCGTCTGTGGCCATGCCCGATAACCCCAAATTCTCGCGCTATGCGCCTACCCACTTCCTGTCGCGCCACTTGCTGTCGGTCGGTTTGGCCACGGTCTTGGCGCTGGTGGTGGTGCAGTGGCCGGTTGCATTTTGGGAGAAGCACGCCCGATTGGTATTTGTAATTTCCTTGATTTTGCTGGTCATTGTGCTGATCCCCTTCATCGGCAAGGTGGTAAACCTCTCGCGACGCTGGATTCCTTTGGGCATCATCAACTTTCAGCCTTCGGAGCTGACCAAGCTGGCCATTACTCTGTATGCAGCCAGTTATATGGTGCGCAAGATGGAGGCCCGCGAGAATTTCTTCCGCGCTGTGTGGCCCATGGCATTGGCAGTGCTCTTTGTCGGGGTGTTGCTGCTGCGTCAACCCGATATGGGGGCTTTCCTGGTCATCGCCACGACGGCGATGGCGGTATTGTTCTTGGGCGGTGTCAATGCGCGGATGTTCTTCCTGATTGCAGGCATGGCACTGGCTGCGTTTGCGCTGATGATCGCCTTTGACGATCTGCGGCGTGCACGCATACTGGCCTATCTGGATCCCTGGGATCCCCAATACGCGCAGGGTAAGGCCTATCAACTGACCCATTCTTTGATTGCCTTCGGCAGAGGTGGGTTGCTGGGGCAAGGCTTGGGCTCCTCAGTAGAAAAGCTGCACTACCTGCCTGAGGCCCACACCGACTTTTTGCTTGCGGTCATTGGCGAAGAATTGGGCTTCTTGGGTGTGGCCAGCGTGGTGGTGGGATTTTTCTGGCTCACCCGACGTATCGTGGCCATTGGACGACAGGCCATTGCCTTGGATCGGGTGTTTGCAGGCCTGATGGCCCAGGGCATTGGAGTGTGGTTTGGCGTGCAAGGGTTCATCAATATGGGAGTGAACTTGGGGGTATTGCCCACCAAGGGGCTGACCTTGCCCTTGATGAGTTACGGAGGCTCTGCCATCGTCATGAACTTCGTGGCCCTGGCGCTGGTCATACGCGTTGACATGGAAAACCGCTCGCTGATGCGCGGAGGCCGTACATGAGGCACCTGGTCGTACTGGCTGCAGGCACTGGGGGACACATCATGCCGGGTTTGGCTGTGGCCCAAGAGATGCAAAGCCGAGGTTGGACCGTGAGTTGGCTGGGGACTGCCCACGGTATGGAAAACCGTCTGGTTCCACCGACGGGGATTGAGCTGGACACGGTGCAGTTCAGCGGACTACGGGGAAAAGGTTGGCGGCATGCGATCACGGGGATTCGGCAATTCTTCTCGGCCTGGCGCGAGTCGGCAGCCATATTGAAACGTCGCGGTGCCGATGCCATCCTGGGCATGGGCGGCTATATATGCCTGCCAGCAGGGCTGGCAGCGGTGATGCAGCGTCGTCCCATGATGCTTGTCAATGCCGATGCGGGACTCTTGCTTTCCAATCGCCTGCTCAAGCCATTTGCACGCTCGATTGCATTTGGCTTCGAGGGGACAGATTCAGGTCGAACAGCCCGCGCCGTGGTCACGGGTAATCCTGTGAGACCTCAGATCTCCCAATTACTGGTACCGCAGCAGCGTATGGCCGGCCGTACCGGCCCGTTGCGCCTGTTGGTTTTAGGCGGCAGTTTGGGGGCGCAGGCACTCAACGATGCCATTCCGGTTGCTCTGGCTTTTATGCCCACCGAACAGCGACCCCAGGTCATTCATCAAGCGGGCGCTGCCCACGCTCAATTGCTAAAGGAGGCGTATGACTGGCTGGAGGTGAGAGCCGATGTGAGGCCCTTCATTGAGGACATGGCGCAGGCGCTCGCCGAGAGCGATCTGGTCATCTGCCGGGCGGGAGCCATTACGGTGAGTGAGCTGTGTGCAGCGGGCGTGGCCAGCGTCTTGGTGCCGCTGGTCATCAGCACCACTTCTCACCAACAAGACAATGCCCAGTGGATGGCGCAGCATGGCGCAGCCATTCACTTGCCGCAAGCGCAGCTGAGCAAGGATCGCCTGGTGGCCCTGCTCAAGGGCATGACGCGCGAGCGTGCTCTGGCCATGGCGCAGTGCGCCCGGGCCTTGGCCCGACCCGATGCCGCTGCGCGGGTGGCCGATCAGATCGAATCGATGGTGCAGGCATGAAGCCGGTGCCCACAGACCCGTCATCACTGGGCAAGGTGGCCGTCCTGATGGGCGGACGCAGTGCCGAGCGAGAAATCTCCCTGATGTCCGGTCAGGGGGTCTTGGCGGCATTGCGCTCGCGTGGCGTTGATGCACATCCCTTTGATCCCGCCCAGCAGCCACTGGCTGATTTGCGTGAGGCAGCCTTCTCCCGGGTTTTCATCGCACTGCATGGCCGCCTGGGAGAAGATGGATGCATCCAAGGCGTCTTGGAATGGCTGGGCATTCCATACACCGGCTCTGGGGTCATGGCCAGTGCCTTGTGCATGGACAAGGTGATGACCAAGCGGGTCTGGCAGGCCGCGGCGTTACCCACACCTCGATGGGTTTGCCTGTCGCCACAGGACGATCGCTCGCGGGCCACTCAAATACCCGATGAGTTGGGTTTGCCTCTCATCGTCAAACCCCCTCGCGAAGGGTCGTCATTGGGCGTGAGTAAGGTGCAAGGCTACAGCCAGATGCAAGAGGCCGTAGCCTTAAGCCGCCGCTATGACCCGGATGTTCTGTGTGAGGAGTTCATTGAGGGCATCGAAGTCACCTGTGCGCTGATGGGGCCCAACGAAGCGGCTCAGGCATTGCCTGTGGTTCGAATCGAAGCGCCAGAGGGCGCTTACGACTACCAAAATAAGTACTTCACCGATCACACGCAATACCACTGCCCAAGCGGGCTACCGCCCGAGGTGGATCGGCAGGTGCAGCATTGGGCGTTACAAGCCTACCGAACGCTGGGATGTCGTGGATGGGGACGCGCCGACTTGATGGTGCGCCAGCGTGATCAGCAGGTGTTCCTGCTGGAAATGAACACCGCACCGGGCATGACCAGCCATTCGCTGGTCCCCATGTCAGCCCGCGCGGCTGGCTGGTCGTATGAGGATTTGTGCCTGGCAGTGTTGACCGATGCTCGCCTGGACACCCCAGCGCAGGGGGAGGTACCCTGATGGCTTCCCGCGCCGCAACGGTAACGCCGGCAACCTGGCCCATGGACATTCGTCTCATGAACGGCGTTTCGGCGTTGGTCTTTGTCTTGTCTGCTCTGGTATTGCTGGCAGCTGCCTTCGCGTGGTTGGTGCGTGCCCCCTGGTTCCCCATCCGAGGCATCACGCTTGAGGGCGATATGACGCGTAACAGCGTTGCCACCATCCGTGCGGTGGTGATGCCCAAGCTCAGTGGCAATTTCTTTGCCATCGATTTGAAATCGGCCCGCGGTGCTTTCGAGACCGTACCTTGGGTGAGAACCGCTGTGGTGCGGCGGGTCTGGCCCGACCGATTGGCGGTACGGTTGGAGGAGCACCGGGCAGTGGCCTATTGGGAAACCGAGCAGGGCGACGAGCAGCTGGTCAATGCCTTTGGCGAGGTGTTCCTGGCCAATCTTGGAGATGTGGAAGACGAACTCTTGCCGCAACTCAGTGGGCCCCGAGGCAGCGCAGCGCAGGTGTTGCAAATGTGGCGAGAGCTCGAACTCACCGTCAAGCGTCTGGATCTGTCCGTGCAACGCTTGACCCTTTCCGGACGCGGCTCTTGGCGTGCCGAGCTGGACAACGCGGCGGTCATCGAGATGGGTCGGGGCTCCGATGCGCAAGTACTCGAGCGCACGCGCCGGTTCGTCCGCACCGTTCCGCAGGTCACCGGTCAGTTTCGCAATCGCTTTGTCTACGCCGATCTACGGCATCCCGATGGCTATGCCTTGCGTTTGCAGGGCGTGAGTACCACCACTCCAGCGTCGCCTGCAAGAAAGAGCCCTTAAATGAAACGCACTGCCCCCGTCTTCGGAGACTGAAATGGCCAAGGAATACAAAGATCTGGTGGTAGGCCTGGACATCGGCACCGCCAAAGTCATGGTGGTAGTCGCAGAGGTCCTGCCTGGCGGTGAACTGCGCATGGCCGGATTGGGTGTTGCCAACAGCCACGGGCTCAAGCGCGGGGTGGTGGTCAACATTGATGCCACGGTGCAAAGCATCCAGCAGGCACTCAAAGAGGCCGAGATGATGGCGGCTTGCAAGATTGGCAGCGTCTACACGGGCATCACGGGCAGCCACATCCGAGGCCAGAACTCCACGGGCATGGTCATCGTGCGCGACAACCGGGAGGTGACCACTACGGATGTCACACGCGTTGTGGAGACGGCCAAAGCCATCAATATTCCAAACGATCAGCGCTTGCTGCTGGTGGAGCCCCAGGAATTTGTCATCGATGGCCACGAGGTTAAAGAGCCCATCGGAATGAGCGGCAGCCGCTTGGAGGTGCGTGTACACATCGTCACCGGCGCCCAGAGTGCCGCGGAAAATATTCTCAAGTGTGTGCGCCGCTGCGGTTTGGAAGTCGAGCGCCTGGTGCTCAACCCCAGCGCAAGCGCAGCCGCTGTACTGACCGACGACGAGGCGGCGCTGGGCGTGGCGCTGGTGGACATCGGGGCGGGTACCACCGATGTACAGGTTTACACCGAGGGCTCTGTTCGGCATACGGCGGTCATCCCCATCGCAGGCGATTTGATCACCAGCGATATCGCCATGGCACTTCGCACGCCTACGAAGGATGCCGAGGAGATCAAGGTCGAATACGGTGTGGCCAAACAGTTGTTGGCCAACCCCTCCGACCAGGTGGAAGTCCCAGGACTGGGCGATCGGGCTCCACGCCTGCTCAACCGCCAGGCCCTGGCGGGCGTGATCGAGCCTCGCGTGGAGGAGATCTTCTCCTTGGTCCACCAGGTCATTCGCGAGAGCGGCTGCGAAGAGCGCTTATCCAGCGGCATCGTCTTGGCCGGAGGGTCGGCCACGATGCCCGGGATGGTGGAGCTGGGCGAGGACATTTTCCTCAAGCCGGTGCGCACTGGGCAGCCCACTTACTCGTCGGCTTTGCATGACATGGTCGCCCATCCCCGGGCCGCCACTGTCATGGGACTGTTAGAGGAGGCCCGGATCGCACGCAGCCGCGGCGTAAAGGCCGCGCAGCAGGCCGGATCGGTCAAGACCTTTGTCGGTCGGGCCAAGGATTGGTTTTTGGGTAACTTTTAATCGCAGGAGGCTGAGCCGAGAGTACCCAGAGTTTTGGAGAGGCCGCGTGGGTGACAGGTCGGAAAGACCGGGCGCAGGCGGGGAGTGTGTATGTGCAAATGGCAACTGAAGTGAAGTAAGGAGAACATGATGGCAATTGAGATGATTGAAGAGTTTGATCAGGGAACCTCCATCAAGGTCATTGGTGTGGGAGGTGGTGGCGGTAACGCCGTCGCGCACATGATCGAACAAGGCGTTCAAGGGGTGGACTTCATCGTCGCCAACACCGACGCGCAGGCGCTCAATCGCAGCGCAGCACAGACCTTGGTGCAACTGGGCAGCAAGGGTCTGGGTGCTGGAGGCAAGCCCGAGGTTGGCAAGGCTTCCGCAGAAGATGCGGTGGAGGTGATCAAGTCGGCTATTGATGGCGCCAATATGCTGTTTATCACCGCTGGTATGGGTGGTGGCACCGGCACCGGTGCGGCCTCGGTGATTGCACGGGTTGCCCGCGAGATGGGGATACTCACCGTCGGTGTGGTGACCAAGCCATTTGACTTTGAGGGGCCCCGCCGACGCAAGCAAGCTGATCAAGGAGTTGCGGAGCTCGAAGCCAATGTCGATTCGCTGATTGTTGTCCTCAACGAGAAGTTGTTGGAGGTGATGGGCGAAGATGTCACCCAAGAGGTCGCGTTTGCGCACGCCAACGATGTGCTGCGTAACGCGGTGGGCGGCATCAGCGACATCATCCACATGGATGCGCTGGTGAACGTCGACTTTGAAGACGTCAAGACCGTCATGAGCGAGCCCGGGAAGGCCATGATGGGGACGGGCTGTGGCACCGGGCCTGATCGTGCCCAAAAGGCTGCCGAGGCCGCCGTGTCCTGCCCCTTGCTAGAGGGAATTGACCTGTCTGGCGCCCGCGGCGTACTGGTCCTCATCGCAGCGGCCAAGAGCAACTTCAAGTTGCGCGAAAGCAAAATCGCCATGGAGACCATCCGCCGCTATGCCGCCGATGATGCTCACGTCATCTATGGCGCTGCGTTTGATGAGAGCCTGGGCGATCAGCTTCGAGTGACCGTGATCGCCACCGGCCTGTCTTCGGGGGTGCGCCGCAATCAGACGCCGGTCAAGGTAGTGGACAACAGCGTCATCATGCAGGCCACCGGTACCCACGATCCTGTGGGGGCGCTACCGGTTGCTCCCGCCATGACCATGGGAACTGCTGCGGTAGCTCAAGACTATGCGGGCTTGCAAACCCCTAGCGTCTGGCGCAATGCGAGAAGCAAGGTGGAGACGCTGGCCAATAGCGGCATGGACGAAATCGAGATCCCAGCCTTCCTGCGCAAGCAAGCCGACTGAACGAGCGGCGGTACGGACGGCGGGCTCGCGACCCGCTGCCCGTGCCGAAGGATGTGATGCCGAGGCTGCGGATCGGACCGTTTGTGGGCACAATGCCATCTCCCACAACGTCTGAGTCGTTGCCATGTTCACATTCTTGCGTTCCTCGCTTCTGGTACTGGCGGCGGTGGCCCTCTCCTCCACCGCCGCCGCCCAGGAAAAGTTCACCTACCTGACCAACTGGTTTGCTCAGGCCGAACACGGCGGCTTCTACCAGGCGCTGGCGCAAGGCCTATACCGAAAGGCGGGACTTGAGGTCACGCTGAGAATGGGAGGACCTCAGGTCAATGGAATGCAGTTGATGGCTGCCGGACAAGCCGACTGCTACATGGGCTACGACGTCCAAACTCTCAAAGTGCATGAGCAAGGGGTTCGCGCCGTGACGGTTGCGGCGATTTTTCAGAAAGACCCCTTGGTGATGATCGGCCATCCGGGGGTCTTCAGCAGGATGGAAGACTTACGAGGCAAATCGATTCTGATCTCTTCGGACGCGCGGACCAATTACTGGCCGTGGCTGCGCACCAAGTATGGATTGCAAGACAGTCAGGTCCGACCCTATACCTTCAATGTTCAGCCCTTTATTGCCGATAAGGGCACCGTACAGCAAGGCTATTTGTCCAGCGAGCCATTTGCAATTGAAAAGCAAGCTGGCTTCAAACCCACGGCACTGTTACTGGCAGACCACGGCTGGCCGCCTTATGCCACCACCGTCGTCTGTATGGAAGACACCTTGCGGCAGCGCCCCAAGGCCGTTGCCGCCTTCTTGCAAGCGACCATGGAAGGGTGGCGCAGCTATCTGCGTGATGATCCGACAGCAGCCAATGCTTTGATCAAGCGCGACAACCCCCAGATGACCGATGAGCAAATCGCCTATGGCATCCGCATGATGAAGCAGATGGAACTGGTCACCGGAGGAGATGCTGCTCGAATGGGGATTGGCGCCATGACCACAGAGCGACTCAAGGCCACTTTCGACATGATGGTGGCGATGAAGCTGATTGACCCGGCTAAGGTGGATTTTCGACGTACGTTCAATGTCGACCTCATGAAAAACATCCGCGTCATGCCCTAACCCCGGAGGGCTCGGGTCTATGAGCCAGGCCGCAGTCATTGAGCTGCAAGCAGTTTCCAAGCGATTTGCTGGATCGTCCGAGGTGCTCTCGGGTATCGATTTGCGCGTCTCGGCCGGTGAAGTTGTGACGTTGCTGGGTCCTTCTGGGTGCGGTAAGACCACGGTGCTGAGGTTGGTCGCTGGCCTCATAGAGCCTACCTCAGGCTCGGTCCGCGTTGACCTGCCTGTCGGAGGTGGACTGGCCTATGTTTTTCAAGATCCCACCCTCATGCCTTGGGCCAGCGTGGTCGCCAATGTCAGGTTACCGCTGGATTTGGCTGGTGTGGAGCGCGCACAGGCGCAAGAGCGAGCACTCCAGGCCTTGGCCCATGTGGGCTTAGAAGCGGCGTCCCACTTACGACCGCACCAACTGTCCGGCGGCATGAAGATGCGGGCTTCCATCGCTCGGGCCTTGGTCACGCAACCCTCCTTGCTGCTCATGGATGAGCCCTTTGCGGCACTCGATGAGATCACCCGTCACAAGCTGGACAGCGATTTGCTGCGCTTGTGTGCTCAGCAATCGCTCTCGGTGTTATTCGTGACGCACTCCATTTACGAGTCGGTCTTTCTCTCTGACCGTGTCCTGGTCATGGGCGCCCGTCCAGGACGGATCGTGGCACAAACGCCCATATCGGAGCCCCACCCGCGCGGTGCATCCTTTCGGGTCTCGACTCGGTTTGCGCACTACGCCGGGCAGTTGCAAGACCTGCTCCTGCAGGCCAGTGGGGGCAATCCCGAGGAAGCCTTGGCATGAGGTTCTCGCCCCAGCGCGCCGCCTGGTGGAGTCTGCCGTTGGTGGTCGCTGCCGTGGTAGTGGGCCTGTGGCACTGGGTCGTTGAAGCCTGGCACCTGCCTGCTTATTTGGTGCCTTCACCCGCCAGAGTCGCGCAGGAATTTGTCCACGCAGGACCTGAGTTGCTACGCGCTTGGATCAATACGCTGTGGGTCACAGTGTGCGCCCTGATGTTGGCGGTGATCCTGGGCGTGGGCACGGCCCTGGTGCTTGTCCAAAGCCGCTGGGTGGCCGCTGCCCTATTTCCCTATGCGGTGCTGCTTCAGGTCACGCCCATCGTGGCCATTGCGCCTTTGATCATCATCTGGGTCCAAGATCCCACCCTTTCCTTGATCTTGTGCGCCGCATTGGTGGCGCTATTTCCCGTCATATCCAACACCACGGTGGGATTGCGCAGCGTGCCCCCAGGATTGATGGACTACTTTGTTTTGCGTCGGGCGACTCGATGGCAGATCTTGTGGCGTTTGCGTTTTCCCCACGCCTTGCCTTACTTCTTTGCAGGTCTGCGCATCAGCAGCGGACTGGCCTTGATTGGCGCAGTCGTAGCCGAGTTCGTGGCGGGAACGGCTGGTACCGCAGCAGGCTTGGCCTATGAAATCTTGCAGGGCGGGTTTCAGCTGAACATTGCACGCATGTTTGCCGCCTTGGGACTGATTGCGCTAACGGGTGTGGCCTTGTTTGGCCTGGCCGTGGGACTCGCCCGGTGGTCATTGCAGGGCTGGCACGACAGCGAAATGCAATCGACGGGCTGACCCCCTCAGCTTCTCCCGGGGCCATGTGGTGCGGCGCTCGAGGGTCTAATCGGGGACAATAGCGGCATGATCGCGCAACGAACCCTTAAAAGCCTCACCCGGGCCATGGGCGTGGGCGTGCACAGTGGCCAAAAAGTAGAGCTCACCCTGCGACCCGCGCTGCCTGATTCGGGGATTGTCTTTCGGCGTGTGGATCTGGCAGTACCAGTTGAAATCCGTGTTCATCCCCTGTCGGTCAGCGACACCCGCATGGCCTCCACCATCAGTGCAGGGGGTAATCCGGATGGTCCAAAGGTACAGACTATCGAGCACCTGATGTCCGCCTGTGCCGGCTTGGGAATTGACAATTTGATGGTGGATATATCGGCGGAGGAAGTTCCCATCTTGGACGGCTCGGCGGCCAGCTTTGTCTTTTTGCTGCAAAGCGCCGGCATTGAGTTGCAGGCAGCGCCCAAGCGCTTTTTGCGGGTACTCAAGTCAGTGGAGATTCGTGAGGGAGAAGGCTCTAGCCTGAAGTGGGCCCGGCTGGAGCCATGGGAGGGCTATCGGCTGAGCTTTGAGATCGATTTTGATCATCCGGCACTCGATGCTACCGGCCAGCGCGTTGAATTTGATATGGGGTCCGGTCGCTACAAACGCGATATCGCCCGTGCACGTACTTTTGGGTTTACCCGCGATGTAGAGGCGATGCGCTCGCGAGGTCTGGGATTGGGCGGCAATATGGATAACGTCATCGTGCTGGATGACCATCGCGTGCTCAACGCCGATGGTCTGCGGTACGACGACGAATTCGCCAAGCACAAGATACTAGATGCCATTGGCGATCTGCACATCGTTGGACACCCCTTGCTGGCGCACTACAGCGCGTTCAAAAGCGGTCATGCGCTGAACAACCGGCTGCTTCGCGCGTTGCTGGCCGATGCGAGTGCCTACGAAATTGTCACCTTCGATGATGCCGCCCAGGCACCGGCGGGAATGGGCGAGTTGGCGCCGGTGTGGTGAGGGTGCAAACCCACTGACATGGAGACCCTGCTGCCGTGATGTTCCTGCTGCGCTTGGTCTTTGGCTTGCTTCTGGTGGCCGCGTTGGTGTGCTTTGCCATGTACATTGCCACAGGCTCGGCGCATTGGCGTTGGCGAGGCACCGTGGTCATCAAGTGGACGATTCTGGCCGCACTGGGATTCTTTGCCGTACTCATCCTGGAGCGACTGGCCATGATCCTGTAGCGAGGTGCCCACGTCCGCTCAGGGGGGCTCGAGTAAACGATCACGCAGCGTCTTTTGCCCCGAAGCACTCAGCCGAATCTGCTGACTCAAGAAGCGCTCCGTGCCGCCATGATCACGGTCGATCACCTCCCAGGCAGCCTCCAAGAAAGCGGCCTGAACAGTCCACAACACGGCCAGCGCTTCGGCAGGCGTCTTACTGCTTTTGATGGGCGGATGTTTGTACACGGCATTGGTCAGCAGGTAATCTTCCATGATGTGCCGCCGCGACACGCCCAGAGCTGACAGCAGCAGAGCGGCGGCAAGTCCGGTTCGGTCTTTTCCGGCCGTGCAGTGAAAGACCACAGGAGTGTCTTCTTGCAGCACGATATCGAAGAACTCGGCAAAGCGCGGGGCTTGCTCATGGATCAAGGCACGGTAGAGCTCTTTCATCAAGTCGGCGACCAACTGCGCTGTCAAACTTGAACCGGCGCCCACCACATCTTGCATACGCTGCACCACGGTGGGCTCAATGGGCAACTGCCACTGGGTGAGACCGGGAATGTCGTAGGGCTGAGCGCTGCGTTCCTGGACGCCACGAAAGTCCAGGCTTCGTCTGAGTCCTATGGACTGCAAGAGGGCGCGATCTGCATCATCGAGCTGAGCCAGATGATCCGACCGGTATACCTTGCCCCAACGCAGGGTGTGTCCATCCAAGCCCCGATAGCCGCCTAAATCGCGGAAGTTGCTGGCCCCTTGGAGGGGCAAGACGCGGGAGATATGGGCCTGTTTCATCTAAGACCCCGTGCGCTGGCCTTCGATCCGACCAGGCGAGACCGGAATCTCCACCATGCCATAAGGAGGGTCGAGTTGTCCTCTCAAGTGATCGGCTTGAATCTGTAACCGGGCAGCTTGCAAGAGTCCTCGGTGATCGATGAATCGAAATTCCAGGGTATTGCCCCGCAACTGAACACCCAACAGACTTTGGCGCTGCTGCCCATCCAACTCCAGCCAGCCACCCAGGCGCTGGTAGCGTTGGTCCAGCACCATGCGCCCCGATCGTATTTGCGCAACGCCCGTATCGGTGGTGGTCAGGCGGACACGCCAGGAACCTTGAACGTCGGCGGGCACGATCCACAGGTAGCCGGTTTGACCGGCCGCGCTGAGCACTTCATCGGGCTCCCAGTCGCCCATCGAGAAGGTGTTGGATACGACACGCGTGCCGGGAGGCATGCGCAGAATCAGCGGGCGCAGCCGGAAGTTGAGTTCCTCGAGCAAATACAAGGTGATCACCGTAGCCCGGGAAAAATCTTCTTTGAAGATGTCACCCTGAACGATGCGAACCCGATTGGCCACTCCAGCCCGTTCGACATTGCGCCTGGCGTGCTCGGCCATGCGAGCATCAAATTCAATACCCACCGCGCTTGCGCCAAAGTCGCGCGCAGCAGCAATGGCAATCCGACCGTCGCCAGCTCCCAGGTCGTAGACCCGGTCGTCCGGGCCCACTCGGGCCGCCTGCAGCATTTTGATCAGCAACTCGTCTCGCGTAGGAAGCCAGATGACGTCTTTGCCTGGCTGGCCCAGGGTGGGGCGGAAGTTCTCAGGGGAGCCCGGCTGCGCGCAGCCCCAGAGCCCCATGACCAGACATGCTCCCATGGCGTGCAATCGAAGGCGCTGGGGCGCATCAAGCAAGCCAGCGGTGGTACGTCCACGATGAGGGACCTGAGAGCTCATTTGTGCAGTCTAATCGCGACTGTGATTGTTGACGCTTAGGTGTGTCCCCATGAATGCCCACAATTCTTCCCAGCACGTCACCCCGCGCTTGACTTCTTTAGCCCATGGTGGGGGCTGTGGGTGCAAGGTGGCCCCTGGCGTTCTGTCGCAGTTGCTCCAAGGCAGTCGGGGTCTGCCGATTCCGCCTGATTTGCTGGTGGGTATCGAGACGTCGGATGATGCGGCGGTGTATCGCCTCAATGATCAGCAGGCCTTGGTCGCCACCACCGACTTCTTCATGCCCATCGTGGACGATCCCTTCGACTTTGGACGGATCGCGGCGACCAACGCCATCAGCGATGTGTACGCCATGGGCGGTCGGCCGCTGCTGGCCCTGGCCCTGGTGGGGATGCCGATTCAAACCCTCAGCGCGTCCACCATTGCGCGTATCCTGGACGGAGGCGCATCGGTGTGCGCCCAAGCGGGCATACCGATCGCTGGGGGTCACACCATTGACTCGGTCGAACCCATTTATGGCCTGGTGGCCTTGGGTTTGGTGCATCCCCAACGGGTCAGGCGAAATGCCGACGCGCGCCCAGGCGATGTGCTGGTGCTGGGCAAGCCGTTGGGGGTTGGCATCCTCAGCGCAGCACTGAAAAAGGAACAGTTGAGCCCAGCGGGCTACGACAGCCTGGTGCGCACCACCACAAAATTGAATACTCCGGGGCCACTGCTGGCTGAAATTGACGGGGTACATGCAATGACCGATGTGACGGGCTTTGGTTTGGCGGGACACGCCTTGGAGATTGCGCGAGCATCTGCCTGCCAAGTGATCGTGCAGTGGAATCAAGTCCCACTCCTGCCTGGCGTGTACGACTTGGCGGGCGCCGGGTGGGTGACCGGAGCCTCGGCACGCAATTGGAGCGGCTATGGCAGCGACGTTCAATTGCCCGAGGCCTGGTCAGCCGCTGACCAGGCCTTGCTTAGTGATCCACAAACCAGCGGCGGCTTATTGATCTCTTGCGAAGAATCGGCGCTTGAGCAGGTGCTTCAGGTTTTTGCCCAGCACGGTTTTGACGAGGCCCGTGTGGTGGGGCACTGCGCTCCCCACCTTGAGGGGCCTGCCTTGGTGGTTCGCAATACCTGAGGCAGTGCTTCGAGGCCAAGGGGGCAGGCACCTGCCGACCACCCACAACTTAAACCGTACGGCCTTTGCGGTAGGGCGAGTGGGCGCCACGCGGGGCCACGCCCTGCGCGGCCAAGCGCTGCAGGGAACTTCCGGCGTGAGCGTGGGTGATGGCCATGCCCAGGGCATCTGCCGCATCACGACCCGGCAGGCCAGGCAGCCGCAACAGTCGTTTGACCATTTCTTGTATCTGCGCTTTGCTGGCCAGCCCATGTCCGGTGATGGCCTTTTTCATTTGTAAGGCGGTGTATTCGGAGACTGCCACTCCCTGGTGTACCAGGGCTGCGAGCGCTGCTCCTCGCGCCTGACCCAGCATCAGGGTACTTTGTGGGTTGACATTGACAAAGACGATCTCCACCGACGCATGGGTGGGTTGGTATTCGTGTACTACCTGGCAGAGGCCAGCAAATATCAGTTGCAACCTGGCTGGCAAATCGGTGCGGGGCACTTCCGAGGTGCTGATGGTTCCGCTGCTCACGTACTCCATTCGACCGCCGCAAGCGTGCACCACCCCAAATCCCGTGCGCTGCAAGCCGGGGTCGACGCCGAGAATTCTCATTTCGCCCACGCGGTCAGCCTTTAGTGCCGAAAGTGGCGTATCCCGGTGAACACCATGGCCACCCCCCGCTCATTGGCAGCGGCAATCACCTCATCGTCGCGCACCGACCCGCCAGGCTGAATGACACACCGTGCGCCTGCGTCCACCACCACATCCAATCCATCGCGGAACGGGAAAAAGGCATCGCTGGCCACTACCGAGCCAGCCAAAGACAGGCCAGCGTGCTCGGCCTTGATCGATGCGATACGCGCGGAGTCCAGGCGACTCATCTGACCTGCGCCCACCCCCAAAGTCATGCCACCCGCGCAAAAGACTATGGCATTACTTTTGACATACTTGGCCACCGTCCAGGCAAACAGCAGGTCTTCAAGCTGGGCGGCCGTGGGACGCAGCGCAGTGGGAAACACCAGGTCTTGAGTCGACAGCACACGGTTGTCTGCTGTCTGTAACAGCAGTCCCGAGCCCACGCGCTTGGCATCCATCTGATTGCGGCCGTTGAGCCAGTCGCTATTTCCTGCGGGGGGCATTTCGATTTGCAGAACGCGCGTGTTGGCTTTACCAGCCAAGACTCGGCGCGCAGCCTCAGTAAATGCCGGTGCGATGAGTACTTCGACAAACTGCTGGACTACCGCAGTGGCTGCGGCTTCATCGACCTCTCGATTGAAGGCGATGATGCCCCCAAATGCCGAAGTGGGGTCGGTTTGAAACGCCTTGGCATAGGCCTGAGCCGCATCGTGGCCTAGGGCCACGCCACAGGGGTTGGCATGCTTGACGATCACGCAGGCTGCCGAGTCAAAACTCTTGACGCATTCCCAAGCCGCATCGGCGTCAGCGATATTGTTGTAACTCAATTCCTTGCCTTGCAATTGTCGGGCGGTCACCAAGGAGCCCGGCGCCGGATACAAGTCCCGGTAGAAAGCGGCTTGTTGATGAGGATTTTCACCATAGCGCAGGTCTTGGATCTTCACGAAGCGGCCATTGCTTTGTCCGCCAAAGAGTTGGCGTGTCCCGTCTGGGCCCAAACTGGACAGGTAGTCGCTGATGGCCGCGTCGTAATTGCTGATTCGGTTGAAGGCGGCTATCGCAAGCGAGAAGCGCGTTTCAACACTCAAGCCGCCATTGTGTTTCCACTCTTGAACGATGGGCTCGTATTGGGACGCGTCTGTCAGCACCGCCACATGTTTCCAATTCTTGGCGGCACTGCGCACCATGGCAGGACCGCCAATGTCGATGTTCTCGATAGCTTCGTCTAACGTGCAACTTGCCCGCGCCACCGTTTGCTCGAAGGGGTAGAGATTGACCACCAGCAAGTCAATGGTGCTGATCCCGTGCTCCTGCAGGGCCTGCATGTGCTCTTGTACATCCCGCCTGGCTAGCAGGCCGCCATGGACCATAGGATGAAGGGTCTTGACGCGGCCGTCTAGCATTTCCGGAAATCCAGTGAGCTGGGCCACCTCGGCCACTGGCAGCCCCGCTTCGCTTAGCAAGCGGGCCGTGCCGCCAGTGGAAACCAGGCGCACGCCCAGTTGGTGCAATTCGCTGGCCAGGGACAAGATACCGGTTTTGTCCGAAACTGAGATCAGGGCAGTTTTCATGGTCGTATCTGGTGTTCACGCAGCTTTCGCCGCAAGGTGTTTCGGTTGATTCCCAGCCATTGGGCTGCCAGGCTCTGGTTGTCGCCGGCGTGACGCAAAACAACCTCTAAGACGGGCTTTTCCGCTGCCGACAGAAATAACTCGTGCAGCTCATGGGGCTCCGTGCCCCGCAAGTCTTGGAGGTACTGCTCCAGAGAGGCGCGCACCACCTCTTCAATGCGTTGTCGTGTCATGGTGCTGGACTCAGGCTTGTTGGGCCAAAAGGGGATCATTGGCGGCGGATCCGTTGGCGCTCGTCCAGGCTGCGGTCTGAGCAGGAAGTGGTTCGGGCCACCGCTGGTGTGTGTGCGACAGGGTTTCCAAGAAGTCCGCCACCACCTGAAACTGCTGCTGCGCATCCACCAAGGTGTTCATATGATCGCGAAATGCCCCACCGCCAGGTACGCCGCGCAAAGTCCAGCCCAGATGCTTGCGCGCTGTTCGCACGCCTGCTTCTTCGCCATAGAGGCTGTAGTGATCGAGAAGATGCTCCAATAGCCACTCCCTTACCTGGGCGGTAGCCGGTGCCTGCGCAATCTGGCCGTGCTCCAGGAAGTGTGCAATCTCGGAAAAGATCCAGGGTCGGGATTGGGCGGCACGTCCAATCATCAGCGCATCGGCGCGGGTGTGCTTCAGGACCATCGCGGCCTTGTGAGGCGAATCGATATCGCCGTTGGCCACAACCGGGATGCGCAAGGCCGCTTTTACCTCGGCAATCGTGTCGTACTCGGCCCAACCGCTGTAGCCCTGGTCACGGGTGCGGCCGTGAACGGTGACCATGGCCACACCGGCTGACTCGGCCTGGCGGGCGAGCCTGACGGCATTGCGCTGGGTCAGGGTACGACCCGTGCGCATCTTGAGGGTGACCGGGACACCTTGTGAAGCGCAGGCCTTCACCACCGCCTCGATAATTTCAAGCGCCAGGACTTCTTGGCTCATCAGCGCCGATCCCGCCCAGGCATTGCACACTTTCTTGGCCGGGCAGCCCATATTGATATCGATGATGCGGGCACCCCGGTCGATATTGAACCGCGACGCATCGGCCATCTCCTGAGGGTCTACGCCAGCCAGTTGGACCGCGATGGGCTGCGTTTCACCCTCGTGATTGGCGCGTCGGGAGGTTTTCAAGCTGTTCCACAACTCACGCCGTGAGGTGATCATTTCGCTGACGGCGTACCCGGCCCCCAAGCGCTTGCACAGGCTGCGAAACGGCCGATCGGTGACCCCCGCCATAGGTGCCACGAAGAGCATGTTGGGCAGACCGATGGAGCCAATGTGCATGGGAAAACGCCTGCCTAAGCTGCTCAAAAATGAGGCACGCAGTATAGCCTCATGATCAATCCCATCGTTGGGCAGGCTTGCCTATGATGGCCCCATGGACGCGTGGATGTATGCCCTGCTGGCTGCCTTGGCATTGCCCAAGTTCGGTCTGAGCACGGTGTTTGTGGTGGCCCTGATTTCGGCCACGTTGGTTCCCATGGGCAGTGAGCCGGCCGTTTTCGGCCTTATCAAGCTCAATCCGGATCTGTTTTGGGCTGCCATTGCAGTGGCCACACTGGGCAATACCCTGGGGGGTGCCATCAGCTGGTGGATGGGTTACGCGGCCGAGTGTGCATACGAGCGCCTGACCCAGCGAGGCCCCTTGCAATTGAGGGCGCTGCGTTGGCTGGAGCGCTTCGGACCCAAGGCCTGTTTGCTGAGTTGGCTGCCGGCAGTAGGGGATCCCTTGTGCGCAGTGGCCGGGTGGTTGCGGCTCCCGTTTTGGCCCTGTGTGGCTTATATGGCGGTGGGCAAGTTTCTTCGCTACTTGATCATGACCAGTGCGCTGCTGTGGGTGTTTCCGGGGCAGTTTCAGGCCTGAAGCCGCCCCCGCCCTCACAATCGAGGCACTCGAGCTGACTTTTCACAGGGTTTTGACATGGTCTTAGCCACTCCGCAATACGATGCCTTGACAGCCTTGAACCTGCGATTGCATCGGTTGCAGCACCTGTCGTCCATAGCCAGTTGGGATCAGGCCAGTCTGATGCCTCCTAAGGGCAATGACGCCCGGGCGGCCGCGTTAGCCGAATTGGCCACATGGATGCATCGACTGCAAACTGACCCGGCTTTGCCCAGTCAAATCGAGCGTGCAGCACAAGAGCCCTTGGACGAGACACAGCGCGCGAATCTGCGGGAGATACGCAGGGCGTGGGCTCAGGCCAATGCCTTGCCTGCGCAGCTGGTGGAGCGCCGGCAACTGGCCACCTCCCGATGCGAGCATGCGTGGCGACAGCAGCGACCGGCCAACGACTGGCACGGCTTTTTGACCAATTTCCGCGAGGTCTTGGCGGTGGGACGCGAGGAGGCCCAGCGCCTGTCTGACCACACGGGCTTGTCCCCTTACGACGCGCTGATGGATCGGTACGAGCCCGGGATGACCTGTGAAGTGGTGGACCGGGTTTTTGGGGCGGTACGGCAATGGCTGCCTGATCTCATCAAGCGTGTGATGGCCCGTCAGGCGCAAGAGCCCGTGGTGCGGCCGGTGGGCCCGTTTTCGGTGCAGGCTCAGCGCGAGGTCTGCGAGCAGGCCATGCGGTTGCTGGGATTCGATTTTCAGGCCGGTCGGCTCGATGTCAGCACCCACCCTTTTTGTGGGGGAACGCCCGAAGACGTTCGCATGACCACACGATTTCGCGAGGACGACTTCCTGGGAAGTCTGATGGGCACCATCCACGAGACGGGGCATGGACGCTATGAGCAGAATTTGCCTCGTCAGTGGTTGGGCCAGCCCCTCGCCCATGCGCGATCTATGGCGCTGCACGAGAGCCAGTCCCTTAGCTTTGAGATGCAGCTCGCGGGGCACCCGGGATTCGCACACCTGCTCGGTCCCCTTTTGTGCCGGGCCTTCGGTGACCAACCGGCTTTTGACCCGCCCAACCTGCACCGATTAATGTCTCGGGTACAACCCGGTTTGATTCGTGTGGATGCTGATGAGGTCACCTATCCGGCCCACATCATCTTGCGCTACGAAATCGAGCGACCGTTGATTGAGGGACAGATCCAGGCTCAAGATGTGCCAGAGCTGTGGAATCAAAAGATGCAGGAGTTGCTGGGGGTGGACACGCGAGGCAACTTCCGAGATGGCCCGATGCAGGATGTGCACTGGCCCGAAGGGCTGTTTGGGTATTTCCCTTGTTACACCCTGGGAGCTATGTTCGCCGCCCAGTGGTTTGCCACCATGAGGCAACAGATGCCCACTCTGGACGAAGATATCAAGGCGGGTCGATTGCAATCGATATTTGACTGGCTGCGTGATCACATTTGGACCCAAGGCAGTCGATGGACAACTGACGAACTGGCGATTCGAGCCAGCGGACAGACGCTGAACCCGCAGTATTTCAAGGCGCACCTGCATACGCGCTATCTGGGCGTGGCGCCCCAGTAGTGCTGGGGCCAACTCTTTCTAAAATGTCGGCTAATTCCCCATGAGCGGCCTTAGGCCCCGACCTCCCATGTCTACGCAGTCCCCGCACACCCTAGACCACATCACGGCACGAGACCAAGCCGAGATCCTGGCTCAGGCCTTGCCCTACATCAGGCGATTTCACGGCAAGACGCTGGTGATCAAGTACGGCGGTAACGCCATGACCGATCCGGCCTTGCAGCAAGACTTTGCCGAGGACATCGTGCTGTTGAAGCTGGTCGGCATGAACCCCATCGTGGTGCATGGGGGAGGGCCGCAAATTGATGAGGCCTTGGCCAAGGTGGGCAAGCAAGGCACCTTCATCCAGGGGATGCGGGTGACCGATGAAGAAACGATGTCGGTGGTCGAGTGGGTGCTGGCCGGTGAGGTGCAGCAAGACATCGTGGGCCTGATCAATGCGGCTGGGGGCAAGGCGGTGGGACTGACCGGCCGCGACGGGGGCTTGATTCGCGCCCGCAAGATGCGCATGGTGGATCGCGCTGATCCCTCAGTGGAGCACGATATCGGACAGGTGGGCGAGATCACCTCGATCGACCCTTCGGTTGTACGCGCCTTGCAAGACGACCAGTTCATCCCGGTCATCAGCCCGATTGGGTTCGGCGAGAACAACGAGAGCTACAACATCAACGCTGATCTGGTGGCCAGCAAACTCGCCACGGTACTCAATGCGGAAAAGCTCGTGTTGCTGACCAACACCCCAGGCGTTCTGGACAAGTCCGGGCAATTGCTGACCAATCTCAGCACGCGCGAAATTGATGAGCTGTTTGCCGACGGCACCATCAGCGGCGGCATGTTGCCCAAGATCAGTGGCGCACTGGATGCTGCACGCAGTGGCGTGCATGCGGTGCACATCATCGATGGGCGGGTGCCGCATGCCATGTTGCTGGAGATCTTGACCGATCAGGCCTACGGCACCATGATCCGTTCGCACTGAAGTGGCTCTGAAGCGAGCGCCCCGGGTGTGGCTGTTCGACCTGGACAACACGCTACACAACGCCTCTCAAGCCAGCATGCCTCACATCAACGAGCGCATGAGCCAGTTCATCGAAAAAGAACTGAACCTCACCCGACCGCAGGCCGATGCCCTGAGGCGGCTGTACTGGAAACGCTATGGAGCCACCTTGCTGGGTCTGGTGCGGCACCATGGCGTCAGGGCACAAGCGTTCTTGGACGACACCCACGACCTGCACGGCTTGGAGCAACGCGTTCACGGCCACGCCCACGACTTTCACGCGCTCAAGCGCTTGGGCGGTCGCCACTATATTCTCACCAATGCGCCACGGGCCTATGCCCATCGGGTGCTGGCTGCCTTGGGGATCCGCCGTTGGTTTGATGGGGTGCTGTCGGTAGAAGACATGCGCATGTTCGGGCAGCTGCGGCCCAAACCCGATGCCCGCATGTTGCGCCGGACAGCCGCCCGACTGAGGGTTCACCCCAGCGCCTGTGTCTTGGTGGAAGACACGCTTGAGCACCAAAAAGCCGCCCGCCGGGTGGGCATGGGCACGGTGTGGATTCAGCGCTGGCGCCGGGGCGATGGCCAAGGCACAGCAGGCCCCCACCTCGTGCGTCCCCTGCGCTGGCGGCCCCGCTACGTCGACCGCAGCGTCCTGGGTTTGGGCGAAATCTGCCGCCTCTGAGTGTTTCCGATGTTAGTGTTTACCATCCCCGCGGATGTCGGAAACGCTGTGCAAGAATGGGGCAACCCGGGGGGCGAAGCCCTCCTCAGCCCGCCTTAGCCACTGACTGTCTCGATGTCTGATACTTCCGATGACCTGCCTGCCGCGCAGCAGGCTGATGCGGCACCGCCGCCTGCGACGCGCAAGCGCCCCAAGCCGGGCGAGCGACGCATCCAAATCCTCCAAACGCTGGCGGCGATGCTGGAGCACCCCGGGGCTGAGCGCATCACCACCGCCGCTTTGGCAGCGCAGTTGCAGGTGAGTGAGGCGGCTTTGTATCGTCACTTTGCAAGCAAGGCGCAGATGTTCGAGGGACTCATCGAGTTCATTGAGTCCAGTGTCTTCACTCTGGTCAATCAGATCGTCGAGCGCGAGCCGTCTGCGGCTGTTCAAGCGCAAAAGATCACCGCGCTTGTCTTGCAGTTTGGGGAGAAAAACCCGGGTATGGCCCGCGTCATGGTGGGTGACGCCTTGGTGTTCGAACACGAACGGCTCAATGCCCGTATGAACCAGTTTTTTGATCGTCTGGAGTCCCAACTGCGACAGTGCCTGCGTGCTGCGGCCGAGTCCGCGGGCTCTCCTACCCCCACGGTCGACGCCACCGCCTTGTCCTCGGCCTTGGTCAGCTTGATGGCCGGCCGACTTCAGCGATATGCCCGATCTGGCTTCAAGCGTGCCCCCACCGAGCACCTGGACGTGGCCCTGTCCCGTCTGACATCCTCCTAACGTCGACGGCAGCCATGGGCACGGCCTTGGCCGTCCGGGTGGGCGAACAGCCGCTGTGGTTGTGGCCCGAGCGTGCCGTGTTCCTGCCTGAACAATCGGCCCTGCTGGTGGCCGATGCACATTTGGGCAAAGCCCAAGCCTTTCGGCAAAGGGGTGTTCCCGTTCCTGCCGGAACGACTGCTCGGAACCTGGCACTGCTGGATCAGCTGATCGCTGCTTGCGCGGCGCAAACGGTGGTGTTCCTGGGAGATTTGCTGCATGCCCGCCCCGCAGCGAATGCACCCTTGTGGGAGCAAGTGCGGCAGTGGCGCACCACACACGCCAGGGTGGAGATGGTGCTGGTTCGCGGCAATCACGACCGCCACGCTGGTGATCCGCCCGCGCAGTGGGGGATTCGCGCGGTGGGCGAACCCTGGCGTATCGGGCCTTGGGCCCTGTGCCACCACCCGCAAGAAGTGTCTGGCGCCTATGCACTCTGTGGCCACATCCACCCGGGTGTTCGGGTTGGCCGGGGTGCTGACAGCCTGAGACTGCCGTGTTTTCACTTCGGTGCGCACTTGGGCGTGCTGCCAGCCTTTGGTGAGTTCACTGGCTTACATCTGGTCCAGCCCCAATCGGGCGACCGTCTGTTTGCGGTGGCGCAGGACATGGTTTACGCCGTCCCAGGGGCCTGACCACTACACTTGTCATCCATGACAACCGTGGAATCCTTGCTGCAGCGCGCCGAGCAGTTGCTGAGCCGACTCGAGGCGGTTTTGCCCCAGCCATTGAGCGCGCCCGATTGGTCTGCCTCGGTGGCCTTTCGCTACCGTCGACGAGCAGCGGTGGCGCAACTGCTGCCGGTTCGCCACGTCTCTCGCATCACCTTGGATCAACTCTCGCAGGTGGAGGCGCAAAAGGAGCGCCTGGTCCAAAACACCCGGCAGTTTCTGCAGGGGCGGGGAGCCAACAATGTCTTGCTGACGGGGGCCCGGGGTACGGGCAAGAGCTCGCTGATCAAGGCTTGTTTGAACGCCTTCAGCTTGCAAGGTCTGCGCCTGATCGAAGTGGACAAAGCAGACCTGGTGGATTTGCCCGAATTGGTGGAATTGGTGGCCCAGCGCAGCGAGCGGTTCATCGTGTTTTGTGATGACCTCAGTTTTGAAGATGGGGAGCCCGGCTACAAGGCTTTGAAGTCCATCCTGGATGGATCCGTGGCCCAGGCCAGCGACAACGTCCTCATCTACGCCACCAGCAACCGGCGTCACCTGTTGCCCGAGTACATGGCCGAAAACCTGACCTACACCCACACCGAGGACGGCGAGGTACATCCCGGGGAGGTGGTGGAAGAAAAGATCTCCCTGTCCGAGCGGTTCGGGCTGTGGTTGAGCTTTTATCCCTTCACCCAGGACGAATACCTGCGCATTGTCAATTTGTGGCTGCGCGAATTGGGGGGCACATCTGAGCAGATCGAAGCAGCCCGCGCGCCGGCTTTGTTGTGGGCGTTGGAGCGCGGCTCGCGCTCCGGTCGAGTCGCGCAGCAGTTCGCCCGCGATCAGGCTGCACGTTGGGCTGCTTAGAACGCCATGGCCAACCGCCAAGCCGTTGATGTGGCCGTGGGTATCCTCAGCGATGCCAAGGGTCGCTTCTTGCTAACCTCTCGCCCGCCTGGAAAGGTCTATGCGGGGTACTGGGAATTCCCTGGCGGCAAGATCGAGCCGGGAGAGTCGGTAGAGCAGGCCCTGCGGCGCGAGCTGCTGGAGGAAATTGGCATCACGGTGGGGGCGATTCATCCTTGGCGCGTCCAGGAATTTGACTACCCCCACGCCAGAGTGCGCCTGCATTTTTGCCGTGCCTATGAGTGGGAGGGGGCCTTGGTCATGCGCGAAGGCCAGACAATGGCTTGGGAGCACTTGCCGGTGTCGTGCGCACCGCTGCTGCCGGCGACTGAGCCAGTGCTGCAATGGTTGGCCGAAGAACCCCTACACTGCCATTCATGAACTGGTTGGATCACATTCGATGGGACCGCGATGGGCTGGTACCCGTCATCGCACAGGAGCGAAGCAGTCGCGATGTCCTGATGATGGCGTGGATGAACCGCGAGGCCTTGGCCGCTACCGCTCAGCAGGGGCGTGCGGTGTACTGGAGCCGCTCGAGGCAGCGCCTGTGGCAAAAGGGGGAGGAATCGGGGCAGGTGCAGACCGTGCACCAGATTCGGCTGGACTGTGATCAAGATGTGATTTTGCTGGAGGTCACGCAGCAGGGCCATGATCCCTCCATTGCCTGCCACACGGGCCGGCACAGTTGTTTCTTCCAGCGTCTGGACACCCAGGCCATGCGTTGGGAGTCGGTGGATCCCGTGCTCAAAGATCCCCAAACCCTCTATCCCACGCGGGGTGGGAGTGTGGAGGTGGGCTCATGAGCGACACGGCAGCGCCATTGGGCATGAAGGCGCATGAGCCGGGCGACGAAACCCTGCGGCGACTGGCCAGCGTGATCGACGAGCGGCGGCAAGGCGACCCGCAGCTCAGTTATGTGGCGCGCATGTTTGCCAAGGGCAGGGATGCCTTGCTCAAGAAGGTGGGCGAGGAGGCCACTGAGGTGGTGATGGCTGCCAAAGACGGCGATCCACAGCGCGTGGTCAGCGAGGTGGCCGATTTGTGGTTTCACACGCTGCTGGTGCTTCGCGAGCAAGGGGTCAGCCCTGAGCAGGTACTGGCCGAACTGCGCCGGCGCGAAGGCCAGTCAGGCCTGGAAGAGTTTGCCGCCCGCAAGATGCAGCAAAGGGAGGAGCAGGAGAAATGAGTGACATGTCTTGGACACCAGCGGGATCCTCACCGCCGTCACCTCAACGCTCAGAGCAAGAACTGAACTCTCTGAGGACGGTGGTCATGGTGGTCTACGGGCTCCAAGCCTTGAGTTTGTTTTTTGGGATGACGGCCCTCATTGCCTTGATCATCAATTACGTCAAGCGCGACGATGCCCGCGGAACTTGGTACGAGAGCCACTTCACCTGGCAAATCCGAAGCTTTTGGTGGGCCTTGTTGTGGTTGGTGGTGGGCAGTGTATTGGTCATCGTGGGCGTGGGCATTCTGATCCTGTTGGGTGTATGGGTGTGGATGATCTACCGGGTCGTCAAAGGCTGGCTACGACTGATAGAGGGACGCCCCGTCTTCCCTCGTGGTCAAGAGCCCAGGGAGGAGGTCGTGTGAGCGCTGATGCGGATTGCATTTTCTGCAAGATCGTGGCGGGGCACATCCCGTCGCGCAAAGTATTTGAAGACGACGAGCTGCTGGCCTTCCATGACATTCAGCCGTGGGCGCCGGTACACGTGCTGATCATTCCCAAGACGCACATCGCCTCGCTGGCCGATGTCCAACCGCAGCATGATCCTTTGCTGGGTCGCATGATGGGTTTGGCGCCGCGATTGATGCGAGAGTTGGGGGTGAGCAATGGTTTTCGCACCCAAATCAACACCGGGCCGGACGGCAGGCAGGAGGTCTACCATCTCCACATGCATGTCATGGGCGGACCTCGCCCCTGGGCGCGAGGCTGAATCAGGACCTAGAATCACCTTTTTTCGGGAGCAAAACCATGGGTTCCTTCAGCATTTGGCATTGGCTGATCGTTCTGCTGGTGGTGGTGCTCATTTTTGGCACCAAGAAACTCAAGAACATCGGCTCAGACCTGGGTGGAGCGGTCAAGGGCTTTAAGGACGGTATGAAGGGCGCCGGCGAGTCGGGCGATGCGGCTGCGCCTGCTGCGCCTGCTCAACAAGTCACCACCGCGCGCGCTGCGGATTCGCAAACCGTTGACGTTGAAGCCAAGACCAAGTCTTGAGCCTCATCCGACCTTGCCCCGCCCTGGCGGTGCGCTAGCCGTTTGCGAGCGCTGACATGATCGACTTCGGATTTGACAAATTGGCGCTGATCGGAGCGGTGGCGTTGATCGTGATCGGTCCCGAAAAATTGCCCAAGGTGGCTCGAACCCTTGGACACCTGATGGGCAAAGCGCAGCGCTATGTGGCCGACGTCAAGGCAGAGGTCAACCGGTCTATCGAGCTTGAAGAGCTCAAGAAGATGAAGACGCAGTTTGAGACAGCGGCACACGATGTGCACAACACGGTCCAACAGGAGGTCTCAGCGGCCACCTCGTCCCTGGGTAGCGATTGGTCCGGCTACGAAACCACGCTGCCGCCTGCTGCCTCAGAACCTTTGCGAGAGCCCCCCACGTACAAGCCGGTGCGCAAGAACTGGCGCCTGAAGCGCGCCGCACTGCCGCAGTGGTACAAGCACCAACATGGCATTCGTTCCAAGGCCCAATCGGGCGCGGCGCGGGTGGCCAGGTTTCGCCCGCCGGGCGTGAAGCTGCCGCGTTGAATTTGGGGTCATGAGCACGCCCGATCCGTCTCAAGACGAGCTGGCCGGCACGGAGGCCCCCTTTGTCTCCCACCTGATCGAACTGCGCGACCGGCTTATTCGTGTCTTGGTGGCCGTTGTGGCCGGATGCGTGGCCTTGGCCCTGTGGCCCGGCCCGGCCGCGCTGTATGACTTGCTGGCCCAGCCGATGGTGGCCCACTTGCCACAGGGAACCAAGCTGATAGCCACTAACGTGATTTCGCCGATCTTGGTGCCCCTGAAGATCTTGTTGATGTCGGGCTTCTTATTGGCCTTGCCCTACGTCCTCTACCAGGTCTGGGCGTTTGTGGCTCCAGGCCTGTATTCGCACGAAAAGCGGCTGGTCGCTCCCTTGGTCGTCTCCAGCACCCTCTTATTTTTCGTGGGCGTGGCGTTTTGCTACTTTTTGGTCATTCCCGCCATGTCGCAATTCATTCAGGCATTCGCTCCGGCGGCCATCACCGCAGCGCCAGATATCGAGCAGTATTTTGGCTTTGTGCTCACCTTGTTCTTGGTCTTCGGTATTTCCTTTGAGGTGCCCGTGGCCGTGATCGTATTGGCCCGCATTGGGGTGGTGTCTATTGAACAACTGCGTCGCTTTAGAGGGTATTTCATCGTGTCGGCGTTCATCATTGCGGCAGTGGTCACACCCCCCGATGTGATCTCTCAGCTCTCCTTGGCCATTCCGATGTGCATCCTCTATGAGATCGGAATCGTCAGTGCGCAATTCCTCATTC
This sequence comes from uncultured Rubrivivax sp., assembly GCA_964400135.1. Taxonomy (GTDB): domain Bacteria; phylum Pseudomonadota; class Gammaproteobacteria; order Burkholderiales; family Burkholderiaceae_C; genus Rubrivivax. Next base: position 3,947 of record CAYNSW010000028.1, on the reverse strand, counting down.
GCAAGACACAAGCACCTGCCGAGTGAATCATCGAACGGGTGGTGAGGGCGTCGGTCGTTGCGCTACCGTCAAGGTGACCCGCTGCTCTTGACCGCGGCGCACCATTGACAGCGACACTTGGGTCTTGGGGCGCAAGGCAGCGACTGAGCGCAGCAACTCCGCCGTGGAGTTCACTGGCACAGAGCCCACAGCCGTCACCACGTCGCCGGGCTGCACACCGGAGGCGCCGGCCGGACCCTCTTGCAACACGCCAGCAATCAAGACGCCCCGACGCGCGCTCAAGCCCAAGGCCTCCGCCAGCTCGGGTGTCAGCTCGCGCGGCTCCACGCCAATCCAACCTCGAATGACGCGTCCATGCTCAATGAGGGCGTCCATGACCTCGCGAGCCAATTCCACCGGGACTGCAAATCCAATGCCCATGCTGCCACCACTGTGGCTGTAAATGGCCGTGTTGATGCCCACCAACGCCCCGCGCGCATCTACCAACGCGCCGCCCGAGTTGCCTGGGTTGATGGCGGCGTCGGTTTGAATGAAGTTCTCGAATGTGGACAGGCCCAGCTGCGAACGACCCAAGGCGCTCACAATGCCTGCGGTCACCGTCTGGCCCACGTTGAAGGGATTGCCGATGGCCAAGACGGGGTCTCCAACGCGAAGACGGGCGCTCTCTCCCAGTGCCACGACGGGCAGGCGAGGCAGGTCGATGCGCAATACCGCGATGTCCGTGTCGGGATCGGCTCCCACCACCCGTGCTGAAATCTGGCGCCCGTCGGCCAACTGCACCCACACCTCCTGTGCACCTTCAATCACATGGTGGTTGGTCAACACATAGCCTTGCGGCGAAACCAGCACGCCTGAGCCCATGCCGGCCTGGGGCTCTTTGTCGGCGCGTTCGCCAAAGAAAAACCGAAAGGCAGGATCTTGCGCGTGGGGGTGCGGCAACGCCTGGCGGGTGGCCGAAACGCTGACCACAGCCGGCAGTGCGGCCTGCGCCGCCGCACTCAAAGAGCCCGCTGCCGCCGAGGCGCCAGTAGGTGGCGCATTCACCACCGAATATCGCGACCACAAGCCCCCTGGTTGCAGCCACTGCGGCTTGAGCGTGGCCAGCACAAACACGACCGCTACCGCTACGGTAACGGCTTGGGAGAAAATCAGCCAGATTCTGCGCATTTGATTGCCCGGCCCCCACCGCGGGAGTATGGGCCCACCACAGGAAGCACATATGCCCCACCGACGCGAAGTTGAACACTACCTGAACGGCCTGCTGATGGTGGAGCGCTTCAAAGATTATGGGCCGAACGGCTTGCAGGTGCAGGGCCGCGATGACATCGGCCGCCTGGTCACGGGGGTCACGGCGAGTTTGGATTTGATAGAGGCGGCCATTGCCCAACGAGCCGATGCCCTCTTGGTGCACCACGGGCTGTTTTGGCGCGGCCAGGACGGCCGGCTCACGGGGTGGCTGAAACAGCGAGTGGCTCGGCTGATGGCCCACGACATCAATCTCTTGGCGTACCACCTGCCTTTGGATGCCCATCCCCAGTGGGGTAACAACGCCCAGTTGGGGCAGCGACTGGGCCTGACCTGCCACAGCACCTTTGGGGATCAGGAGCTGGGTTTCCTGGGCGAAGCGGGGGCTTGGCAAAGCGCCACGCATTTGGCCGAGGGCGTCGAGCGCGCCCTGGGGCGGCCTGTTTTGATGTTGCCCGGCGACGGCAGGACCCTGCGGCGCGTTGCCTGGTGCACCGGTGGGGCCCAGGGATACTTTGAGGCAGCCGTGGCGGCCGGGGCCGATGCCTTCATCACGGGCGAGGCCTCCGAAGCCCAGACCCACTTGGCACGGGAAACTGGGGTCGCCTTTTTGGCATGCGGCCATCACGCGACCGAGCGCTACGGTGTGGGGGCTCTGGGTGAGCATCTGGCCCAGCACTTGGGCTTGACGCATGTGTTCATCGACCTGCCCAACCCGGTTTGAGGGGTTACTGTGCCAGCCACCATGAGCTCTTCAGACCCAACTGACGCAGACCGACCGCTGCTGGTGACCATGGGGGATGCCGTGGGTATCGGCCCCGAGATCATCATCCAGGCCGCTCAGGCCGGGCAATTGCGCGATGCAGTGGTGGTGGGTGACCCGCAAGTCTTTGCACGTGCTCAGCAGGCGCTTGGGGGTGCTTCGCTGCCCCTGCGGTCTTTTGAGAGCCTGTCGCAAGCCTGGCCCGCCCGGGCTCAGGTCCGCGGCGACGGGCTTAATATCTGGTCGCCCCCTGGCCTGCCACCGGGGCTGGCCCAGTTGCCCTGGGGTCAGGTGCACCCCGCTTGTGGACAGGCCGCTGCCCTGTGTGTTGGCGTGGCGGCCGAGGCGGTGCGAGATGGCCATGCCCGCGCCTTGGTCACGGCCCCACTGCACAAAGAGGCCCTGGCTCAGGCCGGGGTGCCTTATCCGGGCCACACCGAGATGCTGCAGGCCCTGTGCGCCCGAGGGCATACCCTGCCTGCGGTTCGCATGATGTTGGCCAGCGACGAACTCAAGGTGGTCTTGGTCACGATCCACTTGGCCCTGCGCCAGGCCATCGAGGGCGTGACGTTCGACTCGGTCTTGGAAACGCTGCGTATCGCCCACCGCGCGTGCCAGGCCTGGCTTCCCAACGCGCGCACCCCCCGAATAGCGGTGGCGGGGCTCAACCCCCATGCCGGTGAGGGCGGGCTCTTTGGCACCGAAGAGATTGAGCACATCGCCCCGGCCATTGCCGCAGCCCGGGCCGAGGGGATTGACGCTCACGGTCCGTTGGCGCCCGATACCGTCTTCATGCGTGCCCGTCATGTGGCCGGGCGAGTTGGTGAATTTGACGTGGTGGTGGCCATGACCCACGACCATGGGCTGATACCCGTCAAGTACCTTGGGCTTGATCACGGCGTCAACATCACGCTGGGCTTGCCTCTGGTGCGCACCAGTCCCGACCACGGCACGGCCTTTGATCTGGCGGGGCAGGGGCGGGCCCAACCGGCCAGCCTGATCGCGGCCCTGCAGTGGGCCCGTCGGCTGGCCTTGACACGTCCGTTAGAATAGGGGGTTGTGTTCCCCGCCCGGAGTTCTTCATGACACAAGCCGTCGCCGATCCGGCTCGACGCACCTGGATTGCTATTACCTGCGGGGCTGGAGCCCTCGGGGGCGCAGCGGTCGCTGTTCCCTTTGTCAGCACCTTTACCCCGTCGGAGCGTGCCAAGGCCGCCGGCGCGCCCGTGCAAGTGGACATCTCGGCCATCAAACCTGGCGAGAAGGTGGTGGTGGAGTGGCGTGGCAAGCCTGTTTGGATCATGCGGCGCACCCCCGAGCAGCTGGCCTCGCTCAAGAAGACGGAGTCTCAGGTGGCCGACCCCGCCTCAGATCGCAAGCAGTACCCCACCCCCAGCTATGCCAAGAACCCCCATCGGTCCATCAAGCCCGAGGTCTTTGTCGGGGTCGGCATTTGTTCGCACCTGGGCTGCTCGCCAGTAGACAAGCTGCAGCCGGGAGCACAACCTTCCCTGCCCGATGATTGGTCCGGCGGTTTCCTCTGCCCTTGCCACGGGTCGACCTTCGACGTCGCAGGGCGGGTGTTCAAGAACAAGCCGGCTCCTGACAACCTAGAAGTGCCGCCTCACACCTACCTGACCGAGACGCTGTTGCTCATCGGTGAAGAGAAGAAGGCTTGAGGCCGCAGGCCTGCGACCGAACGTGACCGACCAAGTTTCTCGAGGATTTCATGGCTGAATTCAAGCAAGCGCCTCCCGGGGCCAATGCCGGTGAAAAGCTGCTCAACTGGGTGGACAACCGTTTTCCGCTGAGCAAGCTCTACAAAGAGCACCTGTCCGAGTACTACGCGCCCAAGAACTTCAATTTCTGGTACTTTTTCGGCTCGCTGGCCCTTTTGGTTCTGGTGATCCAGATCGTCAGCGGCATCTTCCTGGTGATG
>CAYNSW010000027.1:0-37128 GCA_964400135.1 uncultured Rubrivivax sp. | reverse complement strand
AGTCGATGGCCTCTTGTGCATCGAGCCCGTATCTCACCACCTTGAACCACTTGCCGCGCATGTTCAGCGGCATCCCGTGGGTGAGGTGACCGCCCTCGGCCAGGCTCATGCCCATGATGGTGTCGCCCGGCTGGAGCAGGCCGAAAAAGACACCTTGGTTGGCTTGCGAGCCCGAGTTGGGTTGCACGTTGGCAAAACCTGCACCGAACAGTTTCTTGAGCCGGTCAATGGCCAACTGCTCGGCCACATCCACATGCTCGCAACCCCCGTAATAGCGTTTGCCAGGGTAGCCCTCGGCGTACTTGTTGGTCAGCTGCGAGCCCTGTGCCGCCATGACCGCGGGGGAGGCGTAATTTTCTGAGGCAATCAGCTCGATGTGTTCTTCTTGCCGGCGGTTTTCGGCCAGGATGGCCGTCCACAACTCCGGGTCCACGTGGGCGATGGTGGACTGCTGTCTGTCAAACATGGTGATCCTCGTGAAAACGTGGTGCGGCTGGCGCTCAAGCCTCTATCTTGCCCTGGGTTGCGACCAAGCGGTCAGCAAGGCCCCCCATCCCACACCCCAACCAGAGGCTATCAGGGGCGCCACTGCGCCACGTTTTGGGCGGAACCGGCCGTGGTCGGACCAGAGGGCTTAGCCGGCTCGATGCGGTCATCGGCAACTTTTCGCAGTTGCGTTTGCTCTGCCATGACCCGTGCGGCATAGCCTCCGTCGTCCTCCAGGTTGCCAGCACCCACATACAGCCGCAATCCGCCTTCCAAGCCGCCAGCACGGGTGATGCAGTCTTTGAGGATCTGAACACCCACGCGCAAATTGGCCAAGGGGTCAAAGGCTGCGTGCTGGCCGCCGAAGGCCGAATACTTGTCATCGTGCACCCGGGTCATGACCTGCATCAGGCCTTGAGCACCTACGGGACTTTGGGCAAACGGGTTGAAACCCGACTCGATAGCCATGATGGCCAGGATCAGCGTGGGGTCCAGACCGGCTCTGGCACCGATGCTCCAGGCTTCTTGCACCAGGCGGGCCACGGGCTCGGGCGCCACCCGATAGCGTTTGGCCAGCCACTGGGCGACTGCGGCCTGGGGTTTGGGAAGCGCCGAGGGGTCTGCTGCCGTGGCCCTGTGGATGGCCTCGGGCTCGCCCACCAGCGTCAAAACGTCGCCGCTGGCCTCCGCCCGGGCTTCCTGCCGGGCCTGCAACAGCGCCAAAAAGCGATCTTCTATGCTGGCGCGCAGCTGTGGGTTGGTACCCACCCACAGGCTGATGGCGACCACGCCCAAGCCCAGGAAGGCCAGGGAGTGGTGGCTGATTTGCAGCAGGGCGCGCCCAAGGGCGCTGCGCCATTCTTGAAACTTCAACATGCTCATCCTTTCCTCGTCAGCCGCAACACGGGGCCCACGCGGGGTGGACCCCCCGTTTTTCAGCCGCTACCAAAGGGCTCGGCGGGCGTTGGGCGGCGGCGGACGATAATCGTCTGGGCTGCCTGGACCAGTGACGACGCTCAAAACTTCCCGCTTGCGGGCGATGTCGATACTGGCCAAAAACCCATAGAGGATACCACTAAACGGGAAAACCCGTATTCTGGGGGTTGCCGAGGAGTTTCATGAAATACACCGATTTGCGCGATTTCATCGGCCAACTGGAGCGCCTGGGGGAGCTGGTGCGCGTGCAGGAGCCGGTTTCTCCCCGCCTGGAGATGACCAGTTTGGGCGATTCCGTGCTGCGCCGAGGGGGGCCGGCGCTGTTGTTCACCCACCCCACGGGATTTGAGACTCCGTGCCTGACCAATCTGTTTGGCACGCCCAGGCGGGTGGCCTTGGGCATGGGGGCGCAGTCCACAGACGAATTACGAGAGGTGGGCCGGCTCTTGGCGGCCCTTAAAGAGCCCGAGCCGGTTCGCGGCCTCAAGGAGGCCGGCAAGCTTTTGCACATGGCCAAGGCGGTCTGGGACATGAAGCCGGCGGTGCTGCGGCGAGCGCCTTGCCAGGAGGTGGTGCAAACGGGCGATGAGGTTGACCTGGGCACCCTGCCCATTCAGACGTGCTGGCCGGGCGATGTGGCGCCGCTGATCACCTGGGGTTTGGTCATCACCCGGGGCCCCCAAACCGTGGCTCAGCCTCGACGCCGTCAAAACCTGGGGATTTACCGTCAACAGGTCTTGGGTCCGCGGCAGGTGATCATGCGCTGGCTGGCCCACCGGGGCGGGGCCATGGACTTTCGTGACTTCCGTCGGGCCCATCCGGGGCGCGACTTCCCCATGGTAGTGGCCCTGGGCGCCGACCCGGCCACCATCCTGGGCGCCGTGACCCCGGTGCCCGACACGCTGTCGGAGTACCAGTTTGCAGGCCTGCTGCGTGGCAGCCGCACCGAGGTGGTGGAAACTGGCGTGGGCGAACCGGGCTGGATGCTGCAAGCGCCTGCCAGTGCCGAAATCGTGCTGGAGGGGCACATCCCGTCAGCCCAGCCGGGCTTTACCGGCACCAGTGCGCATGGAGTTGCACTGCGCGAGCGCAACGGATACCTGCACGCGTTGGAGGGTCCCTACGGTGACCACACGGGCTACTACAACGAACAGGACTGGTTTCCCGTTTTTCAAATTGACCGACTGACGCGCCGACGCGACGCCATTTACCACTCCACCTACACCGGCAAGCCCCCCGATGAGCCGGCCATGTTGGGAGTGGCGCTCAATGAAGTGTTTGTGCCCATCTTGCAAAAACAGTTTCCTGAAATTGCCGACTTCTATTTGCCGCCTGAGGGGTGCAGCTACCGCATGGCGGTGATCTCCATTCGCAAGGCCTATCCGGGCCATGCCAAGCGGGTCATGTTCGGTCTGTGGAGTTTCTTGCGTCAGTTCATGTACACCAAGTTCATCGTGGTCACCGATGACGACGTGAACATCCGCGACTGGAAGGAGGTGGTGTGGGCCCTCACCACCCGCATGGATCCCGTGCGCGACACCACGCTGGTGGATTCCACCCCCATTGATTACCTGGACTTCGCCTCGCCGGTCAGCGGCTTGGGCGGCAAAATGGGCTTGGATGCAACCCACAAATGGCCGGGCGAGACCCAGCGTGAATGGGGCCGTGTGATCCAGATGGACCCTCAGGTGCAGTCGAAGATGGAACCGCTGTTGCAGCGCATCTTGTCTGGCGTCAAGGGCTGAGTCCGGCGCGGATCAGATCGGCTGCCTTTTCGGCCACCATGATGGTGGGGGCGTTGGTGTTGCCGCCCACGATGTGCGGCATGACCGAGGCGTCGACCACACGCAAGCGCCCCACGCCATGCACCCGAAGTTGGGCGTCCACCACGTCCAGTGGCCCCGACCCCATCCGGCAGCTGCCCACCGGGTGATAGATGGTGTCGGCAGTACGCCTGACGAACTCCTCAATTTGCTGCGGCGAGCGCGCATGGGCCGATCGCGCGGTTTCCACACCACCGTGCTGCGCCAAGGCCGGCTGCTGCATCACCTGGCGCATCAGGCTGAACCCGCGCACGAGCAGCTCGACATCGTCGGGGTGCGTCAAAAATGCGGGGTCCAGGCTCGGCGCTGCCAGGGGGTCGGCGCTCAGGAGCTTTACCCGGCCTCGGCTGCGTGGGCGAAGCACACACACATGGCACGAGTAACCGTGACCCCACAGCGTTTGTCGGCCGTGGTCGATGAGTTGCGCCACCACGAAGTGCAGCTGCAAGTCAGGTCGAGAAACTTCGGGGCCGCTGCGCACAAAGGCGCCTGCCTCTGCAAAGTTGGTGGTCAAGACGCCACGGCGGTGCCGCATCCACTCCCAGGCCCCATGGGCCACGCGCGCAGCACCCCTGAGGCTCAAACCAAACACCTCGCGCAAGAACGGTGTCTTGATCACTTGCACCACGTCAATGTGGTCGTGCAGGTGGCGACCCACGCCCGGCAGGTGGTGTATGACTTCAACCCCATGGGCGTGTAGCTCAGCGGCATCGCCGATGCCCGAGACCATCAGCAAATGCGGCGACAGGAGCGCTCCCGCACACACGAGGACTTCGCGGCGAGCCCGTATGTCCACCTGCTGCCCCGTCATCAAGACCTTCACCCCCGAGGCCTGGCGCTGCGCCTGGGGGTCGAAGGTAATTTGCAGGGCGTGCGCCGGACTCAGTACGGTCAGGTTGGGCCGATGTCGGGCGTTGTCCAAATAGGCGCGCGCCGTGCTGCACCGTTGACCCTGCCGCTGCGTGACCTGAAAAAAACCGAAGCCTTCTTGTTGGGCGCCGTTGAAATCCTCGGTGACAGGGTACCCTGCGCTCTGGCCCGCGCGGACGAAATCGGCCGCGATGCGGTTGGGATGCATCAGATCGCTGACCGACAGCGGCCCCTGGGTGCCGTGCCAGACACTGGCACCTCGGCTGTTGTCTTCGGCGCGTTTGAAATAGGGCAGCACCTGCGACCAAGACCACCCCGGGTTGCCCTCGGCCGCCCAGTCGTCGTAATCGCTGGGGTGGCCGCGCATGTAGATCATGGCGTTGATGGAGCTGCAACCCCCCAGCACCTTGCCGCGCGGCTGGTAGCCTCGACGCCCCTTAAGCCCTGGCTGCGGCTCGGTATGAAAATCCCAGTTCACCCCCTTGGCATGTGCCATCAGGGCAAGGCCGCCGGGGCAATCGAGCAGGGCGCGCTCGTGGCTGCCTCCCGCCTCCACCAAGCACACCGAGACTTGCGGGTCTTCGCTCAGGCGAGCAGCCAGCACGCAGCCGGCAGAGCCGGCCCCCACAATCACATAGTCAAAGCGCAGAGTGCTCATGTGCGGTTGAAGCAAGCGGGTGGTGCTTGCCTGGTTTCAGGCGGCCCGACCCGCAACGGCGGGCTGCGGGAGTGCAAACGCGTGGGCCAGCAAGGCATAAGAACGATGCCGCACCTGGGGGTCATGCGCCCAGGTGTTGATCACCAGTTCATCCAGTTGCAGCTCTGAGGCCAGCGCGAGAAGTCGCGCACGAACCGTGGCGGCGCTGCCGACAAATGCCTTTTGCCGCATGGGCTCTAGGAGGGCCAGCTCCTGCGCAGTGAAGCCGCGTTGTGCCACCTCATCCGGGTGCTGAAGGGGGCCCAGGACTCCGCGCATGCGGTCCAAGCGCCAGCGGTCGCGGCTCAATGCGGCATGCCGGGCTTGCTCGTCGGTGTCGGCAGCCAGTGCCCAGACACACACGGTGGCCTGGGGCTGTGGATGTGCGGCGCTGGGCCGATACAAACTGCGATACAGATGCAGGGCCTGCTCCACGCCTTGGCCATCCATGAAGAAGTAGGCAAAGGCATAGGGCAGCCCCAGGTGAGCCGCGAGTTGGGCTCCGTAATCTGAACTGCCCAGTACCCACACGGTGGGTCCGCCGCACGTGGGGTCGTGGCCCAAGGCAGGGCTGATCGCACGGGGATTGGCGCTCACGCCTTGATGCACGGCTCCTGACAGCCAGGCCTGCAGATCCAGAATTTGCTGCGGAAAGTCCTCGGCCATGCCGCTGGCCGCAGGGTTCAGGGCTTGAGCAGAGCGTGCATCACCACCCGGCGCGCGGCCCACGCCCAGATCGATGCGCCCTGGGGCCAAGGCATCGAGTACACGAAAGGATTCGGCCACCTTCAATGCCGAGTAATGCGGCAGCATCACCCCTGCGCTGCCGATTCGGATGCGGTCGGTACGTGCGGCAATGGCGGCCATCAAGACCTCAGGCGCCGATCCCACGATGGTCGGCAGGCTATGGTGCTCACTGACCCAAAATCGCTCGTAGCCCAGACCTTCCACCACTGGCGCCAGCGCCAGGGTGTCGCGCACGGCGGCGTCAGGGGTGCGGCCGGCACACCATACCGATTGGTCCAGTACAGACAGCTTCATGATCGGCTATTGTGCGCCCCTCGCACCGCGCCTGGCATCGGGTGTTCACGGGTCTCGGGCACACTGTCGGTTGCGCGGGATGGCGCTATGGCGGTGCCAATTGGCGATGAGGACATGACGATGCGGTGGTGGAAGTGGGCAGGCTTGGGCCTGGTGGTGTTGTTAGGCCTGGCAGGTGCAGCGGTATTCACCTACGCCTGGCTGGTACAGCCCCAAGTCGACGGACGCTGGCAGGTCCAGGGTCCACGCGCTGAGGTGCGGATAGAGCGCGATGCGCATGGCGTACCCTCCATCCACGCGGGCAGTATGGAAGACGCCGTCTTTGGCCTGGGCGTGGTCCATGCCCAGGATCGTCTGTGGCAGATGGAAACGCACCGCCGCATCGGCGCGGGGCGGCTGTCAGAGGCCTTTGGAGTGGCGGCCCTCGAAAACGACCGATTCCTGCGCGCGCTGGGTGTTCGGCGATCGGCAGCAGCGCAGTGGGCCCGCGCCAGCGCGCAGACCCGCGCCATGCTCACCGCCTATACCGCGGGGGTGAATGTGGTGATTCAGCAAAAGCTCAGGGCCCCGCCTCCCGAGTTCGTGGTCTTGGGTCTGACAGTGGAGCCTTGGGATCCGGTGGACAGCCTGGCCTGGGCGATCATGATGGCCTGGGACCTGGGCGGCAACTGGAACAGCGAACTGCACAGACTGCGCCTGTCGGCGCAGCTGGAGGTGCCGCGCATCAATGAGTTGCTTCCCCCTTACCCAGGTGAGGCACCTTTGAGTACCACGGACTACCCGGCCTTGTACCGAGAGCTCGGAGTGCATCAAGGGGCCACCCGTCAGGCCTGGTGGGACCTTCCCCAATTGGCGCCTGCGTCGGGCGTGGAGGGTGTCGGATCAAACAACTGGGCCGTCAGTGGTGCGCGTTCGCAAACGGGCAAGCCCATGCTGGCCAACGATCCGCATCTGGGGTTGAGCGCGCCGGCCCTGTGGTACTTCGCCCGTGTGTACGCACCGGGCTGGGAGGTGGCTGGTGCCACCATGCCCGGTCTGCCCGTGGTGGTGTTGGGACAAAACGCTCGGCTGGCCTGGGGCTTTACCAACACGGGACCCGATGTGCAAGACCTCTACATCGAGCGGGTGGACGGCAGCGACCCATCTCGATACCACACACCCGAGGGCTCGGCCGCCTTTGAGCGTTTTGAAGAGGTGATCCGTGTACGTGGACAAAGTGATGAAAAGCTCTCAGTGCGTGCGACCCGGCATGGTCCTGTGATTTCCGATGCGCTCACGCTCAAGGATGTCACCAACGAGCGCCATGTGCTGGCCTTGCGATGGACAGCCCTGGATGCCGATGTGGATGTGGTGGCCGCGGGGTTGGCCATGGCACAGGCGGGCGATCTGCAGGCATTTGTCACGGCTTCTCAGGGCTGGGTGGCGCCGATGCAAAACATGGCGGTGGCCGACGCGCAAGGCCGCATCGGTATCGTCTCTGCGGGGCGAGTGCCCGTGCGTGGGCCAGACCATGACCTGCGGGGGCTGGCGCCGGCTCCGGGGTGGGATGCGCGGTATGACTGGGTGGGGTGGGTCCCCGCCCATGAAACGCCTCGAGACCTCGACCCGGTGCGTGGTGTGGTGGCCTCTGCTAATCAACGCGTGCACGACAGCGGTTACCCGCACTTCATCAGCAGCGATTGGTCGCTTCCCTACCGGCAGCAGCGAATCGAGCAACTGTTGGCCGACAAGGACAAGCATTCGCTGGACGACCTGGCGGCCATGCAGTCTGATGTGAAGTCGCTGGCTGCCCTCAAGCTGCTGCCGTACCTGCAAAAGGCACGGTCAGCGCACCCCTTGGCTGGGGCGGTGGCCCAAGAGATGGCCCAGTTTGACGGCGCCATGCGCGCCGACCGGGCCTCCCCTTTGGTGTTTTGGGCCTGGCAACGCTCACTGGCCCGCGCGGTATTCACCGACGAAGTGGGCGTGGAGTTGTTTGAAAAAGCCTTTGCCGGTCGTACATTCCAAGACGCTTTGGAGGGCGTTTTAGAGCGCAACGACACGTGGTGGTGCGACGACAAGCGCACCCCGGAGATGGAGACCTGCGCGCAGCAGGTGGACCGAGCCTTGAGCGTGGCACTGGACGAACTGGCCACCCGTTTCGGACCCGATCTCACACAGTGGCGCTGGGGTGAGGCGCACCAGATGCATGCTGAACACCGGCCCTTTTCGAAAGTGGCCTGGCTTTCTCGAGGTTTTCACTTGCAAACGCCCATGCCTGGCGATACGCACACGATCAATGCCTTGCGCGTCAGCCTGGGCGGCCCCAGTGCCTCGCGCTACCGCACGACGCATGGCCCCAGCTTGCGAGCCGTGTACGATGTGGGAGATCGCAGCCGCTCGCAGGTCATGCACAGCAGTGGCCAAAGTGGTCTGCCCTGGTCGGCGCTGTACCGCAATTTCTTGTCGCTGTGGGCCCAAGGGCAGTACATCCCCCTGTGGCCATCGCCTGAGGAGGCGCGCCGTGCGGGCACCTTGTTGATCTCCCCCGTGGTCTTGCCCGCCAAGTCCTGATCCATCAGAAGGAATACCGGTACGTGTTTGCCTGGTTTGAACGACTCGTAGACCCCTATCCGCAGGCTGCTCCAGCCGTTCCACCCCAAGGCTTTTGGCCCTTCATGTGGGCCTGCACGCAGGGTATGCGCGGCTACATGGTGCTGATGACGCTGTTCACCGCCGCCATTGGGGCCTTTGAAGCGTTGTTGTTTGCCTTCATGGGCCGCATCCTCGACTGGCTGGCCGAAGTGCCGCCAGCACAACTGTGGCAGCGCGAAGGCTCCACGCTGCTGGTGCTGGGGGTGGTGCTGCTGTCCAGCATTGTCTTGGCGGCTTTGCAAACCATGTTCAAGCATCAGGCGCTATCGGGCAATATGCCCATGCGGCTGCGCTGGAACTTTCACCGCCTCTTGCTGGCACAAAGCATGAGTTTTTTCCAGGACGAGTTTGCCGGACGCATTTCCACCAAGCTCATGCAATCGGCCCTGGCCGTTCGCGATACCTGGATGATCTTGTGTGACATCTTGGTGTACGTGCTCATCTACTTTGTCACCATGGGCGCCGTGCTGGGCAGTTTTGACATGCGCACGCTGGGGCCGTTTTTGCTGTGGTTCGGGCTGTATGCCGTCTCGATGGTTTACTTTGTGCCGCGTCTGGCCAAAGTGGCCCAGGCTCAGGCGGATGCGCGCTCTTTGATGACCGGTCGCATCACCGATGCGTACACCAACATCACCACCGTCAAGCTGTTTTCGCACTCTCAGCGCGAGGCCGGATTTGCCCGCTCGGCCATGCAAGACTTCTTGCACACCGTGCACGGGCAAATGCGCCTGGTCTCGGGGTTTGAGACCGTCAACCAAATCCTGTCGGTCATTCTGATCGGCTCCACCGTGGGTGTGGTCTTGTGGTTGTGGACACTTGGAGAGGTGGGGGTGGGCGCGGTGGCTGCCTCCACAGCCATGGCCTTGCGTCTCAACGGCATATCGCACTGGGTGATGTGGGAGATGGCAGCGCTTTTTGAGTACGTGGGTACGGTGCAAGACGGCATCGGCATCCTTTCTCGGCACCAGTCGGTGGTAGACGCCCCTGGCGCGCAGCGGCTTTCGGTACCCCGTGGCGAGGTGGTCTTCGATAGGGTGAGCTTTGCTTATGGCAATCGACGGCCGGTGATTGACGACTTGACACTTCGTATACGCCCAGGAGAAAAGATCGGCCTGGTGGGCCGATCGGGCGCAGGCAAGAGCACTTTGGTGAACCTGCTGCTGCGCTTTTATGACCTGGAGCACGGAAAGATCCGCATTGATGGCCAAGATATCGCACACGTCACCCAAGAGTCGCTTCGAGAGCACATCGGCATGGTCACTCAGGACACCTCGCTGCTGCACCGCTCAGTACGCGAAAACCTGGTGTATGGCCGACCCGATGCAACAGAGGCCCAGATGCGGCGCGCTGCTGAGCGCGCAGAGGCCTTGGAATTCATCGAGCAATTGGTAGACCCCAAGGGGCGGCGCGGCTTTGACGCCCATGTGGGTGAGCGCGGCGTGAAGTTGTCAGGGGGTCAGCGACAGCGCATTGCCATCGCCCGGGTGATGCTCAAAGATGCCCCGATCTTGTTGCTCGATGAAGCCACCAGTGCCTTGGACAGTGAAGTCGAAGTGGCCATCCAGGCCAGCTTGTACCGTCTGATGGAGGGCAAAACGGTGGTGGCCATCGCGCATCGTCTGTCCACCATCGCTGCGATGGATCGGCTCATCGTGATGGATCAGGGGCGCATCGTCGAGGAGGGCACGCACCAGGCCTTGTTGGCCTTGGGTGGCATTTATGCCCGTTTGTGGGCCCATCAAAGCGGGGGCTTCTTGGGTGAGGAGGTACCCGCCGAAGAAACCGTGCCCGCCTGAGGGCCTCGCCCAGGCCTGACAATACGCGGTGTGAGCACCCCCACCTCCTCTGACGCGGTAGCAACGCCCGTTGCCAAGGCGCCCTTGGGCCTGCCTGCTGCCAAGCCGCTGAGCGCCTACAAGCCCTATTGGGCCAAGCGCTTCGGAACGGCCCCCTTTTTGCCCACCAGTCGTGAGGAGATGGAGACGCTGGGATGGGACGCGTGCGATGTCATCATCGTGACGGGGGATGCCTACGTCGACCACCCCAGTTTTGGCATGGCGGTGATTGGTCGGGTATTGGAGGCCCAAGGCTTTCGGGTGGGCATCATCGCGCAGCCCAATTGGCAGGGCGTGGAAGACTTCAAGGCCCTGGGTCGACCCAAGTTGTACTTCGGCGTGGCGGCGGGCAATATGGACTCGCTGATCAACCACTACACGGCCGATCGCAAGATCCGCCGTGATGATGCCTACACGCCGGGTGGCGTGGCCGGCAAGCGTCCCGACCGTGCCACCTTGGTCTACACCCAGCGATGCAAACAAGCCTACGGTGAAGTACCGGTGATCATCGGCGGCATCGAAGCCAGCCTCAGACGCATCGCCCACTACGATTATTGGCAAGACAAGGTACGGCGCTCGATCCTGGTGGACAGCAAGGCCGATTTGCTTTTGTACGGCAACGCCGAGCGCGCCATCGTAGAGGTCACGCACCGTCTGGCGCGGCGAGAACCCCTGCAGCAAATCACCGATGTGCGCGGCACCGCCTTTGTGCGTCGGCAAGATGACCCCGATGCGGCCTCATGGTGGGAGTTGGACTCCACCGAGGTGGATCGGCCGGGCCGCATCGACGAGCACATCAACCCCTACCTCATGCCAGAGGAGGCTGCGGCTGAAAAGGGGCAAGCGTGCGAGCGCACTGAAGCACCGACAGTCGTGGCCATGCCGGTGTCACGAAAAGCCGGGCGATTGCAGTTGCCGCAGCGAGAGCGAACCGTGATTCGTTTGCCCTCGTTTGAGCAGGTACGCGACGACCCGGTTTTGTATGCCCATGCCAGCCGAGTGCTGCACCTGGAGACCAATCCAGGCAATGCGCGGGCGCTCGTACAGCGTCACCACTACGACGGCGTCAGCCGCGATGTGTGGATCAACCCGCCGCCCATCCCCTTGACCACAGCCGAAATGGATGCGGTCTTCGACCTGCCCTATGCCCGCAGCCCCCACCCCCGGTATGCCGATGAGCAAGGCGGTCACGACGGGCCCACCAAAATCCCCGCCTGGGAGATGATCCGCTTTTCGGTCAACATCATGCGCGGCTGCTTTGGTGGGTGTACCTTTTGTTCCATCACCGAGCACGAGGGGCGCATCATTCAAAGCCGCAGCGAAGCCTCCATCCTGCGAGAGATCGAGGACATTCGCGATCGGGTCAGCGGCTTTACCGGTGTTATCAGCGATTTGGGCGGCCCCACCGCCAATATGTGGCGCATAGGCTGCAAGAGTCCTGCCATCGAGGCCGCCTGCCGAAAGCCCAGTTGCGTGTATCCAGGCATCTGCCCCAATTTGAACACCGACCACACGCCCCTGATCCGCCTGTACCGCAAGGCTCGAGAGTTGCGCGGGATCAAGAAAGTCTTGATTGGGTCTGGCTTGCGCTATGACTTGGCCGTGGAGTCACCGGAATACGTTCGAGAGTTGGTGACCCACCACGTGGGCGGTTATTTGAAGATCGCACCCGAGCACACCGAGTCGGAGCCTTTGTCCAAGATGATGAAGCCTGGCATGGGCACCTACGACCGTTTCAAGCAACTGTTTGATCAGTTCTCGGCGCAAGCCGGCAAGAAGCAGTACCTCATTCCTTACTTCATCGCCGCGCATCCGGGCACACGCGATGAGGACATGATGAATTTGGCGCTGTGGCTGAAGCGAAATGGCTTTCGCGCAGATCAGGTACAGACGTTCTACCCCAGCCCCATGGCCACCGCCACGGCCATGTACCACACCGAACTGGACCCGCTCAAGGGCATCAGCCGTGACCCTCAACGCGTACAGCGGGTCCACACGGTGCGGGGTGAGAAGCGCCGTCGGCTTCACAAAGCCTTCTTGCGTTGGCACGACCCGAACAACTGGCCCTTGTTGCGGGAGGCCTTGCGGGAGATGGGCCGCGCTGACCTGATTGGCAACGGCCGACACCAGCTGATTCCGACCTACCAGCCGGCTACCGACGGAACCTACCAAAGCGCTCGGCGCAAGAACTCCACCCCTGCAGGCGCGCGGATCTCGCGTGTCACCCAAGGCCGGATACTCACCCAGCACACGGGGCTGCCGCCAAGACCGCAGGCCGCCACGTCCCGAACTCCAGCCGACGCGCCCCCTGCGCCCGCAGTCAAGAAACCCCGAAAGGTTCGCGCTTGACACTTGTGACGGCGTCGTCCTCAACACCCTCAGCCGAAAGTGCCCTCCTATGTCACGAATCGTTTTGTCTGAGACTCAACTGCACCCTGCCATTCGTGATCGCGTGGCCGGCCACTACCGCGAGGCGGTCGAATCCGTGGCGCGCGCAGTAGCCCAGCATGATGTGGTCGTGGTGGGCATGACGACCAACCCGTACCCCAAGAAAGCGCGCGCCTTGCTGGATTCGGCCGGTATCGCCCATTGCTACCTGTCGTTCGGTGGGTACACCAGTCAGTGGCGGCTTCGCACGGCACTGAAGATGTGGAGCGGCTGGCCCACGTTCCCGATGGTGTTTGTCAAAGGCACGCTGGTGGGAGGCTACGACGACCTCAGGCGCCTCTACGAGTCAGGTCAACTGGCCCAGTACTTGTCTGCGCCAGCCTTGCCCACCGCGAACTGAAGTCCAGTTGGGGATTTCTGGCAACGGCTCAATGGGCCAATTCGTAGAGGGCTGACCCGTCGGCGTTATCCCGAACCAGCCGCACCCCCGGGTTTCGAGCCAAGTGGGCTACCCCGGCTGAAGACGAAACGAAGCGCATTTTCACGCCTGGTACGGGCAAGATCCGCCAATTGCCATCGGCGCTCGGGTCAAATCGAGGGGTGGTTTGGAGGAATTGCACAAGGGCTTCCCGGTTCTCTTCGGGCGCGCGCAAGACGATCGTGCTGCCGTCCAAACCAGGAAAGGCGCCGCCACCATTGGCCCGGTAATTGTTGGTGACCACGATGAAATCCGCCCGCTCATCTATGGGCTGGCCCTGATAACGCAGGTCGACGATGCGTCGCGCCTGGGGCGCCACGAGCTTGCCTGAGCGATCGTAGCGCGCTGCTTGCGTGACATCAATGCCGTAGCTCACGCCATCGATGGTGTCGAAATTGAAAGTGGGGAAACTTTCGTTGATCAGCATTTGCTCGCTGGGGCCGGCCGGATCGATACGACGGAATTGCTGAGCCGACATCTCGAGCCACTCGCGCACCTGTGCCCCGCTCAAGCGAACCGCCTGTAGGGTGTTGGGGTAGATGTACAGATCGGCTACGTGTCGAATGGCGATGGGGCCTGCGGGAATGTCGGTGTAGTACGACCATCCCTGGCGCCCCCCCGCCTTGAAGGGCGCCGCCGCTGAGAGCAGCGGTAATTTTTCATACTCCGTACCTTGCAGGGCTTTGCGCGCATAGCTCAGTTGGGCCTGTGAGACCACCTGAACCGAGGGGTCGTCCTGCACCTGGGCAAAGTAGCTGGTGATCGGGGCCACGGTAGCCGACACCGCCGTGCGTACATATTCCAGCGTACCCTGATGCTCCTGGGCAATGAGCTGGGCCACCATGGGATCAGACGCCACGAGGGCCTGTCGGGTGTTGCGGTCGCGGATGGGACGGATTTCCGCGCGGCTGTCTTTGACGCGCCAACTGCCACTGCTGTTGTCCAAGACCAGATCGATCACGCCCAGGTGGTCTCCCCAACGACCTGGCATCACCGCGGGCACGCCATTGATGGTGCCCCGCTGTAGATCCACTTTGGGGTACTGGGCAAATGCAGCACTGGGGAACTCGCCGTGTGAGTGCCCGAACAAGATGGCATCGATGCCGGGAATTTCTGACAGCCGCGCTACGGAGTTTTCAGCAAAGCGCGGCGTGCTGCCGCGCTCAAATCCGGAGTGGGGAATGGCCACCACCAACTGCGCCCCTTCCGATCGCATACGCGGTACGAGTCGTCGAGCGGTCTCTTGAATGTCCAAGGCCACGACCCGACCCTCCAAGTGCTGCCGATCCCACACCATGATCTGAGGGGGGACAAATCCAATCACGCCCACCTTGAGGCGGTGAGGCTGACCCTGTTCATCGACAAAGGTTCTGTCCAGGATCACGTAGGGGCGGAAAGCGTGCTCCAGTTGATCTTCAGGCACGCCCGGCTTGGCCACCATCACGTTGGCGCTGACGTAAGGGAACTGAGCCCCGGCGATGGCCTGACGCAAAAAGGGAAGGCCGTAGTTGAACTCGTGGTTGCCGATGTTGGCGGCATCCACGCCGAGTTGATTGAGCACCTTGTAGGCGGGGTGTATCTGTCCGGCTTGCAGCGGCCGTACGCGAGCCACGAAGTCTCCCAGCGGGCTGCCTTGCAGCAGGTCTCCGTTATCAAAGAGCAAGCTGTTACGCGCCTGAGACCGGGCCGCCTTGATCAGGGTGACCGTTTTGGCCAAGCCAAACTCATCGGTGGCTTTGTCTTGGTAGTAGTCGTGGTTGAGCAGGTGCATGTGGATATCGGTGGTCTCCAATATCCGAAGGCGGATCTCAGCCGCGTGCGCCCAGGCGGCCGCCACCAGCAAAATCACCAGCACTGCCGGTCGGCCTAGCCAGGAGGTGGATGTAAAGGGGCGTGAGGATGAGTGAAGCGACTTCATAACCACAAGCTTAGCGCCAGATGCTGCTATCGCGAATAGCCTGGATATCTTGCACACTGTTGTAGGGCTGAATCGAGACGCGCACGAAGGCGTGATGGCCGTGTACGGTTACGGGCGCCTCGATGCGGTCTTGCGTGCGCAGACGCTCTTGAACCGCGGCAGCCTGGGTGGCGGGCTGAGGCACAGGCAGGCACACCATACGTCCCCAGCACTCATCCGGCCCCAGAGGGGGATGATTCGTGCGCTCACACACCTCATGCATCAAAGCCAGAGCCTGCTGACGTGCCTGGTGGGTCGCCGCCCGCCACTGAGGCTGTTCAATGAAATCGATGGCAGCGGGTACCGACAGCCAAGCCGACAAGTCTCGTGTGCCTTGCCACTGCAGCCGTCTTTCCAGTAGCGAGGTGCCGGTGTAGCCTTCGTGGCCCACGCTCGAAGCGCCCATTTCGTGGGCATAGCCCCAGCTGGTCACCCCTGCGTGTAAGCGCTCGTGGTGCTCGGGGCGTGCATGCAAAAAGGCGGCCCCCTTGGGCGCGCACATCCACTTGTGGGCGTTGCCGGTGTAGAAATCGGCCCCCAGCGATGTGAGATTCAAGTCGATGTGGCCAGGCCCGTGCGCGCCATCGATGAAGCTGAGCACACCGCGATGGCGGGCCTTTTCGACCACTTCGACCACGGGCAAGATGAGAGCCGTGGTGGAGGCGATATGGCTCATGAAGACCATCCGGGTTCTGGGCCCCATGGCCTGCACGATGGCGTGAGCGCAGTTTTGGGGACTCAGGGGTAGGTTCACCGACACCTTGCGGTACACCGCCCCCACGGCCTGACACACCCGCTGCCAGGTCAGATCGCAGGCGCCATATTCCAAGTCGGTACTCAGCACCTCATCGCCTGCGCGCAAGTCCAGGCTGCGCGCCACCACGTTCACGCCGGTGGTGGCATTGCTCAGGTAGATCAGTTCATCGGCTCGCGTGCCCAAAAATTGGGCCAGCCGCAGGCGAGACTGACCCAGCAGCGCAGCCGACTCGCGGCTCAAAAAGGCCACCGGGTTGCGCTCCATGGCCTGAATCCACGCCTGCTGGGCCTGAAGCACCGGCTTGGGACAGGCTCCGAACGAGCCGTGGTTCAGAAAGTGGATGTCCGGATCCAGCCAGAAGTGTTCTCTGATCATGGCCCGTATTGTGGGGCTCAAGCAAGCGGGTCGATCGGTACACTGCCTGACGCTGTGGCGGGCTGAGCACCAGCTGCCACAACTGACCTTGTCGCGCACGAAAGAAGCCCGCACAACTGAGCAGGTAGTAGCGCCACAGCCGTCCGAATCGCTCACCATAGTGCTGGCGCAGCTCAGGCCAGGCGGTCTCAAAATTGTCGTGCCAGGCCATCAGGGTGCGGTCATAGTCGGCCCCGAAGTTGTGCCAGTCCTCCAACACGAAGCGCTGCTGCGCGCTGCCACTGAGGGCATCAGCCGACGGCAGATGACCCCCGGGGAAGATATAGCGCTCAATCCAAGCATCGGTGCTGCGCGTGGGAAGGTCTCGCCCGATGGTGTGCAGCAAGAACAGACCTTGGGGGTCCAGCAGCTCGGCCACTTTGTCAAAAAATGTGGTGTAGTTTCGCGGCCCCACATGCTCGAACATCCCCACCGATACCACGCGATCAAACCGCCCTTGCAGCGCGCGGTAGTCTTGCAGCAAGATGTTGACGGGCCATCCCTGACACAGCTCACGGGCCTTGGCCTGTTGCTGCGCTGAAACGGTGATGCCCACCACCTGCACGCCATAGTGCTGCGCCGCATGACGGGCAAGTCCACCAAAGCCGCAACCGATATCGAGCAGTCGTTGGCCGGGGGCGAGCTGCAACTTGCGACAAATCATCTCCAACTTGTCCAGCTGCGCCTGTTCCAGGTTGTGAGCTCGCTCCCAGTAGGCACACGAATACATCCACCGCGAGTCCAGCATACGACCAAACAGATCGTTGCCGGCGTCGTAGTGCTGCTCGCCCACCCGGAAGGCGCGCGTCGCCGACTGCGGGTTGCGCCACAGCCAGCGCCAGCGCCGCCAGGCGCTGCCCAGACCTCGCGTCAGTACAGGCAGTTCATCCAGACGGTGGCGCAATATGCGCTCAAATAAGGCATCGAGTTGGGGGCAGTCCCAATCTCCGTCCATATAGGACTCGCCCGCTCCCAGGGTGCCATCTCGCAAGATGCGTTCAAAAGCCCGAGTTCGGTGGACCTGGATATCCCAGGGCCGCTGACCGCCTACCCGCACATCGGCGCGCTCCAGCCATGGGGCCAGCGCAGAAGGAACCGAGACCGACATGACATCACCCTAAAGCCGGGCGATGCCAAACCCTGTGCGTCAGCGCACGATTTCCAGCAATTCCACCTCAAAGTGCAAAGTGGCATGGGGCGGGATGGGGCCACCCGGCGTGCCACGCGCACCGTAAGCCAGCTCAGGAGGGCACACCAGCTGCGCCTTGCCGCCCACCTTCATGGTTTGAACGCCCTCGGTCCAGCAGCGGATGACCCGTGACAAGGGAAACTCCGCGGGCTTGCCCCGGGCATAGGAGCTGTCGAATTCGCGTCCATCAGGGAAGGTGCCTCGGTAGTGCACCCGCACTTTGTCACTGGCCTGGGGTGACTCACCCGTTCCAGGCTTGAGGTGCCGCACGGACAGGCCACTGGCAGGGACAACAGGCGCTGGCGCGGTTCCAGAAGACGTGGTTTGGCTGTTGCCTGGCGCCGTTTGGGCCCCGCTGGGCATGCTCAGCATGAGCGCGACCAGCCCTATGGTCGAACCGACAAGCGTATTGAGAGCCCCAGGTCTCATTTGGTGAACCCCTCTTTTAAAGTCGTGATGCGATTGAAGACCGGATGTTGGGGCCGGTGATCGACCCGATCGGCCACAAAGTAGCCGTGACGCTCGAATTGGAAGTGGTCCTCGGCTTGTGATTGAGCCAAGCTGGGCTCGATGAGGGCCTGCGCCACGCGACGGCTGTGGGGGTTGAGCGCCTCCCGAAAGTCGCGGCCCCCGGCGTCGGGCTGATCCTGAGTGAACAGCCGCTCAAACAGGCGCACCTCAGCGGCAACGGCACTTTGCGCTCCAACCCAGGTGATGGTGCCCTTGACCTTGATGGCATCAGCCCCTGGGGTGCCACTCTTGGTGTTGGGCACTATTCGCGCATGCACAGCGGTGATACGACCGGTGGCATCTTTCTCGCAGCCCGTGCATTCCACCACCATGCCGTACTTGAGTCGCACTTTGTTGCCAGGGTAGAGGCGAAAGAATCCTTTCGCAGGCTCTTCAGCGAAGTCTTCGCGTTCAATCCACACCTGTGACTCCAGGTCAAACTGTCGCACCCCCAGCTCTGGGCGCTGCGGATGCACTGGCGCTTGGCACGGCTCGCGATGATCTGGGCCCCAGACCTCGTCCCAATTGGTCAGCTTGAGCAGCAACGGGTCGAGTACTGCGCATCCTCGCGGTGCTCGACTTTCCAGATCTTCTCGCAAGGCGATGTCCAGCACCGAGGCATCCAGCCAGATATTGGTTTTGCTCGCACCAGTGGCCTCTGCCATGGCGCGTATGCTTTGAGGCGTGTAGCCCCGCCGGCGCAGGCCAAACAGGGTGGGCATGCGCGGATCATCCCAGCCACTGACCAGTCCCTCATCGACCATCGCCTTGAGCTTGCGCTTGCTGGTCATGACCCCATTGAGATTGAGGCGTCCAAACTCATACTGGCGTGGCAACGGATGAGCCAGCAGGCCCAATCGGGCCAAATGCCCCAAGAGCCAGTCGTAAAACGGTCGCTGGTCTTCAAACTCCAGAGTGCAAATGCTGTGGGTGACCCGCTCCAGCGCATCCTCGATGGGGTGGGCAAAGGTATACATGGGGTAGATGCACCAACGGTCACCCGTGTTGTGGTGCGTGGCATGCCGGATGCGGTAGATGGCCGGATCGCGCAGATTGATGTTGGGCGACGCCATATCAATCTTGGCTCGCAGGACCGCTGCTCCATCTGGCAGCGCACCGCTTTGCATGTCGGCAAACCGCCGGCGGTTTTCTTCCACGCTTCGCTGGCGGTAGGGACTGTCCTGGCCTGGCGTATTGAAGTCACCTCGGCGCTGACGCATCTCGTCGGCCGATTGCTCATCCACATAGGCCAGTCCGTCTTCGATGAGGGCCTGGGCGGCGCGCACCATAAAGTCGAAGTAGTCGCTGGCGTAATACAGGTGGCTGGTCCCGGCCACTTCCCAGTCAAAGCCTAACCATCGAACGGCCTCGATGATCGCATCGACATACTCTTGCTCTTCTTTCTCGGGGTTGGTGTCGTCAAAGCGAAGGTGACACACACCGCCGTAATCACGCGCCAGTCCGAAGTTCAGGCAAATACTTTTGGCGTGCCCAATGTGCAGGTAGCCATTGGGCTCGGGCGGAAAGCGTGTACGGATACGGGCCGGATCTGGGTGCCCGGCAGCGTGGTGGGCCGCATCGCCAGGCGAGCCGCCAAACCGACGCCCCTCGTAGGTGCCTGCCTGCAGGTCGCGCTCAATGATGCCGCGAAGAAAATTGGAGGACTTGGGCGCGTCTACACCCGCAGAAGAAGAGCTCATCGCGACATTTTATGGGCTACCATGGCCTGCATGAGTGATCACCGCCACGCGTTTTGCTTGTCCCTGCCCACCGTGAAGCCCCTTCCGTTGGTGGTGGACTCGCCCCACAGCGGGACCCTGTATCCCGAAGATTTTGGCGTGGCCGTGCCGCGCGAGCTGTTGCGCCGGGCCGAGGATACCCATGTGGACAAGCTGTATGCCTCTGTGCCTGGTGTGGGCGGCACCTTGATCGCGGCACAGTTTCCTCGTGCCTACATCGACCCCAATCGCCACTTGGAGGATATAGACGAGGCCCTACTTGATGAACCTTGGCCCGGAGCGGTTTCTCCCAGCCGCAAGACCGAGTTGGGGATCGGCTTGGTCTGGCGCATGCTGGGCCCGTTGCCGATGTACAACCGGCAGCTCACCGTAGCCGAGGTCAAAGGGCGCATTGAGCGGTTTTGGCAGCCCTACCACCGTGCGCTGGATGCGGCACTGCAAGACGCAGCCTTGGCGGGTGGACCACGCTGGCATCTGAATGTGCACTCCATGCCCGACGATGCCTACCAGCGACTGGGAATGGGCGATAAGACGCTGGCCGATTTTGTGCTGGGTAATCTGGATGACACCACGTGTGATGAGGCCACCATGGCCACCCTGGAGCAGGCTCTGCTGGCCCATGGTTATTCGGTGGCGCGTAACGATCCGTTCAAGGGCGTCGAAATCATCCGTCGCTCTGGGCAGCCCCAGCGGGGCTGGCACTCACTGCAAATCGAGGTCAAGCGCTCTTTGTACATGGACGAGCGATTCGAGCCTCATGCGGGGTTTGACCGCGTTCGCGCCGCCATCGATTCGGCCTTGGAGGCGCTGGCGGTGCACATTCGACGGCAGCTGCCCGTTTAACGGCGGCGCCCACCTGAGCCTCCCAGCAAAGAACCCAAAACGCCGCGCACGATTTCCCGGCCCACACTGGAGCCGATGGTGCGCACGGCGCTTTTGAGCGCTGTTTGGGCAAGTCCCTCGCGGCGGCCACCGCGGGGACCCGTTCCGCCAAAGACCAGGTCTCCCAGAGAGCCCAACATGTTCGGGCCAGAGTCGGCAGCGGGTCCCGAGGCAGACCCCGCTGCACTCTCGTCTGCCTCGCCCCTGGCTGCCGGATCGCCGTCTCGCGACGATCCGCCTGGGGCCACCCGTTGGCGCAGCGCTTCAAAGGCAGAGTCTCGATCCACCGGGGTGTCGTACACGCCCGCCACCAGCGAGCCTTGCATCAGCGCTGTGCGTTGCTCGCCCGAAATGGGCCCAATTTGGCTGCCCGGGGGCACCACCCAGACCCGTTGCGTGATGCTGGGTCGGCCCTGTTCGTCCAGCAGACTGACCAAGGCCTCACCCACGGCCAGGTCGGTGATCGCACTGACCAGGTCCAGTCCCGGGTGAGCTCGCATGGTGCTGGCAGCGGCCACCACGGCCTTTTGATCGCGTGGGGTGAAGGCCCGCAAGGCGTGCTGCACCCGGTTGCCCAACTGACCCAGTACCGTATCGGGTATGTCCAGCGGATTTTGGGTCACGAAGTAGACCCCCACACCCTTGCTGCGCACCAGGCGGACCACCAACTCCACCCGCTCGACCAAGGCGGGAGGCGCGTCTTTGAACAGCAGGTGCGCCTCGTCAAAGAAGAACACCAACTTGGGCTTATCGGCATCGCCTACCTCAGGCAGCGTCTCAAAAAGTTCTGACAGCAGCCACAGCAAGAAGGTGGCGTAAAGGCCAGGGGCGGCCAGCAGGCGTTCGGCGGCCAGGATGTTGACCACGCCCATGGAATCGACCGTTTGCATGAAGTCGTGGATGTCCAGCATCGGCTCGCCGAAAAAGCGGTCACCCCCTTGCTGCTCAATTTGGAGCAAGCCGCGCTGAATGGCGCCAATACTGGCGGCACTGACATTGCCGTAGGCTGTGGTGTAGGACTTGGCGTTGTCTCCCACATGGGTGAGCATCGCCCTCAAATCCTTGAGGTCCAACAGCGCCAGACCGTGATCGTCGGCAATCTTGAAGACCATCTGCATCACGCCCGACTGGATCTCGTTGAGCCCCAGCATACGTGCGAGCAGCAAGGGACCCAGGTCGGTGATGGTGGCGCGCACGGGATGCCCCTGAGCGCCCAAAACGTCCCACAACGTCACCGGGCAGGCCTGTGGGGTCGGCACCTCCAATCCTCGCTCAGACAAGATGCTTTTCATCTTGGCGCCTAGGGTGCCCGTTTGGCTGATGCCGGTGAGGTCGCCTTTGACATCGGCCATGAAAACCGGCACCCCCATGCGCGAAAACCCTTGGGCCAGGGTTTGGAGCGTGACGGTCTTGCCCGTGCCGGTGGCCCCGGTGATCAGGCCGTGTCGATTGGCCAAACCTGGCAGCAGGTGACAGCTGATATCGCCGCGCTGGGCCAGGAGGATGGGCTCGGTCATGGTTACAGCCTTTCGGGAAAGAATGCACCGGTAAGATTGGGCTGGAGTCTAATCAAACCTCATCCCCTGTTGTGCGGCCGCCCAGCCGCGTGGCCAAGGGGGTCTGACAGGAGCACAGGCGTATGGCCGGGCATTCCAAGTGGGCCAACATCCAACACCGCAAAGGCCGTCAAGATGAAAAGCGTGGCAAGGCCTGGACGCGTGTGATTCGCGAGATCATGGTGGCCGCCCGCCAGGGTGGGGGTGATCCGGGCAGCAATCCCCGTCTGCGCCTGGCCATTGAGAAGGCCAAGGCAGTGAATCTGCCGGCCGATACGGTCAAGCGCAACATCGACAAGGCCACGGGCAATCTAGAGGGCGTGCAATACGAAGAGATCCGCTACGAGGGCTACGGCATTGGGGGTGCCGCGGTCATCGTGGACTGCATGACCGACAACCGGGTGCGGACGGTGGCCGAGGTCCGGCATGCCTTTAGCAAGTACGGTGGCAATTTGGGCACCGAAGGCTCGGTGGCCTTCCAGTTTCGTCACTGCGGCCAATTCATCTTTGCGCCGGGCGCCAGCGAGGAACAGGTCATGGAAGTGGCCTTGGACGCCGGAGCCGATGACGTCATCACGGGCGAAGACGGCTCCATTGAGGTGCTGTGCGCTCCCGCAGACTTTGAGGCCGTGCGATCGGCTTTGCAAGCCAAAGGGCTACAGCCCGAGTTTGCCGAGGTCACCATGAGGGCCGAAAACCCGGTGGGCATGGGTGGTGAGGAGGCGCAGCGCATGCAAAAGCTGCTCGATGCGCTGGAGGATCTGGACGATGTGCAAGACGTTTATCACAACGCCCAGCTCGATGATTGAAGTCCCAGTGCGGGGTTCACACCCATGAAAGTCTTGGTGATAGGCGGCGGCGGGCGTGAGCACGCCCTGGCCTGGAAGCTGTCCCAAAGCCCGCGCGTGCAGCGGGTCTATGTGGCCCCTGGCAATGGGGGCACCGCCACCGATCCTGCCCTGAGCAATGTGGGCCTGACGGATGTGCACGCCTGGGCCGATTTTGCGCAGCGTGAGCGGATCGACCTCACTGTGGTGGGGCCGGAGGCTCCGTTGGCCCTGGGCGTGGTCGACTTGTTCACCGCGCGGGGCTTGCGCATCTTCGGGCCGACACGAGCGGCCGCTCAACTGGAAAGCTCCAAGAGCTTCGCCAAGGAATTCATGCGCCGTCATGGCATCCCGACGGCGCGTTATGCGGTCTTTGAGGAGGCCCAGCAGGCGCATGCGTATGTACGACAACACGGCGTGCCCATCGTCATCAAGGCCGATGGATTGGCCGCAGGCAAGGGGGTGGTGGTGGCCACCACCTCAGAGCAAGCCCACGCGGCGATTGACCAGTGCCTGGGACCCGCCGTCACGGGTGCTCGGGTGGTCATTGAAGAGTTCATGCCTGGCGAGGAGGCCAGCTTCATTGTGGCCAGTGATGGGCGTCATGTGGTCGCGCTGGCGACCAGTCAAGATCACAAGCGCCTACTTGACGGTGATGAAGGACCCAACACGGGCGGTATGGGCGCCTACTCGCCGGCCCCGGTGGTCACCCCCAATGTCCATGCCCGAGCGATGCAAGAGATCATCCTGCCCACCATTGGAGGTATGGCCGAAGAAGGGCATCCCTTTGTGGGCTTTCTTTATGCCGGGCTGATGATCGACGCCCAAGGTCAACCGCGCACTGTGGAATTCAACGCGCGACTGGGCGATCCCGAAGCGCAGGTGCTCTTGATGCGACTCAAGTCTGACCTGTTTGACCTGCTGTGGGCCGCCACCCAGGGAGAGCTGGACCGTGTCGAGCTGTCCTGGGATCGCCAGGTGGCGCTGGGCGTGGTCATGGCAGCGGGCGGCTACCCGGCTGCGCCGGTCACTGGCGACCTCATCACGGGGCTGTGGCCACCGAACCCGAGTGCTGGGGTGCAGGTCTTTCATGCCGGCACGCTACGCCGCGAGGATGGCGCGGTGGTGACCCACGGCGGCCGCGTGCTGTGCGTCACGGCGCTGGGCGAAACCTTGAAGATGGCCCAACAACGTGCTTATGACGCCTTGGCGCCAATTGACTTTGCGGGGGCGCAGTGGCGCCGCGACATCGGTCACCGAGGGCTGAAGGGACGTTGAAGATGAGCGCTTCACAGGCCGTACCCCAGATCGAAGAGCCCGTCACGCCCGAGGTGCTGACGCATCGACCCGTGAAACTACCGGGCAGTGCCTTGGCCCGGTGGCTTTTGCGAAGAGGCGGGTGGCAACTGGATTTTGATGGCCTCCCGGCCCGGCAGGGGGTGTTGATCGTCTACCCCCACACCTCCAATTGGGATTTCATCGTGGGGGTGCTGGCCAAGTGGGGCATGGGCATACAGGTCACGCTGTGGGGAAAGGCCTCGCTGTTTCGGATTCCCTTGTTCGGTGCCTGGCTGCGCTGGATGGGTGGCGTACCGGTTGACCGCAGCAGCCCCCATGGCCTGGTGGGCGATATGGTGAGGCACTTTGAGCGTGCCCGGCAAGAAGATGCCTTCCACTGGCTGGTTTTGGCCCCCGAGGGGACACGCGCGCGAACCGAGTCCTGGAAGAGCGGCTTTTACCAAGTGGCCTGGGGTGCACAAGTGCCCGTCGGGCTGGCCTATCTGGATTACGGACGCCGCCGCGTGGGCGTGCATTCTTTCATTCTCTTGAGCGGCGACCCCGCTGCCGATATGCACCAGATTGCGCAATGTTTGGGGAATGTGCGGGGACGCCGGCCCGAGTGCGCGGCCCCCATCCGCTTGCGATGATTCAACCGGAGTTGTCATGACCGTGCCTGTTGCTGATACCGTCGACATTGCGGCGGTTCGACACTATTTGCTGGGGCTGCAAGACCACATCATCGAGGCTTTGCAAAACGAAGATGGCCACACGTTCCTGCGCGATGCCTGGACGCGGCCGGCCGGTGGTCGCCTGGAGGGCGATGGCATCTCGCGGTTGGTGGAAGAAGGCGGGGTGTTCGAGCGGGGTGGCTGCAACTTCAGCCATGTGCGGGGGCAGACCTTGCCGCCCTCGGCCACGCAGCATCGTCCTGAATTGGCGGGCTCGCCTTTTGAGGCCCTGGGCGTTTCGCTGGTCATGCACCCGCTCAATCCTTATGTGCCCACGGTTCACATGAATGTTCGCTTCTTTGCTGCCTTGCCTGCTCATCAAGCGCCTGTCTTCTGGTTTGGGGGTGGGATGGACTTGACCCCTTACTATGGCCAGGAGGAAGATGCCCGGCACTTTCATCGCACCTGCAAGCAGGCGCTGGATCCGATGGACGAGTCGCTGTATCCGCGCTTCAAGCGTTGGTGTGACGATTACTTTTTCTTAAAGCACCGCAACGAGCCGCGTGGTGTGGGCGGCGTTTTTTTTGACGACTTTGCCGAGTTCGGCTTTACCGGTAGCTTTGCGATGATGCGCGCAGTGGGTGATGCGTTCACCGAGGCCTACTTGCCTATCGTGCAGCGGCGGCGCGCTCAAACCTACGGCGAGCGAGAGCGCGACTTTCAAGCCTATCGCCGCGGGCGATACGTCGAGTTCAACCTGGTCTTCGACCGAGGCACGCTGTTTGGTTTGCAAAGCGGCGGACGCACCGAGAGCATTCTCATGTCCATGCCGCCAGTGGTGAAGTGGCGCTACGACTGGCAGCCCGAGCCCGGCACACCCGAGGCCCGGCTGTACAGCGATTTTTTGCGCCCCCGCGATTGGGCCTGACGGGCACTGGCGCATGAACCCTCGCCCCAGCGCCCAGCCGGGCTGGCAGCAGGTTGGCCTCTTGGGAGGCACATTTGATCCGCCGCATTTGGCCCACCGCGCATTGGCCGAATGCGCGTTGACCCATCTTCAGCTAGACCGCGTGCTGTGGCTGCCTGCCGGCCAGCCGTGGCAAAAGTCGTATCGCCACATCACGCTCGCCCAGCATCGCTGTGCCATGGTGCGCTTGCTTATGCAAGGTGAAGCCCGTTTTGAACTCGATGAGCGGGAAATTCACCGCCCCGGCCCAAGCACCACTATCCAAACGGTGCGAGAACTTTGCGTCGAGCATCCCCTGACCCGCTGGTACTTGATCCTGGGCCAGGATCAATATGCACGCCTGGACACTTGGCGGCAATGGGAGGAATTGGTCCGTCTCGTGGTGCTGGCCGTCGCGCCACGCGAAGGTGAGGCGGTGTGGCCCCATCCGGCGCTGCGGGAGTTGGCCCGGCGCGATCCCTCGGCTCACACCCTGGTGGAGTTGCCCTTGAGGCTGCACGCCGTATCGTCAACGGCCGTGCGTGCCCAGTGCCAGTCGGGCGCGGATGTCACCGCTCTGGTGGGCCCGGCTGTGGCGCGCTATATTGACGAGCATCGCCTGTACACGGGTACCCCCTAGAAAGGACGCCGCCGCGCACCGCATGGACATCAAATCGCTGCAAAGGGCCATTGTCGATGGACTAGAAGATGTCAAAGGCCAGAACATCGTCGTGTTTGACACAGAAGCCCTTTCGCCGCTGTTCGAGCGCGTGATCGTGGCCTCGGGTACCAGCAACCGGCAGACCAAAGCGTTGGCCGCCAGCGTTCGTGATCGCGTCAGGACCGCCGGTTTCCCGGTGTTGTCGGTAGAGGGCGAGGACTCTGGCGAATGGGTCATTGTGGACTGTGGCGCTGCCGTCGTGCACATCATGCAACCGGCGATTCGCGAGTACTACCGTCTGGAGGAGTTGTGGGGCACCAAGCCCTTGCCTCTGCGGGGCGCGGCTTCGGCCCGCAAAGCAGGTACCGCCAAGGCGCCAACCCAGAAGGTGGCGGCCAAAAAAGCACCGGCCAAAAAAGCACCGGCTAAAAAAGCCCCTACTGCCAAGGCCCCCGCCCGGAAGGCTCCAGCCCGATCTGCTGGGGCCAAGAAGTCCCCGGCCAAGGCTGCCGCCACTCCAAAGCCTGCCACTCAAAAGGGAGCCGCCAAGAAAGCGCCGGCCAGCAAAGGCCCGGCGAAAAAGGCAGGGCCCTCACGCAAAGGCTGAAGTCACATGCGGCTGGTGGTGGCCGCAGTGGGGCAGCGCATGCCCCACTGGGCCGATGAGATTTTTGACGAATACGCCCGACGCCTGCCAGCCGAGTGTCGGTTGGAGCTCAAGGCCGTCAAGGCTGAGCCCCGTGCCGGCAAGTCTGCCGACCAGTGCAAGCAAGCCGAGGCGCAGCGACTGGAGGCGGTGGTGCCCCGAGGCGCCTGGCGCGTGGCGCTGGACGAGCGCGGGAACAGACGCACCACAGCGGAGCTGGCGCAGCGCTTGGATGCTTGGATGATGAACGGCCAGGATGTGGCGCTGCTCATTGGCGGCCCCGATGGGCTCGACGCGAACCTGTTGGCCACGGCCAGTGAAACCTTGCGGCTGTCGGACTTGACCTTGCCTCATGCGATGGCGCGGGCAGTCCTGGCAGAGGCTCTTTACCGTGCGTGGTCCTTGCGGTGTGGCCACCCCTATCACCGCGAATGAAACCCCGATCGGCATCACCTGGGAACCCCAACGCCCAGGCTCCGGCCCCTCCGGAGGCACAGGTCTGGCTCGCGTCGCAAAGCCCCAGGCGTTTACAGCTTCTGGACCAACTCGGCGTATCGTGTGCCCTGCTCCTGCCCTTGCCGGATGAAGATCCGGAGGGGCTGGAGGCGCTCAGGCCTGGTGAACTTGCGCAGGCCTATGTCCAGCGCGTGACCCGCGCCAAGATGCGAGCGGCCCGCCAGCGACATGAGCGTTTGTACGGCCCGCACGGCCCGGCCAGCCTGCCCATCGTCTGCGCCGACACCACGGTGGTCTTGGGTCGTCAAATTCTGGGTAAGCCCGAAGATGCCCGAGATGCCCACCGCATCCTCCATGCCTTGTCGGGGCGCACCCACCGGGTGATGACGGCCGTGGCGGTTCACGATGGGCGTCGGTTGCGCTGTGCCTTGAGCGTATCGCGTGTTCGCGTGGCGCCACTGCCCCCTGCTGTCATCGAGGCTTATGTGGCCAGCGGAGAACCCATGGGCAAGGCAGGAGCCTATGGCATCCAGGGCGCCCTGGCCGCGTGGATAGCCCACATCGAGGGCAGCCAAAGCGCGATCATGGGCTTGCCGCTGTTTGAGACCTCACAACTGCTGCGCGCTAGCGGCGTGGTGATGCGACTGTAGGCCACTTGACCCGAACGGGCTGTGTGCCCCTAGACTATGGTCTATGTCGCACCATGACATTTTGATCAACTGGTCGCCCCAGGAAACCCGCGTGGCCGTGGTGGAAAACGGGGCCGTGCAGGAGCTGCACATCGAGCGTGCCCTGGAGCGTGGCCGCGTGGGCAATATTTACCTGGGCAAAGTCGCCCGCGTGCTGCCTGGCATGCAAAGCGCCTTTGTCGACATTGGGCTGGAGCGCGCGGCCTTTTTGCACGTGGCCGATTTGCACCCAGGCTTTGGTGCTCGCAAAGGCGAGCCCCCAGATACCGAATCCGCGCGCGCCGAGCGAGAAGCCGAGCCTGTGGCCATCCCCATAGAAAAGCAGGTCTTTGAAGGCCAGACGCTGGTCGTGCAAGTGATCAAGGATCCGATTGGCACCAAAGGAGCGAGGCTGTCGACCCAGATCAGCATTGCCGGACGCCTTTTGGTGTATCTGCCTCACGACCGACACGTGGGCATATCCCAAAAAATCGGCTCTCTAGAGGCCCGAGAGCAGTTGCGTCAGCGGGTGGCCGATTTGACCTCGGGCGCGGGGGGAGGCTTCATTGTCAGAACCAACGCAGAGGAGGCCAGCGACGCGGAGCTGGCCGAGGATGTGGCCTATTTGCGCAAAGCCTGGGAGGTGGTCAAGCAGCGCGCGACGGTTCAAGCCAGCGGGAGTCTGCTGCACCAAGATCTCAGCCTGGCCGAGCGGGTGCTGCGCGATTTGGTGAGCGACAGCACCCACAGTATCCGGATTGACTCGCGGCTGCAATTCGAGGCTCTGCAGCGCTTTGGCCAGACCTATATGCCCTCATCGGTACAGCGACTGGAGCACTACCGGGGAGAGCGCCCCATTTTCGACTTGTTTGGCATTGAGGAAGATCTCACCCGCGCCCTGGGCAGGCGTGTCGATCTCAAGAGTGGGGGCTATCTGATCATTGATCAAACCGAAGCCCTGACCACGGTCGACGTGAACACTGGCGGCTTTGTCGGAGCCCGCAGCTTCGATGACACCATCTTCAAGACCAATTTGGAGGCGGCCGGCGCCATTGCGAGGCAACTTCGCTTGCGCAATTTGGGAGGCATCATCATTGCCGACTTCATCGACATGACGCGCGAAGACCACCGTGAGGCGGTGTTGGCCGAGTTGCGCAAGCAGCTGCAGCGCGATCGCACACGCACCACCGTCGGGGGGTTCACCCAATTGGGGCTGGTGGAGATGACGCGCAAGCGAACGCGAGAAAGCTTGGCGCAAATGCTCAGTTCGGCCTGTCCCACCTGTGACGGGCGCGGCCTGGTCAAGACAGCGCGTACCGTGTGCTATGACATCCTGCGAGAGATCCTGCGTGAGGCCCGACAGTTCAGTCCACGCGAATTTCGCGTGGTGGCCCACCCGGGCGTGGTCGAGATGCTCCTCGACGAAGAGAGCGTGCACCTGGCGGGGCTGTCAGAGTTCATTGGAAAACCCATTTCTCTTTCTGCCGAGGCCACCATGAGCCCGCAGCAGTACGACATCGTCTTGCTCTGATTTCAGCTTGGCGTCGTGGGTTTGGTACGCGGCAAGCGGCCCATGAGGTAGAACTCGTCGTTGGGTCGCATCGACAGCGTATTGGCCAATCGATTGGACATGCCGAAAAAGGCCGCGATGGCGGTGATGTCCCAAGCGTCCTCGTGGTCAAAGCCATGGGCTTGCAAGGCCTCAAAATCCGCAGGACCGATCTCTTGCGAGCGCAGGCACACCTTCATGGCGAAGTCCAACATGGCGCGCTGCCGCGGTGTGATGTCGGCTTTGCGGTAATTGGTGGCGACCTGATCGGCCACCAGGGGTTTCTTCTCGTAGATACGCAAGATGGCTCCGTGGGCGACCACGCAGTACAGACACTGATTGGCTGCTGAGGTGGCCACCACGATCATTTCGCGGTCGCCCTTGCTCAGATGCCCACCTTCCTTGAGCATCAGGGCGTCGTGATACGCCACAAAGGCCCGCCACTCCAGAGGTCGACGCGCCAAGGCCAGAAACACATTGGGAACAAACCCGGTTTTTTCCTGTACCTCCATGATGCGCTGGCGCATATCCTCGGGCAGGTCTTTCAACTCGGGCATATCGAACTGTTCCAAGAGCACAGGCGCAGAAGTGGGGCTCATGAATGACTTCCTTCAGGTTCGAAACTGCATGGCGTGCAGCCGCGCATACAGGCCGCCTTGGGTCAACAGTTGGGCATGTGAGCCCTGCTCCACGATGCGACCCTCATCCAGCACCACCACCCGGTGGGCATGTTCAATGGTCGACAGGCGATGGGCGATGACCAAAGTCGTGCGTTGGTGCATCAGCGTATCCAATGCCGCCTGAACGGCGCGCTCGCTCTCGCTGTCCAAGGCCGAAGTGGCCTCATCCAAGATGAGAATTGGCGCGTCTTGATACAAGGCGCGCGCGATGGCCAGTCGCTGGCGCTGTCCGCCCGACAAGGCGCTGCCGTTGTGACCGATCATGGTGTCCAGGCCATGGGGCAGGCTGTTGACAAAGTCCAGCAAGTGAGCGCCGGCCAAGGCGGCTTCTACCCGCTGCCGGTCTACGGGCTGCTCAGGGGAGCTTCCCAGTGCCACGTTGGCCGCTACCGTGTCGTTAAAGAGCACCACATCTTGGCTGACCATTGCAAACTGACTGCGCAGGCAACGCAAGTCCCACTGCTCCAGCGCCACGCCGTCCAAACAGATCTGGCCGTGTTGGGGAATCAAAAACCGCGGCAGCAGGTGCACCAGCGACGTTTTGCCCGCCCCCGAGGGGCCCACCAGTGCCACCGTCTGGCCCGCACTGACCTGCAGGTCCAGGTTCTCCAGGGCTGGGGCTTGGTCATCTCGGTAGCGCAAGCCCACGCCATGTAGCGTGATCTCGCCGCGACACCGCTGCACCTGGTGGGTGCCGCTGGACTCGGCGGGCCACTGCGCCATCAAGTCCATACCCCGCTCGATCGCGGCCATTCCGCGCGTGATGGGTGCCATGACGTCGGACAGGTGCTTGATGGGTGACACCAGCATCAGCATGGCCGTGATGAACGCCACAAAACTGCCCACGGTGGCCGTCCCACTGGCGCTTTGCCACAGTGCCAAGGTGATAACGGCCGACAGAGCCAGCGCAGCCAAGACCTGGGTGATGGGTGTCATCGTGGCGCTGGCCGTGGTGGACTTTTGCATCAGGCGCCTGAGAATCTGGCTGCGTTGCGCAAAGCGCTGGGCCTGGGCCTGGGCAGCATCGTGCAAGCGCACCACACGCCAGGCCAAGACGTTTTCTTCCACGACATAGGCCAGCTCATCGGTGGCTCTTTGGGCTGCCACCGTCACCCGGTGCAGGCGCGCACCCAGTCGTCGCATCACCCAGGCCACGGCGGGAAACAGCACGCTGACCAACAGCGTGAGCTTCCAATTCAGCCACATCAAGTAGCCCAGCAGCGCCACCAGGGTCAGTGAATCCTTGACCAATGTCAGCAGTGAAGCCGACAGCTGTGAGGCGCCTTGCTGCACTTCAAACACCACGGTATTGGTCAACTGGCTGGCGCTTTGCCGGGTAAACAGTGCGGGCTGAACCCGCAAGAGGTGATCAAACAACGTTTCTCGCAATTGCACGATGGCCCGATTGGTGGCCCACGCCAAGGCGTATTGCGACACAAAGGTGGCCACCCCGCGCAGCGCGAACAAGGCCACAATGGCCAGAGGGATCCACCACAAGGGCAACCCCCTGCCGGTAAAGCCCCGGTCGAGCAGTGGCTGCATCAGCGCAGGAATGAGCGGCTCGGTGGCTGCAGCGACCAACGCCGCCACGCCGGTGGCCGTCAAGGCAGTCGAGCTGCCCTTGAGGTAGGGGGTAAGCCGCTTGAGGCTGCGTAAAACGCTGAGCATTGGCCGAATTATCGACCCGCTGGCCGGGGTGAGCCCATAACGGTCAGGCCGATGGCCCGAGACAGGGGCTGATACCATTGCGCCCATGTGGAGTCGACGAAGCCTCGTAGCGGGATTGGCTTTCGCACCTTTTGGGCGGGCCGCTGCACAATTTCGCATCGAAATTTCGGGCATAGGCGCCACGCAATGGCCCATTGCGCTGCCTGCATGGCGGGGAGAATCGGCTGCGCCGTCGGCGCCGTCTGCCATCGTGCGAGCCGACCTGGAGCGCAGCGGAGCCTTTCGTGTGGTGGAGGCTGCCGGCGTATGGGACGAGACCTCCGCCTTGCCTGTGGAACAGCTCAAACGCGCAGGTGCCGATGCCTGGCTGTCCGCTTCCCTCGTTCGCTTGGCTGATCGTTCGTGGGATGTGCGCTATCGCTTGTGGGATGTGGTCAAGGGGCAGCCTTTCTTCGCGCGCGCCGCATCGGTGGCGCCGTCAGATCTGCGGCTGGCCGCGCACCGAGTGGCCGATGAGATCTACCAGCAATTCACGGGCGACCGCGGGGTCTTTTCCACCCGCATTGCCTATGTGACCCGAGCGGGTCGCCAGTACGCGCTTTATGTGGCCGATGCCGACGGAGAGGCCCGACAAGTGGCGCTCTCGAGCAACGAACCCATCATCTCTCCGGCCTGGTCTCCCAACGGGAAGTCATTGGCCTACGTGAGCTTTGAGCAGCAAAAGGCCGCAATTTGGTTGCAGGATGTGGCGACGGGACAACGTCGGCAGGTGGCCAACTTCAAGGGAAGCAACAGCGCGCCGGCTTTTTCCCCCGACGGCACGGAGCTGGCGGTGACCTTGTCGCGCGATGCGGTCGCGCAGTTGTATCTCTTGGGTCTAGACGGCGCGGCACCTCGACGCCTCACGACCAGTGCCAGCATCGACACCGAGCCCACTTTTTCTCCTGACGGCAAGACGATCTTCTTTGTCAGCGACCGTGGTGGTGGCCCCCAGGTCTACCGCGTCTCTCGAGAAGGAGGGCGGGTTGAGCGGGTCACCTTCCGCGGCAGCTACAACATCAGCCCCAGCATCAGCCCCGACGGCAACACCTTGGCCTACATCAGTCGCGAGGGCGGTGCCTTCCGGCTCGCGGTACAGGATCTGGGCACGGGCGCTGTCCAGACGCTCTCAGAGGGGCCCGATGACGAAAGCCCCAGCTTCGCACCCAATGGGCGCCTGATCTTGTACGCCAGTCGTGCCCAGGGTCGGGATGTCTTGATGACCACCACCCTCGATGGCAAGATCAAGGCTCGACTGCTGACCACAGGACAAGACATGCGCGAGCCAGCGTGGGGTCCATTTGGACGCTGAATTAGATTGACGATGGCAACTCAGGAGCACAACATGACTTCCGTATCCCCCTTCAGTGCCTGTTCTCCCCGGCTTTGGGCAGCCGCTGCAGCGCTGGCCTTGGCCGCCTGCAGCACGCCAGTGAAGCTCTCGGAAGCCCCTGTTGAGACCCGCAGCGGCACACCCGCCGATGCGGTGGGTGCCAAAGAGTCGTCCTCTGCAGCCGCAGCCGCCACCTCTGCACCGGCGCCCCAATCCACCGTGGCCACGGTCCAGGCTGGGCAGGGTGGCGATGTGGCGGGCACCGGTTGGCCCGCCCAGCGTGTGGTGTACTTCGATTTCGACAGCTTCACGCTGCGCGATGACGCCAAGCCGGTGATTGAAGGACACGCCAAGGTCTTGGTGGCCCAAAAGGCGCGCAAGCTCACCATCGAAGGCCATACCGACGATCGCGGTGGTCGAGAGTACAACCTCGCCCTGGGTCAAAAGCGCGCCGAGGCTGTACTGCGCTCGCTGGTGCTCTTGGGGGCTGCAGAATCGCAGCTGGAGGCGGTCAGTTTTGGCAAGGAGCGCCCGGCAGCCGAGGGCGGCGATGAGGCGGCGTGGGCCAAGAATCGCCGTGCCGAACTCAAGGAGCGTCGATGAGCGCATCCGGTCGGTCGCGAGGGCTCGTTTCATGCCTTCGGTTGCTGAGTCTCGCGGGGTTCGCCGCGGGCGCTGTCAGCGCCTCTCATGCCGGCTTGTTCGACGATGAGGAAGCGCGCAAGGCCATCTTGGATCTGCGCGGCCGGGTAGCGCAAAACGACGACGCCACCAAGGCGCGACTGGCCGAGCTGACCTCCCAGTTGGCGCAACTCAGAGAGCAAAACCAACTTCTCCTGGAGCAGCTGCAAGCCCTTCGGCGCAGCTTGCTGGAGTTGAACAACCAAATCGAGTCCGTTCGTGCCGAATCGGCCAAGCTGCGAGGGTCCGACGAGCAACTGGCACGCGAGCTCAGCGAGTTGCAGCGACGTCAGCGTGATGTGGTGCAAGGCATCGACGAGCGCATGCGCCGCCTGGAACCCATCAAGGTCAGTCTTGATGGTGAGGAGTTCTTGGCCGAGCCGCAGGAAAAGCAGCAATTTGAGGAGGCGCTGAGTTGGCTCAAGGGCGGCGAATTTGACAAGGCGGCACAAGGCTTGGGTCAGTTCCTGAGGCGCTTTCCGTCCAGTGGTTATGCCGATTCCTCACGCTTGTGGTTGGCCAACGCCCTGTATGGCAAGCGTGACTACAAAGAGGCGATTGCGGCCTATCGCGCGTTCGTGGCGGCGGCACCCAAGCATGTGAAGGCGCCCGAAGCGCTGCTGGCGGCGGCCAACAGCCAACTCGAATCCAAAGATCGACCGGGTGCGCGTCGAACCCTGGACGAATTGGTCAAGACTTATCCGCAGTCCGACGCTGCCAAAGCTGCGCGCGAACGCTTGGCGGCCCTGAAATAGTTCAAACGGCCCTGTGGGCCGGTGCACTTGGTCGCTGGCGCCTAAAATTGGCGCCATGCAAGAGTCTGACCTTCCCATCTTGTCGGCCCAGGTGCTGGGGGCTGCCTTCGTCTTGGCCCTGGCTTTCGGTGCCGTCGTGCAGCGAACACACTTTTGCACCATGGGCGCCGTGGCCGATGTGGTCAATATGGGCAGCTGGGCCCGCATGCGCATGTGGGCGCTGGCTGCGGGCGTGGCGATGGTGGGGTTCAACCTCATGGTGTGGGCGGGTTGGGTGCAGGCTGACAAGAGCATTTATGCCTCCTCCCGTCTGATCGTGCTGTCTAACGCGGTGGGTGGACTGCTGTTTGGTTTTGGCATGGTCCTGGCCTCTGGCTGTGGCAGCAAGACGCTGGTACGGGTGGGTGGGGGCAGCCTGAAGGCCTTGGTGGTGATGCTGGTCATGGCCGTATCGGCGGAATTGACCATGCGCGGAATTTTTGGGGTCTGGCGTGTGGCCACGCTGGATGCTGTTGCCATCACCTTGAGCACCTCGCAAGACCTGCCCTCGCTTTTGGCTGCTGCTGGAGGCGGGACTGACCGTGCCTGGGCGCTGGGGCTGGGCTTGGTCTTGGGTGGAGCGCTCTTGGCCTGGTCCTTGTGGCGGCAAGAGGGCCGAGAGGCATCGGTGCTGTGGGGTGGGCTGTTCGTGGGACTGTTGGTGGTGGCCCTGTGGTGGGTGTCTGGCTATTGGGGACACCTTGCCGAGCATCCACAGACGCTGGAAGAGGCCTTTTTGGTGACCAACAGTCAGCGTATGGAGTCCTTCACCTTCGTAGCGCCCATCGCCTACACACTGGACTGGCTGGCCTTTTACAGCGACCGCAACACCGTGCTCACCGTGGGTGTGGTGGCCACCTTCGGCGTCATCGTGGGCTCTGCGTTGATGGCGCTGTTCACGCGCAGCTTTCGGTGGGAGGGTTTCGCCGGTACCCAGGACACGGCCCTGCATCTGGTCGGAGCCGTTTTGATGGGGGCGGGCGGTGTAACCGCCATGGGATGCACGGTGGGCCAAGGGCTTTCGGGTCTGTCCACCCTGGCCTTGGGCAGCTTCATCGCCGTGGCGGGCATTGTGGCCGGAGCCGTTGCGGGACTGAAATTCCAGTTGTGGCTCCTGGAGCGGCAGGTGTGAGCTTGCCCACTGGGCACGCAGCAGCGGATCTTGAGCGCCGTTTCGGTGGTTTGGCGCGTCTGTACGGCCCCTTGGCTTATCAACGTCTTCGCGCACTGCGCATCGCGGTAGTGGGCCTGGGCGGTGTGGGATCGTGGGCGGTGGAGGCCTTGTCCAGAAGCGGTGTAGCCGAGTTGACCCTCATCGACTTTGATCATGTCAGCGAGTCCAACATCAACCGTCAGATACAGGCTCTGGAGTCCACTCTGGGCCAGTCTAAAGCTGCGGCGCTGGCCCAGCGCATTGGTGACATCCACCCGCAGTGTCAGGTGCGCCTGGTTGATGACTTTGTCACGCCTGAGAACTGGCCGGCACTGTTGCCGGGTCCGGTGGATGTGGTGATTGATGCCTGCGATCAGGTCTCGGCCAAGACGGCGCTGGCGGCATGGAGCTTGTGCGAGGGTGTGCAGTTGGTGACCGCGGGTGCTGCTGGGGGAAAGCAAAGTCCCGAGCGGGTGGAGACTCAAGATTTGGCACATGTCACCCACGACCCCTTGTTGGCCGCGCTCAGACAGCGCCTGCGCAAGCACCACGCGGCCCCCAGGGTGGGAGACATGGGCGTGATGTGTGTGTTTTCTCGAGAGCCGGTGAGGGCGCCTTCGCAAGTGAGTTCTGCGCAGGGTCTGGCTTGTGACCCGTTACCCTTGCCCGCGCCAGAGCCGGGGCTGCACTGCGCTGGCTACGGCTCCAGCGTCATGGTCACGGCCACCTTCGGCATGACCGCAGCTGCGCTGGCGATACGCTTGGCGCTCTCCCTCGTGCCGGCAGCGCGCGCTTAACCCTGATACAATCGGAGGCTCTGCGGACAGGGTTGTTAGCTCAGTCGGTAGAGCAGCGGACTTTTAATCCGTTGGTCGCAGGTTCGAAT
>CAYNSW010000026.1:0-39002 GCA_964400135.1 uncultured Rubrivivax sp. | reverse complement strand
TTCATGGACATCTGCGCAGAAGCCGTTGACGATACGGCGACGCGATTTGGCGGCGGCCACGTGTGTGCGCTGTGGAAGCCCGGTGACGCGACGGAGCGTCTGGGTCTGTTTTTGCCACCCGGCTCTTACCGGTTTTTCCAGCAGATTCATGCTGGCTGGTCCTTCGAGGAGTGTGGGTCAGTGCTGGGCGATTACCGCGCTGATGGCGCCTGTGGCCAACGCGACCGGGCGTATTGGCTCAGCACTTCCGGCTCGGATCAGCCTGTGAAAGTGCATCTCCATGATCTAGGACCCGGTCTATCGCTAGGGCCGACCATCCGCTCATTTTCCTGGCCCGACCGTCACTGAATCGATACCCATGGTCCACATGGGCGCACGAGGCGTCAGCGCCGGAAGTAAAACTCACCCACGGTCTGGTCATACAGCGCCGGTACCTGCTCATGGCCGACCGAGCGGGCCATCTCTACCACCTGCGAGCGCACCGTGCGCAGCACGCGATCTACGCTGACCCCGGGCTTGCCCATTTCTTTCAACAACACCCGCGTGAACAAGCCGTTGGGGTCTTTGTCTTTGTCGCCCAACCTGTCCAGAGCCTGCTGGCCGGCACCGGCCGAGAACATCACCATTTGGCCCGTAGCTGCCGTGGTGGGCGCCAAACCTCGCGTGCCGATGCTGCGTCCGGAACCCGTACCCTTGAAGGGATTGTCACGGCAGGCGTCGACGATGGCCAAGGCAAACCGTGCTTTGCGCTCTTGTACCTCGTCCAATACCTTTTGTAGCGGCAGCGCGTCATCGCGAACCTGATCCTCGGAGTCACCTCGAATGTCCACCGGCAGCAGGTAGTTGGCTCCGGCCAGTTGGACGCCGTGGCCTGCAAAGAAGAACAAGACCTCGTCTCCTCCTTGGACCTCGGCTTTGAACGATCTCAGCTCATCTTTCATGGCCCGCTCGGTCAAATCGGTGCGTACCCTGACCCTATAGCCCATACGGGTGAGCAATTCGCCCATGGCCTTGGCATCGGTACGTGCGTTTTGCAGCTTGGTGACCGACTGATAGCTGTCGTTGCCTATCACCAGCGCCAAGCGGCGAACCGAAGAGGGCGGGGCGGCGCTTGGATTGGGCGCAGCGGCCGCCTGCGCCGGTGCAGCCGATGGCGCTGTGGCGGGGCGGCCCTTGAGCTCTTCTCGCAGCTTGGCAACTTCTGCGGCCAGCTTGGCCACATCCTCGGGGGTATTGCCTGCAGTTGGCGCCGGCGCAGGAGGTGGGGAGGCGGGGCGAGTCGCTGTACCTGGCGGTGTTGCGGCTGCCATGGCAGTGGCCGCCTGTGCAGGAGCCGGGGCAGGCGCGGGGGCAGGAGTGGGGCTAGGTGCGGCACCTGCGGCCATGGCGGTGCTGAGCCGCGGGCCACCCAGCGATCCCACCGTGACCGTAGCCCCTTCTAGCACTGCCTTTTCCATCTGGCGCACATATTGTGCACTCCAGCTTTGCAGGGCCTGGTTCCAGGGCTGAGCTTGGTTGTTCCTCAATGCGTCGCGCAGGTCTGGGCCCTTGGCCCCATGCCGTCCCGTGCGCACAAAAGCCTCCACCCGGGCATAGTCACCCCGCCATTTGTAGACGGTGAGCTCGGACATGACCAAAGACTCGGCCCTCAAGGTTCGACGGTCAGCTTCCGTGAAACCCGCCTCCATGCCTTTCCACCATCCACCGGCTGTTGCAGAGGGGATGCTGCCGACAAACAGCCGGGCACAGCGCTGTATCAGTTGGCTCGATTGCGTCCCCAGCCGGTTGATGCCGAACGCAGCAGCGTTATTGCCGTCGCTGCAAAAGTCGTCCCAGGGCTCGGCCTTATTGGCCCATCGCACAAACAGGTAGGGCACCACATGATCAGGCGTCTCATTGCGCAGTGCCACCACTTTGAAATCGTAGCCACGGCCCTGGTTATCGGTGACCAGCGTGACGGTCCACGACCCAGGGGGCAATGGAATGGTGAATCCTCGGTCCGTGGGCAGTTGCCCGCTGACTTTCGCACCGACCGAGGGCTGTGCCCACACATCCGCCCCCATCAGCCCGAGGATGAGGGCCCCAACCGAGATAAGGCTGCGCATAACGATCTCCTACAACCCCCTGCGCTCAGGCGCAAGGATGTGGCGTCAGTTTAGCGCCCGGATTTCACCCCTGTAAAAGGCGCTGCGCTGTACGGCCCTGGCGCAGTAGGTCATCGTCGTGGCGCCAGGCAGCGATCAGTTGAACGCCCACGGGCAGACCCTGAGGCCCCCGATACCCGGGCAAGGAAAGACTCGGGACGTGCAACAGCGTCCACATCCGCGAAAAAAGCGGATCGCCCGTGGCGTGCAATCCAGCCGGTGCCTCGCCCATGGCGCTGGGCGTCAGGATCAGGCAGCCCGGGCTTAACCACCTGGAAAACGCCAACTGGCATCGATGAGCCAAGGCCTGCGCTTTTTGATAGGCCGACCACGGTGTACCTCTTCCCGACTCGATCAGTTCGCGTATCTGTGGGCTCAGCTGCTCACCAAAGTCCTGGTATTCGCTGGCCAGGGACTGGGCGGCTTCAAACGCCATGACGGTTTTTTGCGCCTCCGTCAGCCGATCAAATCCTTCCGGAAGGGTGACCTCTTGCACTGTGGCGCCTGCCTGTCGAAAGGTCTGCGCAGCCCAAAGTACCGCAGCCTGTGATTCGGGCTGTGCTTGATCCCAATGGGGTCCTCGGCACAACCAGATCTGCAAGGTACTCGCGTCCGGTTGGGGGGGGTCGGCGAGAGACGGTGAGGCGACAGGGGGGGCTAGCAGCGCTGAGCGCAGCCGTTGCACGTCGCCAACTTGGCGGGCCATGAAGCCCAAGCTGTCCAGCGAGTGGGCAAAGGGCTTGATACCCGCGAGACTGAAATCGCCCCAACTGGCCTTGTACCCGACGACGCCGCAAAAGGAGGCCGGCCGAATGACGGAAGCTGCCGTCTGAGTGCCCAGCGCCACGGGCACCATCTGTGCCGCCACGCCAGCGGCAGAACCGCTGGACGATCCTCCGGGAGTGTGATCGATGGCCTGAGGATGACGGGTTGGTGCGGGGCGAAAGTAGGCAAATTCCGTGGTGTGGGTCTTGCCCAGGATGATGGCCCCAGCCTGCTTTGCTCTACTGACGCAGGCTGCGTTAGACCGTGGGCGATGCCCACCGTAGATTGGGGATCCGTACTCGGTACCGCCGAGCACTGTGTCAATGATGTCCTTGACTCCAAGGGGAAGTCCATGCAAGGGGCCTAGGATTTTTCCCTGTGCCCGCAGCGCATCAGCCCGCTCGGCCTCCTGCAGGGCCGCTTGGGCATCCACCCACCGCCAGGCTTTGATCTGATCGTCGACGCGCGCAATTTGGTCTAGGCATGCACTGACCAGCTCAACACTGCTCAGCTGTCCCGCATCCATCCGTTTGGCGGCTTCATCCCACCCCAGGGTGCACAGGTCTTTCATCGTGTCATCTCGGCAACTGCCATCTCAAAGACGCTCATGGGACTGGTAAAAAACCCTCCGGCGA
Source organism: uncultured Rubrivivax sp. (assembly GCA_964400135.1). Lineage (GTDB taxonomy): Bacteria > Pseudomonadota > Gammaproteobacteria > Burkholderiales > Burkholderiaceae_C > Rubrivivax. Next base: position 35,458 of record CAYNSW010000026.1, on the reverse strand, counting down.
TTCGCCCCAACTGACCGTTGGCATCTAAGATGCCCAACGCTACGATGGGTGATTGGCCGCAAGCCGTGACCTGACGAGAAGATGTGCCACACCGGGCTTGGGTCAGGGTCAGGGCCGGATGTGAAGACCCGAGCAGGAGGGAGGCGACGTTGACCTTATCGGGCCAAAGAGATGCAAACGGGATAGATCGGCCGGGATGCGTTAGGGTGGTCATCGCACCAAAGCCAGCCAAGTCGACCACCGCGCTGTCGCCGATGGCTGGCAAGCAGACCCCTCGAGATGGAGCCTCGAGCGGGGTGGGAGGAACGCTCGGTGCGATCCACCAACGTCCTGGCGCAGCAGCCACCTGAACTCCAAAATGCTGACCGTTGCCGCCTGCCGCGGTGACGATGGCGCAGTCTCGAATCTCGCGGGCCGCTGAGAGCATGCAGCTACAGGCAGCCATCCACAGGTTCAGGAAAAACGGGGCGGCATCGCGCAGGAAGGTTTTAACTTCTTCACCGTGATCTCCGCTGAGGCCAGGCTCCAGGAGCGCAAACAGCACCGAGCTGGCCCGAGCGTTGTTGGCGTGCAAGTCATCACCGCCCTTCAAAGCCTGGTCGGCGACCGCCAGTAAGTCAACGCCGTGAGGTGAGGTGGACTTCAGTGCCGTTTGCAAGGAATTGGCCAGGCGACCATTGAGCCATCGCAGGTGTTCGACCACCTGCCCATTGAAGACACCCACGCGCTGAGGGTGGATCATGCCGGCATTAAGTGGGCTAAACCGATCCTGCCCCAAACCCGCCGCGTCCGAGATCTGCTGCACCCACATGGAAGGGGACAGGACATCGGCCAACGGAACAAGGCAGCCTGAGTCTTGAGCGGGTCGAAGGTGAACTTCCCCGCTGCGGTACAGGTGCCTGGCCTCCTGGGCGTCTTTCGCCCATCCCTCAAATAGGATGGCGCTGACGATCGAATTGACCACCGGAGCGCAGGCATCACCCGGATCCTGTAAGGGAGGCCCAGCATGCAGCAACTCCCGGGACGCCATCCCCAGGGCGTCGCGCGCCAGTCGAAGTTCGACCCAATGTGGTCGTACCCGATGGATTTGCGACAAGCCTAATAGATCTGCTGGGTGGCTGAACATGGCGGGAATCGTCAAGATCAGGTTGACGCAGTAGGCTGAACCCAAGTCTCAGAAAATGCCAGAAAAGACGTGCTCATACGGCGGCCCAGGAAGTCCCGGATGATGACCCGCCCCCCCAGGGGTTGTCCGTTAAGAAGAATCTGCCCCCGCTGGGCTTCGACAAATACGCTGTACATCTGATGCTGTCCGGTGGCAGACTGGGTGGGCGGTACGTCTACGGCAAAGGGTGGTGCCAAATCTTCCCAGCGCATGACAGTCTCAACGCCAGGGCTGCTGAGTAACTCCTCGTGAAAAGTGCGGCCATCCCCGCGGGTTTCACAGCGGTCGGCTTGTACGTGCGTGACGGCTTGAAGCCCAACGGCCGTCCGAAATGAAGCGAACTTGGCAACAAAGTCTGTCACCAGCCACTTCATCAGCGGCAAGTTGTTGGACAAAAACACATTGCGCGCTGTGGGCCATCCTTGCGCCACGAATGGGTCTCCCAGCAGCAGCATCCCTTGGCCAGCGCCATGAGGTGATGTCACCACTCGGAAATACACGGACAGGCTCTGCCACTGGTCGTTTTCGTCTTTGAGATAAATGCCGGGGTTGTCTCCCGACCAGACGACTGTTCCAGGATTTACTGGAGATTGCATCGTGAGGCTCCTTCTACTGCCGAGGGCTCAAGGGTTTTGGAGGACCACCACCTCAGTGGGGGCCACACAGATGGTGGTGCGTTGTCCCGCGGCGGGAAGGACAACATTAGCGTGAGACTCGACCAGCCAACGGCTGCGATCATCCGTGATGACGGTAGTCAGAGTGACATTGCCGCAAAAGATGGAGGACTCGACAACTACCTCGAGTCGGTTGTCCAGACCTGAGGCGGGGGTGCCGGAGTGACACCACTGCAAATGTTCGGGCCGAACGGCAATGCTGACTTCCTGCCCCGAAGCGTAGGTTGTTCCCCAGCTTGGGGCCTTCCAGATGCCTGCCGGTGTACTGAACGAATGTTCTCTCGAGGTGGAGGAGTGAATGGAGGCCTTCATGAAGTTGACCTTGCCCACAAACTCGGCAACAAATCGGGTCGCAGGTCGGCGGTAGACCACTTCTGGCGCATCGAGTTGTTCAATTCGGCCCGCATTCATCACGGCAATTCGGTCGGACATGGTCATGGCTTCGGTCTGATCGTGAGTAACATAGACCGCTGTCAATCCCAGTTCTCGCTGAATTCGACGAACCTCTGACTGCATGTGCTCTCGCATCTTCAGATCCAGAGCGCCCAATGGCTCATCTAAAAGCAGAACTTGGGGAGGGTGGGCAATGGCACGCGCTAGCGCCACGCGCTGTTGTTGCCCCCCACTGAGTTGACCCGGCAGGCGATCCTCCAGACCATTGAGCCGGATCAGCTCCATCAGCTCTTGCACCCGGACCGCAACCTGGTGCCCTGAGGCCCCCCGCTCAACCAGTCCAAACCCGATGTTGTCACGAACGCTCAGATGTGGGAACAGTGCGTAGTCTTGAAACACCATCCCAATATTGCGTTCACGAGCGGGTAAGTCGGTGACATCAATCCCCCCAATGGCGATGCGTCCCGCACTGGGCCGAACAAACCCTGCCATCATGCGCAAAGTGGTCGTCTTGCCACAACCAGAAGGACCCAGGAGTGTCAAGAACTCGCCAGGTTGGACCTCCAGGTCAAGAGAGTCGACCACTGGAGTGGTCGAATAGCGCTTGGTGACTTGACGCAGGGTGACGGCTGCCAATTCAGATCTCCAGATTCCCGGACCCTAGCGGGTGATGCTTCGATTCCACTCATCGTTCCATTTGGACAGATCGATCTTAGAAGGATTCAGTCGCACCATGGCACCGATTTTGGCGGCATCGAGCACCAACAATTCTTTGTGCAGGGGCTCGTTGGCCATCCGGTTACGAGCCTCGGGCACCACTGGAATCGCTGCGGTGGCCAAGGCAAACTGGTACTGGCTGTTGGCTGACAAGTAAGTGTTGATGAAGAACTCTGCGGCCGCCTGGTGACGCGATCCCTTGACCACACCAATATAGCCCTCTTTGATCAGCCCTTGCGTATTGCCCAGCTTGGGTGGAACGGTTTTCACACTAGCTCCGGCCTTGGCGCTTCTCAGGGCCCAACCGGCATGCGCCATACCAGCCCAAATGTCGCCCGACTTGAACTGATTGACGACTTCACCACCTGCCTTCCAGAAGCGGACATTGGGAATCTCCTTGATCAATTTGAGGCCTGGCGCGATGTTGACCTCATCGCCGCCTGCTGTCATCGCAAAGGCCCCGACCATCTCAATTCCGCCCCCTGAGGAGATATCGGGAATCATGACCCGTCCACTGAGCTTGGGGTGACGCAAATCGGCCAGAGTGACCGGCACGGGGATGGCATTTTCCCGAAATCGCTCTGGGTTATAGATGATCATTTCTTGGGTAATCCAGGTGGGCACCATGAGGTCATTAGGCTGAAGGGCGGCCACCACTTTGGCATTGGGAATGTTGCTCATGTTTAACTTGTTCAACAGTCCTCGAGCCTCGATTTCGGGCCGCATGGTTCCCAAAAACTCGTACAGGTCAAACGGCGCCTGCCCGCGCGCTGCGATGAGCTTGGCTAAGTTGTCTTGTGGACTGCCGATAACAAATTCCACTTTGCCACCGCGTTTCTCGATCTCTGCGGCCACGTGATCTCGAAGTGCATCGCGGGTGGCACCACCCCACGTGGCCACTCTGAGGGTGACGCCCGCAAAGCGAGTCTCTTCGGACGCTTGAGCCCAAGTCGCGGCGCTGGAACTCAGCAGCGGGCCGAGCACTAAAAGCGATGTCATTTGACGCTTGGAAATCCTGAACATGGTGAGCTCCTTGGGTTGGAAATGACGCAGACTTCAGAGTTAGCGGGACTTCAATAAATTCTCAAGACCGACCAGTTTTTGCGCAACAGCCACCAGGACCACGGCAAATAGGGCCGCCAAGCTGGCGCTGGCCAGACTGGTAGGTTCGAAATCCTGCTCCATCGCCAAGAACAGCTCAACAGGAAATGTTGTGGCGGAGGGCGAGGCCAGGAAGATGGCAACCGGAACGTCCACAAAGGACACAATAAACGCGTACAGGCCGCCAGTGAAGATGCCCGGTGCTATCACGGGAAGTGTCACGCGCCTGAGCGTTCGCCACGGGCTGGCCCCCAGAGCCTGAGCAGCCTCTTCAAGGCGGGTGTTGAACCGCTGCAGTACGGCGCACACGCTGCCGATGACAAACGGAGTCGCTAAAAAGAGATGGCCCAGAAAGATACCAGCAAGCGTACCTTGCAGATAAAGGCCGATCAGGTCGCCTAAGGAATAGAACATTTGTAGGAACGCGATTCCGCACACCACATGCGGAATCTGCAGGGGCGCTCGCAGAACAGCTGCCATCAACGGTTTTCCCACCACCTCGGCCCGGATAAGACCCAGCGCGGCAGGCACACCGATGGCTACCGCACTGAGGGCCACCGCCAGTCCAAGAGCAAAACTAACAGCCAGGGACTTCAGCTGAGTCTCGGGAATGCGCTCGTACCAACGAAGCGTCAAGGACTGCGGCGGGAATGGCACGTAGGAGGTGGAGACTTGATCATTGACCGGAGCACTGATGGAGCTGATGACCACCACCGCCAACGGCGCCAGCAGGATGATGAAAACCAAGGCGAAGTAAACGGCAGTAGCGCCTCGCCACCAGCCATCCGGTCTGAGTAAGACCTTGAAGCTGGTCATGCCACCACCATACGAGATACGCGGAACTGCCGCAGGATCCAGACGCAAAGGAGATTGACCCCAATCACAAACAGCAGCAGCAAGGCGGCGAGGGCGGCGGCCATGCCGTACTTCACATCCAGCAGCATGGTTCGTTGAATGAGGACTGGGATGGTGATCACGCGCCCGCCTCCGAGCAAAGCGGCTGACGTGAAGGCTCCCATGCTGATGTTGAAGACCGTGAGGAAGCCCACGATCAGACCCGGTGTGCTCAATGGCAGGATCACCCGTGTCAAGATGCGCCAACGGCTGGCGCCGTGAACGGCTGCTGCCTCGTCCAGTGACGGTGGAATGGTACGGATGACCCCATACATCAGCATCACGGCAAATCCAAACGACGCGTAAACCAGACCCAGTACAACGCCGGCGGGGGTACCGATGATGCGGAAAGGCTCACGGATTAAGCCCCAATGGCTGAGCACGCCGTTGATCGGACCATCGGCCCGAAACAGGATGATGAGTCCAAAAATCTGAATCACCGTGGAGATGAACGACGTCGTCACGATGGCGCTGAGTAGCCAAGTGGTCCACCGCGATGAGGATCGGGCCAGGGTTTTGGCAATTGGAAAACCAAAGACGATGCAGCATGCAGCTACCGCTAGTGATATCCAGGTGGTCAGCCACAGCGTGCGCAGATAAAAAGGGTCGGTGAGTATCCTGAGGTAGTTGTTCCAACTCCAGAAATCGGCCGATTTGCCAAAAGAGAGGTCTGCGTAGAAACTGTGCTTGAGAAAGACGCCCTGTGAACCGATCAACAGGACCAGGCTGAAGACCAGTGGGATCGCCAGCAGCCATCGCCAGACTGGCGCGGCGCTGGCATCCGGGTCTGGGGCCGCTGCACTCACGACAAGATCAACCTACCGTCTTGAATTCAAAAATCTTGCCGTGGTCTGGGTTGACCTGGCGCGGATCGGCAGTGTTCAAGGGCGAGAGCAGGTCAGTGATGGCCTGCCGCCTCTCTTCATCAGGCAGGTGTTGGGTCTTCACATAGGCGTCCGCCACTGCTTGGCAGGTTTTGAGAATGACCTCGCGGTCGTCGCCGTCTCCGCGTGGGATGTGCAAAATGGTATCTCCCCCCACAGTGGCTATGCCAACGCCCGGCATTGGCTCTGGACGTTTGGGTTCAATGCCTTGCTGCAAGGCCTCGATGGCGCGCTTGAGGCGTCTTCTGAGCAGAGCGATGCCGCGGTCGGTAGTTCCCAAGTGCTCACGCTCATGGCTGGTCACGGCACCCAAACTGCACCATGCATCCCAATCGCCCGGCGAATCTTGGCGTACCTCATACGGATCTTCACCGCTTTGACCATAGAAATCGGTCTTGCCTACGCCGTTGCCGTCTGGTCGACCCTGCCCCATAGGATCGTCGCGTTCGTTGAAATGCCTCCAGGCGATCACATAGGTGTTGTGGTCATCCACGGGCGTTACCCAACGGGTCAGGCCCGGTCGCCCGAAGTAGCGAACCTTGCTGACATTCTCAAAGATAGCCCCGTTCTGGGAAAAGTTCGGCAGCATATGGTCATGCATGCGAATCCAGATGTAATCGCCAACCCGACGGGCATTGGTATAAAAGTAGCCCCACTCGGTCTCGTGATAGTCGATGATAGGCAACTCGGCAAACACTTCACTGAATTGCGGACCTGACACCCGGGTGTGCAAAAAGGCCACATGAAAAGGGTCCATCGAATTTTCACTGACCTGCTGCCAGTTACACGGTGAGTGAATGAGATAGGGCTTCATGCGGTTATTGGGCATGAGCAAGGCGTCCATCATGGGGAAGGGCGGTTTGAGCTCAGGCGGCCCCATGTAGGTGAAGATGACGCCTTCATGTTCCACAACTGGGTAGGCGCCTTGACAAAACCTCTCCTTGATGGGGCTGCCCGGCGGTTCGCCGGGGGTCTCCAAAATCGTACCGTCGTTGGCGAAGAGCCACCCGTGGTAACAGCAGCGGATCCCGTGTTCGGCGATGATTCCAAATTCCAATGAAGCACCGCGGTGCGCACAGTGCTTGTGGACAAGTCCTAAGTCACCCGATAAGTCTCGATAGAGCACCAAGTCTTCGCCCAGGACCCGAACCGCCTTGGGACGGTGGGTCAGCTGCTCAGAAAGCAAGAAAGGGTGCCAAAACCTGCGCATGTACTCACCGCACGGTGTGCCCGGACCCACCTGAGCGGTCAGCTCTTCGATCGGTCGGTCCTTGCTCTGGTGATATCCGCTAAAGGCGATCGGTCGGGTGGATGTGGATGAGCTGGACATGCGAAGACTCCCAAGATCGAACGGAACATTCTAGGCAGCCACCCTCTGGCCTCACCTCAGATTGCCGCTAGGGAACTACCAGAACATCAAGGTTCCCGAGGGCCACCTATAAAAACGGCTTATGGCCTGAGCGGCCTATTGATCCAAAATCTCGACTTGTTGGTGAATTGGGTCTGTGGTCAATGCGGCAGACTCTTCCAGCAATTCCAGCAGTGCGCGACGGGACTGATTAGCTAAACGCTCGACCAATTCGTCGAGCTCACCTCGGCGCGACACCATGAACAGGTGGCGTTGCAGCGGCGGGCCTGGCAGGGGAACGACCTTGACTTGCCGCATTTGACGCATGGTACGCAGCAGCGAGATGGGTGTGCAGCAGCACCAGCCGATACCTGAAGCCACCATGGCGATGAGCTTTTCGGTGGAGTCCACCTGAACTTTGCGGCTGGGTACAGCGCCCAGCAGTCGGCACTGCTTTTCCACTTGCGTGCCCAGAAATGACCCCGTGTGGTAGCTGATCATGGGCAAGGTTTGGGCGAGCTGACCCAAATCGGGAGATGCCACATTCCACGAGATGTGAGAGGGCAGCACTAAGACGAAGGGCTCTTTGAGCAAGCGGTGGCGAGTGAGAGCTGCATGCTCTGAAAAGTCGTCGTTGGTGACCACGATATCCACTTGGCGCTGCAGCAGTGCCTGGCCAAGGTGGGGGGTCAAATCCGACCACAGCGACAGATTGATCGCTTCTTTCAACAAACTGGAAATCAAGGTGGGGCCGACCGCGGTAGCAAAGGAGTCCACGATCCCAAAGCGAAGTTCGCTCAGCCGGCTGTGCTGGTGTTCTCGTGCCAGCGAAGTCATTCGGTTGAGTTGGTCGAGCAATTGCTGAGCTTGTACCACCATCTGTTGGCCAGTACCGGTGAGCTTGACCCGTCCGGCGGACCGATCCACCAGAACCACACCCAATTCGTCTTCAAGCTGACGGACGGCTTGCGAGACAGCCGATTGGGTTTTGTGCAGCCTCTTGGCGGCCTGGGTAAAGCTCAAGGACTCGCTGACAGCAAGAAACGCTTCGAGGTTACGCAGGTTCATCATGAGGTCGAGTCCAACCTCACTTGAACTTGTTCATGCAAATGGTGCGCGCAATAGCCTCCTTGCTGTTGCGCGTCTTTTCGTCCTTGTAGGGCTCCCCCGCCCGCACCATCGCCAATTTGCATTCCTCGATCTGTTTGGCGGCTTTGGCGGCCTCGGGGTCGCCGCATGCCCCCAGAGCGCCGGATACGGCAAGGGTGGCGAAGGCCACCCAGGGGTGCCTCCCGTATGCGGGCAATTTCGGAATTGACATCATGTCCAGTTCCTCCTTCGGTTGCCGACCTACATAGCCCGAAAGGTAAGGGGCTGGCCAGCGCTGTAGAGGATAGGCAAAATTGGGCCTTCTGACCACCGGTTTTCCCCATGTCTGTCACGGTTCAAGACGCTATTCATGCCGCCGCAGACGCTCTCCGTGCCGGCCAAGCCGAGCAAGCTTCGGCCTGGGCGGCCAGAGTCTTGGATACCGTACCCCACCATCCCGCGGCCCTGCACCCGGCCGGATGCAGCGCGTACAACCTCAGCCGTGCTGAGGCGGCAGTGGATTGGCTCGCGCGTTTCCGTCAGGCTGCAGCGCGCTGCTGAAGTTGCGGATCCAGCGCCGTGATGGCCTGGAAGTGAGTCAAGAAGATGCGGCCGTGCAGACGCTCGATAAATTCGCTGCGGCCCAGACGATCCATCACCGGGCCTTTGACCTCCGACAAGTGCAGCGTGATACCCGCATCTGTCAACCGATGGTCAATAGCCTCTAGGCTTTCCAGCGCACTGGCATCGATGTCGTTAACGGCCGAGCACAGCAAGACCAGGTGGCGCAGAGCAGGGCGCCGCGCCACCTCCTCGTTGATGCGGTCTTCCAGGGCGCGTGCATTGGCGAAGTACAAACTCTCATCCACCCGCAAGCTCAGGACCTGGGGGCTGGTGACCACGGCGTGGCGCTGCACATTGCGAAAATGCTCGGTACCGGCTACCCAGCCCACCTCGGCGATATGCGGGCGGCTGGTCCGAAACAGGAACAAGGCCCATGAGGTTCCCACACCCGCGATGAGCCCGGGCTCCACACCCCAGCCCAATGTCACCCCCAGGGTCATGGCCACGGCCAGGAAGTCGGCCTTGGCGTAGCGCCAGGTTCGAGCCAGCACACGCCAATCGGCCAGAGACAGTACCGCCACGATGATGGTGGCCGCTAGGGTGGCTTGAGCGATGTACTGCAAGGCGGGAGTCAAAAAGAGCGCGGCCATCAAGATGCCCACTGCCGTGAACAGGCCGGCTGCCGGCGTTTGCGCTCCCGCATCAAAATTGACGACCGAGCGGGAAAAACCGCCCGTGACAGGAAATCCCCCCGTCAGTGCCGCCCCCACATTGCTGGCACCCAGAGCCACCAACTCCTGATTGGGCTCGATGCGTTCGCGGCGTCTGGCCGCCAAGGTTTGACCCACCGAGACGGACTCGACAAACCCCACCACGCTGATCAGCACAGCCGGCAACCACAAGGCTTGCCACACATCGGGGTCGGCAGAAGGTAGGCTCAGCGGTGGGGTGCCTGAGGGAATCTGCCCCACCGTGCGTATGCCCCAAGCGGTACCGTTGACGGCCCAGGTGATGGCGCCTGCCGCGGCAATGATCACCACTGGGCTGGCCTTGGATGCCAGATCGGCCAGGCGTGTGTTCATCCCCAGGCCCTGTAGCCATCCCCTGGCATAGCGCCGAGCCATCCACAGCATCAGCAACGAGCCCAGACCCACCATGGCGGTCGGGCCGTGAATATGCTTCCACTGCGTCAGCATGCCCAGCACGAGCTCCACGAAGCTCGATGCGTGCACCTTCAGACCGAGCACCACCTGGAGTTGTCCAGCGGCGATCAACAGCGCCGAGGCTGTGATGAAACCGGAGATGACGGGGTGACTCAGGAATTGGGTCAAGAAGCCCAGGCGCAGCACACCCATGAGCAACAGGATCAAGCCGCTGATGGTGGCCAGCGTGACGGCTGCCGTGGCATAGACGGCCGAACCGGCAGCTGCATACGGCGCCAGGGCGGTGGCAGTCATCAAAGAGACCACGGCCACGGGACCTACAGCCAAAACACGTGAAGTGCCCAAGAGCGCGTAAAGCACCAGCGGCGCCATGCTGGCGTACAGCCCTGCTTGTGCAGGCAGCCCCGCCAGCGTGGCGTAGGCCAGGCTTTGCGGGATGAGCATCAGGGTCACGATGAAGGCCGCCAGCACATCGCTGCTCAAGGTCTGGGCGTTGTACGTCCGCGCCCAGCTCCAAAGGGGCCAAGCCAGACGTGGGCGGCTGGGGAGTCTCACCGTGTAGCGCGCGTGGCCGCTGCTGGGCTCAGGCGGTCAGGCTGCGCGAGCGTTGGGAGCGTTCAAACAGTTCATAAAGGGCCATACCCGCCACCATGGCCAACACAAACACCACGGCCTTGTCTTGGCCCGCACCCACAGAGACGATGGCAGGACCAGGGCAAAAGCCGGCCAGGCCCCAGCCGGCGCCGAAGAGCAGTGACCCCACGATCAAACGCCGATCGATGTCGCTGGCTGTGGGCAGTTTCAGCGCATCTCCCAAAAAGGTCACGGTACGGTTCTTGGCCAGGCCAAAGGCGACGACGCCTACGGCGATGGCACCGCCCATCACCAGAGCCAATGAAGGATCCCAGGTGCCGGCCAAGTCCAGAAAGCCCACGACCTTGCCGGGGTCGGTCATGCCCGAAATGATCAGGCCCCATCCAAAGAGCACGCCCACGGCGAATTCGGTCAAGCGATGTGTCAGCGTATTCATGATCAGACTCCCAAAGGGTTTACAGAACGTGGCGCAGCACGAAGACCGTGGCAAAGCCTGCTGCCATGAAGGTCATCGTGGCGGCCAACGAGCGAGGTGACAGTCGCGACAGTCCGCACACGCCGTGGCCGCTCGTGCAGCCCGAGCCCAGTCGGGTGCCAAACCCCACCAACAAGCCGGCGATGACCACCGCCGTCCAACCGGCATCAATGCGTGCCATGCCGACCCAGGAGGCGGGAGCCCACACCGACAGCAGTGCTGGCGAGACCAGCAAGCCCAGCAAGAAGGCAATGCGCCATGAGGTATCTGCAGCGCGCGGGGTGAGCAGACCCCCCAAGATGCCGCTGATGCCCAGGATGCGACCATTGAGCAGGATGAACAGGGCAGAGGACACGCCCAGCACGATGCCTCCTGCCAGAGAGGCCCAGGGGGTGAAGTGTTGCCAATCGATGCTCATACAAAGTCTCCTTGTGAAGTGAAGGAATCAGCGGGTGCAGAACTCTCGGTACAGGGTTTGAATCACGGCCAGCGCCTGCGGGCTGCTCAGGGCGTAGTAGATGTGCTTGCCCTGTCGCCGGGTGGTCACGAGTTGTTGGGCGCGCAGCACAGTGAGTTGCTGAGACAAGGTGGGCTGCACGATGTGGAGCGTCGTCTCCAGCTCGCCCACTCGTTTTTCGCCATGAGCCAATTGGCACAAGATCAGCAGCCGATCGGGATTGGCCAGGACCCGCATGAGGCCACAGGCTTGATCGGCGGCTTGTCGCATCTGGGTCAGTCCAAAGTCAGACGCAGTGCGGCGCGAAGTGGCGGCGGGAATGACAGCCCTCATGACTTCATTATATTGACAAATAAAATATAAATCAATAGAATATTAAGTTCGAATATCAAGGAGCTGTCGTGAGCATCCCCAACACCGGCGCCGCGAGCCTTGCCCCGCAGGTTCAAGGATTTTTTGACCCAGCCACCTGGACCGTGACCTACGTGGTGCACAGCGGAGCAGGCTCAGAGTGCGCCATCATCGACTCGGTGCTCGACTACGACCCCAAATCCGGTCGGACCAAGACCCAGTCGGCCGATCAGGTCATCGCCTATGTGCGCGAGCAGGACCTGAGCGTGACATGGATCCTGGAAACCCACGCGCATGCCGATCACCTCAGTGCTGCGCCCTATTTGAAAAAGCACCTGGGTGGTCGGGTGGCTATCGGTGAGCGCATCCAGCATGTTCAGACCGTGTTCAAAGGACTGTTTCATCTGGAAAGCAGCTTCCGAGTGGATGGTTCGCAGTTTGACGCGCTGTTGTCCGAGGGCCAGACGATCGACATTGGACCGCTTCGCGCGCAAGTCATGGCCGTTCCCGGACACACGCCCGCATGCGTGGCCTATCGCATCGGGGACGCCGTGTTCGTCGGCGATACCCTGTTCATGCCCGATGTGGGTACAGCGCGATGCGATTTTCCGGGCGGAGATGCCGCTACCTTGTACGCCTCGATTCAGAAAATCCTCGGCCTGCCGGACTCGACGCGGCTGTTCATGTGCCACGACTACCCCCCCCATGGGCGAGAAGTGTCTTACACCTGTACGGTGGCCGATCAGCGTCAGCGCAACATTCACGTGCGCGATGGCATCTCGCAGCAGCAGTTTGTGCAGATGCGCACCCAGCGCGATGCGACCCTGGAAATGCCGGTGCTGATACTGCCTGCCGTGCAGATCAATATTCGCGCCGGCGAGTTTCCACCGCCCGAGGCCAATGGAACGTCTTACGTGAAGATTCCGCTCAACGCCTTGTGAGTGCAGAGGGTACCCTGGGCTACCGCTCAGGCACCAGCGGTTACTTGTGCAAAGACAGTCTCTCGATAGTTCGCCAAGTCCTGCGGCGTCCATGCCAAATCATCGGGCACATACAGCAGCTGGTTAGCGATGGTCGCTTTCTGGGCGGTGGACAAATCGGGTCGCGCCTGAAGCGCCTCGTGGCCCTCACGCACAAAAACCAGGAAGGCTTGCCGGTCGGGTGCTCGGGTAGAGAACTGCGGGTGATCTCGCCAACTGGACCAGTCTTCCAGCAGTGCCATGTCCAGCTGATGCAGTCCCTCCCGAATGGCATCGCACTCATCGGTATGTTCTCGCATCCATTGGGCCACATCCTCCAAGGGGCTGTCTATCGCCTCAGGATCAGCCAAGCGATCCCTCAGATGGTTGACTTCAATCTGCGTCTGCTGGGTAACCGGTCCGCCCAGAGCAGCGGCCACAGCACGTGCTTGATCCACACTGAGTGACGCTGCCAACGTCGCTATCCATCGAGTGCGCACGGGAACCGTGTCCTCCGCGCCCGCACGGGTGAGATCCACCCCCGCTTGCTCAAGTGTCCTTCGTACCTCTTGTTCCAGCAGTTCCTTCCACCGTATCAAAGCCGGCACCACCGCCTGCAGGTTGCCGGACTGCATATGACCGACAGCCTCTTGCAAAGCCTCGCGGCTGTTCACCAAGAAGGAGACTGCATCATGTATGGCCGCAGTGCCAGCGGCCGAGGCGAAAAAGGCTCTGGCATCCCCACCCGTGACCCGAGCGTTGCACTCAAGAGGCGGTGACGGCAAGGGTTAGACCTGTCGGATAGTGTCTTGGGCTGTTTGGCGCTCTCGTGAGCGCCGGGTGCCAGTGAATAGGTTCTTGAGCTTGCTCGCCCAGTTTCTTTCCTTCAACTCCAATACGGTCTACCCATCCAGCGAGCGAAGCCGAAACTCGTACTGATCCCCATGGGCCAAATAGCCGGCGTGGTCTTTGTGCAAGCAAAGCAGCGACCGCCTCTTGGGTAACCTGGGCCTTGAGGTCCCCTTGGGCATCTCCCAAATGAACGCGAATGCCGGAAGAAAACTGAGTCACTTGCAGGGTGGCCATGGCGATACCTTGGAGGATACGGGATACCAAGCTTCCGCTGGACTCCGCTGAGCGAGGAAATGGTACCGGGAGCCGGTCTACCTATCAAGCGACTCAAAACACGCCGTGCTCGCCGCTGTGGTGCGTGATCCGCCCGGCCAGCAAGTCGGCATAGTGGTCCATCAGCCGTTGAACCCCTGTGCTGGGCGTGGCCTGTTCGTCGTAGCGTTCACAGGCGCTGTCCCACACCAGCATGGACTCGTTGGCGTAATAGCGACCAATGCGGGCCAGCTCTGCCGAGTTGCTCAGGGAGGGCATCAGGCGTGAGGCCATCCCCAATGTCCCAACCACTCCGTCCATCACCCACAGGGGCACGCGTTTGACGGGTACAGGCCTGCCCAGCAATTGCCCCAGCATCTGCGCCTGATCGAGCGGCGTGATCGCCGGCCCAGGCCCGCCAATGGGCAGGATGCGGTTCCAACACTGCGGCTGGGTGATGCACTGGGCCAAATACTGACCGAGATCCTCGTCACCAATGGGTTTGCACGCGGTCAGCCGTCCATCGCCAAACACCACAAAGGCTTGTCCGCGCTGCACGCGGGCGACCTGTCCGGACAGCGACTTGAAAAACGCCGTCGGTCGAACGATGGAATAACGCAAACCAGATTCGCTCAATTGCCGCTCAAATGCCAGCTTGGCCTGCTGAAACGCCAGCCGAGGCTTTTGAACACACAGCGCCGACAGCAGCACCATATGCTTGACGCCACCTGCTTGCGCTGCACGCAAGGCCCGCAGGTGCATGTCGTGATCCACCGCCCAGGCATCGGCTGGCGCGCCATTGCGGCTGGCCAGGCAGGAGACGATGGCCGATACGCGGTGCTCTGTCATGACGCGCCGCCACAGCGCCTCTTGATTCAAATCGCCGAGCACCTGGCGCACTGCAGGGGCCAGAGGGTCAGACGCCGCAGCCGAACGGCGCCCCAGGCAGACCACATCATGGCCAGCCGCCACCAGGGCGCGCAACGTGGCCTGCCCGATGGTGCCGGTGGCCCCCAGCAACAAAACGGCTGCACCCGAATCGGGCCGCGATACGGCGTCAGTCGTTGGTTGCATCGTCGTGTTGCGCCGCTTCCCATCCGATCATTGCCGCCTTGCGTTCAGCGCCCCAACGGTAAGGGCCCAGCACACCGCTTTGCCGAATCACGCGATGGCAGGGGATGAGGTAGCCCACCGTGTTGGCCGCCAAAGCGGTGCCCACGGCACGCTGCGCCTGCGGCTGACCGATGGCCCGAGCCACCTCACCGTAAGAAACGACGGTGGCACTGGGTAAACGCATCAGCGCTTCCCACACCTTGAGTTGAAAGTTGGTGCCCCGCAGTACAACGGGCAGGGCGCCGCGGCCTCCGGCCGGGGCGAAGATCTGGGTGACCCACTCTTGAGCGGCCCCGTCCTCACGCTGAAGCCGAGCAGCGGGCCAGGACTGCCGCAGGGCTTGCCAGGCCGCATCGGGCGTTGAGGTCAGGAACTCCAAATGGCACAGCCCGTGCAAAGTCCAGCCCAGGCAGGCACCGCCAAAGGGTGTGCTGGCGAAGCCGCCACGCAAGTCGACCCCAGCGCCGGATGCGCGAACCTGCCCAGGCGTGACGGCCTCACAGGTGAGGATGAGGTCATGGACGCGACTGCCGCTGCTCAATCCCAAGTCGTAGGCTGCTTGTAGCGAGGGCGTTTGATCCCGCAGGCGCAGCAGCAGCGCTTGCTTGTTGAGGAATTGCAAGAAGCGTTTGGGCGAGACGCCAGCCCATTGCGTGAAGGTGCGTTGCAGGTGCGCCGCGCTGTACCCCGTGGCTTGAGCCACCGCCTCCAGGCTTGGCTGGTGGCGCTGGTGGGTCTGCAAAAAGCGCAAGGCCCGTGCCACCCGCTGGAAGGCATCACTTGGCGGCGATGACGGGGCGTCCGGTTGCAGTGTGGGCACTGGGGTGTCGAGCATGGGTACCGAGTGTGACGCTTTTGATAGCGCCTTCAACCCGATTCTTGTGGTCCCTTGGGCCGGGGATTCCCCTAAATACATTGTGGTAATTGAGGAGATTTCGGTCAGATTTTTTGTAGGTACCCCCGCAGGGATGTGACGGTCATCTCGTGCCGGCTGATTTTTTGAGATTACGTAACTAAATGAACATAAATAGCAAAATGATATTCATAAGGCGTAACCCAATCCTGGGCGTTGGACCCCCGCCTGGGGATAGTCCGGATGAGGTTGGCACCCAGGTCACGGGGTGAGCCCGCTTCGGCTTGGCAGGCTTCGGACCCTAACCTGGGCCTCGTGTTCAATCCTCGGGCCCCGCTCTGGCGTTTATGAAGATTCTTCTGGTCGATGACCACCCCCTGATCCTCTCGGCCGTGCAGTCGGTCATCTCCCAACTCGACCACGCCTTGGAGCTGACGGGTGCGCAAAGTGCCGAGCAAGCCCGAACGGCCTTGCAGTCGCAGGGCGACTTCGACTTGCTCTTATTGGACCTGGCCCTGGGCGAGGTCAGTGGCTACGACTTGCTGGTGGAGTTGCGAAGCGCCTACCCCGCATTGCCCGTGGTCATCCTCTCTGCAACCGAGCGCATCAGCGATGTCATCCGCGTGATTGATGCCGGGGCGATGGGATTTGTTTCCAAGCGTTCCTCTCACGAGGAACTGGTACAGGCGCTCAAGACGGTGATGTCGGGGGGTCTGCACGTGCCGCAAAACCTACTGGATATGCAGCGCAGTGCAGACAACGGACACGCCTTGCCCCTGAGCGGACATCCCATGGCCGTCACCGCCGCCTCCAAAGGCAAGCAACCTCAAGAATTGCTTGCCGAATTTGGGCTCACGCCCAGGCAAGGTGACGTGTTGGGGCTGCTGCTCAAGGGCATGCCCAATAAGCTGATCGCCAGGCAGCTGGACTTGTCGGTAGAGACCGTCAAAGACCACGTGGCCGCGGTGCTGCGCGCTTTGAACGTGAGCACCCGTACGCAGGCGGTGCTGCTGGTCACCCAGGTTCTGCAGGCGCAAGCCGAAGGCGTGTATCCCGGAATCCGCAGTCCCGAGACCGCGTGATGAGCACGCTGGCCGCCACCTGGCCGGGCACGCCCGCACTGGCCACGCCAGGAGATGATGCCGAGGCGATGCGATCGCTGTACACGCAAACGCCGTCTATCTTGGTGGGCAATGCCGTGGGCGTGGCGCTGGTACTGGCCATTTTTTGGCCCTTTGCGCCGTGGCAAACACTGCTGGCATGGGCCGCGGCTGGCGTGGTTCTGTGGATCTTGCGCCTGGGGCACTGGGCGCGCTTTATCCGTCAGCCCGAAGCCTCTGCGCCCACCTTGTTGGCGTGGCGTCGCAGCTGGATGGCGCTCGTCTTGGCGCTGGGCTCGGTCTGGGGAGTGGCCGTTTGGGTGTTTTGGGGCCTGGGTGACGCCTACCGCCAGTTGGCCTTGATTCTGATCGTCTACGCCTATTGCCTGGCCTCGGTGCAACTGTTGTCCACACAGCCTCGGGTGTTTCTCGCTTTTCTGTGCGTGTTGCTCTTGCCCACCGTGGTGCGAGTGGCCAGCGATCCGCATCTGACCTGGCGATGGCAGCTCGCCGGCGTGATGGTGCTGCTGTTTGCCATCACTTGGCTGCTGGGACGACACTTTGCTGCCGCCTTGCACCAAGCCATTGTCTTGAAGACCCGCACCGAAGAGCTCGCTGCGCAATTGCAGGTGGAAAAAGCCCAGGCGGAGGCGGCCAGCCGCGCCAAGACGCAATTTTTCGCGGCGGCCAGTCATGATCTGCGTCAGCCTTTGCACGCCATGGCGCTGTTTGCAGAGGCCTTGAGGTTGCGCAGCAAAGACAAGGAGGCGCTGCGCTTGATCGACAGCATCAACGAATCGGTGGACGCGCTAGAAAGTCTGTTCGGTGAGTTGCTCGACATCACCCGCATCGACAGCGGAGGCGTGCAGGTCAAGCCCGCTTCCATCGCCATGCGAGAGGTCTTCGCACGCCTGCGGTTGAGCTTTGAGCCTGCGGCCTTTGAAAAGGGCTTGATGCTGCGGTTTCGTGGGCACCACCATCTGGCCTACGCCGATGCGCTGGTGCTAGAGCGTATGTTGCGCAACCTGGTCAGTAACGCCATTCGCTACACCGATCATGGCGGTATCGTGGTGGCTTGCCGATCGCGCGGTGGGGTGCTGAGCCTGCAAGTCTGGGACAGTGGGCGGGGCCTGTCCAAGGAGCATCAACAACGGATCTTCGAGGAGTTTTACCAGGTCGACCCCTCGCGCCCCAGCGATCCTCACCAGCGCAAGGGCATGGGCTTGGGTCTGGCCATCGTTCAGCGCCTGGCGCATCTGATGGGCACGCAAGTCACGGTGAGTTCGACCGTGGGCCGCGGCTCGGTTTTCTCTATTGAAGTGCCCAAGGCCCAGGCGACGGCCCACCCATCTGCTTCTTGGAATGCCCTCCCAGCGGGATTGCAGCTGGACCTTCAAAACCGACTGATGGTGGTTGTCGAAGATGACGCTGCCGTGCGAGAGGGCCTGGAAGTCCTGCTGCACTCCTGGGGTGCGCAGGTGCTCACATTTTCAGGCGCTGCATCCCTGCGCCAGGCCTTGCCTGGCATGACCCGCAAACCCGACTTGGCCTTGGTGGACTACCGACTCGACGACCCCGAGAGTCAGGCGCCACAGGCCATCACGGGGTTGGACGTCTTGAAGGAGCTGCGCGCACACTGGCCCCACCACGCCATACCGGCCATTGTCATCACCGGGACGCAGTCACTGCAAGGGCATGAGCACACTGCGGCACAGCACGACTACCACGTCCTGCTCAAACCGGTGTTGCCCAATCGCTTGCGCGCCATGATTGCTTTCAAGTTGGCCCCACACTGAACCTGCGCACGCTCAAGTCGGTCTACCCGCCGGGGAGCACACTGGAGAGGATGGCCGCGCCCACTTCCCCACTGCCGCAGCGTCCCACCGAACCGGTGGGATTTCGCCTGCCCCTGCCGTGGGTGGCTCTCTTGGGGGCTTTGATCGGTTTGGCGGCACTGCACAGTTGGTGGCAGGCCCGCCTCATGGTGCAGACCGTGCCCTACAGCCAATTGGAGCAGGCCTTGCGTGAGGGACATATTGCGGAGGTGGTGTTGACCGCCACCACCATTTCGGGTCGCCTGAAGACCCCCGCTCCCCAGGGCGTGACCTGGCTGCTGGCCCACCGGGTGGACGCTGAGTGGGCTCAGCGCTTGTCTGCATTTGATGTGCCCTATGCGCAAACGGCCGACAGCACCTGGGGGCGCGACTTGCTGTCATGGGTGGTCCCCGGTGCGGTCTTGGTGGGGTTGTGGTACTTCTTGTTGCGGCGCCTGAACGAGCGACAGGGCATGGGTGGCTTGATGGGCATCGGCAAGAGCCACGCCAAGGTGAATGTGCAGCGCATCACCGATGTGAGCTTTGCCGATGTGGCCGGTGTGGACGAAGCCAAGGCCGAGTTGCAGGAGGTGGTGGCCTTTTTGAGAGATCCCCAGCGTCACAGCCGACTCGGTGCGCGGCTGCCCAAGGGGGTACTGCTGGTGGGGCCGCCAGGGACGGGCAAGACTTTGTTGGCTCAGGCCGTCGCCGCCGAGGCCGGCGTGCCGTTTTTCAGTATCTCGGGTAGCGAGTTTGTGGAATTGTTCGTGGGTGTGGGGGCCGCGCGGGTGCGCGATCTGTTTGAGCAAGCGCGACGCCATGCCCCGGCCATCATCTTCATTGACGAGCTCGATGCGTTGGGGCGGGCTCGAGGCGCCTCGGCCCCTTGGGGTGGGCATGACGAGCGAGAGCAAACACTCAACCAATTGCTGGCCGAGCTCGACGGGTTTGACAGCGGCTCGGGATTGATTTTGTTGGCGGCGACCAACCGGCCGGAGGTCTTGGACCCAGCCTTGCTGCGCGCAGGACGCTTTGACCGGCAAGTGCTGGTGGATCGCCCGGACAAGGCGGGGCGCATCCAGATACTTAACGTTCACGTGCGCAAGCTGCGCCTGTCACCTGAACTCGAACTCGAGCAGGTGGCCGCCTTGACCACGGGCTTTTCGGGCGCAGACCTGGCCAATCTTTGCAACGAAGCCGCCTTGGCCGCTACTCGACGGGGTGCGCAGTCTGTGGCGCTGGAAGATTTCACGGCGGCGGTGGAACGCATCGTGGCCGGTTTGGAGAAGAAAAATCGCGTGCTCAATCCGCGCGAGCGAGAAATCAGTGCCACACATGAAATGGGACATGCCCTGGTGGCCCTGTGCACGCCTGGATCCGACACCGTGCACAAGGTGTCCATCATTCCGCGAGGCATTGGTGCGTTGGGCTACACCATCTCGCGCCCGACAGAAGATCGTTTTGTCATGACGCGCGAGGAACTGGAGCGCAAGATCATGGTGCTGCTGGGCGGAAGGGCGGCCGAACACCTGGTGTTTGGTCACTGGTCTACGGGCGCGGCCGATGACCTGATGCGCGCTACCGATATCGCGCGCGACATGGCCATGCGCTTTGGCATGGTCGACGAGTTGGGGCCGGTGGCCTACGAGCCGCCGGCCAGCCACTTTCTTGATAGCACGCCGCTGTCCTTCCCGGGCATACAGGCGCGATGGGGCGAGCGCACGCAGCAGCGCATCGATCGTGCGGTTCAACACATTGTCACCGCTGCCTTTGACAAGGCTACCGAGTTGTTGACACAACAGCGCGAGCTGCTACAGCAAGGTGCTTCACGCCTGTTGGCCCACGAGACATTGGACGCCGCACAACTGCGCGACTGGTTGGGGTCTCGTCCCACCAGCCCCGTGGCGTCAACTCAATCACTCGCGGCGTAAGCCAGCCGCACGTAAATCGGGGCGAAAGCCTCGGCCTGCGTCAACTGCACCAGATGCTCGCGGCTGAGTTCAAGCAGCGCAATGAAGTTCACCACCAGCACCGGTACCCCCTCTGAAGGGTCGAAGAGGTCTTGAAACTCCAGGAATTGCTGACCCTGCAGGCGTCTGAGCACCCGACTCATGTAGTCGCGTACCGATAACTGTTCACGGGTGATGCGGTGATGCTGATTCAGCCGCGCGCGACGCAAGATGTCAGCCCACGCAGCGCGCAGGTCATCGGGGTGGACTTCAGGAAACCTCGGCTGCAAGGCCTGCTCGATATAGACCTGCGCACGCAGGAAGTCGCGTCCGAGCAGCGGCAGGGCGTCAAGCCGCGCGGCCGCAAGCTTCATCTGCTCGTACTCCAGTAGGCGACATACCAATTCGGCCCGCGGATCTTCCGGCTCGCTGCCATCCTCGGACTTCTTCGGGGGCAAGAGCATGCGCGACTTGATCTCAATGAGCATCGCCGCCATCAACAGGTATTCCGCCGCCAACTCCAAATTGCGCGCGCGAATTTGCTCCACATACTCCAGATACTGGCGCGTGACATCCGCCATCGGGATGTCCAGCACATTGAAGTTTTGCTTGCGAATCAGATACAGCAGCAAATCCAAGGGACCTTCAAAGGTCTCCAGAAACACCTCGAGTGCATCGGGCGGGATGTACAGGTCTTGGGGCAGCTCAAAAAGCGGCTCGCCGTACAGACGGGCCAGGGCCACCTGGTCAAAGGGTTGCGACGGGGCGCCTTCGGCTCCGGCAGGCGTGTCCACGCTAGAGGGTTCATCCATGAGATCGCGCTCTCGTCAAAGGGCCCCAAGAGGCAGCAGGATCATGACGAGCGCGTCTGGTAGACGTAGGGCTGTTGGGGCACCCGGGCTTCGCGCCACTGCTCCTGCGCCTCGGGGTCCAGGTCACGGTCCCACAGCATGTTGCGCCCCTGACGCTGCTCGGCCTCCAGTGTGGGGCGTTGGGCCTTGAGTTGCTCAATGAATTGCGTCACATCTGAGCGGTAGGGCTTCCAAAACAGCGGCATGATCGGGAGGGCTGACCGGGTGAGGTCTAACCAAAATCCAAAGGTGTTCCGATTCTAGCGGTGCTGTGGCGGCCCCTTCCCCCCTCGCGGGGCCGAAGTCCACCACGGCCAGCCTGGCACTTACCGTATCCGCAAACCCGGCTGCGCTCCAGGCCAGGGCTCTAAGAGGTAGAGCCCGGGATGTTGAGCCTCCTGCGCATGGCTGGCCGCCAGGACCATACCCTCGGAGAGGCCGAACTTCATCTTGCGAGCAGCCAAATTGGCCACCACCACGGTGAGCTTGCCCACCAGATCTTCGGGCCGGTATGCAGAGCGAATGCCACTGAACACTTGACGCAGCCGGGGCTGGCCTTGGTCATCTATGCCCTCGCCGACATCCAGGCTCAAACGCAAGAGCTTTTGGCTGCCCTCGACGTGTTCGGCCGCCACGATGCGCGCAATGCGCAAATCCACTTTGGCGAAGTCATCGATGCCGATGGTGGCGGCGATCGCCTCGCCTCCAGGCGGCGTTGCCGCCGGGTCAGCTGCCTTGGGCATGCCCTCAGGAGCAGGGGGTGTGGGGGCATCAAACAATCGCTGCACTTGCGCGGGATCGGCTCGCTGCATCAGATGATGATAAGGCCCGATCGTATGTTCCCCGAGAGGCTCCTGGGCGTGTTCCCACCGCAGGGGCGCTACGCGCAAAAAGGCCTCCACCTGCGCCGCCAGGGCCGGCAACACGGGCTTGAGATAAACCGTCAAGATTCGAAATGCTTCGATACACACCGAGCACGCCTGGTGCAGGCCCGTGTGCTGGTCGGGGTGTTTGGCCATCTCCCAGGGCTTGCACTGGTCCACATAGGCGTTGACTCGATCGGCCAGTGCCATGATCTCGCGCACCGCCTTGCCGGTTTCCCGCTCGTCGTACAGCGCGGCCACCATGGGAGCGGCCCCACGCAGGGCCTGCAACACCTGCGCCCCCGCGGCATCGGGCTGCCCATGAAGCCGCAGTTCAAAGCGCTTGGCCAGGAATCCGGCAGCGCGGCTGGCGATGTTGACGTACTTGCCCACCAGGTCACTGTTGACGCGGGTGACGAAGTCATCGGGATTGAAGTCGATGTCCTCCACCCGTGAATTGAGCTTGGCTGCGATGTAGTAGCGAAGCCACTGCGCGTCCAGCCCCAATTCCAGATATCGAAGAGGCGAAATCCCCGTGCCACGGCTCTTGCTCATCTTCTCACCCAGAACCGTGAGGTGGCCGTGTACAAAGATGTGCTGAGGCGTCTTGCGACCACTGAAATGCAGCATGGCGGGCCAAAACAGCGTGTGGAAGGTGACGATGTCCTTGCCGATGAAGTGCACCTGCTCGACGGCTGGGTCGCTCAGGTAGCGCTCAAAGTGGTCTCCCAAATGGGCCTTGAGCGAGGCCAGATAGCCCACGGGTGCGTCCAGCCACACATAAAAGTACTTGTCTGTGGTGCCGGGGATGCGGATGCCAAAGTACGGGGAATCGCGGCTGATGTCCCAGTCGGCCAGGCGGGACACGCCTTGATCGTCTTGGCCAAACCACTCTGAAATCTTGTTGAGCACCTCGTTTTGAAGCCGTCCAGGGGTTTGCGTCCAGCTTTGTAAAAATTCCAGGCAGGCCGGATGCGACAGCGCAAAGAAGTAGTGTTCGCTGCTGCGCAGCTCGGGCGTGACACCCGTCAGTGCCGAGCGGGGATGCCGGAGTTCGGTAGGGCTGTAGACGGCGCCGCAGACCTCGCAGTTGTCGCCATACTGATCGGCAGCGCCGCAGCGCGGACACTCCCCCTTGATGAAACGATCGGGCAAAAACATGCCCTTTTGCGGATCGAAAAACTGCTCGATGGTGCGCTGGGTGATCAGCCCCGCCTCTTGCAGCCGGCTGTAGATGTCTTGGGCCAGGGCCTCGTTTTCGGGCGAGTGCGTTGAATGCCAGTGGTCAAAGGCGATGTGAAAGCCCTCGAGGTAGCGCGCGCGCCCTGCGGCCACCTGCGCCACAAAGGCCTCAGGCGTGCAGCCGGCTTTTTCTGCCGCAATCATGATGGGCGCCCCGTGGGCGTCGTCTGCGCACACGAAGTGGACCTCGTGACCCTGCATGCGCTGGAATCGCACCCACAGGTCGGCTTGGATGTACTCCATGATGTGGCCCACGTGAAAGGGGCCATTGGCATAGGGCAGGGCGGTGGTGACAAAAAGGCGTCGCGTCATGCCGGAATTCTAGGCAATGACGGGCAGGATCAACCCCAGAGCCTGCCGGAATGGTCTGGGACCGATAGACTGTGCGGTTTTGGCGTCCGCTGACCTCCACCCCATGAGCTTGCAAGAATCTGCCCTGACTGCCGCGCTGCAGACCGTGATCGACCCGCATACGGGTAAAGATTTGGTCAGCGGCAAGCAAATCCGCAATCTGAAAATCGACGGCGGCGATGTGACCTTTGATGTGGAGCTGGGCTATCCCGCCGCCAGCTGGGTGCCCACCCTGAGAAAGTCCCTGATTGCGGCGGCGCGCTCAGTGCCGGGCGTGAGCAACGTCAGCGTCAATATCGGCTGGAAGATCATTGCCCATGCGGTGCAGCGAGGCGTACCACTGCTGCCCAGGGTCAAGAATGTAATTGCCATCGCCTCGGGCAAGGGCGGTGTGGGCAAGAGCACCACCACGGTCAATCTGGCCCTGGCCCTGGCCGCTGAGGGGGCGAAGGTCGGTATTTTGGATGCCGATATTTACGGCCCCAGCCAGCCGATGATGATGGGCATCGACGCCCGTCCGGAGAGCGCCGACGGCAAGACCATGGAGCCCCTGAGCAATTACGGGGTGGAGGTGATGTCCATTGGTTTCTTGGTGGACGAGTCGCAGGCCATGATTTGGCGCGGCCCCATGGCCACGCAGGCGCTGGATCAACTGCTGCGGCAAACCAACTGGGGCGATTTGGACTACCTGCTGGTGGACATGCCTCCCGGTACCGGAGACATCGCCCTGACCTTGTCGCAACGCGTGCCGCTGACGGGCGCCGTGATCGTCACCACCCCCCAAGACATCGCCTTGCTCGATGCCAAAAAGGGCTTGACCATGTTCGAAAAGGTAGGGGTGCCCATTTTGGGCATCGTGGAGAACATGGCGGTGTACTGCTGCCCAAATTGTGGTCACACCGAGCACATTTTTGGGGCCGATGGCGGCAAGCGCATGGCCGAACAGTTCAAGGTGGACTATTTGGGAGGGCTGCCGCTGACTTTGTCCATTCGCGAGCAGGCCGATTCCGGGCGCCCCTCGGTGGTGGCCGATCCCGATGGCGACATTGCGGCGCTGTACAAGCAGGTGGCCCGCACGGTGGCCGTCAAGGTGGCGATGAAGGCCAAAGACTTCAGCGCCAAATTCCCCACCATTACCGTCTCCAAATCCACCTGAGCGCAGCCCATGCGCGGGCGTGGCGTCAACCTTCAATACACCTTTGGTGAGCGCGACCAACGCGGCTCTCAGGTTGCCAACCCGCTGTTTGACCTGCTGTTCGCTGTGCACCAGCACGGCTCCATCCAGGCGGCGGCCCAAGCGCTGGGCTCGTCGTATCGGCATGTATGGGGACAACTCAAGCACTGGGAGGCCGCCCTGGGCGAGCCTTTGGTGACCTGGGCCCAGGGTCAGCCGGCGCGCCTGACCGCCTTTGCCGAGCGGCTGCGTTGGGCCGAGACGCGCGCCCGTACGCGCTTGACGCCGCACATCGAGGCCTTGCGTCTGGAGCTCGAACACGTTCTGGAAGAAGCCTTGGTGGGCACGCAAGAGGTGTTGACGGTGTGGGCCAGCCACGACCAGGCGTTGCCATTGCTGCAAGAGGCGGCCTCACGCCGACAACTGCACCTGGAGTTGCGCTTTGCGGGCAGCATGGATGCGCTTCGTGCCCTCGCCGAGGGTCGGTGCACGGTGGCGGGCTTTCATGTGCCGCCTCTGGCCCATGGGCGCTCGGTATTTGCCCGCTCACTCAAGCCCCTGCTCAAGCCGGGTCGCCACAAGCTCATGGGCTGCTTGCGCCGGGTGCAAGGCTTGATGCTGCCAGCGGGCAATCCCCTGGGGGTGACCACACTGCCAGACGTGGCGCGCGCGCGGCTGCGCTTTGTCAACCGGCAACCCGGGGCAGGCACCCGTTTGCTCATGATCCATCTGCTGCAAGAGGCGGGCATCTCACCGTCTCAGATCGTGGGTTTTGAAGACACGGCCGAAGACAGTCACTTGGCGGTGGCCGCCGCTGTGGCGGCAGGGTCTGCTGATGTCGGTTTGGGTATTGAAGCTGCAGCCCGTCACTTTGGTTTGCATTTCCTGCCTTTGGTGGCCGAGGACTATTTTCTGGTGTGTCTGCGCGATGTTCTGGATCGCCCCGCCGTGAAGTTGTTGCGAGGCACCTTGGCCGACCCCCTGTGGCCTCAGATCCTGAGGCCTCAAGCGGGCTACGAGGCGGCGCCCCAAGCCGGGCAGGTGCTGGCGCTGACCCAGGCCTTGCCCTGGTGGCGATTTCGTGCACCGGGCTCAGCGCGTGCCACATCGCGTTAGGTGCCCCATCACATGCACGCACAGGAAATGTCAAAGGGGCTGAAGGCCCGACGTCGCGTTCTGCGCGCAATGGGTGCCGGCGGTGCAGCAGGTTTGCTGGGCGCCGCATCATGGCAGGCCCGTGCCGCAGCACCCGTGGTGCGAGTGGCTGTGGCGGCCAATATGGCCAGTACCGCGCAGCGCATGGCGCGTGTGTTTGAGCAGACCACGCCCTACCGCGTGCAAATGGCCGTGGGTTCTACGGGCAAATTGCACGCCCAGATCCTCCATGGTGCGCCTTACGACCTCTTGTTGGCCGCAGACGGGCGCACCCCCGCTGCTTTGGAGCGCAGCCTGCACGCAGTCGGCGGTACTCGATTTACCTATGCGGTGGGTCGCCTGGCCTTGTGGAGCGCCGATCCCGCCGCTGTGGACGAGAGCGGGCAGGTGTTGCGACAACTGGCTGGGCAGCGTCTGGCGCGGGCCGACCCCAAGGTGTCGCCTTACGGGGTCGCCACCGTGCAAACGTTGCAGTCTTTGGGCGTGCACTTGCCGCGTGAGCAGTGGGTAGAGGGGGAGAGCATCGCCCAGGCGCACCAGTTTGTGGCCTCGGGCGGCGTGCGATGGGGCTTTGTGGCCTGGTCGCACATCCAGTGGCAGGGGCGCCTGAGCAGTGGCTCGGCCTGGCGGGTACCGGCACACCTGCATGAGCCTATCCGGCAGGATGCCGTCTTGCTCACCGCGGCCAGTCAATCTCCTGGTGCGCGGGCTTTCTGGTCTTTTATGCGTTCTCAGCCGGCCCAAGAGATGTTGCGTGAGGCCGGGTACGAGACCGCCTGATGCGGGGCTCAAGACGATATGCCAGAAGACGCCTCCACCTGGAATGCCGTATGGCTGACGCTGCAGTTGGCTGCAGCCACGACCGTTGTGTTGCTGGTGCTGGCCACCCCCTTGTCCTGGTGGTTGTCACGTACCCACAGCCGCTGGCGAGGACCGGTTTCGGCCTTGGTGACCTTGCCTTTGGTGCTGCCGCCCACCGTGCTGGGGTTTTACCTGCTGTTGGCCCTGGCGCCGCAGGGCCCCATCGGGCAGTTGCATCGACTCTTGGGTGGATCGGGATTGGCCTTTACGTTCACGGGTTTACTTGTCGGCTCTGTGATCTATTCGCTGCCCTTTGCGGTGCAGCCTTTGCAGCGGGCCTTCGAAGACCTGGGCGATCGACCCTTGGAGATGGCGGCCACACTGAGGGCCTCGCCTGTAGATGCCTTTTTCAGCGTCGTGCTGCCTTCCACACGACCTGCGTTTTTCACCGCCGGCCTGCTTAGCTTCGCCCACACCGTGGGCGAGTTTGGCGTGGTTCTGATGATTGGGGGCAACATACCGGGACAGACCCAGGTGGTGTCCACACAAATCTACCGGTATGTGGAGGCCACTGAGTACGCACAGGCCCATGCTCTGGCCGCTGGGTTGTTGGTGTTCTCATTTGTGGTGCTCAGCCTCCTGGCATGGGTCCAGCCCCGGGCGCGAACGCGTTGGTGGCCCCAAGCGCGCAGCCCACAGGAGTTGCCATGATGCCCCGGCCAGAGGACCACGCGCTGGCGCCTGTGCCCATGCGGGTGGGCATGCGATTGCCCCGCGGCGCGTTTGAGCTGCGAATGGACCTCACATGGCCGGGTCACGGGGTGACCGTGCTGTGGGGTGACTCGGGTGCCGGCAAGACCAGCGTCTTGCGAGCCCTGGCGGGCTTGACGCGGCCGATCGAGGCGCGAATTGAGGTGGCCGGCGAGTGCTGGCAGGACACCCGGGCCGGGGTGTGGGTGGCGCCACACCACCGGCGTGTGGGTATGGTGTTTCAGGAAGCCAGTTTGTTCGATCACCTGGATGTGCGAGGCAATCTGACCTATGGGCTGCAGCGCAGCGCAACGCCCTGGAAGGCGCTTCAAGAGCCTATCGAGTTGTTGGGTATCGGGGCTTTACTCGATCGCCGCGTGCAGGCGCTGTCGGGCGGAGAGCGGCAACGCATCGCGCTGGCGCGGGCGCTGTCCACGTCGCCACGTGTGCTGCTTCTGGATGAACCCTTGGCCTCGCTGGACGCCAGACGAAAGCGTGAAGTGCTGCCCTATCTGCAACGCGTGTGTGCCCACCTGAAAATCCCGGTGGTCTATGTCACCCACGCCATGGACGAGATGGTGCGCTTGGCCGACCACGTGGTGGTCATGCAAGCGGGGCAAGTCATGGCCCACGGGCCTGCCCGAGAAGTCTTCGACCTCGTGGGCGCCGAAGGCTGGGGCCTGGATCAAGAACCCGCCAGCGTATTGGAAGGGCAGGTGGTGGAGGTGGATGCGCAGTGGCACCTGTGGCGTGTGCAGGCCCAAGGCTTGAGCCTGTGGATTCCCCAAGAGGGCAGCCTACCGCGCGATCGGGTGCGGCTGCGTGTCGCAGCGCGTGATGTGAGCGTGACGCTGGATCCACCCGAGAACAGCTCGATTCAAAATCGCTGGCCCGCTGTCGTGTGCCACATGAGGCCCGCGGCCCACCCCTCTCAGGTGCTGCTGCAGCTGCAGTGCGCGCAAACGACATTGTGGGCGCGTATCACCGCTCGCGCTGCACATCAGCTGCAACTGCGCGAGGGGGTGGGCTTGTGGGTGCAGGTGAAGTCTGCGGCACTCATGGGTTGAGCGCAACAGCCGATGCACTGGCGGTCACGTCCCCCTTGAATCTGGCACCATCTGGGCCTACAGTGAGCTCATGCGGACCACCAAGATGCCTTTGACCCTACGCCAGGCCGTAGGCCGCACAAGGCTGGGCCCTGCCGCGCGGGCCGTTCTGGCGGCATGTCTGGTTGGTGGTGCGGGCTGGGCCTCGGCGCAGACCTACCGCATGAACTGCCAGCTCGAAGGGGTCATCCCCAGCCTGGAAGATCTCAAGATGCCCGCGGCGCCGGTCACTTTTGAGCTGCAAAACTTTGGGGCCAATCTGTTTCTCAAAATCGTGGGCCCCAAGCCGTACGCCACTTTTTTTAACACCTTGGATACTGACAAACTGGAAGGACGCAACCTGTCCTCACCCAAGGCCTTGCTCATGCGCTCCAAACACCGCATCACCGGTCAGGAAACCGAAGTGCGTATCGAGCGACAAACGGCGGCGGTCAGCGGCCACATGGACATCATGCACAAAGGCGCCATGGTGCGCATGGAACTCAAAGGCAAGTGCAATCCGTAGCCGCGCCGTGTGTGCCTCACGACGGGCGAGCGGCGCTCCATGCATGCCAAGAGGCCACGCCTGCAGCGGTGGCCACCAGCGAACCCCCCAGGTGCAAGGCCGATAAGGCGCCTGCCATGGCCCAGCGGCCTTGAAGCATGAGGTGCATCACCTCGGCTGAGAACGTAGAAAACGTCGTCAAGCCGCCCAGGAATCCCGTCATCAGAAACAGCCGGGCGGTGGTGGACACCGAGGGTTCCTGGAGGACCCAGGCCATGGCCAGCCCCACCAGATAACCCCCTATCAGGTTGGCCGCCCAGGTGCCCAGGGGAATGTCGGGATGACTCGCATTGAGCCAGGCGCTGAGCCACCACCGCAGCAGGGCTCCCAAGGCAGCACCCGTGGCCACTGCCACAGCGGCAGTACCTGTCAACGTGGGCCACGCTGGAACGTTCATCTGTCAGATTATGCGCGGGACAAAGTGGTTAATATGGTTCCGCGCAGCATCACCCGGGGGGCTGGGGTGCAGGCCGTAGTCGCGGCTGGGGGCCCACCTAAGGAGCAAATCGCGTGGTCGATCAACGCAGACGTCGCCTGATGCAACACGCCGGTGCCGCGGTGGTGCCGCTGGCCATGGGCCTGCCGCTGGCAACGCAGGCCAGG
Source organism: uncultured Rubrivivax sp. (assembly GCA_964400135.1). Classification (GTDB taxonomy): domain Bacteria; phylum Pseudomonadota; class Gammaproteobacteria; order Burkholderiales; family Burkholderiaceae_C; genus Rubrivivax. Next base: position 5,257 of record CAYNSW010000026.1, on the reverse strand, counting down.
GCCGCCGCTGCCGTGCCCCTCATCTTTGTGCTCAATTCACTGGAGGCCTCGGTCAGCGTCGTTCACCCGCATACGTTTGAGGAGGTGCGTCGAATTCCAGTGGGCAAGGAGCCGCACCACCTGTACCTCACACCCGACGAAAAGAGTCTGATCGTGGCCAACGCGGTGGGCAATTCCTTGACCTTCATCGATCCGCTCACCGCCCAGGTACAGCGCGAGATCCCGCGTATTGCCGACCCTTATCACCTGCGGTTCTCGCCCGACATGAAGTGGTTGGTCACCGCCGCCAACCGGCTCAACCATGTGGATCTGTATCGCTGGCAGCCGCAGGCTGCCGCACCCCTGGAGTTGATCAAGCGGGTACCGGCGGCGCGCACGCCCAGCCACCTGGCCATCGACACGAGATCGTCGGTGGTGTACGCGTCATTGCAAGACAGCGATGAATTGGTTGCGATTGATCTGGCTTCGCACACAGTGCGCTGGAAGGTCAAGACCGGCAAGATGCCCGCAGACCTGTTCTTGCTGCCCGATGACCGAACCTTGCTGCTGGGGCTGACCGGCGATCGGCATGTGGAGGTGTTCCAGGTGGAGGCCAGCGGCGCGCGATCGGTCAAGCGTATTCCCACCGGCCAGGGGGCTCATGCCTTCCGTGCGCGAGGCGATGGCAAGCATGTACTGGTCAGCAATCGTGTGGCCAACACCCTCAGCCTGATTGACACCACACGCCTGGAGGTGGTGGCACAGTTGCCCGCGCCAGGTGGACCCGATTGCATGGAGGTGCTGTCTGATCGTCGCACCGTGTTGGTCACCTCGCGTTGGGCTCGCAAGCTCACCTTCATTGACATCGAGCAGCGGCAGGTGATTCGGCAAGTCGGCGTGGGCAAGTCGCCCCACGGCGTGTGGACGCTGGACCATGCGCCCAGACTTTGAAGCCCGCGTGGCCGCCGGCCTGGCCGCGCTGGCCCTGAGCGTGAGTGTCGGTGCCCTGGCCTGGGCCACGCCAGCGGCTTCGGGCTGCGATCGCCCGGTCTACCTGACCTTTGACACCGGACACATGGGGGTGGCGCCCCTGATTTCGGACGTGCTGAACAAGCACGCCGTTGCGGCCACCTTCTTCTTGGCCAACGAGCGTACGGTGACCGGGGGCTCCAGCCTGGACGAGACCTGGGCGCCGTGGTGGAAGGCGCAGGCCCAGCAGGGCCATGCCTTCGGGTCTCACACCTGGGATCACGATGTGTGGGTTGGCGACGAGCCGGCGGGCTTTCGCATTCGCTCCACCATGGGCGCACACGCCGGACGTGTTCGCCGCATCAGTGAGCAAGACTATTGCGAAGCCTTGCAACGGCCGGCACGGCATTTTCAAGCGATGACGGGGCAGCCCATGGGCGCCGTCTTTCGCGCGCCGGCAGGGCGTACCTCTGAGGCCTTGCTGCGAGCGGCCCAACGTTGCGGTTTTACCCATGTGGGTTGGTCGCCGGCTGGGTTTTTAGGTGACGAATTGTCCAGCGAGCGTTTTCCCAACCAGGCGCTCCTGCAACGCGCGCTCAAGAACATTCGTCCCGGTGATGTGCTGGTGGCGCACCTGGGCATCTGGTCGCGACAAGACCCCTGGGCCCCCGCCGTCTTGGAGCCGCTGATCGTGGGCCTCAAAGCCCGGGGCCTGTGTTTTGCCACCCTGCGCGAGCATCCCCAGTACGGCTCGGCAGCCTCGCGCGCCGCGCCTGTTGTCCGATGACCATCTTGTCAGCCTTGTCCGAAGCGTTTGGCGCGGTGCAGCAGGTCTTGTTTGAGACGGTGGTGCAGCCGGCCTTGTTTGCTGCTGGAGGGGCGCATCTGCTTGAGCAGGCCTATGCAGGAACGCAGTGGTTCTTGTGGGGGGTGATCCAACTGGCCGTCTTGGCTACTGTCTTTAGTGCCTTGGAGCGGTGGCGGCCCGTCGAGGCCGTGACCGATCGTCGTGCTGTGCGAGTGGATGTGCTGTACGCCGTCATCCATCGTCTGGGCGTGTTCCGTGTGGCCATATTTTTCTTGCTCGAGCCCGTTGGCTTGAGTCTGGCAGCGGTGTTTCACGGCTGGGGCTGGACCGCCTGGCAGGTGGACACCTGGTGGCCGGGGGTCACCAGCCAGGCGTGGGTGAGCTTTGTGATCTATCTGGTCCTCTTTGACGCGTTGGAGTACTTCATACACCGGGCTCAGCACCGATATGCCTGGTGGTGGGCATTGCACGCGGTGCACCACAGCCAGCGTCAGATGACGGTGTGGAGCGACACCCGCAACCACCTGCTCGACGATGTGATCCGCAGCATCCTGTGGGCAGCAGTGGCGCAGGCCGTGGGGGTACCGCCCGCACAGTATGTGGCCGTGGTGGTGTGCACGCAGTTGCTCGAAAGTCTGTCTCACGCCAATGCGCGAATCGCCTGGTGGGGCGTGCTCGACAGGTTGATTGTCAGTCCCCGGTTTCACCGCTTGCACCACGCCATCGGAGAGGGGCACGAGTCGCATGGTCCTGGCAGCCTGGGAGGCCACAACTTTGGCGTGCTTTTTGCCTGGTGGGACCATCTCCTGGGCACCCACAGTCGCTTGAGTGAACTGCAGCCCACTGGCATCCGAGATCAGCTGCCCGGGCCTGGGCAGCGTGACTATGGGCAGGGGTTGTGGTCCCAGCAGGTGCTGGGCTGGCGGCGCATGTGGCGGACGTGGGCATCGGGAGGCATTCGATGAAGTGGGCAGGCCCCAGACCTTCGGCGTCTACGCCGTGGGGTGTGATGCGCGATGTGTTCGATTCGTTTTGGCGAGCAGCTGCTTACTGCCTGCATCCACGGGTGATCTTGTGGTCGCAATTGCCGCTGTGGATCATTGCAGCGGCGGTACTGGGGCTGGGGTGGCTGTATTGGGAAACGGCTGTGGCAGCGGTGCGATCCTGGTTGGAGCACTGGTCGCTCATGACCGCGCTGCTGCAGTGGCTGGAGTCTCACGGGGCCGACACCTTTCGCTCGGTGGTGGCCCCCCTGATCGTGGTGGCCCTGGCCGTGCCCTTGATAGTGCTGGCCTCGCTGCTATTGGTGGCCTGGCTGATCACGCCTGCCCTGGTGCGCTTGGTGGCCGAGCGCCGCTTTGTCCAGCTGCAGCGCCTGGGCTCGACCCGAGCCGGCTGGCAGGGTTGGGCCTGGTCGCTGGGCTGCACCGCCGTGGCCTTGATCTTTCTCGTACTCTCGGCGCCTTTGTGGCTGATACCGCCGCTGGCCCTGATCCTGCCCCCGCTGATCTGGGGTTGGCTGGCGGCCAAGGTGCTGTCGTTTGACACCCTGGCATCGCACGCGACCATCACGGAGCGTCGTCAGTTGTTGCACGAGCATCGCTGGGTGTTGTTGGGCATGGGCATTTTGGTGGGCTTGCTGGGATCGGCTCCCTCTTTGCTGTGGGCCGTTGGTGCCCTCACGCTCATCTTCGCGCCGCTGCTGGCCGTGGTCTCGGTGTGGGTCTACATGCTGATGTTCTGTTTCGGTACTTTGTGGTTCGCTCACTTTTTGCTGGCCCGGCTGTGGCTCTTGCGACAAGACGGTGCGATGCCACCACCCCCCCAGGTACTGGACAATGCGTCCGTCGGCGGGGCGGCCTCGGGGTCGACGGCACCGGCATGGGAGGCACCCGGTACATGAAGGTTGGCGTGATCATCATCGGCGACGAAATCCTGTCAGGTAAGCGCAAAGACGCCCATCTGGCCAAGGTCATCGAGCTGCTCAGTGCGCGCGGCATGGCCTTGTCCTGGGCCCGCTACCTCGGCGATGATCGGCAGGGCATCACTGCCGCCTTGGCAGACGCCTTCTCCAGTGGGGATCTGGTGTTCTCCTGCGGTGGCATCGGCGCCACCCCCGATGACCACACGCGCCAAAGCGCGGCTGCCGCCCTAGGCGTACCTTTGGTCTTGCATCCGCAAGCCAAGCAATTGATTCAAGAGCGTATGCAAGACGTGGCCCGTGAGCAGGGCGTGCCCTACGAGCCCGATCGTGCAGACAACGTGCACCGCTTGAATATGGGGGTCTTTCCAGAAGGGGCGCACATCATTGCCAACCCCTACAACAAGATCCCCGGCTTCAGTGTGGGCCATGTGCACTTTGTGCCCGGCTTTCCGGTCATGGCCTGGCCCATGATCGAGTCGCTGCTCGATGGGGCCTACTCCCATCTGCACGGGGCTGCCCGCACAGAAGAGCGATCGGTCATCGTCTTCGGGGCCATGGAGGCTACGCTGACGCCGTTAATGGAGTCTGTCGAAAGCCACCACCCCGGCATCAAGGTGTTCAGCCTGCCCAGTGTCGACCATCCCCAGTGGGGGCGTCACATCGAGCTGGGGGTCAAGGGCGCCCAGGGTGCCCAGGTGGTCCAGGCGGCGTATCAGGAGTTGCTTGATGGGCTCCAGGCTCAGGGATGTCGACTTGGCCCCGAAATGGTGCGGCACTAAAATAGTGCAAATTTGACCGCCTAAGACGCACTATAATAGTGCGCATTTCGCAGTCCCAGCCCAAAATCGGCGCCAAATGAGGTCTTGACGACCCAAGAGGGGGAGCCCTTGGGCGGCATGGAACGTGCGATAGGGTGGGGGAGGTGAACTTCGGTGAACTGACCGACCGACACCACATTTTCGCCAACCTCAAGAGCACCCAGGAGAAGCCCTATGGCAAAGACCGTTGCCGACGTGATGAAGATGGTCAAGGACAACGAAGTCAAGTTCGTTGATTTCCGCTTTACGGATACCCGCGGCAAGGAACAACACGTGTCGGTGCCGGTGTCGGCATTTGACGAAGACAAGTTCTCTGCCGGCCACGCCTTTGATGGTTCATCCATCGCAGGCTGGAAGGGCATTGAAGCGTCGGACATGTTGCTCATGCCCGATCCGAGCACGGCCAATGTCGATCCCTTTTTCGAGGAACCCACCCTCATCATCACCTGCGACGTTCTCGAGCCTGGCGATGGTAAGCCCTATGAGCGCGATCCGCGTTCGCTGGCCAAGCGCGCAGAAGCGTATTTGAAGGCCAGCGGCCTGGGTGATGCCGCCTACTTCGGACCCGAGCCGGAGTTTTTCATCTTCGACCAGGTCCAGTGGAACGTGGACATGTCGGGCTGCTTCGTCAAGGTGGGCTCTGAAGAGGCGCCTTGGAGTTCAGGCGCCAATACCGAGGGCGGCAACCTGGGGCACCGCCCTGGCGTCAAGGGAGGCTATTTCCCCGTGCCTCCCGTGGACAGTTTTCAGGACATGCGC
>CAYNSW010000025.1:0-39708 GCA_964400135.1 uncultured Rubrivivax sp. | reverse complement strand
AGGTTTGCTTGAGCTCGATGCCCTGGGCCTTGGCCGCTTCGACCAGTTTGACGCGAGCGGTCTCCAACAACTTGCTGTCTGTGGGGTGGGCGATGGCTTTCTCTTGAACAGTGGAGTCGACAATGATTTGACTGAGCTCTTTCTTGGCAATCAGCTTCAAGGTCACGGCCACCTCTACCGTGCGGGCCAGGAGTTCCTCGACGCCTTCTTCGCCCAGCAGTTTGCGGAACTTGACCAATTGGGTTGGGTCACAAGGCCAGCGGTGCTCAAAGTATTCGTTGCCAGAAAAGTACTGCCAAGTGGGTGTCTCGCCCCAGCGCTGGATGAGGTCTTCGTCGCTCTCGTTGAAGGCGTGTTTGAGGTACAGCAGGGCGACCATCAGGCGGGTGGGCAAACGCGGGCGTCCGGCTTTGGAGACGCCAGCACCGGCAATGACTTCGGTAGCACCAAACAAGTCCGAATCTTCGATCTTCTTGCCAGCGCGCACTTGACGGGCAAAGAGGTGGGCCAGAGAAGCTTAGATTTCTTGCCAAGGCATGCGGTTGGCCAAAACGGCCAATGGATGACGCAGGTCGATCATTTGATCGAGGCGGTTGCGAAAGAAATCGGCGGTGATGGACATATGGGCCTCAATAACTCCCAGAAAACAGGCTCAATTGAATATCAATGTGGGAGTTTTGAGAATTGGGAACGACCCTGAAAGCCAGCATTGATGCGGGTTTCAGGGGTTTATTATGGACGACTAGTTAATGATATTATAAATAATTTTACACATAGCACCAATCGCGTGTACTCATATTAATTCCATTTAGCATCAATTTTGACGAGGCAAAAATCGAGCAGGAACACCAATTGCTGTGTGGTTTGGAGGAACATTATTGAGGACAACAGCATTAGCTCCCACAACGCAATCTTTGCCTAAGATAAGACCACCCAAAACCTTTGCCCCGGCACTGACAACAACTCCATCTTCAACAACAGGTCTTAGCGAAAGCGTATAGCCAAAGTCAATTTCACGTGCTCCAAGCGTGACTTGTTGATAAATCGTCACGTTAGCACCAATAGATGCTGCACCCAATACCGTTCCTTGGGTGTGCATAAGTACTAATCCTGGTCCGATAGGCAGCCTTGGTGGTATCTCAAGGCCAAAAAGGACGAAGTTCACCAATGCAGATAATTTGGCTAAGCGGCACCAACCAGCCACATGTAAGCACTGCCCTAAACGAACCAAGCAGACTGGTGCGAACCGAGGGGCAAGCACATGCCAAATACGACGTTGGCTGGGAACCCTTCCCGCTAGCACAGCTAGGCGCATCCAGTCAGCATCGAGAAGCTGAGATATGAGTATGCTCATCGATTGCTTAGCCCTCGTTCTTTCAACTCTATTTCCGCCTGAGCTGACCGGTCCTGATGAACGGGCTGCGCGGCCGCCCATTTACAGAACAGCCGCAAACCATCTTCAAGCGAAATTTTTGGTACAAAATCGAGGTATCGTTTCGCTTTGCTTAGATCTGCAAAACAATGCCGAATATCTCCAAGCCGGTACTGCCCCGTCACCTGAACAGGCACCTCCATGCCAGAGACCTTCAGGAGCGTGGCTGTAAGATGAGACACGCTAGTAGGTACCCCCGCCCCGACGTTCATGATCAATCCATTAGGCAATGCCATTTTCAAAGTGGATTCAAGAGCTGCAACGACGTCGCTGACATGAACAAAATCTCGTGACTCGAGACCATCTTCGTACACCGGAATATGCAACCCCTGCCGTGCTCGGTTGAAGAAAATTGAAATGATCCCCGTATAGGGATTGCGCAACGATTGGCCTTCGCCATAAACATTCTGGAATCGGAAGATAGTCGTGCGCACGCCTAGGGCAATGCTGGCAGAACTGAGCAATAGTTCCTGCGCCGCTTTGGTGGCCGCATATACCGAACCAGGCGCAAAAGGCAGGTTCTCAGGCGTGGGTACAGCAATCAACGGCCGCCCCCGATCGTCCATGGGTTCCCAGCGCCCGGCTTCGAGATCATCTTTCGTACGGGCAAAGGCGGGTACCAGGATGCCTGGATCGTCGGCCAGCGTATAGGCACCTTCGCCATAGACACTGCGGCTAGACGCCAGAATAATCTGCTTGGGTCGGCGCGTGCATTTGGCAATCGCCTCCAGCAGTGCTGACGTACCGTCACAATTCACCCGTGTGTAATGTGACATCTGATACATAGATTGGGCCGTGCCCGTCTCTGCTGCCAGATGGAACACCGCGTCCGCCCCTTCGATCAATTCATACCGCTCTGCGATATCACGGATATCCATCCGGACGACCTTAGCTTCAACCGGAACATTGATCACAGGCAACTCGCCATGAATCTGAACGCTCAGATTGTCTAGAAGAATCACACAATGGCCACTTGAAATTAAATTCCGAGCAAGCGCAATTCCAATAAATCCCAATCCACCAGTGATGATAATTTTCATTTTAAATTTTTTTCAAAAAGGCTGTCAGTGTCAAATTATTAAATAGCATAAGTTTAAGAATGGAAACCCTTGATGCTGTAGAAAAAAGATACATTAGTCAGAGATCACAAGTCAATTGGAGCAAAAGTTCATTCCATCCATCGGCCGTTGGTTCCTCAGATCTCCGAGCAGTGGTTCTGGTGAACACAAAATCTCCACTAGCAAACGATGCCATTTGATTAGCCAAAACGTTGGGATCATTCGGGGGGAAAAAAGCCACACGATCCCAGTTTCCTACAGTTTCATGAGCGTAAGCTAAATCAACAAGAAGCATGGGGAGATTTGCGCTTTTTGCCTCAGATATGGGCAGCCCCCAAGTTTCCACCCGCGAGGGAAATATTAAGCAGTCAACCTCAGAATACTGCTTGCACATTTGCTCTCGATCCTGCCTACCAATCCAATCTATACTTCGTAGTGCACCGAAGCGTTTTCTCAGCCACCTAGCATAACTGTTCTCGGTGCCATTGATAGTCCAACGTACGCGCCCTTTCCATTCATTGGTGCGTTCTAAAATTTCAACCGCCTCGCCGATCAACTCGAAATTCTTAAAGCAACGGGGCAATGAAGGAAAGAAAAATATGAGACTATTGTCTGCTTTAATATATTTGAAATCAAAACATTTTAAATCGCTATCCTTAACGGAATCTGGCCGAGCAACTATAACTCGATCGACTCTAAATCGTCTCTTAAACTCAGTTCTAATCCACTCTTGCTGAACAACTACCGAATGATTCCGACGTATATTAATTGCATACAAAAATCCATAGAATAATGTGAAGGCTAAGAATTTTGGATCAAACAAGCTATCACGCCAATTAGCGCGATAAAATGGTGATGGATTATGGCAATAAACTACCTGTCGTTTTGCAACTACATTCGGTGTGATATCATGTAAAGACAGCCATAAATCAACATAATTATGTTTTGTAAAGAATTTGAATCCATACCACTCTAATAGCAACCTTCTGAGCCAGCTGGTCTTAGTGTACGGAAATGCAATAGTCTCCACGCCGGGAACATTAATCAATGATGCATCATGTACCATGACAACTATGCGCCACTCAGGTAAGCAAACCGCCGCAGCCTCAACACAATCACGCAAAACAGTAAGAGGCCCGCCTTCTGTAAAGTTTACTGCTGAAATAACAAAGGTTTTTCTCATAAGTCCGACAAGAATAACTTAATTAAATTAGATTAATTGCGGCCACGTTCAAATTAGGTTCACGGTTTGAACATCAACTAGCAGTCCAAACGGCAACACAAAGAGTTGCAGGAGGCGTACGGTAAAGCCATGTTGAAGATACGTGCCAAAAAAGGTACAATTGTCGCTGAGGAAAGTATACGAGGAATTATGACCAATCTCAATCAGCATTAAAGATAATTAACTAATCACTAGTTTTGAATCAATTTTTCGCTAAGACTCTTATATTTTTTGCGATATCTCTTTTCCTAGGCAATAAAAATGATAAAATAAATGGAAGAACGTTTATCGCCAAATATGCACTAACCCCGTAAGCAACTGCAGGCAGTAGCGAACCGCGCAAAACGAACAACAGAAATATTGAAAAGTAGATTGATGAGATTTGATTGATAGTATCGCCACGCTTTGACACGAAAAAGTCTAATCTACGCGAATACCAAGCGAGTCCGATTGCAAATAAAATAACTCCAAGCAGCCCGAAATCGATATAGCCTTCAGCCGGAAATGGGAAAGAAATATTTTCAAACCAAAGCTGATAATTCCGAGAGAGATATTCTCCGAGCAGCTGACCACTTGAAATAGGTTTTTCTGGCCAAAATGATCTCGGCACATAAAACAGCAATGATCCTAACATTTGTAATCCATAATTGTGTCCCGTCTTCTCAACATAGTCAACAGCTCCAACAAAATTTGACCATGCGTCGTAGTGCATATCAGTAAAATGACCAATAATTTCTTCAAAAATCAGTTCTGTTGACAATACCTCAACCCAAGTGAAGGGATCACGATGAGTAAAAATGGAACTTGCCGGGAAAGCAACTACAAGAATCGTAAAAATAAATATAAAGAAATTTCTAGTAGTCGCGATAAAATAGGGAAAAGCAATGCAAATCAAAGTTAAATAAACGGGCCCAAGACTGTTCCTGCGATCAAAGAGCGGATTCTTTGTCAAAATAACTAACAGCAGCAGACACATAGCTATAACAAAACTTCGATTCCTTAAATTATTATTTAAATAGAGTGCAAAAGTAAAAAATGGCAGTAAAAAGATAAGCTTATTTTTAATTAAAGACATGATTAAATCATTGTCTTCAGGCACATCAATAATTATTAGCCTTACCAAATCAACCTCAGATATCGCCCATGCAGAGATTATAATTGAAAAAATAAAAAATGCAGGGAAAATGGCCTGCGTGGCCCCATTGCCTAAAGCAAGAAGCGCTTTCTTTTCATAATTTTTTCTGAAATAAAATAGATTATAAAAAAATAAAAAAATAAAATTCATTCCGTTAACAACGAGTATCTGCAACTCTTCAACCCTGACTGTGTTTACTAAAAATTCTGAATCTTTATACAACTGCAGTATTGGAGCAATATAGAAAAAAAGCAGAAAAAATATAAATATTATTATGAATGAAATGCCCACCCTCTTAAAAAATATCAATCTCCACAACATAAAAATTAAAATTGACGCAAGAACGTAAAAAGAAAAAATACCAATTAACGCAAAATTTCCCACAATTAAAAGAGGAAGAAAAATAATTATCACTGAAATGATTGCTGACGTATATAGCATTTTATTTAAAATAATATTATCTTTAATTTTAATAAATTTTTCATTTAAAATTAATCATATAGAAATGAGGGGTGGAAGTCAAGGGTAACCCTCCCTTTTTGCAAGGGTCGGAGAAGTAGAAATGTTATGCAGCCATGGCCAAACGCTGCTTAGGGCTGAATCTGCCCAACGCCATATTTGGGCAGTCATGGTTGTAAGACCACATCCACTTCGTTGCAAAGCCTTGCACCTCTGCTAAGACAGTTGAACCCCTCCAGTTGAAAAGAATCTAATACCTAATTTTGTGGTTTTAGGTGGTTATTATCAGTCGTCTTTTACTAATTTTGCTCGAGGCTAACTTAGCTACTCATCTTCGGATGACTAGCTTAGTCGAATAACCACCCTGCGTGTCATATTGATTTATTCAAAAATAACTGCCTAAGTTTGGCTACACTGCAACATTTCACTACACAAGTGAGAGAAAATTTTAAACTCGAGGTATACAGCACAAAATTAAAACGAGATTAACTAATCCAATTTTATTTTATTAAGGTCTTGAATTATATATAAAACTCGATAAAAAATCTGAAAAGCTGCAACGCCACAGATTATGAGCAATAATTCCAAAATACTGCCTTCGACTCTAAAATATTGCCCAAGTAATAAACAACCCATTGCTAGCGCAGTTAATACATTTGACCAAAGGGCTACGCCTTTGACTGTAAATAATGGAGCGACTGCTGAGCAGAAAATAGCTGATACAGATGATGCATAGGCTAACAATAACAAAGAGGGAGATAATTCTAGATTTTTTTCTAGTATTTTATCTAGCAACGGCATAATCGCATAAACAGTTAGAGCCCAAGCTCCAGATATAGCGCCAATTTTCAGACCCAAGAAGATGGCTTTTCTATTCGCCTCGATGCTTTCCGAAACAGAACTTGCACCAAGTATACGTTGTCTCGCTTTAGCTACTAAAGGTACCAATTGCAAACTTGCAGCAGACTGCACCACAGAAGTAAAAAAAGAGAATGCAGCCAGTGTTGCTAATCCTACTGTTTTCTCGATTAGAGTTCGTTCTAGCAATGGTTGCAACCCCAAGAGTTGCATTTGCAGAAATTGAGGCATCGACTTCGCCAGTGACTGCCGCACTCTTAAACACGTCGACTTGAGGAGTTTTAGAACATGCATATCTCTAGCTGCACGAGCCCCTCCCCAACACCTCCATTCAAATACCATGATTGCCACATTCCCTGCTGAGAGAATCAGAAACGTTATTGAGGTCAAGACCGCGTTCTCTATGTAGACTGACACAACAAATGCAGTGCTGAAGATCACGGCGCGAACCAGGTCCCGCAGCGAAGGCATCTTCCATTCGCCGATATTCCAGAAAAAGCGGCCAATCTCATTCACACATGCTTCCGTGGCTAAGCATACGCAGAACAATGGGATCAAGTCAATTGACACACCAGCCCAGGCTGCAACGAGCACGCCCGTAGGGATTGACAATGCAGCCGTGACAGTGATTAGATTGGTCAGGAAACCAGAATATAAAATTCGCCGCTGCTTATCACTCTTGCACCTCAAGTACTTTCTTGAGAACGGCACAGCCAACTCGAGCGATGAAACGCCGACGACGAAAGTGAAGTAACTAATAAAGAGGTAGTAGGCTCCCATCGTCTCCGCATCCGACAGAGCCAATGCCGCAAGGGGGCAGAGAAAGCGGATTGCCAATGCCGAGAGTCGAAAGAGGAAGTGTTGCAAACGCCTTAGACCAGTTGCGTGTCAGCGACCAGTCGAGCCGCCCCCTCGTCCCATGAAGACCATGAATGCGGGAACCCCATGACACTCATCAGTTCCACGGTGTGAAGCCTGGACGCAGAGTCTCTCTCAAAGGCTTTTATCAGGCATATCAGCTCGGCCGTATCTTTGGCAACAGGAAGATATGGGAGAAAGTAATTCAAAATATGATCACTGATATCGAGGCGTTCAAAGAAACACAGCTCGTGATCCGTATGGCGCATTTCCTTGGGAACGAAATACTGCAGTATAGGCATGCCAAAAATTGCAGCCTCGAATGTAAACGATGTAGCAATACTCAAGAAACAGTGACATCGGGAAAAATATTGAATACGCTCTTCATCGGAACCGAATCGAATAATTTCGCGGCCATCACCATAGCGATCGGTGGAAGGTCCTTGAATATTTACAATTTCAACACTCGGATAACGAAGTAGCGGATCATAGTTTGACATAGGAAGAGTGGGATACGGCCGCAGCAAGATTTTTGCGTCAACCCCACTTTCTTCCAAATCCTTGGCAATTCCTGCAACAACTTGGACCTCATGGGCCGCCATTTGACTATCGCAATAGGCAGCAGCGTAACCAATCACTAAGGTGCCACCAAAAGTATTGGGCCGTTGATGAGCTAGACGCACGGCATTTGCAAAGTTGTAAAACGGCCGCGGTCCCCAACTGTGATTTGCAGTCGTCTTGACCTTTTGAATGCGTTGGACATCACGCCACATATTTTGACTCCAAGTCAAGTAGCCACTTGCTCCACGGATAAACTGCGCGTAGAAGGGATTGTCCCAAGACTTCACGTTGGCTATGGTCGGGAAGCTGCTGCGCCTGGCTGCAAGGATGAAAGTGGTAAATTTTGTTAGGCGTAAAATCAATGAATCATGAACGACAACACGCCGGAAACGCTTTGTCGAACGGTGCTTTTCTCGAACAAATAATCGGATCAATTTGAAGGGTGCAAAATACAAGGTTTCATACGTCGGTAGAAGTCGATTAATAAAATTAATATATTTCAGAGGCCATATACTATTAATCACCCACCGCACTGCGAAATTTCCTGTATAAACGTTGCGCGAAGGAAACCCTTGGTCTGTAAAGCTATCAGAAGGACGGGCCAACAGATAGCAAATTTTTGTCCATAATAAAAAAGCTTGCACAACTACTAGTGATTGGCTAGGAAGGTTTAGATTCTTGACCCGATCATTATGAGCAAATAATGCTGCTTTTCCTCTTGTTACGACCACGACTCGCCCAATTGAGGACAGATAGTTCACCTCATTGCGTTCCTTAGGGTTATGAGAGTCTTCTGTCAGATAGTAAAAAATATATTTCATCTATTTATGGGCTAAAGTAATTGATATCTTACGGATTAAAACAGTATTTATTGCGCTAATCTTGAATGGGCTATACTGATTGATTAGTAAATGAGTTCAATACGAAGGTAATTTCGTCGCACGCGTAACAATATGTTAATTGCTATCTACCTTTACCACGCAGTCCAACCTCCATCCACGGCCAACACTTGTCCGGTCACGTAGCTCGATGCATCTGAGGCTAAGTAAAGTAGCGCAGGAACCATTTCGTCGGCATTCGCCATGCGCCCCATCGGCACGCGCTTTGAATAGTTATTGGAAAACACACTGTTCTGGCCGCTGGAAACGCCGCCTGGCACCAGACAGTTGACCCGGATCCCATGCCTCGCCCAGTGGGTCGACAGCCAGCGCGTCAAGCCAACCACGGCCGCCTTCGAGGCCGCGTAAACGGCCGGTGTGTTGATTGCGCCGCCTAGGTAATCCGAGCCTTCGTAAACTCGGCTGTCGGGGCCAACCAAGCCGTAGATGGACGACGTCTGGATCACGCTCCCACCCTGGCCTCGCTCGAGCATATGCTTGCCCACTGCCTGCGCCATCAGGAACATGCCGTCGATATTGACGGCCATCACCTGGCGCCAGGTTTCGAGTGCATAGTTTTCGAACGGCGTGAAGAACTTGCGCACGTCGTCCGACTTAGTAGCCGCGTTATTGTGCAGGATGTCGATCGCCCCAAAGCGCGCTAGCACCGCCGCCACGCAAGTGGCCACCGAATCTGGATCAGCCACGTTGCAGGCGAACCCAGCCGACTGTGGGCCAAGCGTGCGCGCACAATCGTCGGCGCTGGCCTGGTCGAGGTCAACCACGGCCACGCTGGCCCCGGCCTGCACCAGGCCGGCGCAGAACTGGCGGCCCAAGATACCGGCGCCACCAGTCACCAGCGCTATCTTGCCGTCGAGCCTGAATTTTTCGAGTTGATTGCTCATCAGTTATTCCTGCGGAAGACGGGTCGAATTACGGGACCCTGCAGATAATCGCCGACCTGGCCGTCGAGCGCGCGCGCATACACGGCCAGCGCTTGGTCGACCGCGTCCAGCGTCAGCGCCAGCTCGTCAGGGCCGTGCGCCTGAGACACCGCCAGCCACGGCATCATTACGCCCGCCTTCAGCATTTCCTGGGCGAACAGAGTGCGCAGAGGCATTGATAACGCTCCGTTTCGGTCGCGCGTAAGGTAATTCATCGAGATGGCAGGGCCATCCATCTGGAAATGCGCCTGCAGACCGTGCTTGGCCGCCAGCGTGGTCATTCCATCGCGTAGTTGCTTGCCGTAGCTCCACAGATGACCGGTCACGTTCTCTGCGCGGTAGATGCGCACCGTTTCGATGAACGCGCCCAAGCCAGTCATCTCGGCCCCGTGGGTAGTCGATAGTAGAAACGTACGTTCAATGCCCTCAGTGTTGATCGCGCCGACTTCCATAACTTCGCGCCGGCCGCCGATAGCAGCCACTGAATAGCCGTTGGCCATGCCTTTGCCAAAGGTGCTCAGGTCGGGCGCGACGCCAAAAAAAGTTTGTGCGCCCTGTAAGTGCCAGCGGAAGCCGGTAATCATTTCATCGAGAATGAACAGGGCACCGTTACTGCGGCAAACGCGCTGCACCTGTTGCAGGAAATTTTCGCGGTTGCAGTCGCAGCCAGCGCAGTTGGGCGCAGGCCAGGCTTCCTGGCCACCGCAGCCGGTACCGCACGGCACCATTGAGGTGGCCGGCTCGAGCATCACAGCAGCAATCTGACCCGGGTGGGCGGCGAACAGCGCATCGAGAGAACCAATGTCGTTGTAGTCGAAAAGGAGTGTCGAGGCGGTCTGTTCTTGCGGAATGCCTCGCTTGATAACGGTGGTGCCGATGAACCAATCGTCGAACGAGAAGAACGGCTGCTGGCGTGGCACGCACACGTAGCGCTTACCGGTGTAGGCGCGCGCGATCTTGACTGCGGCAGTGGTCACGTTTGAACCGTTCTTAGCGAACTTGACCATCTCGACCGAGGGAATTAGTTCGATCAGCGCTTCGGCGGCCTGCAGTTCGGTCATTGTGGCTCGCGTAAGGTTCACGCCCTTGATCATTTCGGCTGCGGCCGCGGCATTGACGCGCGCGTCGGCGTAGCCTAGGGTGACCGCGCGCAGCGCCATGCCGTAGTCGAGCAGTCGTTGGCCGCGGGTATCCCAAACGTAGGCGCCCTTGCCGCGTACTAGCACCGGCGGTGCGATGGACGGAAACTGGTCATCGCCGCGCGAGTAAGTATGGGCACCGCCCGGAATAGCGCGGTGCAAACGCGCGCGCAGTTGATCGAAGTCGTTGTTGTCGCTCATGCTAATTCAGGCTTTCCAGATGGTTTGGACTAATTGGCGGTGATGAATGATGTAGTCGCGCGGATTTCCGATGAATAGGCTGTGGTCGGGCAAGTCCCGGTCTAGCACCAGCGACTCGGCGGCCACACTGCAATGGTCGCCGACGCGCGCCTGGCCCAGCACCGAACTGCCGGGATGCAACGTCAGATGGCGACCCAGCTGTGGATAGATGTCACGGTTGCTGCCGATGCCGACCCGCTGATACACCAGGAGATAATCCTGGTAGCTCGCACGCCCGAGCACGGTGCCCAGCGGATGGACCAGTAGAAAAATCGACGGTAGTACGATTTCGTAAAAGATGTCGCAGCCGTGCAGCGCCTTGTTGAGCAGGAACAGCTTCTTGCTGGTGGCCGGCGCCGCCCCGTCTAGGTGCAACTGATTACTTAGAAAATAGAGCCACATCGCGTACTGGTCACCGTGTAGGTGGTCGAACACAGCCTGCTGGCCGTCGAAAAAGTACTTGTTGTTGATGTGGACGAAGCAATGCTCGAGCCGCTTCAGCGACCGAGCGGCAGAAGGTAGCATCTCGGCGGCAGATACTGGGCTGCCGTCGGGGAACATGGAGTTGATCTGGACGCTGGCGAGCTCGGTCAGGCCTTGCAGGTCGAGGGTGGAACGGACAGAAGGCACTAGCTGTGGCTCCCTTTTTGCGAGCGCACGCTCACGCCGTTGGATGCAAGATAGGTGCGCACCTTGATCGGACTGTGATCGGAAAACAGGAACATGCTGCTGATAGTGATGGCCGAGGCTCCCGCCGCCAGCGCGTCATGGCAATGCTGCAGAGTGCCAGCGCCACTCGATGCAATTAACGGCACTTCCAGTCGTTCAGCGACGCGCCCGATCAGGTCGACGTCGTAGCCATCCATGGTGCCGTCGCGGTCGATTGAGCACAGCATGATTTCACCAGCGTGCGCATCCTGCATGCGTAGCGCCCATTCCAGCGGATCGTTACTGCTCACCTTATGTCCGCAGTGCGACACCACGCGCTGGACGCCGTCGGGCAGGCTCTGGTAATCGATGCCCACCACGATGCATTGGTCCCCAAATCTCGAAGCCGCTTCCTTGATGAAAGCCGGATTGTCAACCGCGCCAGTAGTTATGCACACCTTGTCAGCGCCACTGTTCAGTAGATCAGCTATCTGCGTCAGCGAGCGGATTCCGCCGCCGACAGTAAACGGCATGAACACTTCTTCGGACACGCGCTCTATGACGGACCCGACCGCGCTGCGGCCTTGCGGCGTGGCGTCGATATCAACAAAAAGCAGTTCGTCGACCCCGTAGGAGTCATAAACTTTGGCGGTAGAGACTGGATTACCAGCTTCGCGGAAATTTTCGTGGAAGCGTACGCCCTTGACCAGTTTGCCGTTGCGGATTAGAAATTTAGGGATGATGCGTTTTTTTAGCATGGAGCAATCCCAATCCAGTTGCGCAGCAACGTCAGACCATTGTCCTGGCTCTTTTCGGGATGAAACTGGGTGGCGGTGATATTGCCGGACCGCACCACGGCGGTTACCGGACTACCGTAATCCGCCCTTGCGATCACGTCTACCGACTGGTGGCACACCATGTGGAAACTGTGGACGAAGTAAAAATTCGCTTCACCGGTCTTGATGCCATGAAACAGCGGGTCGGCCGGATCAAAGGAAATCGTGTTCCAGCCAACGTGCGGCACCTTAAGCGGGCGCAGCACCTCGAGCCGGCGGATCTCGGCGTCGATCCAGCCCAGGCCACGGTGCTCGCCGTGCTCGACGCTGCTGAGGGCAATCAGCTGCATGCCTAGGCACACGCCAAGCACCGGCTTGTTCAGCTCGCGCGCCTGGCGCTGCAACACCGGCTCTAGACCACGTTCGGCGATGGCGCGCATGGCGTCGCCGAATGCGCCCACGCCGGGCAGTACGATGCGGTCAGCATCGTCGAGCGCAGCGGGATCGGCGGTTACTATCACGTCCTCGCCGATGTATTCGAATGCATTACGTAGAGATCGTACGTTCCCCATGCCGTATTCAACGATGGCAATCATATGTATTTCGTGGTTTTCCCGTCGTCTCCGCGCGTCGGGCCTATCGGCCGATCGAGCTTGGTGTTATCCCATTGCGCCATGTCCGGCAGTGGCTTGCCGTCGACGATGGCGGCCGGATCGAATTTCCATGGATGGACCTGGTGCTTTTCCAAGATCTCGTACAGCTCCGCTTCGGTGAGCTGCAGGATCTCGAGGAACCAGTCCATGGAGGCCGGCCGCTTGCCGTCGTACTCCGCTTCCAGCGCTAGCGCCTGCTCGCGTCCCAGTTCGCCGTTGCGGATGTCAATCGTGGCCAAGTGGTTGGTTCGTCCGTAGCCACGCTTGACGAACTTGGCGAAGTCGCGCATGCCCTGAAATGTGCATTCGATCTTTTCATAGTCATAGTCAGGGGGCACGCCCTCGACCGCCTGTCCTTTCCACCCCAGCTCTTTCTTGATCAGCTCTACCTGCTTCTTGGTGTTCCACTCGATGTAGTTACCCAAGCAAATCGATTCAACCTTCAGCTTGATCAGATCTTTGCGTTTCGGATAATCGAACATCCACAGATCACGCCTGTCCACGCGACCCTGCAGGAATTCGTACATGTCGTCGGCGGTCATGCCCTGGTTCATAACGCGGTTGAAACGTTTCTCGTCGACCTCCTCCATCTCCTCGAAGGTGTACCAGCTGTGATATTCAGCGGTTGACTCTCCCCAGAAGATGAGTGGTGTCTCGAAGCGCAGCGCCATGTGCATCACCCCAGCGTAGATACCCGTGTGGCAATGCCAACAAAAGTCGCCGCGACGCTTTAGTGACTCCAACATCAGTTCACGTACGACGTGAAAGCTCGTGGTCATCTCTACCACGTCCACGCCCAGCTGCTTGAATACCTTTGTGTTGTTTTCGCCAACCAAAGGCCTGTAGCCCCAGTGGTTGTAGCGCAAGACCAGGGGCTTTAGGCCCAACTTCTTGACGATGTACCAGAGTTGGAAAACGCTGTCCTTACCGCCGCTATAGGGCACGACGCAGTCGTAGTTGCCTTTGCCTTTGTGGCGTGCAATCATTTCTTGCAATTGCACTTCGCGCGCTGCCCAGTCGATTTTTTCTTTCTTGAACTCGACCTGGCGACAGACACTGCAGACACCGAACTCGTCAAATGTGATGGTGTCGACGGTTTCCTTGGTCAAACACCGGGTGCATCTTTTCATCATATGATTTCCTTATAGATAAGTGGCCTCAGATGGCCGCTGAACCTGGTTCCGAACCTTCAATGAGGTTGCGATTAGCGAGAATGGCTTCGATGCAAATGAAGTCGATCAAATCATCAATCTCGAACGACTTGTGGCGCGGCGTGATGTACGGCAAAGTACGTTCGTGATAAAAGCCGCGTTCACGGCGTAATGCCTCCACTGTTGAAGCATACAGACTACCGTCGAGGCTGAACAAGGGTTCAGTGTCTTGGCGGCGCGGCATCTGACCAAAATGGGCCACGGCGTAAGGTCGTATCAACCCGTCGGCTGCTACGCGCACTGCAAATGCTGGATGGGCGGAGACCATAGCGGTGACGCCTACGATCGCGTCTGCTTGAGAACCGAGGGATATAAGGTTTTCAAGTGCGCGGTCGATGTCTGCGGCATCCGTCAACGGTGACGTAGGTTCTAGCAGGATCAGGTAGTCGTAGTGATCGCCGCTGTTTGCCAGGGTATCAATGGCATGCAAGATGACCTCAATGCTGGGCGTGGTGTCCGTTGCCAGTTCGGGTGGGCGCGTGAATGGAACTTCGGCGCCTGCTGCGCGGGCAACGGCAGCGAAGTCCTCGCTATCAGTGGAAACGACGACACGATCCACGTACCTTGAAGCAAGCGCAGCTTCTACCGGCCAAGCTAGTAGGGGTTTACCGTGTAGCGGCCGGATGTTCTTGAGTGGCAGCCCTTTGGAGCCCTGCCGAGCAGGTACTAACGCCAATACTTTGCAACCGTCTATCATTTAAAAACCTCGTGAAAATCGATGTTTGCTTGCTCGAAATCGGCAGGACGGCCAATATCAAGCCAGTACCCATCAACGTGATGACAACGGGTCTGATGGCCAGCGGCAATTGCTGCGGAAAACAGGGAGGGCATGTCGAAGAATGTGTTCTTCGGGATCAGCTCAAGCATGCGTGGCGACAACACATACATGCCAGCGCTGACGAGGAAACTGTGGACTGGTTTTTCCTCGATTGCCGAAATGAAGCCGTCGTCCTGACGAACAACGCCAAACGGAACTTGCATTTCGTACCTGCGTACGCCCATCGTGGCATCCGCTGCTGCTGCAACGTGATTGTCGATCATCAGGCTGTAGTCTTCTTTGGTCAGAAGATCAGCATTAGTCACAATGAACGGTTGCTCAGGGATCGTCGGCAACAAGCTGAGCGCGCCAGCTGTGCCCATCCGATGTTCCTCACGCAAGTAACGTACGTCGATGCCGAACTTCGAGCCATCACCGAAGTGCGTTTCGATCTGCTCAGCTTTGTAGTTAACGGCGAGGTAAAAGCGTCTAAATCCCTGTTCGGCAAAGGATCGGACTATCGTTTCAAGGATGGGGCGGGTGCCCACCCGTAGCATTGGCTTGGGCGTCTCACTGGTGAGATCCTTGAGCCGCGAGCCGAGACCACCGGCCATGACGATAACCCACTCTGCACGATCGGGAACATGGAGTATGTCGTCCACGATCTCCAACCCCATAACGACACCGTTTTCATCCACCAGCGGAATCTGATGTAAGCCCTTTTCCCGCATCAGACCAAGCATTAAGTGGCGTGAATCGGTAACGCGCGCACAGATGGGGTTCAGGTGCATAACCTCCGAAACGGGGTCCGACAGGGTCAAACCTCGCAGTAGGCCGCGACGAGCGTCTCCATCCGTCAAGGTACCTAGCAAGCGCCCGTGCTCATCGACCACTATGGCGATCTGGCTGGTCGACTCGTTAATCGCAACAAGCGCATCCCGCAAGGTCAACTGGCGGCTGATGAGGGTCTTTTTCCAATCCTTCATTTACTCTAAGTCTCCTTGTCGGGCAGGCACACCAATCAAGGTTCCTTGGCCTTCAAAATCTTTGACAACAACCGCGCCTGCACCCACCAGCGTGTTTGACCCCAATATCAGTCCTTGCCGCACGATGGCACCAGCACCGATGTGAGAATTGCAGCCCACATGCGTGTTACCGCAAAGCACGGCTCGGGGGGCAAGATGGACATACTCCTCCAGCGTGCTGTCATGTTCAACAACTGCTGCGGTGTTGATGATCGAACCCACACCAAGGCGCGCGCCGGCTTGGACAACACAGCAAGCGAGCAACTGCACCCCAGCGGACACAAAGGCGAATGGCGATACTTGCGCTGCGGGGTGGCATACCCCGCTAAAGTACCAACCATCGGCCTCCAACTTTGCCTGCACGCGGCGACGTAAGCCTCCGCAGTCGATGCCGCCCAGCCCGTTGACTAGCTCGACCTCAGCCGGCGCATAGCTGAGTAATACCTCATCGGTCCCGATCACGCGCAGACCAGGAAGCACTTCAGCTTGATGCGCGTCCTTGGCACTGCTTTCTACGAATCCAAGCACTTGACGCCCACTTGCAAGCAACGCGTCAGCGAGGACCTTTGCATGTCCTCCTGCGCCAATAATCAGTACGGGCTTCATTGCGGATCAAGCGGTTCGGCGGCGGCGTAGTCGCGCTGGGCTGGTTGCCCCACCAAGCCCCAAAGCATGAAGGGGGGCAAACCTCTCCCACTTCGCGCAGTGGTCAAATCAGCCCGTGTAAAACACTCGCCTCGACGTAATTCACGTGTGGTGATCACTTGCTGGCGAACGGCCTTTCGGGTGTCCCACTCACTGGCCTGTGGGCACTTCGCGCCGTCTCCTAGAGCCATAGAGATCGCGCGGATCTCGCGAACCATCCGGGAAAGTTCTTCGGGCTCCAGCGAGGCTTGGTGGTCCGGGCCAGGCATTGTCCGGTCGAGGGTGAAGTGCTTTTCGATCAGCACTGCGCCGCGAGCCACGGCGGCCACAGGGATCAAGACGCCTTCAGTGTGGTCGGAGTACCCGACTGGCAGGCCGAACGCATGCCGGAGCGTGTCCATCGCAGTCAGATTCACTTCATGCATCGGCGTCGGATATTGCGAGGTGCAGTGTAGGAGCGTGACCCGTCCTTGCAACGAGCGGCGCCATTCCAAGCTGCTCCAGCCCTTCCAGACCTCGTCCACGTGGCTCGGCTCGTTGTCGACGTTGAAAGCGTGCGCTATCACTGCCAGTGCCTGCTCGACTTCAGACAAGGTCGCCATGCCTGTCGACACGACCAGCGGCTTGCGCTGGCGTGCGAACTTCCATAGCAGTGGCCCGTTGATGATCTCGCCCGAAGGAACCTTGTAAAAGGGCATTCCGAGCGATTCGAGGAAATCAAGGCTATCGGGATCGAAGGCCGTGGAGAGGAATTGGATACCTCGGCGCTGCGCCAGCTCGCGAAGCTCGTGGTGCCATTCGCGAGGCAGTTCGAGCTTTCGCAGCATGTCGAGCTGAGACTCCTTCGCTTCTGTGGACTGCTTTTGATAATTAGCCTTGGGAGCGGTACTGCTTGCCAGCTTCTTCGCGTCGAAGGTCTGAAATTTGACCGCGTCGGCGCCGGCATCGGCTGCACGGTCGACGAGCTCGCGTGCGAGCGCAAGTTCGCCGTTGTGATTAACTCCTGCCTCGGCAATGATGTAGACATCGACCTTGTTCATCGGATTTCCTTCAACACCATGAAAGCCTCGGCGGCATGCACGCCGGCCTGACTGCCGCGAAGCACTGCTTGCGCCCGCACGCACTCTTCGCTACGAGGGAACGGGTAGTCCCCCATTTCTCCAGCGTACAAGTTCAAGATCTGTATCTTTCTCTCGACTCTGCCACTGATGTCGATGAATAGGTTGGGACGAAAGCCCGGATCTTCCGGTCGAAGGCCAAACTCAGTTTCGGAAAGCGTTTCGTACGCATATACCCGCTTAACGCTCGGATGCCGAAAACTCTTGCAGCAGGAGGTGGTGGCATCAAACACCGCTACATGGTCGCTGTGGACATCGTTTCGATATGGTAGGTAAACGGTATCAGGACGAATGGCCTGGAAGACCTTGCCGATTGCGCCGACGAGATCTCCGACGGCAAGCGTGTCCAAGCGCGTTGTCGGCAGCCCGATGCGATGCACCTCGGAAAATCCGTAGGCTGAGGCGACGGAGTCGATCTCGGCGTTTCTAGTAGCAATGCGATCTTCTGAAAAACCCTGGGATACCGTCATTGTGGTGACGATAATCCAATGGACGCTGTCGCCTTCAGCGATATGGCGCAGCAGCGTGCCGCCGCAGCCAAGGCTCTCATCGTCCGGATGCGGCGCAACAACCAGAACTGTGCTCATATGTAATCCCCTTCAGATGGAAGTGTGTCGAGTTCATGGTCTGTCAGGCACACTGATCCTTGTCCGCATCGAACAGTAATGTTGCGACCGTCTACCGCCAGCACCTTGCCAGGCTCAGCGTTCGGCGCCCCCACCGTCTGCTCGATGCATCTCCAGACTTTGATTTCGCGCCCCTGGTGCATGAAATGTGCTCCAGGATATGGGCGAACAAGCGCACGTACCAGGTTACGCACGGCATACGGCTCCATCCGCCAATCGATCCGGCCATCTTCAGCCGAGCGTTTTCGCCAGTACGTAGCGAGTGAAGCATCCTGGGGATGTGGCACGAGGGATCCGTCATCCAAGCCGCGCACGATGTTCTCAACTTGACGAGGTAGCAGAGCAAGTACCTTCGCATACAGAGATGCGGCGTCGTCATATGGGTCGATGACTACCGGCAGTTGGCTGAGCAAAGGACCACTGTCGGCACCGGAGTCCATTAGAAAAAAGGTCGAGGCGGTATGTGGAAGTCCTAGCGCCAGTGCCCAAACCAGTGGATGTCGGCCACGGTTGGCAGGCAGCGCTGCTGGGTGGAATCCCACCACGCCGCGGGGTGCAACCTGCAGCAAGTGATTTCCGAGGAGGCGGGACCAGCCGACGCAAAAAATCAGATCAGGCTTCAGCGCCTTCAGCCGGTCGGCTTGGGCGGCGTCACCGGCCATGTCCTCCACGTAAAAGAGCGGTATACCCTGCCCGGCCAGATCACTAAGGTCGATGTAGTCGCTGTTGATTCGGCCCGAACGCATAGTCATGATGCCGACTACCTCGCAAAGTGAGGCTGGCAACGTTAGAAGGGCCTTAAGTGCGACACGACTGGAGGCCACGCAACCGATGAAGGCAATCCTTAGGGTCATGCTGAGCCTGTCAGGTCATGAAATCGTTTAACGAGCAGTCCTTCAAGCGGGTAGCTGCTTACGATCGCTGCAATTCTCCGGCCCGCACCGGGTTCACCATAAGGTGTGCCTCTTTGGCGCGCGACTATGCGATGTTCGGCCGTTAAAGCTTGCTGGATGGCATGGCGTATATCATCTTCTCGTTCGCTGCAATGGATTACCGAAGGGGCGTACAGGCGGCCCCGTTGTCGGTCGCCGATGTCCACGGTTGGTGTTCCAAGCGAAGGTGCTTCTATCAGTCCGCTCGAGGAATTACCGACTACAACATCGACTACAGCCGCCGTACTCAGATAACGGCGGGTGCCAAGTGATTCGACTGCAAGCACCCGATTTCGACGGGACGCTGCGAATTTCTCAACCTCGCGTCGTAGAGCTTGGTTTCCCGGATCAGCATTGACGCCAGTGATCAATATCGTTCCACCAAACTCGTCTAACACCTCCAGCAAGGTGCGAATTGCAGTGCCGGCGTCTCCGGCCTGCAGCGTGACCGGGTGATGTGTGACGAGGAAACTGGGTGAACGCAGCTCGATTCCAAGCACAGCCTCCAACTCTGCGCGCTCCATCCTAGGCAGTTGTGCGATATTGTCGAGACCAGTTGCACCGACGGTCCAGACTCTCTCTGGCGCCTCACCAAGTTGGATGACGCGATGGCGAAAAGCTTCGGCGGCGACAAAATGCAGGTGTGACATCTTTGTGATTGCGTGGCGGATGGCCTCGTCGATCAACCCTTCCGTTGCTTCTCCACCGTGCAAGTGGGCAATAGGTATCCGCGCGAGCATGGCTGCTTGTGCTGCGCCAAGCATCTCATAGCGATCGCCGAGTATCACAAGCAAGTCGGGTTGCAGGTCCTGGAAGGCACGACATATTCCGACTGCTGTCGCTGCCAAAGCTTCAGTGACGCCAATTGCACTGTCGTCGTCTATTGAGATGGGGACGCGGGCGGCGATAGGGATCCCATCTTCCTCTATGTGTCGGACGGTCCAACCGAATCGCGCGCTCAGGTGTGCTCCAGTGACGACCAGTTGCAATTCGACTCCTGGGTTGGCGAGAAGCTGGATCAATAGCGGCAACAGCAGGCCGTATTCGGCTCTGGTGGCGGTAACAACGCATATTTTGCGGCGGTTCATTTATGTAGACCGGTAGGTGGAACAGAGCTGGGTAAATTCACGACCCGTTCCTCTAACCACTGAGCGTTTTCCAGCGGACCTCTCAAAGAATTTGCGAATGCGGGAAGACGTGTCATCAGCGCCCATATTGGGCGCGTCATCACTCCGGCGTCATTGGTAAACTTCAGTAGCGCATCGCGCTGTTCTGGGGTTGGGCAGATCACTCCGTTCAGCCAATAGTTGGAATGGCAATGTTCTGGTTCGACAATAGACTGGAAGTCGCTACCCTTAAAGAAATCGATGTAACTGGCAGCCAGGGCTCGTTTGGATGCGAGGAAGGACGGCAGTTGCTCGAGCTGAGCGCAGCCAAGCGCCGCATTCAGGTTGGGCAGGCGGTAGTTGTAACCGACCTCATCGTGCACGAATTCGTAGGGATGCGGAATCTTTGCAGTGGTCGTCAGGTGCTTAGCGCGCTTGCCGATGTTCTCGTCGGTCAGCAGCATGCCACCGCCGCCTGTGGTCATGATTTTGTTGCCGTTGAAGCTCAGCACACCGATCTTGCCGAAATTGCCGGTGTGGCGCCCCTTGTAATAACTGCCCAGCGACTCGGCCGCATCCTCGACAAGAATCAGATGCCAGCGCTCACAGACCGCAATCAGCGCATCGAGCTCAACCGGGTGGCCGAACGTATGCATCGGCAAACATGCCCGGATTCGGCGGTGCCCAACGCGGGTGCAGCAATCACCCTGGTCGTCTATGAAGGCATGTTCGGACAGCCAGGCATCCAGTGCGGTTGGCGACAGACCTAGCGTGTGCCGGTCTACGTCCACAAAGAGCGGCTCCGCACTGCAATACGCGATCGCGTTACAGGTAGCTACGAAGGTCAGCGATTGCGTAATCACCAAGTCGCCCGGTACCACATCAGCTAATTTAAGCGCAATGTGCAACGCAGCAGTGCCGTTCATTACCGCCACTGCCCTGGAACTGCCTGTGAAGGTAGCCATATCCTTCTCAAAGCGGTCAACATAGGCGCCAACGCTGGAGACGAATGTCGAATCAATGGTGTCCAGCACCAATTCGCGCTCCCTGCCCCGAAATACCGGCGCATGCAGCGGGATGAAGTCGTCTGTGCGGTACTGATCGCGGACAAACCGGATAAGAGAGTCAAACATGTCCGTGCTTCAGACGTTGTAAATGTCTGTCTTGTACTTTTGGAGATTGTCTGGATTGGTAAACCAATCGACCGTAGCTTGCAGCCCAGCGCGGATATCGAAGCTCGGCTTGAAGCCGGTCATACCGTGTATCTTGGTGTTGTCGCACCACAGGCGGAAGACCTCGGACTTCTCTGGGCGGATGCGCTGCTCATCGGTAAGGAACTCGACGTCGCTACCCATCAGCTCGCGAATCAGCGTCAAGGTGTCGCCGACGGAGATCTCGTAATTGGAGCCAATATTGACTGTCTCGCCGATGGCTGCGTCGCAACGGGCCAGTTCGAGGAAACCACGACAGGTGTCCAGCACATAATTGAAGTCGCGCGTCGGCGAGACGTCACCGAGTTTGATCTGCTTCTTGCCATTGGCGATCTGCGTGATGATCGTCGGGATCACCGCGCGCGCCGACTGGCGCGGGCCATAGGTGTTAAACGGACGGGCGATCGTGACGGGTAAATTGAAAGCGTTGAAGAAGCTCATTGCCATCGCGTCCGCCCCGATCTTGGAGGCGCTGTAGGGCGACTGCGGTTGCAGTGGGTGCTTCTCGTCGATGGGTACGTACTGAGCAGTGCCGTAAACCTCGCTGGTGGAGGTATGGATAACGCGTTTGACGCCATTCTCCATTGCCGCCTGGCAGATATTGAGCGTGCCCTTGATATTGGTGTCAACGTAACTGTCGGGTGCAACGTAGGAGTAAGGTATCGCAATCAGTGCAGCCAGATGGAAAACGATATCCACATCTTTGGTGATGTATTTACAGTAATGTGGGTCGCGCACATCACCGTTCAAGATTTCAATTTTGTCACGACATTCAATATCTTCTAACCAGCCCCAGTAGTTAAAAGAGTTGTACTGCGACAGGGCTTTGACTTTGTAGCCCTCTCGAACGAGAAGTTCGGTCAGATGGGATCCAATGAACCCATCTGCGCCAGTCACTAGAACAGTCGTTTTCTTATTTGTCATTTTGAATGAAGCTGATTACTCAATTTCTCTAACTTTCATACTGAAAGCCCGCTAAACCCCAATATCGAGCATTGCTTTGCGAGACGTAGGATCGGGCTGAGAACATCAATCTATTTTGAAATCTGAATCAGCCCTCAGCGACTCAATCTCTTGTTTCAACGCTTCGTACTCTCGAAGCTTCCTCTGTAAAAAATCACCGGTTAGAACCGCTTTTTCTCTAATTCCGTCCGGGGTGAGCAAATAAACATAGCCGAATTTATTCGGGCTCCCGGCGAAATTCTTAACCTTTACGAGACCTTTTTCCGTCAAAGCCCGCAGACAATAGTTCAATGCCCCCAGACTTACCCCGGCACGGCTCGCAAGCTCCCGCTGAGAAAGGCTGGGGGAATCATGGAGGGCACGAAGTACCCTAAAAGTGCGATCTTCTTGGGATTCAAGTGATTTACTGGGCATTCAATACCTGCGCTAAGTCAAAGACAAACACGCTACCGCCGGTCCAGCCCGCTTATTACGGGCAGACTGCGTGTTCATGAGTGAACATTGTACTCAAATTTTACTCACACTCCCGATCATGAGTCTTTGGGGATTACCTCTTCGACTTCGACAGTCAACATCCGCCCCAAGATCTCCAGCAACACCATCACCCTACCTCCGCCGTCGGTCATCTGAAAAGCAGCCTCTATCCCTGCAAGTGATCCCGAGGTGACAACCACCCTGTCTCCAGGCTTCATCGGTTGCGTGACCAGGGGGGCAGCCTCGCGCTGCCGCAAGATTTCAATCAAACCTTTACCCGCCCGAGCGGGGGCTTGGCCAAACTGAACCATTCGGCTTACACCCAGTGTCGAACGTATGGGTGACCAACTGGCCCCCTTGAGATCCGAGCCTAGTTGGATGAAGAGGTACCGCGGGAACATGGGCTCTGTTACAGCCTGTAACTTACGACGGCGAACCTTGTGAAGCGTGATCTTTGGCAGGTAGCAGGTAAAGCCTTGACGCTCTAGGTTTTGAAGGGCCACTTCCTCTTGACGGGGTTTGGTGTGGATGAGGTACCAGAAACGTGAACCATCTGACAGTTCATCGTTTGGCTGAGGTTCTGTGGATTTGGCTGTCATTTTGGAAATTTTAATCCTATTTATCTCTTGGTATACTTTTAGCTCTTTTTAACTATTGGTGCTTTTTACTATGCCCAAACAATCCACCTCCAATATGATCGCCAAACTCCAAAAACAACTGGAGTCCCTGAAGAAAAAAGAAGCCTCGGCGGTAAAAGTCAAACAAGACCGCGCTCTGGCCAAGATCTCGCAAATTGCCAAGGAAAATGGTCTCTCCGCTGATGCTGTTGCAGCGGCACTCAAAGGCGGAAAAGGTCGTGTGGCCAAGGGCAGACCCGCTCGTAAAGGCGCGGCTAAAGCAGCAGGCGATAAGCGCGGTGCCGTCGCCCCTAAATATCGTAACCCGGCCAACCCCGAGCAAACCTGGGCGGGTCGTGGCAAGCCTCCGGTGTGGGCGGCTGAAATGAAGGCTGCGGGCACTTTGGAAACAGCGTTGATCAAACCGGCTGCTTAATTTGTCTTTGGCGCAGAGTTTATTTCCAATGCATTTTTGATTTGCCCCTACCGCCCCCATCAGCCCCTCGCCTGCCCGAACCTGCGCCTCTTTCATCGGGCCCCGATGCGGCGGCCGATATGGAGGCCCTGGGTCGCCGGCTCGCTCAAACCTTAGAACAGCAGCGAGTACTGACTAATCAGCTGCGGCCGGCGCAGCTGGCGGTGCACAGTGCCCAGGAAGGCATTTTGGTGACCGACACCGAGGGGGTGGTGACCGATGTGAACCCGGCCTTTGAGCGGATGACGGGTTATCGGCGTGAAGAAGTGGTGGGGCGCAGCGCGGGGCATTTGTACCGCTGGGTGGAAGACCCGTCCGTTCAATCGCAAATCTTGGAGCAGTTGCAGCTGCGCGGGCAGTGGCGCGGGGCGGCGGCTTTTTCTCGCAAATCGGGCGAGCGGCTGGACAGCCTGACTTCCATCAGCAATATGCTGGATGAAAACGCTGAGCTGGTGGGGCGGGTGGTGGTGTTTTCAGATATCACCGAGTTGCGCCGCACGCAGCGCTTGTTGGAGCAATCGGCCACCACCGATGCGCTCACGGGGCTGCCCAATGCGAGCCGGTTTGAGGTGATGTTGCAGGCCGCGTTGGCGCAGGCTCAGGCCCAGCAGCGGCGCTTGGCGGTGTTTTTTGTGGATATCGACCACTTCAAATCCATCAACGACACGCTGGGCCACGAGGCGGGTGACGAGGTGCTGCGCCAGGCCAGCCGCACCATGCTCAGTTGGCTGGGCGATGGGGCGGTGGTGGCGCGCCGCTCGGGCGATGAGTTTTTGGCCTTTGCGTGGGTGGAGGGCTCGGCGCAGGAATTTCGCAGTTGGGTGCGCAGCATGCACCCGGGCGCCACTTTGGATGTGCAAGCCACCCCTGCCCTGGATCAGGCCCCTGCCGCGCCCACCCGCTTGACAGTGCAGTGCAGCGTGGGCGTGGCCCTGTATCCCGATGACGCGAGTGATGTGCAAGCGCTGTTTCGCGCGGCCGACGGCGCCTTGTACGCCGCCAAGGAGCAGGGCCGCCATTGCGTGGAGGTGTATTCCGAGCGCATCGGCACGCAAACGCAGCGGCGGCTTTTGGTGCACCAGCGCCTGGAAGCCGCGCTGGAGCAGCGCGCGCTGCGCCTGGCTTATCAGCCGCAGACCGATATGGGCAGTGGCCGCGTCGTGGGTTTTGAGGCGCTGTGTCGCTGGCGCGATGCCGTGCTGGGCGAGGTGGCCCCCAGTGAGTTCATTGCCGTTGCCATGGACGGGGATTTGATTTTGCGGCTGGGCCAGCAGGTGCTGCACCAAGCCCTGGCAGACTTGCCCGCTTTGCTCTTGCAGCACCCGCAGGCGCGGGTGGCGGTGAATTTTTCCTTGCAAGAGCTCTCGCACCCGGAATTCTTTACCCACCTGGCCCAGAGCCTGCACGCTGCGGGGCCCGATGCGGCCCAACACCTGGAAATTGAAATCACCGAGCACGCGCTGACGCAGGTCACGCCCAAGCTCTTGGCGCAGCTGCAAGACCTGCGCGCCCAGGGCTGCACGGTGGCCATTGATGACTTTGGCACGGGGCAGTCGTCTCTGGCGCGGCTGCATCAGTTGCCGGTGGACAAGATCAAACTCGATCGGCTCTTTGTGCAAGATCTAAGTACCCCAGGCGTGGCCGCCATCGTGCGCTGCGTGGTGGAACTGGCTACCGCTATGGGGCACAGCCTGGTGGTGGAAGGTGTGGAAACCCAGGAAGAATGGCAAGCCCTGCAGGCCCTGGGCTGCCGCCTCGTGCAGGGCAACTGGGTAGCGGCCCCGATGGGGTTGGAAGAGGTGATGAAGCGCTAGGAAGGGATGGGAATGCGACTCGCTGCTTTGGCCACAACGCTCTTAGTTTGCGCTTCGGCTCAGGCGGCTGCGCCGTGGGGCGAAGAGGCGGAGCGGGAGTATCAGCGGGCCCTGAGCTTGAACCGGAAGGGGTTGGGGCTGCAGGCTTTGGCGGTGTTGGATGCGCTGATCGAGCGGTTTCCAGATGTGGTGCGCTTGCGGCTGGATGCTTTGGCGGTGGCCAGTGCCAGTGGCCTGCACGAGCGGGTGGTGGCGCAAGCCGATCAGCCCTGGATGCGGCAGGCCCCGCCTTATGTGCAGCAGGCTTTGGCGAACTCTCGCCAGGCGCTGGTGGCCTTGGCCGCACAAGCGCAAGCGCGCGCTCGGGCGCGTGAGGAAGAGGCCGCGCGCGAGCAGCGCGCGGCTGCCCAACAGCGCCACGACCGATCGGTGCCGTGGTTGGTGGCCGAGTCTCGTTTGGGGTTTGATGCCGATGCCGGCCGGTCTGGCCGCGATGCGCAGTGGGATTTGCGCGCCTATGCGCCCTTGTCGGCCTGGGAAGCCGGCGCCGCGTGGGGTTTGCGCCCGTTTGTGCGGCAGCGCCAGGCCTCGGCCTCGGGCTCGGCCGATGCAAAGGCCAGCGACGCGGGCGTGGGCCTGCAGTGGCGCCGTGCGGACATGCGGTGGGAAGCGGAACTGGGGCAAGCCGGCTATGCCCGATTGGAGGGCGACGCCACCTGGAACTCGCAGTGGTCGTGGTCGGCCTTGTGGGAACAGGGCAGCACCTTCATCCCTGTGCGCGCCCTGGCACAGGGGCAAACCGGGCGGGTGCTGCAGCTGAGTACCCGCTGGCAGGCGCACCACAACACCTCGGTGCGCCTGGGGTGGTCTGCACAAGCCGTGGCGGCCCCTACCGCCACCAACCATCGCCACCAACTGAACGCATTGGCGGAGACGCAGTTGATCGCCGCCAGCGAGCAACGCCCCTGGCAGTTGACCGGCTCGCTGTGGTGGTCGCATCAGCGCAATTCCGCGCCGCAAGCCGTGGCGTTTTTTGCGCCTACCCGGTTGAGTGAGGCGTCGGTTTCACTGGAAGCGGCCCTGCGCTCTGAGGGCTCATCCACCGGCTTGGCGCGGTGGTCGCGCGTGTGGCTCACAGCCGGCACCGTGGACCAGCAGGGTTTTGGCCGCCAGGCCATGCCGTCGGCCGCCATTGGGCAGAGCCTGCCGTGGCGTGGCGCTGGCGGCGCGCGGTGGTGGCTGACCTGGCGCTTGGGCACCACCCGCTATCCGTTTGATGGCCGGCAGGAGGGTTTCAACACCCTGAGCCTGCGCTTGGAGGGGCAGCCGTGATCGACGGCGGCTGGAGCCTGGGGTGGAACGGGGCTCTGGCGGGGTTAATGCACATCGTCAACCACTGGAGTTGGTCGGCCGCGCTGTTTCAGTTTTGTTTTCTGTACCCGCTGTTCATGAGCGGCTTGTGGATGGTGGGCAGCCTGTTTTACTGGTTGCGCTACGAGCGCACGCATTGCCTGCCCGGCCACCCGCCGCCGCTGCCCCGCACGCCCAAGGTGGCGCTGGTGGTGCCGTGCTTCAACGAGGAAGACAACGCTGAAGAGACCGTGCTGAATTTGCTGGCGCACGATTACCCGAATTTTGAGGTGATCGCCATCAACGATTGCAGCAAAGACCGCACGGGCGAGATATTGGATGCACTCGCGCGGCAGCATCCCAAGCTTCGGGTGCTGCACCACGCGCGCAATCAGGGCAAGGCCGTGGGGCTGACCTCGGCCGCCCTGGCCACCGATGCGGAGTTTTTGCTGTGCATCGACGGGGATGCGCTGCTCGATCAGCACGCCGCGCGCTGGATGGTGTGGCACTTCTTGCACAGCCCACGCGTGGGCGCCGTGACGGGCAACCCCCGGCTGCGCACCCGCGCTTCGATGCTGGGGCGTATCCAGGTGGGCGAGTTCTCTTCCATCGTGGGGCTGATCAAGCGGGCGCAGCGCACCTACGGGCGGCTGTTTTCCGTCTCGGGCGTGTGTGTGATGTTTCGCAAGGCGGCGCTCACCGATGTGGGCTTTTGGTCGCGCGAGACGCTGACCGAAGACATTGACATCAGCTGGAAGCTGCAGCTGCGGCACTGGGATGTGCGCTTTGAGCCGGCGGCCACCTGCTGGATCTTGATGCCCGAGACGCTGCGGGGGTTGTGGAGCCAACGCTTGCGCTGGGCCACGGGCGGCGCGCAAGCGGTGATCAAGTACTCCCACATCTGGAAAGACTGGCGCCAACGCCGCATGTGGCCCATCTACTTTGAGTACGCCTTGAGCCTGACCTGGGCCTACGCCATGACGAGTGTGTGCCTGTTGTGGCTGGCGCATTTTGTGGTGCCGCTGCCGGCCGCCATTCAGGTGGAGACCATGGTGCCCGGCTGGACGGGGCTGCTCATTGCCACGGCCTGCCTGATGCAAGCCCTTCTGGCCATGTCGCTGGATGCGCGTTACGACCACCGGCTGTGGCGCCACTACTGCTTTGTCATTTGGTATCCGCTGGCCTATTGGCTGATGGGCATGCTCACCACGGTGGTGGCCTTTCCGCGCGCCTTGAAACGGGGGGCAGGTCAGCGGGGCTTGTGGGTGAGTCCTGATCGGGGGTTGCGATGAGCGCGCCCACCCCCCTGCCACCCCATATCCGCGTGCAATGCACCCCAGGTGAGCCCCTGATTTATGAGCGCAGCCAGCGCCTGGGCGTGCGCGAGCGGCTGCTGTATGGGGGCATCAACTTGGCCGGGTGGTTGTTTTGGCTGCACCTGTGGCGCGTGGTGTTCACCGCGCTGGCCTGGGGCGCGGGCTCGTGGTGGCTGCAGCGCCATGTGGAGGAGCCGCAGGCCTTGCAGGGGCTCGACCACTTCTTGCGCACTGGCTTGCCGGTGGCGGTGCTGCTGTGCGCCGCCTTGCTGATCTGGGCGCTGGTGAACCGGTGGCGATTCCAGGGGCCCGACCGGCGTCAGGCGGTGGCCCACCCCAGCGCCGAACAAGACGCGGCGCACTGCGCCATGTCCGCCAGCGCCTTGCGGGCCGCGCACGGTCAACAGCGCCTGGTGGCCCACCACGACGAGAACGGCAAGCTGGTGAGGCTGGAGGCGCTGTGAGCCTTGCCACGCCCGAGCGCCCAAGGGCATGTGCGAATTCGCCCATCAGCGCGCCACGGCAAAGTCTTTGCGAAAGTCCCGATTGGCCTGGTCGACGGCGTGGACGAATTCTCGCGCCACGGGGCTGGGGTTGCGCCGCACTGGGTGCAGCATGGTGATCTGAAACTCCACCGCGGGCTCAAAGCGCTTGGCCACCACGCCACGGCCTTCGAATTCGCGTGCGGTGAAGGGGTCCACCACCGAGATGCCCAGGCCCGAGGAGACCATGGCGCACGCAATTTCGGAAAGCGGCGTCTCGGCGCGGATGCGACGGGGCACCGACTCGCGCGAGAAGAGCTCATCCATGCGGAACTTGGAGGGCGTGGTGGGACCCAAGGCGATGTAGGGTTCATCCCGGAAATCCTGGGGGCGCAGCAGGCGGCGTCGGGCCAAGCGGTGGCCGCTGGGCACCACGGCCACATAGCGCACGCGCGGCAGCGGCTCGGCCACCGCCAGCGGGTGCTCGATGGGCCCGGCGGCAAACCCCAAGTCGCACTGCTCGCTGATGACCCAGTCGAGCACCACGTGCGACATGAGGCCGAAAAGGGCTAAGTCCACATGCGGGTGCTGTTGCAGGAAGTGGCCGGCCAGGCGCGGCAACATGCCGTTGGTCAACGCGGGCATCCCCGTCACACGCAAGCGGCCGCTGCGTTGCTCGCGAATGTCGCGGGCCACCTCGGCAATGCGCTCCAGGCCCACATAAGAGCGCTCCACCTCGGCATACAGGGCCACGGCCTGCGAGGTGGGAATGAGGCGGTTGCCATCGCGCTCAAACAGCGTGAGCCCCACATGCTGCTGAAAATCTTTGACCAGGCGGCTGATGGCCGGCTGGGTGACGTGCATCACCTCGGCCGCGCGCGTGGTGCTGTGCGTGAGCATGAGCGCACGAAAGGCTTCAACTTGACGGGGAGGCAGTCGAGACATAAGGGTTTCCATTTATAACATTTGTGCATAAAGACTGCCCGTTCATGAATTTGACGCCCAATGCCGCGGGCCACAAGATGGGCACTGCGCGGTTGTTCGCGCGACATCACTCACGGAGACACCCGCATGAAGACCCCTTTGCTTTTGAAGGCCCTGGTGGGCGCGCTGGCGCTGGCCGGCGTGTGCGCCGCATCGGCACAGACCAAGACGTTTTATGTGGCCGGCTATGGCGGCTCGTTTGAGCAGACGATGCGCAAGGAGATCATCCCGGCCTTTGAGAAAAAGCACGGGGTCAAAGTGGAGTACGTGGCGGGCAACTCCACCGACACGCTGGCCAAGTTGCAAGCCCAAAAGGCCAATCAGCAAATCGACGTGGCCATCGTGGACGACGGCCCGATGTACCTGGCCATCTCGCTGGGCTTTTGCTCGGCCATCCAGGGCCTGCCTGCGGCCGATATCTACGACGCAGCCAAGTACAAGAACAATATGGCCGTGGGCATTGGCCTGGTGGGCACGGGCATCATGTACAACACCAAGTACTTCAAGGACAAGGGCTGGGCGCCGCCCACCTCGTGGAACGATCTGCGCGACCCCAAGTACCGCAAGCTGCTGGTCATTCCGCCCATCAACAACACCTACGGCCTGTACACCCTGGTGCAGTTTGCCCGCATGAACGGCGGCAGCGAAAAGAACATTGAGCCGGGCTTCAAGATCATGAAGGAGCAGGTCAACCCCAATGTGTTGGCCTATGAGCCTTCACCGGGCAAGATGACCGAGCTCTTCCAAAGCGGCCAGGCCGTGATTGGCGTGTGGGGCACGGGTCGCGTGCACTCGTTTGCCGTCACAGGCTTCCCCGTGGATTTTGTCTACCCCAAGGAAGGCACGATCAACCTGGTGGCCTCGGCCTGCCCCGTGGCCAAGCCCAACGCCTCGCCGCTGGCCAGTGAGTTTGTGCGGGCCATGGTCACGCCCGAGTTCCAGAGCCTGTTGGCCACCGAGTACGGCTATGGCCCGGTCAACCGCAAGGCCCGTGTGGACCAGGAAAAGCTCAAGATTGCTCCCATTGGAGAGCGCGCTGCCAAGCTCGTGAACTTTGATTGGGATGTGATCAACGAAAAGCGTGACGAGTGGACCAAGCGCTGGAACCGTGAAGTCGAGCGGTAAGCCGGCGGCGAGCTGACCATGGCCTTTTTGGAACTGCAATCGCTGACCAAACGCTTTGGTGAGCACACCGCGGTGGATGGGCTGAGCCTGTCGGTGGAGCAAGGCGAGTTCATCGCCTTGCTCGGCCCCTCTGGGTGCGGCAAGACCACCACGCTGCAGATGATTGCGGGGTTTGTGGCGGCCACCTCGGGGCAGGTGCGGCTGGAGGGCAAAGACCTCCTGGCCGTACCGCCCGCCAGGCGGGGACTGGGCATCGTGTTCCAAAGCTATGCCCTCTTCCCTCACCTCACTGCCGCGGAAAACGTGGCCTTTGGCCTGGAAATGCAAAAAGTGCCGCGCGCCGAGCGTGAACAGCGCGTGGCCGAGGCGCTGGCGCTGGTGGGGCTGACCGGTCTGGCCGACCGATACCCCCGGCGCATGTCCGGTGGGCAGCAGCAGCGGGTGGCGTTGGCGCGCGCGCTGGTGATACGCCCGCGCATCTTGCTGCTCGACGAGCCCTTGTCGAATCTGGATGCCAAGCTGCGCGAGGAAATGCAAATTGAATTGCGACAGATTCAGCGCACGGTGGGCACCACCACGCTGCTGGTCACGCATGATCAATCGGAGGCGATGACGCTGTCTGATCGCATCGTGGTGATGAACGCGGGACGCGTGGAGCAGATTGCGCGCCCGCATGAGGCCTATGAGCGACCGGCCTCGGCCTTTGTGGCCCATTTCCTGGGCAAGACCAATGTGCTGCCGGCCACGCCCGGCGGTGAGGCCCATGACCGGCGCCTGGCCATTGGCGACGGGTATTGGCCGTGGCCCGCTGGCGTGCACAGTGCGCCCCAGCTGCAGGTGAGCGTGCGACCCGAGAAGATCGCCTTTGTGGGCGAGCAGGCCTGCAGCCTGGGCGGGCGCGTGAACACGCGCATCTTCCAGGGCAACCACTGGCTGTTTCAGGTGGACACGGCCTGTGGTGTGGTGACGGTGATTCGGCAAAACGACGGCCAGAGCCTGCCCAGTGAAGGCCACAGCGTGCGGCTGGGCTGGCAGGCGCAAGACATGCGCGTGGACGCGCCCGCCTGAGCACGCCCTCCATGAGCACCGCCGCCGTGTCTGGTCACGCCGCCCCTCCTGCCGTGTCGGGCACCTCGCCGTGGCTGTTGGTGGGGCCTGCCGCCCTGCTCTTTTTGGGCGTGGTGCTGGTGCCCCTGGCCATGACGGCGGTGCTGTCGTTTCACGACTTCTCCACCGCCAAGGGCATCCAGACAGTCTTCATCTGGAAGAACTGGCACGAGGTTTTCACCGACAGTTACTTTCACGAGATGTTTGCGCGCACGCTGCGCATTGCGCTGTGGGTGACGCTGCTGAGTCTGCTGCTGGGCGCGCCCGAGGCGTACATCCTCAGCCGCATGAGCCCGGGCTGGCGCGGTGTGTTCTTGCTCATCATCTTGGGGCCGCTGCTGATCTCGGTGGTGGCGCGCACATTGGGCTGGGCGCTGCTGTTTGGCGGCGAGACGGGCCTGATCAACAAGGCCTTGCTCGCCGCAGGCTGGATCAAGACCCCCATTCCCTTCATGTTCACGGAAACCGGGGTGGTGATCGCGCTCACCCATGTGCTCGCGCCCTTCATGGTGCTGTCGGTGTGGACGGCGCTGCAGCGGGTGGACCCCGCCACCGAAAACGCCGCCACCTCGCTGGGGGCCTCGGCCTTCACCACCTTGCGGCGCATCGTCTTGCCCCAGGCACTGCCGGGCATGCTCTCGGGCGCCATCATCGTGTTTGCGTTGGCCGCCAGCGCCTTTGCCACACCGGCCATCATCGGTGGGCGGCGTCTCAAGGTGGCCTCTACCCTGGCCTACGATGAGTTTTTGAACACGTTGAACTGGCCTCTCGGGGCGGCCGTGGCCATGCTGCTGCTCATCGGGCTGGTGGCGGTGATCGTGGGCTGCAACCGCTGGGCCGAGCGGCGTTGGTCGCAGGTGTTTCAATGAGCCGCAACGGGCCCTTGGCGCTGGCGTTTCACGCGCTGTTTGTGCTGTTCATGCTGGCGCCCATTGCCATCGTGTGCTGGGTGGCCTTCACGCCCACGGGCTACTTGTCCATCCCGTGGGGCGAGTTTTCGCTGCGCTGGTTTGTGGCCATTGGCCGCTACCCCGAGTTCATCGAGGCCTTCTGGAACAGCGTGGCGCTGGCGGCGGTCTCCACGGTATTCGCCTTGGCGTTTTCGGTGCCGGCGGCGCTGGCCATCTCGCGCCACAGCTTTGTTGGCCGTGATGCCCTGCAAGCGCTCTTCTTGTCGCCCCTGATGATTCCGCATGTGGTGCTGGGCATTGCCTTCTTGCGGTTTTTCACGCAAATCGGCCTGGGGGGCTCGTTCACCGGCTTGGTGCTCTCGCACATCATTGTGGTCATGCCCTTTGCGCTGCGCCTGGTGATGGCCGCCACCGCGGGCATGGACCGCTCCATCGAACACGCGGCCATCTCGCTGGGGGCTTCAGAATCCACCGTGTTTCGCCGCGTCACCTTGCCTTTGATTTTGCCGGGCGTGCTCTCGGGCGGGGTGCTGGCCTTCATTCAGAGTTTTGACGAGGTGACGATGACGGTGTTTGTGGCCGCACCGGGCACCATGACCTTGCCCGTGCGCATGTTTCTCTACATTCAAGACAACATCGACCCGCTGGTCACCTCGGTCTCGGCCTGCGTGATTGCCATCACGGCGGTGTTCTTGCTGGTGATTGACCGGCTCTATGGGCTGGAGCGTTTGCTCTCCGGCCACGCACGGGACTGAGACGGATGCCCACACTCAACACCTTTGATGTGGCCGTGGTGGGAGGCGGCCTGGTGGGCTCGGCCATCGCCTTTGGGCTGGCCGAGCAGGGCCAGCGCGTGGCCGTGCTGGACGAAGGCGATGTGGCCTTGCGCGCCTCCAGGGGCAACTTTGCGCTGGTGTGGGTGCAAAGCAAGGGCCTGGGCATGCCCGCTTACTCGCGATGGACGGCCGCCTCCGCCCAGGCCTGGCCGCAACTGGCGCAAACGCTGTTGGAGCGCACCGGGCTGGATGTGAGCTACGAGCGGCCTGGGGGCTTTCACCTCACGCTCAGCGAGCGCGAATGGAGCCACCGCCAAAGCGTGATGCAGCGCCTGTCGGCGCAGCCCGATATGCCGGCGGTGAGCTTTGAGATGATGGAGCACGCCGAGTTGGCCCGGCACCTGCCCGGCCTGGGCCCTGAGGTGGTGGGTGGCAGTTACTGCCCGCTTGACGGGCACTGCAACTCGCTGCGGCTGCTGCGCGCCCTGCACATGGCCGGCCAGCAGCTGGGGCTGACCTATTTGGCGCAGCACATGGTGGACCGCATCGAACCGTGCGCAGGTGGATTTGCGCTGCACACCAGCTCCGGCGAGATCCACGCGGGCAAGGTGGTGCTCAGTGCCGGCGTGGGCAATGCCCGCTTGGCGCCCATGGTGGGCCTTTCCATTCCGGTTCGCCCGCAGCGCGGGCAGATCATCGTCACCGAAAAAGCGCAGCGTTTCTTGCACTACCCCATCGCCACCGTGCGACAAACCGACGAAGGGGGCTTGCTGCTGGGCGACTCGCAGGAAGAGGCCACCGAATCCGTGGTGGGCACGCCGGTGCTGTCGGTGCTGGCCGACCGGGCGGTGAAGATGTTTCCGCAAATCGCGCGGCTCAATGTCACGCGCACCTGGGCGGCACTGCGCGTCATGACGCAAGACGGCTTTCCCATCTACGAGCAGTCGGCTCAGTTTCCCGGTGCCTTTGGCGCCACCTGCCACAGCGGCGTGACGCTGGCCGCCGGCCACGCCTTCACCTTGGCCGCGCACATCGCGCAAGGCCAACTCCCCCTAGACACCTTTGAGGTATTCAGTGCAAGACGGTTCCAAATTCCGAAGGCTGCCTGAGGCCAACGCCACTTCCGCATCCGCTGGTGGGAGCACCGTCACGCTGACGGTCGACGGCCGGCGCATCGAGGCGCGCGCCAGCGACACGGTGGCGGCCGCGCTGCTGGCAGCGGGCGTGACGGTGTGCCGCACCACGCCGGTTTCGGGCGCGCCGCGCGCTCCGTACTGCATGATGGGCGTGTGCTTTGAGTGCCTGGTGACCATTGATGGCGTGGGCAACCGGCAAGGCTGCCTCATCCCCGTGCGCGAGGGCATGCAGGTGCAGGTGCAACACGGCAAGCGCCGCCTGGATGAGCCCGCGCTCCATCACGCAGCGCATCACGCCCAGGAGGTGCAATGAACACCCTCTCGCCTCCTGAGGTGATGTCGGCGGTGGACGTGGTGGTGATTGGCGCCGGGCCCGCGGGCATGGCCGCAGCCACCACCTGCGCCAATGCCGGTTTGCGCACCGTGCTGCTCGATGAGCAACACGGCCCCGGCGGGCAGATCTACCGCGCCATCACGCACACGCCGCTGCAAGCGCGTGGCACGCTGGGCCCCGATTATTGGGAAGGTGAGCGCCTGGTGCAGGCCCTGAGCCAGAGCGCGGTGCAGCACCTGCAGGGCGCCTCGGTGTGGAATGTGTCCTCAGAGTTGGAAGTGGCCGTCTCACGCGGGGGCCAATCGTTCATCCTGAAGCCGCGCCATGTGATCGTGGCCACAGGCGCGCAGGAGCGGCCCTTTCCCATTGAGGGCTGGACGCGCCCCGGCGTGATGACGGCCGGTGCTGCGCAAATCCTGCTCAAAAGCTCAGGCGTGGTGCCCGCCGGTAAAACGGTGCTGGCCGGCTGCGGCCCCTTGCTGTGGCTGCTGGCCTCACAACTGTTGGCCGCCGGCGCGCGGCTGGAGGCGGTGCTGGATACCACCCCCAAAACCAACTGGCTCAACGCCGCTGCCCATGCATGGGAGTTTGTCACCTCGCCTTACTTCTTCAAAGGCCTGGCCCTGTGGCTCAAGGTGCGCACCCGGGTGCGGGTGATCACCGGCGTCACGCAACTGCGCGCGGAGGGTGCCTCCGGAGGTGCGGCTCCTGATGCGTCTGACGGCGACCGTGCCGTTGACGCCCTGCAGCGGGTGGTGTGGCAGTGTGACAGCAGCACTGAGGAATCGATGCCCGTGGACACCTTGCTGCTGCACCAGGGCGTGGTACCGCAAACCAATCTGGCCATGGCCATTGGGGTGAAACACCGCTGGGACGAGACCCAGCTGTGCTGGCACCCCGAGGTGGACGCCGTGGGCCAAACGGCTCTGGAAGGTGTGTCGATTGCCGGCGATGGCGCGGGCATTGGGGGGGCCTGGGTGGCCGCCGTGCGCGGCCGTCTGGCGGCCTTGGGTGTGCTGCGGCGCTTGTTGGGGCCAGCGGCTGACGCCACCCGCTGGCCTGATGAATCGCGCTTGCGCACGCAGCTGCAGCGACTCA
This sequence comes from uncultured Rubrivivax sp., assembly GCA_964400135.1. GTDB lineage: Bacteria > Pseudomonadota > Gammaproteobacteria > Burkholderiales > Burkholderiaceae_C > Rubrivivax. The sequence continues at coordinate 3,254 of CAYNSW010000025.1, read as the reverse complement.
TGCGCGGGCGCGCGTTTTTGGATGTTTTGTATCAGCCTGGCGTGGCGCAGCGCATTCCCCAGGGAAAAACGCTGGTGTGTCGCTGCGAGGAAATCACCGCCGAGCAAATCGAGCAGACGGTGGCCCTGGGCTGCCCCGGGCCCAATCAGATGAAGAGCTTTTTGCGCTGCGGCATGGGGCCCTGCCAAGGGCGGCTGTGCAGCCTCACGGTGACTGAGCTGATGGCGCAAGCGCGCGGCGTGAGCCCGCAAGAGGTGGGCCACTACCGGCTGCGCGCGCCCATCAAGCCCATCACCGTGGGCGAGCTCGCCTCCATGCCGCAAAACGAGCCGGCTGTGCGCGCCGTGGTGCGGATGTGACCACCACCGCCGATGTGCTGGTCATCGGTGCGGGTCTGCACGGATGTGCCAGCGCCTTGCACCTGGCCCGCGCCGGCTGGCGCGTGCAGGTGGTGGAAAAAGACCATGCGGGGCGACACGCCTCGGGCGTGAACGCCGGTGGGGTGCGGCGCCTGGGGCGCCACCTGGCCGAGGTGCCGCTTTCGGTGGCCTCCATGCACATGTGGCACCACATCCGCGATTGGGTGGATGACGACTGCGGCTTTGAAAGCCACGGCCAGGTGAAGGTGGCCGAGTCAGAAGACGATCTGCAGCGTCTGCAAGCGCGCGTGGCCCGGCTGCGCGAGGCGGGCTTCACGCATGAGGAAATGCTGGATCGCGCGCAATTGCGCGAGCTGCTGCCGGCGGTATCTGACCACTGCGTGGGCGGCCTGGTGTCGCGTGAAGACGGCGCGGCCCTGCCCTACCGCACCACCTGGGCCTTTGCCCGTGCCGCGCAGCGCGCGGGGGCGGTGTTTCACGAGGGGTGCGCTGCTCTGGAGCTGCGACCGTTGGGGGGCCACGAGCCCGTGTGGCAACTGCGCACCGCCCAGGGTGACTTTGAGGCGCCGCGCGTGGTCAATGCCGCTGGCGCATGGGGCGCGCAAGTGGCCCACTGGGTGGGCGATGAGGCGCCCGTCAAGCCCTCGGCGTATATGTTGATGATCACGGCGCGCGTGGCGCCGTTTGTGCAGCCGGTGGTGGGGGCCACCTCGCGCACTTTGTCGTTCAAGCAGTTTGCCAACGGCACTGTGCTCATCGGTGGCGGGCATCTGGGCCGGGCCTACCCCGAGACGAACCGCACCGAGCTGGACTTTGCCAAGCTGTCGCTGAATGCGCGCATTGCCGCGGAGATTTTTCCGCGCATGCGCGAGGTGCCGGTGGTGCGCGCCTGGGCGGGCATTGAAGGGCGCATGCCCGATGACCTGCCGGTGCTGTGCAAGAGCGCCCGCGCCCCCGGCGTGGTGCACAGCTTTGGCTACAGCGGTCACGGCTTCCAGCTCGGGCCCGTCTGCGGCCAGATCGTGAGCGCATTGGTGCAGGACTCGGCCCCGGGCTTTGACCTGCAGGCCTTTGACCTGTCCCGATTTGCCCAGCATTGAGTAACTCCGCTACACCGGTAATCTGTGCAGCACTCTAGGGAAAACACCAGTCAGGGTGGCGGCCGTTCGGGCGCGCGCCGCTTTTAAAATGTAATTTAGTTACATATTGCTCTCACCTTGTTTCCTGCGCCCTTTCCCCAGGGGCCAGAAATCCGGTCAACGGCTATAGTGCGGGGTTTCGTGTTGAGCGCAGTGCATCTGGGCGTTGCGTTGAGCAAAGGCTCCTGTGGAGAACGGCATTGGAATTCGGCGATCAAAGCAACTCAAGCAAGCGCATGATCGGTGTGGGCGTCGTGTTGGGCCTGCACCTGCTGCTGGGCTGGGCGCTGGTGACCGGTTTGGCCCAGCGCATGGTGGAGGTGCTCAAGGCGCCCATCGAGACCAAGATCATTGAAGAGGTCAAGCCGCCCCCGCCCCCGCCGCCAGAAAACCTGCCCCCTCCCCCCAAATTCGCCCCGCCGCCGCCCAGCTTTGTGCCGCCGCCGGAGGTGAATGTGAACCCGCCCCCGACGCCGGCGCCAGCCATCACCACCACCACGGTGGCGCCTCCGCCCGCGCCGGTGACCATCGCGCCGCCTCCGCGGCCCCAGGCGCCGCCAGCGCCTCCTGCCCCGCGTGCCGCTCGGCCCGCCATTGCCAATGTGCAAGAGTGTGCGCCCAAGTCTGACGACTACCCGCCGGCAGCCGTGCGCGCCGAGGCCACGGGCACCACGCGCATCAAGTTCACCGTGGATGCCACCGGCAAGGTCTCGGCCTCGGAAGTGGTCAAGCCCGCGGGCAGCTCGCGCGAGCACCGCTTGCTCGATCGCGTGGCGCTGCAAAAGTTGAGTGAATGCCGCTTCAAACCCGGCAGTGACGAGCAGGGGCGCGCCGTGGGCGGCTCCTTCGAAGTGGAGTATGTGTGGAAGTTGCAGTGAGGCCCCTTGCCGCAGCACCATGTCCGAACCTTTTGACCCATCTGAACCTGAAACCCTGTTGAATCCCGGCGCCCCGTCACAGCGTGACAGCGTCTTTTCCCTTGGAGGCACCATGTCCTTGATCAAAGTCTTTCGCGCCACCTTTGCTGCCGTGTTGATTGGCGCAGCCGGTTTGGCCGCCACCGTCACCCCGGCCACCGTGCTGGCTCAGGCTGCCTCGGCCGCCGCGCCGGCGCCCGCTGCCGCCAAAGCGGCCGTGACCGAGGAGGCGGTGGAAAACCCCTACGGCCTCAAGGCCCTGTGGGCACAGGGCGACTTTGTGGCCAAGGGCACGCTGATCATCATGGTGATCATGTCCATGGGCAGCTGGTACATCATCATCACCAAACTGCTCGAGCAGCAGACCATGCTCAAGACCGGCCGCGCGGCCCAGGAGTCGTTCTGGAAGGCCAGCTCCTTGAAGGCCGGTGCGGCCGAATTGCCCGAGGGCTCGGCCATGCGCTACATCGCCGATCAGGGCATCAGCGCTGGCGACCATCACGAGGGCACGATGGTGGAATCCATCGACAAGAGCACCTGGATCAATATGAGCGTGGACCGCGCCGTGGGCAGCGTGCAAAACCGGCTGCAAAACGGCCTGGCCTTCCTGGCCACCGTGGGCTCCACCGCCCCCTTCGTGGGCCTGTTCGGTACCGTTTGGGGCATCTACCACGCCCTGACTGCCATCGGCATCTCGGGCCAGGCTTCCATCGACAAGGTGGCCGGCCCCGTGGGTGAAGCGCTGATCATGACCGCCATCGGCCTGGCCGTGGCCGTGCCCGCGGTGATGGGCTACAACTGGCTGATCCGCCGCAACA
>CAYNSW010000024.1:0-45292 GCA_964400135.1 uncultured Rubrivivax sp. | reverse complement strand
CCGAAGTCGAGATGAAGGAAAAGAAGGCCCGCGTTGAAGACGCGCTTCATGCCACCCGCGCTGCGGTGGAAGAAGGCATCGTGGCCGGTGGTGGCGTGGCTCTGCTGCGTGCCCGCGCTGCTATCGGTTCGCTCAAGGGTGACAACCACGATCAAGATGCCGGCATCAAGATCGTGTTGCGCGCTGTGGAGCAGCCGCTGCGTGAGATTGTGGCCAATGCCGGAGATGAGCCCAGCGTGGTCGTCAACAAGGTGCTCGAGGGCAAGGGCAACTTCGGCTACAACGCGGCCAACGGCACTTACGGTGACATGATCGAAATGGGTATCCTGGATCCCACCAAGGTCACGCGCACCGCGCTGCAAAACGCCGCGTCGGTTGCTGGCTTGATGCTCACCACCGAAGCGATGGTGGCAGAGGCCCCGAAGGACGAGACCCCTGCACCTGCCGGTGGCGGCATGGGCGGCATGGGCGGCATGGGCATGGACATGTAAGTCTGCGCCTGGCCTCGGCCCCTTGGCTCACAGCCCTGGGGCCGATGTCGACAAAACCCGCCCATCACCGGCGGGTTTTTTTATGGGGAAACGGCCAACACCTCCTGAACCAGTTCAAACAGCCGATGGGGCTGTTCATGCACGATCCAGTGCCCCGCATCGGGCTGTGGCCTGACTCGCAAGTCGGGGACCCAATCCTCCAAGCCGCGGATCAATTCTGGCAACAAGGCCCGATCGCGCATACCCCACAGTACAGTGGTGGGCACGCGCACTCGGGTCAATGCGTCGGGTAGCTTCAGCCTGCGCAGGGCCCCTGAATCTCCCGCGTCCGGGCGCAAGGCGGTAGCACGGTAGTAATTCAACCCGCCCTCCAGACCACGCTCCCACACCGCACGGTAACGCTGCTTCAAACCCTCATCCAGCCATCCCGCACAGCCTTGCTCATCGTCAAAGAACCGCCACAAACGGGCGAAATCGTCTTGCCGCAGCAATTGCTGAGCATCGGGACGACACAGGAAGTTCATGTACGCGCTGGCCTGCTGCTGATTGGGGTTGTCGCGCAACTCCCTCAAAAAGGTGGCCGGGTGCGGGGCATTGATGATCAGCAGATGTTTGAGCAGGTCAGGCCGCTGAGCCGCTACCGACCAGGCCAGCGCACCCCCCCAATCGTGCGCCACGAGAAGGTCCAAGGGCGCCCCCAAAGATTCAATGAGCAATACGACGTCCTGACACAGCCACTTGGGGTGATACCGGTCCACCTCCAAAGGCGAGTCAGACAGCTCAAAGCCACGCAAATTGGGCGCGACTCCATGCGTCGTTGGGCCCAACTGCATCAACAAATCGTCCCAGATGAAGGCGGCCTCAGGGAACCCATGTAGGCACATGAGACGTTGCTGCGCATGCTCAGACGCAGGACCACTGCAGCGCAATGACAACGCCACCCCCGAGGGCAGCTGACGCCGTTCGCAGCGGATCACAGCGCCCAAGACCGAAGCACCATGGCCACATCCGCCACCCCCTGGCCGGAGGTGGCTGAAAACAAGCAAACCCCCACGTCGGCTTGTTCGGTGATTTGGGCAGCCAAGATGTCGTGTGTGCGCGAGACCACTTCTTGTGACTGCGCGCGGTTGATCTTGTCGGCCTTGGTGAGCAACACCAGCAGGCGCACCTGGGTGCTGTTCACCCGGGGGCCGATGTAGCCCAGAAGCTGCTGATCTAGGGGCGTCAGGCCCAAGCGCGCATCCACCAGCAACACCACGCCACTGAGGTTTCGACGCATCGCCAGATAATCGGCCATGACCTCTTGCCAACGCAGCTTGGCAGAGCGCTCCACGGCCGCGTAGCCGTAACCGGGCAAGTCGGCCCACCAGGCGTTGGGCGCATCCTTGGGGCCCAAGGCAAACAAATTGATGTGCTGCGTGCGCCCCGGTGTGCGCGAGGCGAAAGCCAATCGCCGGTGGCGTGCCAGGGTGTTGATAGCCGTAGACTTGCCCGCATTGGACCGGCCCACAAACGCCACCTCGGGAAGTTCGGCAACCGGGAGCTGATCAAGCTGCGAGGCAGTGGTGAGAAACCGAGCGGTATGGGCCCAAGCCAGCGCCTGCTCACTTTCCGCGGGTTGGACGCCCCGGTCAGCGGGCGGGGGGACAGGAGCCGGGGGCGGGGGTGTCATGGGCCATTGTAAAATCTCGGCCATGAAGTCGCACCTAGCCCTCTTTGCCTTGATGCTGCTCGCGGCGCCCACTTGGGCGGCCGAACCGAAGGCGGCCTTCAAACCCGACCTAGCCAAAGGTCAGGCCCTGGCCCAGTCGTGTATCGCATGCCACGCGGCAGATGGTTCACGGGGTAGCCCAGCCAATCCAATCTTGCAGGGTCAGCACCCCGAGTATCTGGTCAAGCAGTTGGTCGAATTCAAGTCCGGCAAGCGCAAGAATGCCGTGATGGCGGGAATGGCTGCGGGCCTGAGCGAAGAAGATATGCGCCACATCGCAGCCTTCTATGCCAGCAAGACCTACAAGCCTGGTGCTGCCAAGAACAAGGAGACGGTGCGTCTGGGCGAGCGCATCTACCGAGGCGGCTTAATCGACAAGGCAGTCCCGGCCTGCTCAGGTTGCCACGGGCCCAATGGTGCCGGCATGCCCGCCCAGTACCCGCGCCTAGGGGGCCAACATGGTGACTACCTAGAGTCACAGATGGTGGCCTTTCGATCCGCAGCCCGCGGTAACAATGCGCAAATGAGCACCATCGCCGCCAAGCTCAGCGATGTGGAGATCAAGGCCGTGTCGGACTACATGGCCGGCTTGCGCTGATCTTCTGGCAGGTCATTGAGCAGTAAAGGCCGGTCTAACACCGGCCTTTTCGCTTGGTGCGATCATCGACAGACGGCCCGTTCTGGGGCCACGGAGGGCCCATGCTGTACCTGAAGTCGCGTGGCTACACGCACCCACTCTCGTCTGAAATCACGCCGGCCTCGGTGTATGCCAATCGACGGCATTGGCTGGCCACTGCCACTGGCGTGGCGGCCACAGCAGCATGGGGCCCATGGTCTGCCGCTCTGGCGCAATCGGCGACGGCACCGGGGCGACTCCCCGCCCTGCCCGGTATCAAGTCAGCCGTACCTGGCGCCAACACGATGGAGCGGCCGACCCGCTACCAAGATGCCACGACCTACAACAACTTTTATGAATTCGGCATGGAAAAAGACGAGCCCGCGCGTTATGCGGGTCGGATGAAAGTGCGCCCGTGGACCGTGACTGTCGAAGGCGAGGTGCGCAAGCCGGGAGTTTGGGACATCGAAGCGCTGCTGAAATTGCAATCCTTGGAAGAGAGGATCTATCGCCTGCGCTGCGTAGAGGGATGGTCCATGGTGCTGCCGTGGGTGGGGTATTCGCTGTCTGAGCTCATCCGCCGCGTGGAGCCAACCGGCAACGCGAAATTTGTGCAGTTTTTCACCTTGGCAGACCGCGCGCAAATGCCCGGCCTGCGCTCCAGTGTCATCAACTGGCCCTATACAGAGGGTCTGCGGCTCGATGAAGCCATGCATCCTCTGACGCTGCTGGCTTTTGGCATGTATGGCGAGATCTTGCCCAATCAAAACGGAGCACCGCTGCGCCTGGTGGTGCCTTGGAAGTACGGGTTTAAATCGGCCAAGTCACTGGTCAAGATCCGATTCGTGGACAAGCAACCCAAGACCAGTTGGGAACAATCCGCGCCCGATGAATATGGCTTTTATTCCAACGTCAATCCCCAAGTGAGTCACCCTCGTTGGAGTCAGGCCACGGAGAGGCGAATCGGTGAAGACGGTTTGCTGGCCAAGCGCCGACCCACGCCCATGTTCAATGGTTATGAGGCCCAGGTGGCCTCGCTGTACAGCGGCATGGACTTGGCCAAATTCTTCTAGATTGCTTAGTCTGTCTGGCCGCTCCCGCGTGCAGCGTTGGTGAAGCTCTCCGCCCGACTCGATGCCGTCATCAAGGCTGCCGTCTTGGTGGCTGCCTTGGTACCCTTTGGTGGCCTGTTGGCCGGTGCCGTCTTGGATCGATTGGGGGCCAACCCGGTTGAGACTTTGGTGCGCTCATCGGGTGACTGGGCCTTGCGCTTTTTGTGCCTCACGCTGGCCATCAGGCCTCTGAGTCAATGGGTCCCTGGCGCGGCCTGGCTGATGCGTCTGCGGCGGATGCTCGGACTGTGCACCTTCTTTTATGCGAGTTGCCACGCCTGCGCGTACGCCACCTGGGACATGGGCTGGGACCCTGCAGCACTGGCGCGAGACTTGGCCCAACGCCCGTTCATCCTGGTGGGTGCCCTCACACTGTTGAGCCTGATTCCGCTGGCCGCCACATCGTGGGATGGGGCTATCCGCCGCCTGGGAGCCCGGCAATGGAAACGCCTGCACCGTCTGGTCTATCTCACCGCCTTGCTGGCGATCGTGCACTTCTATTGGATGCGCCTGGGCAAACAAAATACGGCGGAAGTGGGGGTGTACGCCTTGGTGCTGGGCCTGCTGCTGGGGTGGCGGTTATGGCGGATTCGGGTCCGCCCCCCTTTATGAACGGGATGATCTTGGTGTATCGTCATGCGCCTCAAACGCATGGAGTCTTCCACGATGAACCAGGTGCATACCTCTTCTTTCCCGGGTTTTTGGGCTCGGACAGCGCGCGCAGGACTGGCCTTGAGCCTGGCAGCGCTTGGCGCGGCGGCCAGCGCCCAAATCAAAGTGGGCGTGACCGTTTCGGCTACCGGCCCGGCCGCCTCACTGGGCATTCCTGAGCGCAATGCCGTGGCCCTGATGCCACGCCAGATCGGCAACCAAACGATTGAATATATCGTGCTCGACGACGCCTCGGACCCCGTCAAGGCAGTGCAAAACACGCGTAAGCTGATCTCCGATGACAAGGTGGATGTGTTGTTGGGTTCGTCCACCACGCCCAACAGCTTGGCCATGATTGATGTGGCCGCCGAGGGCAAGACTGCCATGATCGCCATTGCCTCGTCGCTGCGTATTGTGGATCCAGTAGATGCCAAACGTCACTGGGTGTTCAAGACTCCCCAAAACGACGCCCACATGATGACGGCCATGTCACAGCACATGAGCGACAAGGGCATACGCAAGATCGGCATCATCGGATTCAACGATGCCTACGGCGAAGGGGTGATCGTCGAGTTTGGCAAACTCGCTCCGGTTCGCCGGCTCGATGTGTCTATCGTTGAGCGCTACGCTCGAACTGATACCAGCGTGACGGCGCAGATCCTCAAGATCATGGCGGCCAACCCCGATGCGGTATTGATCGCCGCTTCCGGCACGCCAGCGGTGCTGCCAGCCAAGACCCTCAAGGAGCGAGGCTACAAAGGTCAAATCTACTTCACGGACGGAGTGGTCAATAACGACTTCTTGCGTGTGGGAGGCAAGGATGTGGAAGGGGCCTTCTTGCCGGTTGGACCGGTTGTGGTGGCCAAGGATCTGCCCGATAACAACCCGATCAAGAAGGTCGCCTTGGATTTCACCAAGAAGTACGAGGATGCCTATGGCAAGGGTTCGATGAATTCCTTTGCCGCTCACGCCTGGAACGGGTGGATGATGCTAGAGCGGGTCTTGCCTCAGGCGCTGAAGTCCAATGCGCGCCCCGGCACGGAGGCCTTTCGCGCGGCCATACGGGACAACCTGGAAAACATCAAAGAACTGGTGACCACACACGGAGTCATGAACACCAGCAAGACAGACCACATGGGATTTGACCAGCGTGCTCGTGTCATGGCCGAAATCAAAGGCGGCACCTGGACCTTGGCCAAGTAAATCCCCCAGCGCCACCGCTAGGAGAGCAGCGCCCCTTCGGGGGCGCTTTTCATTGGCGCGCCAAAACGGGGGCCAACGCCTGGCCTGTGTGCGTTTGCAAGGCCACCACCTGCTCGGGCGTGCCTGCGGCCACCACGCGACCGCCGCCATCGCCTCCCTCGGGGCCCAGATCGATGACCCAGTCGGCTTCCGCGATGACGTCCAAGTCGTGCTCGATGACCACCACGCTATGGCCCCCATCAACCAATCGATGCAAAACCCGGATCAGGCGCTGTACGTCAGCCATGTGAAGACCCACGGTGGGCTCGTCTAGCACATACAGCGTATGCGGCGTGCGCTGACCGCGGCGAGTCACATCATCGCGCACCTTGCTCAGCTCGGTGACCAACTTGATGCGTTGGGCCTCACCGCCCGAAAGCGTGGGCGATGGCTGACCCAGGGTCAGGTAGCCCAAACCGACGTCATGAAGCAGCTGCAACGGATGGGCAATAGCAGGCATCGCAGAAAAGAACTCTACGGCCTCGTCGACCTCCATTTGCAAAACCTCACCGATGTTCTTTCCGCGCCATGTGACCGCCAAGGTCTGTGAATTGAAGCGCTGACCATGGCAAGATTCGCAGGGCACTTTGACATCGGGCAAAAAGCTCATCTCTACAGTCCGCACGCCCTGTCCCTCGCAACTTGGACAGCGCCCCTCACCGGTATTGAATGAAAACCGCGCGGGGCCAAATCCGCGGGCCCGAGCTTCCAGCGTCTCGGCAAATAGTTTACGAATGGCATCCCAAAATCCGATGTAGGTCGCCGGACATGATCTGGGCGTCTTGCCTATAGGCGTTTGGTCGACCTCAAGCACGCGCTCAACTGTCTGCAATCCCTGCAGCGTCTCGCACCCTATCCACGCCGCGGTCTTGGAAGGTGATGACCCCGCCGTCTTACCGCGTCGACCCTGCTGAGTCACCCACTGTGCCGCATTGGCCAGCAAAACATCCCGCGCCAGGGTGCTTTTGCCAGAACCCGAAACCCCCGTCACTGCCACCAAGCGCTGCAACGGGACCTTCACGTTGACACGCTGCAGGTTGTGAAGATGGGCACCGCGAAGGTCCAGACCGGCGTGGGTCGAGGCCACCGGGCGTCGAGGCTGTACCGGATGGCGCAGCGGACGGCTCAGCATCTGCCCGGTCACAGAGTCCGGTTGTGACGCAATCGCCTGCACCGTCCCTTGCGCCACCAGCTGACCGCCGCGGCGGCCCGCTCCCGGTCCGATGTCGATGACATGATCGGCCCGTCGTATGGTGTCTTCGTCGTGCTCCACCACGACCAAGGTATTGCCCTTTTGCCCAAGCTGTCCCAAGGCCTTGAGCAGAATCTGGTTATCCCTTGGGTGCAGCCCAATCGTGGGCTCATCCAGCACATAGCACACGCCCTGCAGATTGCTGCCCAGCTGCGCAGCCAGGCGGATACGCTGGGCCTCTCCACCCGAAAGTGTCGGAGCGGCCCTATCCAGTGTGAGATAGCCCAAGCCCACCTCTTCCAGAAACTCCAATCGGCTGCGGATCTCAGCGATCACGTCCTGGGCAATTTCGGCGTCTCGACCTCGAAGCGCCAGATTCTCCACCCACATCCGGGTTTGTCGAACCGACCAACTGGCCACGGTGGTGATGCGCTGATCGGCAAACTCCACCCCACAGGCCGTGGGGTTGAGACGCGCCCCAGCGCAAGCCACGCAGGGCTCCGTGCCCAGGCCCTCGGGCTCGATTTCCTCGGAGGGGAAGTTCAGCTCTCGTCCTGAGGCGTCATCTGGCCGTTGAGATTCATCGAAGGCCTGCCGCTGATCTTTACTCAAGCGAAGTCCAGTCCCTACACACGCGGTACACCAGCCATGCTTGCTGTTGTAGCTGAACATTCGTGGGTCCAATTCAGGAAAACTGCTGCCACATGTGGGGCAGGCGCGTCGCGTGGAAAACACGGTCACCTGGCCCACATGCTGGGTAGACTGCGCGCGCTCCAACGCCTGCTGCAAACCATCCAGCGGATGCAGCACATGCATGACCCCCTTGCCCAGCTCGAGCGTTCGGGCCACGGCCGATCTGAGCGCTTCCTCGGAGGCCACATCGACTTTGATATCGGCTACCGGCAACTCGACGGTGTGCTCCTTGAAGCGATCCAGCCGAGGGAAGGGATCGACGGGCAAGAACTCTGCGTCCACACGCAAATGGGTATACCCTCGAGCTCGTGCCCACTTGGCCAGGTCGGTGTACACACCCTTTCGATTCACCACCAATGGGGCCAACAGGCCCAGATGCTGACCGCGATGAACTTTGAGCAATTGGGATGCAATGCTGTGAACGCTCTGTGGCTGAACCGGCGTCCCGTCGTGAGGACAGTGTTGTATGCCCAACTTGACCCAGAGCAATCGCAGAAAGTGCCAGACCTCGGTGGTGGTGGCCACCGTGCTCTTGCGCCCGCCCCGAGACAGACGCTGCTCAATGGCCACGGTCGGTGGAATCCCCCGGACCGCATCCACCTCCGGTCTGCCTGCAGGCTGAACGATGCTGCGCGCATACGCGTTGAGGCTTTCCAGATACCGCCTCTGACCTTCGTTAAACAAGATATCAAAGGCCAGCGTGCTCTTGCCTGAACCCGAGACCCCCGTGATCACGTTGAACTTTCCTCGTGGAATGTCGACATCCAGCCCTTTGAGGTTGTGCTCGCGGGCATTCACTATGCGAATATCGTCACCGGCCGGGGGTCTGCGCAGCCTCGACTGAAGTGCAGGCCCTTCTTCTGCCGCCCAAGATGCGCTCAGGGCGGCGTCGTAGTCACATAGCGCACGACCGGTATGGCTAGAGGGGTGCTGGCGCAGTTGCTGCGGTGAGCCTTGAGCGACCAAATAGCCACCCGCCTCGCCCCCATCGGGGCCCAGATCAATGATCCAGTCTGCGCCGCTGATGACATCCAAGTTGTGCTCAATGACGATCAACGAATGGCCTGCTTCCAGCAACTTGTCAAAAGAGCGCATCAACTTGGCGATGTCATCAAAGTGCAATCCGGTTGTGGGCTCATCAAACAAGAACAAGGTGCCCTTTCGAGCCAAGCGCTGCATCGGCGTGGCCGCTGCCTGCGCCAGGTGTCCGGCCAGCTTGAGTCGCTGCGCCTCACCACCTGACAAGGTCGGTACCGGCTGTCCCAGGCGCACATAGTCCAAGCCCACATCGACCAAGGGCATGAGGCGCACCAGAATGTCTCGGTCATGAGCAAAAAGGCTCGCAGCCTGGGCTACCGTGAGGTCCAAAATGTCGGCCACGTTGAGCTGCCGCTCGCCCAATTGCAGTGTGACTTCCAAGACCTCCGGGCGAAATCTGCGGCCATCACAGTCCTGGCAGCGCAGATACACATCGGAGAGGAACTGCATTTCCACGTGCTCAAAGCCCGAACCTCCGCAGGTTGGACAACGACCATTGCCCGCATTGAAGCTGAACATCCCAGCGGAATAACCACGCTCCAGAGCCAATGGGGCCAGAGCCAAGCGCTGACGGATCTCATCAAACACACCCACATAGCTGGCGGGGTTGCTGCGAGCCGTCTTGCCAATGGGTGACTGATCCACAAAGACCGCTGCGCTCAGAGCATCAGCACCCAGTAAACGGTCGTGGGCTCCCGGTGCCTCGGTGGCTTGCCCAAAGTGCCGGGCCAGCGCCGGATACAGCACGTCTTGGATCAAGGAGCTCTTGCCAGAGCCGGAAACCCCCGTGATGCACACCAGCCGCTGGAGCGGAAAGCTCACGTTGAGGTTGCGCAGATTGTGCTGTCGGGCTCCTTCCAAGATCAGCTTGGGGGTGGCCTCCAGGACGGAGCGCCGCTGCCCTGGGGTCACGCGCTTGCGGGAGCCCAAATAGGCTCCGGTGAGTGTTGGGGCCTGACGCGCTTGTGCTGGCGAGCCATCAAAGACGATTTGTCCTCCTTTGTCGCCTGGGCCCGGACCCAGGTCGATGAGCCTGTCTGCAGCCAGCATCACTGCCGGGTCGTGCTCGACAACCACCAAAGTGTTGCCCGCATCGCGTAGCCGGTGCATCGCCTGCACGATGCGCTGCATGTCGCGAGGGTGCAGGCCGATGCTCGGTTCATCCAAAACGAACAAGGTGTTGACCAAAGAGGTCCCCAGCGCGGTTGTGAGGTTGATGCGTTGCACCTCACCACCGGAGAGGGTTCGGCTCTGGCGGTCGAGCGTGAGGTAGCCCAAACCCACATCACACAGATACTGCAGCCGGGTGCGAATTTCTTGCAGCAACAAACGCATGGCCTCATCTTGAGAAGAAGCTGAAAGGGCCATCGTGTCGAAGAACGACCTCAAACGCTCCATGGGCAACTGCATCAGATCGTGCAGGCACAGACCCGGTAAGTCCTCCAATGCGGACGGACTCCAAGCAACGCCCACTGGCATAAATCTGCGGGATGCGGGCAACACCGAATCGGCTTGCTCGCGGGTGCCAACGCGCCACAGCAAAGACTCGAGCTTCAAACGCGCACCCCCGCAGGTCTGACAAGGCGTGTAGCTTCGATATTTGGATAGCAACACACGGATGTGCATCTTGTAGGCCTTGCTCTCCAAGTACCCAAAAAAGCGCCTCACGCCGTACCACTGCTTGTTCCAGTTGCCGCTCCAGTGCGGCGACCCCTCAATGACCCACTCGCGTTGAGCAGGGGTCAACTGCATCCAAGGGGTATCGCGGGGAATTCCCGCCTCTCCGGCGTACTTCATCAAGTCGTCTTGGCACTCGCGCCATGCCGGAGTTTGCAAAGGCTTGATCGCCCCTGCTCGAAGTGTCTTGCGCCCATCGGGAACCACCAGTCCCAAGTCCACCCCAATGACCCGTCCAAACCCCCGACACGTCTCGCAAGCGCCCAAGGCCGAGTTGAAGCTGAACAAGCTGGGCTGGGGATCGGTGTAGCGCAGATCACTCTGCGGGCAATGCAGCCCCGTTGAGTAGCGCCACACTTCATCGTTCGGTGCCACATAGACATCCAAACGGCCTGCGCCGCGACGCAACCCCAGTTCAATGGCCTCCATGGCGCGCGCAGCCTCTATGGATGACCAGCGAAACCGGTCGATGACCACATCCAGGATTCGGCGTGGTCCTTCGAGCCTTTGCGCCTGCACCCGCGTAAACCCACTGGCCGCCAGCCATTGCTCTTGCTGCTCAGGCGTCACATCCGAAGGCAATTCCACTGGAAAAGTCAGCACCAGTCGTGGATCGCCTGCCTGCAAAGCGCGTTGTGTCAGGTCCTTGAAAATGGTCTCGGGCGTGTCATGCCTGACCGCCAGCGCGGTTTGTCGATCAAACAATTGCGCTGCGCGCGCAAACAGCAGCTTGAGGTGATCGTTGATCTCGGTCATGGTGCCCACCGTGCTGCGGCTGGTTCGCACCGGGTTGGTCTGATCGATGGCTATGGCAGGCGGAACCCCGTCAACCCGATCGACTGCAGGTCGGTCCATACGGTCAAGGAACTGCCTGGCGTAGGCGCTGAATGTTTCCACATAGCGCCGCTGACCTTCGGCATAAAGCGTGTCAAACACCAAACTCGACTTGCCCGATCCACTGGGGCCGGTGACCACCGTCAACTCGCCGGTGCGCAGGTCCAAGTCGAGATTTTTCAAGTTGTGCTGGCGCGCGCCGCGAATTCGGATCAAACCAGAGGACATGTTGTGCCTTGTTGGGCCCAAGAGCGAGCCGAACCGATCATTCTAGGTACGCTTGGGCGATCGCGCCGAGCGGGGCCGTGCAGCCTGCTAAGCTATCTGCCACTGCCTGAAAAGGCCCCTCACCCCCACAGCTTGAGAGGACGACCCTGATGGCTTTTTTCCTTGGCGTTTTTTCTGGTTGGCCCCTGCTGGGTCGACTGATCTTCACAGCCCTAGCGGGTCTGGGCTTGGCCACCTCGGCGATGGCTTTTGACTTGCAAGGGCATCGCGGCGCGCGTGGGCTACTGCCGGAGAATTCACTGGAAGGGTTCCAAAAGGCAATCGAATTGGGGGTCAGCACCCTCGAGCTCGATGTGGGCATGAGCCGAGACGGTGTCCTGGTGATCTACCACGACCGGGACATCTCGCCGCTATTCACCCGAGATGCGCAGGGGCAGTGGATGGACAAGTCCCCCGGAACCTTGTTTTCCATGGCTTGGGAGGACATCAGACGCTACGACATCGGGCGCATCAAGCCCGGAACGACGTACGCACGAAATTTCGCCAGCCAGGTACCCCGCGACGGCACCCGGATCCCACGCTTGTCTGATCTGTTCGAGATGGTGAAAAAAGGCGGTCATGGCCACATCCGATTTGCCATCGAAACCAAGCTCAGTCCCGTGGCACCTTCGGAAACGCCAGACCCCGAAACCTTCACGGCAGCCCTGTGGGAGGAAATTAAGAAGGCGGGTATGCAACAGCGCGTGCAGATCCTTTCTTTCGATTGGCGCACCTTGCAGATCATGCAGCGATTGGCCCCCCAGGTGGATACCGTCTACTTGTCGGCGCAACAGTCCTGGCTTGACAATATCGGCGCGCAGGCAAGCCAACCGTCACCCTGGACCGCTGGCTGGGCCTTTGCAAACCACGGGTCGGTCCCCCGGATGATCAAGGCAGCGGGAGGGCGGATCTGGTCGGCCTTCCACGGGGATCTGACCGAAGCCCTGGTTCGGGAAGCCCAGTCCCTGGGCCTGAGGGTCCTGGTGTGGACGGTCAATAACCCCGAGCAGATGGCCAGATTTATGGACATGGGGGTAGATGGTCTGGTCACCGATCGGCCCGACCTGGCGGCCGATCTTCTGAGAAAACGGGGCGTCCGCGTGCGCTGAGGCTATCTGGTCTACCATCACGTCCTAGCGTGCTCCACTGACTGGGGCCGCCCTTCAGGAGAGCCCCCATGCTGACCACTTGGACGCGTCGTTTGGTGCTGCTGGCATGCAGTGCCGTTTTAGCCAGCCCCTGGATGGTGCAGGCCCAGAGCTGGCCCACCAAGCCAGTGACCATCGTCGTTCCATTTCCCCCCGGCGGCGGTACCGATGCGTTTGCCCGGCCCCTGTTTGCCGCCATGTCCAAGAACACAGGCCGGCAGTTCGTGATCGACAACAAGGGAGGTGCTGGCGGCACACTGGGTGCGGGTATTGCCTCCCGCGCTGCGGCCGACGGCCACAATTTCTTCATGGGTGCGGTACACCACGCCATCGCACCTTCGATGTACCCGAAGCTGGATTACAACATCGAGTCCGACTTCATCCCAGTGGGGCTGGTCTCCAGCGTGCCGCAGGTGATCGTCGTCAATCCGCAGAAGGTCCAGGCCACAAACCTTGCGCAGTTCTTGGAGTTCGTTCGGCGCAACCCGGGTAAGCTCAACTACGGCTCCGCCGGCAATGGCACCTCGCACCATTTGGCGGGTGAATTGTTCAAGCTGCAAACGAAGACGTTCATCACCCACATCCCCTACCGTGGAGCTGGGCCCGCTTTGCAGGACTTGATCGCGGGGCAAGTCGATGTGATGTTTGATGGAATGGGCTCCTCGGCAGCGCACATCAAGGCCGGTCGGATACGGGGAATTGCCGTGGCCGCCGATAAGCGGGCGCCGGGGTTTCCCGACCTCGCCACAGCACCCGAAGGGGGTGTGCCCCAGTACAAAGTGGCCACCTGGTACGGCATCTGGGCACCCAAGGGAACCCCCCGCGAAGCCATCACCGCCATGCAAGCGGAGATGCGCAAAGCGCTGAACTCTGATGAGCTGCGCACCACCTGGACCAGCTTGGGCACGGAGACCCCCAATCTGTGGGGCGATGACTTTGGTCGCTTTGTCGGTGCTGAGATCAAACGCTGGGCCGAGGTGGTCAAGAGCTCGGGCGCCAAGCTCGACTGATGGCTGACCACAGTCTCTTTGCGGCACTGCGAAGCGGGTTTCCTGCCCGCCTGGACGATGTCGCCATTGAGACGGTTGACGGCCCGAAGGGGCCGCTGTACTACACCTGGGCAGACCTAGACCGTGCCAGCGCGCGTATCGCAAACCTGCTGGATGCCCTTGATCTTGAGCCCGATGCGCGTATAGCCGTTCACACTGAAAAGTGTGTAGAGGCACTCATGCTCTATCTGGGTGTCCTTCGAAGCGGTCGCGTCTATTTGCCTTTGAACACCGCCTATCAGGCCAGCGAGATGGCCTATTTCATCGATAACGCGCAGCCACAGGTGGTGGTGTGCTCAAGCCACAATCATCCCTGGCTGAGCAAGATCGCCTTTCGCGCGGGTACACCTTACGTCTTCACGCTTGACGAGGACATCACCGGAACCTTGCTGGATCGGGCCGCAGCCTACCCGGACACCCACCGCCCGGCCGCTCGCCAATCGGGCGACTTGGCGGCGATTTTGTACACCAGCGGCACCACAGGTCGAAGCAAGGGAGCCATGCTCACCCACGGCAATTTGCTTTCCAACGCCCAGGTGCTGCAACGCTACTGGGGCTGGCAACCCTCAGATGTGCTGATTCATGCCTTGCCGATCTTTCATGTGCATGGCTTGTTTGTGGCAATCCATGGTGCCTTGCTCAATGGCAGCCGAATGATTTGGCTGTCCAAGTTCGATCCGAAAGCCGTCATCTCACGCTTGGCTGAGGCCACAGTATTCATGGGTGTGCCCACGCTGTATGTGCGCATGCTGTCCGAGCCATCTCTGACCAAGCCCGCCTGTGAGCACATGCGCGTGTTTATCAGCGGCTCAGCACCCTTGCTCAAGGAGACCCATCAGGCCTGGCAGGAGCGCACGGGACACGTTATCCTGGAGCGCTACGGGATGAGTGAGACCGTGATGCTCACCTCCAATCCCTATTTTGCTGAGCATGGGGACCGCGTCGCCGGGACTGTGGGTTTTGCCCTTCCGGGCGTTCAGATTCGAATCCGCGATGCCCAGGGCCATAACCTGTCGTCAGGGGAAATAGGTGGCATTGAGGTTCGAGGCCCCAATGTCTTCAAAGGTTACTGGCAAATGCCTGAAAAGACAGCCGAGGACTTCACGGCGGATGGCTGGTTCAAAACAGGCGATGTGGGACAGATGGATGCACTGGGCCGTGTCACCATCGTAGGCAGAAGCAAAGACTTGATCATCAGTGGTGGCTACAACGTTTACCCCGCTGAGGTCGAATCGTTCCTCAACGAGATGCCAGGCGTGGCAGAGAGTGCGGTGGTGGGGGTCGCGCATCCTGACTTTGGCGAAGCGGTGGTGGCCGCGGTGATTCCCAAGCCCGCCGCGCGCCTGGACTCTGACTCGATGCTCGAAACCCTCAAATCCAAGATCGCTCGGTTCAAAGTGCCCAAGCAACTCTTTGTGCTGGAAGAGTTGCCACGCAACGCCATGGGAAAGGTTCAGAAGAATATTCTGAGAGATCGCTACAAGAGCTTGTTCGTCGGCTGAGCGTTCTCATACCGTGTCAGCTGCTTTTGCCTAAGCGGCAATTCGCGCCAAACCTCCTGGCGTTGCATTTCCGACATCTGGGCCCACGCCGCAATCTCATCTAGCGTGCGCCAGCACCCCTTGCAGTACCGGCTGTGCGGGTCCATGACACAGATATTCACGCAAGGGCTTGTCGGATTCATTGGCCGGCCTCCATGCGGAAAATGGCCGCGCCTTCCAGTACCTGATCGCCCACGTTGTGCAAGAGCTCTGCAACGGTTCCATCGTGAGGGGCATGGATGACGTGCTCCATCTTCATGGCCTCCATGACCGCCAGTGCCTGGCCAGTACGGACCTTTTGCCCCGGCTCGACCATGATGGCGATGACTTTGCCCGGCATGGGGGCTACCAGCCCCCCTCTTTCAAGGCTTTTGCCTGAGACCGCCTCCCCAGCGGCCCGCAGCGTCAAGGTCTTACTCCCGGACATACCGAGTACCGTGAATCGCGAATCCCACCCATAGACATGCAACACCTGCTGCTTGTCGCCCAGGGTCACTTCAAAACAAGTGGCCGTTCGTTGTCGGAATCCCCACGAGAGCTCGGCATCGCCATATTGAAGAGCGTAAGTTCCGCCTCGGTAACTCAGAATGTCCACAGGTCGGTGATCGCCACCTGACATCAAATCGATACGCCACCTGGCAGGCCCTACCAGTCGCCAGCCACTTGGTTTGGAGAACACATCGACGTGATCTTGGGCGCCAAGCGACTGGACCAGGTGGGCGGCGATGCCGGCGCTTGCCCAAAGGTCGTCCAATTCGGGCGCACCCTTGAGCCAGTCTCTTTCTCGCTCGATCAGCGCCGTATCGAGGTCGGGCTTGACAAACGAATTGCTTTGGACCGTGCGCCGAAGAAACTGCGCGTTGGTGTGCAGCCCCACCAGATGAACCTGGGCCAGCGCCGCCTGTAGGCGATCCAATGCTTGGTGACGATCTTCTCCCCACACGATCAGCTTGGCGATCATGGAGTCATAAAACGGCGAGATCTCGTCGCCCTGGCCAAAGCCCGTATCCACCCGAACGGCCGCCGAGCGTGAAGGATCATCGGGGCTGCGGTGGTTGAAGGCCACATGCGCGGGCCAGTGCACAGCGTGGAGCCGACCCGTAGCAGGCAGAAAATTGGCTTGTGGGTTTTCGGCGCAGACGCGTGCCTCAATGGCGTGGCCGGTGATCTGCAGTTCGTCCTGTCTCAGAGGCAAGGGTTGGCCGCAGGCAACTCGGAGCTGCCACTCCACCAAGTCAATTCCTGTAATGGCCTCCGTCACCGGATGCTCAACCTGCAGCCGGGTGTTCATCTCCATAAAGTAAAAGCGCCCGTCTTGTTCAGCTATGAACTCCACGGTACCCGCACCCACATACCCCACCGCTTTGGCTGCAGCCACTGCGGCAGCACCCATGTGCGCACGCCGCTCAGCCGTCATCCCTGGGGCCGGAGCCTCCTCGAGGATCTTCTGATGGCGCCTTTGAACCGAGCAGTCACGCTCAAAAAGAAAGATCGCGTCACCCTGGTGATCGGCAAAAACTTGAATTTCAATGTGCCGAGGACGTTGAACGTAGCGCTCTACCAAGACATGGTCGTCGCCAAAACTGGCCTTGGCTTCCCGCTGACAGCTGGCCAAGGCAGCCATAAAGTCTTGTGAACTATCCACTCGCCGCATGCCCTTGCCGCCGCCACCTGCGCTGGCCTTGATCAGGACGGGGTAGCCGATTTCCTCTGCCATGCGAAACAGAAGTTGAGGATCGTTGTCGACGCCGTGATAACCCGGGACCAGGGGCACTCCTGCGCGCTCCATCAGCGCCTTGGCTGCAGCCTTACTGCCCATATCCCGGATGGCCGACGCCGGCGGACCGATGAAGACCACCCCAGCCTGGTTGCATGCCTGAGCGAAGTCCTCGTTCTCGGACAAGAAGCCATAGCCTGGGTGAATCGCTTGGGCACCCGTGGCCAGAGCTGCCTCCAAGATTCGATCGGCATTCAAATAGCTTTGAGCCGGTGGTGACGAACCAATGGCCACGGCCTCATCACAAGCCCGTACATGCCGTGCCTGCGCATCAGCGTGGGAGTACACCGCCACGGTTTGAATGCCCATACGCCGTGCAGTTGCTGCCACCCGACAAGCGATTTCACCGCGGTTGGCGATCAAGATTTTGTTGAACATGGGCCTAACGGCCTGACGCTGAGATTTCATGGAAGTGCCCACCTCAATACCGCTTGGCTGCTTCGTCCAGCATGACCTCGGTGGCACCGCCACCAATAGCCAGCACACGCGCGTCACGCCACAAACGCTCAATGGGCGTACCGCGCATGTATCCCATTCCCCCATGTACTTGCTGGCAGCCCAAGGTCACCTCATTGACCAACTCTCCGGTCAGCGCCTTGAGAAGAGAAACATCTTGAACAATATCGTGACCCTGCGTGACTCGCCAGGCGCAGTGGTACAGGTACTGCCGCGCGGCTCGTGTCTTGGCGTCAAGCATGGTCAGGCGTTGGCGCACCGCCTGTTTATCCCAAAGCGTTGCGCCAAAGGCGGCGCGGGATCGAACATGCTCCAGGGCCAGACGAAGCGCCTGCGTGCAATGCCCCACAGCCATTGCGCCCAAAGCGATGCGCTCGGTTTGGAAATTCTTCATGACCGCATAAAAGCCTCGCCCCTGCTCCCCCAAAAGATGAGAATCCGGAATGCGGCATTCGTCGAAGATCAACTCGGCCGTGTCGGAGCAAAGCCACCCCGTTTTGTCAAGCGAGCGGCCTACCGTGAAGCCTGGCGTGCCCTTTTCAATGGCAAAAATTGAAATGTCGTGCCTCGCCGTTCCGGTTCGGGCAGCAACGAAGTACAGATCGGCATGAACACCGTTGGTAATGAACAGTTTGCTGCCGTTGATGATCCACTGGTCCTTTTCGCGACGAGCACTCGTGCGGATGCCCGCCACATCGGAGCCGGCTCCAGGCTCCGTAATGCCAACTGCCGTGATGAGGTCACCTCGGATGATGCCTGGCATCCACCGGCGGCGTTGTTCGGCAGAGCCTGCGTGATGCAGGTGGGGGCTGGCCATGTCGGTATGCACCAGCACCGTGACAATGAATCCCCCAAAGGTCGATTGGCTCAGGGCCTCGGCAAATACCAAGTTGGTCAGGGCATCTGCGTCGGCACCGCCATACTCCGCAGCGTACATGAGCCCGAAAAACCCCGCCTGACCCATACGCTTGAGCACATCACGCGGTACGCAGCCCTGTTGCTCCCACTGCAGCGCCGCCGGCTCTACTTCACGCGCGATGAACCTGCCCACTTGCTCCTGTAGGACTTGATGTTCAGCCGTTAAATAGATGCTGTCCATGGTCAAAAGCACCTCACATGCGGAAGACGCCAAACTGGGCGCGCTCGGCAATGGGCGCATTTAGGCTCGCGCTTAGCGACATCGCCAATACCTGTCGTGTATCGACTGGATCAATGACGCCATCGTCCCATAGCCTGGCGCTGGAGTAACAACTCTTGGACTGCAACTCAAACTGATCGAGGATGGGTTGCTTAAACTGTTGCTCTTCCTCGGGTGACCAGTTGACGCCTTTTGAATGCAAGGCGTCGCGTTTGACCGTGGCCAAGACGCTGGCCGCTTGCTCTCCTCCCATGACGGAAATGCGCGCGTTGGGCCACATCCACACGAAACGCGGGCTGTAGGCGCGCCCGCACATGCCATAGTTTCCCGCACCAAAACTCCCACCAATGATCACGGTGAATTTCGGCACGGAAGCAGTTGCCACAGCGGTGACCATCTTGGCGCCATGCTTGGCAATGCCTTCGCTCTCGTACTTTCGCCCCACCATGAATCCTGTGATGTTTTGTAAAAATACAAGCGGGATCCGACGCTGGCAACAAAGCTCAATGAAATGAGCTCCCTTCATGGCTGACTCACTAAACAGCACGCCGTTATTGGCCACTATGCCCACAGGCATGCCCTCGATGTGTGCAAATCCGGTGACCAAAGTGGCGCCATAGCGCGCCTTGAACTCGCTCCACTGGGAGTCGTCCACGATGCGCGCAATGACCTCTCGCACGTCATACGACTTGCGCGGATCGGCAGGCACCACGCCACGCAACTCATGGGGATCACAGGCGGGAGGACGCGGTGAAGCCAACTGCAAAGCATTGGGTTTTTTCCAATTCAAATGGGCCACGATCTGCCGGGTAATGGCCAAAGCGTGGTCGTCGTTTTCCGCCAGATGATCGGCCACGCCAGACAGTCGGGTGTGCACATCACCACCCCCCAGATCCTCTGCACTGACCTCCTCGCCGATCGCGGCCTTCACCAACGGAGGGCCACCAAGAAATATAGTGCCCTGATTTCTAACAATGATCGTCTCATCGCTCATGGCCGGGACATAAGCGCCCCCAGCTGTACACGACCCCATGACGACAGCGATTTGCGGGATGCCCTGGGCGCTCATTTGGGCTTGGTTATAGAAGATCCGGCCGAAGTGGTCCCGGTCGGGAAACACCTCGTCTTGGTTGGGTAGGTTGGCGCCCCCGCTGTCGACCATGTAGATACAAGGCAGTCGGTTTTGCCAGGCGATTTCCTGCGCGCGCAGGTGCTTCTTGACGGTCATGGGGAAGTACGTGCCTCCCTTTACGGTGGCGTCGTTGCACACCACCATACACTCCACACCGCTGACCCGACCGATGCCAGCGATCATGCCCGCCGAGGGGGCGGCGTTGTCATACATGTCCAATGCCGCCAAAGCGCCAATTTCCAAGAATGGCGTGTGAGGATCTAACAATCTCTCTACCCGCTGCCTGGGGAGCAACTTTCCTCGTGACAGGTGCTTGATGCGGGCAGCCTCACCGCCGCCATCTTGAGATCGCTTGAGCCATTGCTCGAGCTCTGCCACCATGTTGCCCATGTGTTGGGCATTGGATTTGAACGCCTCGCTGCGCGGGTTGAGTTGGGACGACAGCTTGGGCATGGTCACATTTCTCCTGTGATCCCGCAGCCATCACTCAGCGCGGGAGATGGTCTCACGGCATTCATTCATTGTTTAGCAAAGAGCTGACCCAAGTCGGCAAACGCCTTAAATTCCAGCGCATTGCCCGATGGATCCAAGAAGAAGAACGTGGCTTGCTCACCCGGCAAGCCCTGGAATCTCACATGCGGCTCGATAATGAACCGAGTGCCAGCGGCTTGGAGCCGATCGGCTAGAGCTCGCCATTCGGCCATGGGCAATACCACGCCAAAGTGCCGAACGGGCACGGCGTCGCCGTCTACCGTGCTCGTGGATGCGCGCTGACACTCATGCGGCGCCAGATGCGCCACGATCTGGTGTCCAAAGAGGTCAAAATCGACCCATTCCGGTGAACTGCGCCCCTCGGGACATCCCAATAAATCGCCATAAAACGCTCGAGCCACGGCCAGGTCGTGAACGGGAAAGGCCAGGTGGAACGGACGCACAGCAACGGCAGCAGATGAGGTCAACACTTGGACAATCTCCCAGTTTGATTCAGGCCAATGCGCGGCCAATGAGGATCTTTTGGACTTCCGAGGTGCCTTCATAGATCTGGCACACCCGAACATCACGGTATATACGCTCAACGGGGAAGTCGCTGACGTATCCATAGCCGCCCAGAGTCTGCAACGCGGATGAACAAACCCGCTCGGCCATCTCAGAAGCAAACAGCTTGGCCATCGCCGCCTCTTTCAGGCAGGGCATCCCAGCATCTTTGCGAGACGCAGCGTGCCAAATCAGCTGGCGGGCCGCTTCGATCTGTGTGGCCATCTCAGCCAGTTTGAATTGGATAGCCTGGTGTTCAAAGAGCGTCTGACCGAACGAGGTTCTTTGCTTGGCGTAATCCAATGCAAACTCAAACGCAGATCGGGCCATGCCGACTGCCTGCGCAGCGATCCCGATACGCCCGCCTTCCAGTCCAGACAGCGCAATCTTCAAGCCCATGCCTTCTTGACCGATCAGGTTGGCAGCAGGCACGCGACAATCTTGGAAAACAACCTGTGCCGTGTCGCTGGCGTGCTGACCCATCTTGTCTTCCAGACGGGCCACCTGATAGCCCGTGGTGTTGGTGGGGACAATGAACGCACTGATGCCTTTCTTGCCCGCGGCCTTGTCGGTCACCGCCATCACGATTGCCACATCTGCGTTTTTGCCGCTGGTGATGAATTGCTTGACACCGTTGAGCACGTAGCCATCGCCCTGGCGCACCGCCGTTGTTCTCAGCCCGGAGGCCTCGGATCCCACGTGGGGCTCGGTCAAACAAAACGCACCCAGCTGATCGCCGCGGGCCAAGGGCAGTAAGAACTGCGCCTTTTGCTGGTCGTTGCCGAATGCCTCCAAGATGGAGCACACCGGACAGTTGTTGACACTGACGATGGTGCTGGTTGACCCATCGCCAGCGGCAATTTCCTCCAAGATGATCGCCAACGCCAGGGCATCCAGACCCGCTCCGCCCCATCGGGGTGGGACCATCACGCCATAGCAGCCCAGCTCTGCCAAGCCACGGAGTTGCCTTCGAGGAAATTCATGGGTCTTGTCCCAGGTGGCCGCGTGCGGCGCAATCTCGGCCTGAACAAACTCGCGAATGGCCTCGCGAATGGCCAGATGGTCAGGGCTGATCACCATGGGATAGGCTTTGCGTCGTGGTTAAAGAAACCTCCACTGTCCTGAACACCCAGGCGCTCGAGGGTCGAGATGAGATCACGGGCACTTTGCTGCGGACTGAGATCGGCCTTCGGCCCGCCCATATCGGTACGCACCCATCCGGGGTGTAGGGCCACGCAAATCATGCGGCCAGCCCAAGTCAGGGCGGCATCCTTGACCACCGAATTCAGTGCGGCTTTGGAAGCTCGATACAGCCAACACTGTGCGGTTTGTCGCGAGCCAATGGAGCCCATCTGCGAAGACAAAACGCCCACGCGCGCCTGCGGCCCCAACACCTCCGTGAGCTGCGGCAATATCCACATGGCCGACAACACATTGGTGTGCATCACCGCATCAAAGTCTTGCCTGTCAGGCGCATCCAGCCCGGCGTGCCTCGGACCCATGAGCCCCGCACACAAGAATACCGTGTCAAATGACGACCCCTCCAGCCGCCAAGACAGGGCGCCGACACGGGTCGGATCGGTCACATCCAAATCAAAGGCCTGTGCCCCCATTTGCTCGAGCGCCTCAATGTCTGCAGGCGTCCTGGCGGTGGCTGTGACCCGAGCGCCACGGGCCACATACTGGCAAGCCAACTCGTGACCAATGCCGCGAGAGGCCGCTAGGATCAATACCTGCTGAGCACTCATACCATCTCCAGTGCCATGGCAGTGGCCTCACCACCTCCTATGCACAGCGCTGCCACACCTCGGCGTAGCCCGCGACGCTTGAGTGCTCCGAGTAATGTCACCACAATACGAGCACCACTGGCGCCTATAGGATGCCCCAAAGCACACGCGCCGCCATGAACGTTCATGACCTCATGAGAAATCTTGAGCTCTGCCATTGCAGCCATGGTGACGGCCGCAAAGGCCTCGTTGACCTCCCACAGGTCCACCTGGTCTTTGGACCACCTGGCACGATCTAGCGCCTTTTGTATGGCGCCTGCCGGTGCTGTCGCGAACCACTGTGGCTCCTGGGCATGGACCGCGTGCGACACCACTCGGGCCAGTGGCTGCAAGCCCCATTCGCGACAAGTACTCTGCCGCATCATCACCAATGCCGCCGCGCCGTCTGAAATGCTCGAAGCGTTGGCCGGGGTGATCGTCCCGTCCTTCTTGAAGGCGGGTTTGAGCGAAGGAATCTTGTCAATCTTGGCCTTAAAGGGCTGTTCGTCGCGGGCTATGTGTTGGTCCTGTCCCTTGATGTTGAGGGTCACAGGCGCCATCTCCCATTCAAAGCCGCCATCTTCATTGGCCTGCTTAGCACGTGTGGTGGACGCAATCGCAAACTCATCTTGAGACTCACGCGAGAAGCGGTATTGCTCGACACAAGACTCTGCAAAGACACCCATGGCTTTACCGCGTTCATAAGCATCTTCAAGTCCATCAACAGCCATATGGTCTAGCAATGCCGCGGCTCCATAGCGGATGCCCTTTCGGGCCATCACCAGGTGAGGAGCATTGGTCATGCTTTCCATGCCGCCAGCGACCACGGCCTGCGCACTTGAACTGGCCAACATGTCATGGGCGAACATCATGGCCCTCATGCCCGATCCACACATTTTGGACAACGTGACCGCTCCGCAAGAATCTGGCAACCCGGCTCGGCGCATCGCCTGCCGCGCCGGCGCCTGGCCCTGACCGGCCATGAGGCAGTTGCCCATCAACACCTCGTCGAGCCTGTGCGGGTCTACCTGGCTACGCTGCACAGCAGCTCGAATGGCCACAGCGCCGAGCTCCCAGGCAGCCAGACTTGCAAAATCTCCCAGCATGGCCCCAATGGGCGTTCGAGCGGCCGAGACAATCATGACCGGGTCTTGCATCAGTCAACTCCTTGGTGCGAGGGGATGGAAGCAGTCAACGCCGTACGCTGTTGAGAAAAGCGCTTGGCCGACTCATAAGGAAACACGTCGTGTACATGGCCAGCCAATATCCGCTCTTTGTGCGAGTGCCAGTAGGCAGCATCTAACAGGTCGGCGTGGTGACGCATAAAAACTTCGCGAACTTTTGGATCACCCAGCAAGAAAGGTTCAAAGGTTTCAGGAAAGATATCGCGCGGGCCCACCGCAAACCATACCTCACCCGACATCTCTTCTTCCTCACTGCGCGCAGCTGGGACTTTGCGGAAATTACAGTCGCTTACGTATTCGATTTCATCGTAGTCGTAAAAGACCACTTTCCCGTGCCGGGTGACGCCGAAATTCTTCCACAACATATCACCTGGAAAGATATTGGCCGCCACCAGGTCTTTGATCGCGTTGCCGTACTCCACCACAACCCGTTCGATTTGGGCGTTCAAGCCCTCTCTTTGGGCGTCTTGTAAGTAGATATTCAGAGGAATCATGCGTCGCTCGATATAGACATGCCGAATCACCAACATGTCGGCATCTTCCTCGATCAGGCTGGGACAGTACCGGTACAGATCCTGAACAACTTCATCGCTGAAACGCGAGCGAGGAAGTGCGACGTTGGAATACTCCAAGGTGTCGGCCATTCGGCCGACTCGGTCGTGCTGCTTGACCAGCAAGTACTTGCCCTTGATTTGTTCGCGGCTGGTGTCCTTCGGGGCCGGATAGAAGTCTTTGATGACCTTGAAGACGTAGGGAAATGAGGGCAGGTCAAACACCAGCATCACCATGCCCTTGATACCCGGAGCAATACGGAAGCGATCGCTGGAATGGCGCAGGTGTGCCAATAGGTCACGATAGAACATGTTCTTGCCGTGCTTTTGCAGTCCCAGCGCGCTGTAGAGTTCTGCACGAGGTTTGCGCGGCATGAGGCTGCGAAGGAAGTGCACGTAGGCGCTGGGAACTTCCATATCCACCATGAAATAGGCGCGCGCGAAACTGAATACCAAGAGCAACTCATCTTCACTGAACAATGCCGTGTCAATGGTCAGTTGGCCTTGCTCGTTGCGAAGCAGGGGTAAACACATGGGCAGTTCCAGGTAACCATTGATCACCTTGCCTACGATATACGCAGCCTTGTTTCGAAAGAATAATGAGGCCAAGACTTGAATCTGAAAATTGGCCCTTAGCGTCCACTGCGCAACCGGCAACTGCAGTTGCCGTTCGAGGGTGCCGATCACGCTGGACACATCGCGATCCAGGTCTTCAAAATCGCATTCAAGTTGGAAGTTGTGCACGATGCGAACCAACGTGGCGTGTAGGCTCTCACGGTTGGGGTAATACGCGCGATACGTGGGCAGTGAAGCGGGCTCGTCGTTTTCGATGTACTCGGTGGATATGGCCGGTCGTACAAAGATGAAGTCGTTTCGAAAATAGCTGCGATGCAGGAGGCGCGATGTGACCGAGTTGAAAAACGTCTCGGCAAGTTCAGGCTGGTGGTGGTTGGTCAACAAGCCGATGTACTGCAATTTGGCTTGTTGCCAAGTTTGTGACGACAGGGCGTCGGCTTGGAATTCAGCGCGCAATCGGTCAACCGCCTCGACCACACGCTTGTCATAAAACTCGATACGCTGGGCCTGTGCTCGCTGCTGCCCATGCCAATCGCCCTCCTCGAAACGCTGCTTGGCTGCGGCGCTGGCTTCTCGGAATAGTCGGTAATGCCGGTCAAAACCCTCCAGCATGGCCCTTGCGATATCCAAGCCTAAACCCGGGGTTTGGGCAAGGCTAAAGGCGTGGGCCGCTCTCATGGGCAGGCGAACGGCAGGTCACACCACCCGGGGGTAGCGCTTAATCGCCTGAGAAAAGACGCTGACCACCTGATCGGGATGGTCCATCGTGACCTCCAGGTCTTTGAGGAGTCCATCTTGTAAGCCGTACACCCAGCCATGAACAGCCACTTGTTGGCCACGCGCCCAGGCATCCTGGATCACAGTGGATTGAGCCACATTTCCAACTTGCTCAATGACATTCATCTCACACAGGATATTTTCGCGTTGCGAGTCGTCCAGATGATCTAGCCGCTTTCGGTGGCGCATGCGGGTGTCGTGAACGTGCCGCAGCCAGTTATCGGCCAGGCCCGTGCGTGCTCCTTGCAATACAGCACGGACACCAGCGCAGCCATAGTGCCCTACCACCATGACATGCCGAACTTTCAATCGCTCTACAGCAAATTGCAGCGTGGACAGCGCATTGAGATCGGAGTGGACCATGAGGTTGGCCACATTGCGGTGAACGAAAACTTCGCCCGGATCCAGTCCCGTGATTTCATTGGCGGGCACTCGGCTGTCGGAGCAGCCGATCCACATATATCGGGGAGACTGTTGGTGCGCCAGGCGTGAGAAAAACCCGGGTTCGCGCACCTCAGTGGCCGCTGCCCACTTGCGATTTCTTGCAAACAGGTCTTGAATGTCAGAGCCTGGTGTGGACATCAAGCCGTCTCCGCGTACAACTCTCGGCCAATCAACATGCGCCGAATCTCGCTGGTGCCCGCACCGATCTCGTAGAGCTTGGCATCTCGCCACAGACGGCCTAAGGGGTAGTCGTTGATGTAGCCGTTACCGCCAAAGATCTGGATGCCCTCGCAGGCCATCCAGGTGGCTTTTTCGGCGCACCACAGAATCACGCCGGCACAGTCTTTGCGGACTTGGCGCACATGGGTTTGTCCCAGACGGTCCAGATTCTTGCCCACGGTGTAGCAAAAAGAGCGTGCTGCTTGCAGCACGGTGTACATATCCGCTACCTTGCCTTGAATGAGCTGAAACTCACCAATGCTTTGCCCGAACTGCTTGCGCTCGTGAATGTAGGGCACGACCTGATCCATCACCGCCTGCATGATGCCCACAGGTCCGGCGGCCAGGACCGCCCGCTCGTAGTCCAAACCACTCATGAGTACCTTGGCTCCGCCATGGAGTTCTCCGAGGACATTGGCGGTGGGGACTTCCACATTTTGGAAAAGGAGTTCGCCCGTGTGGGAGCCGCGCATTCCCAACTTGTCGAGCTTTTGCGCAACGGAGAATCCGGGCATAGACTTTTCAATCAAGAAGGCGGTGACCCCTCGCGCACCCAGATCTGGTGCTGTTTTGGCATAAACGACCAGGGTGTGGGCATCAGGCCCGTTGGTGATCCACATCTTGGATCCGTTTAGCAGGAAGTAGCCCCCCTTGTCCTCGGCCTTGAGCTTCATGCTCATGACATCAGAGCCCGCACCCGGCTCACTCATGGCCAGGGCGCCAACATGCTCACCCGAGATGAGGGGCGGCAAGTAGCGTCTTTTTTGTTCCTCAGTGCCGTTACGGCTGATCTGATTGACGCACAAATTGCTGTGGGCCCCATAGCTAAGACCCACACTGGCGCTGGCTCTGCTGATTTCTTCCATGGCGACCATATGCGCCACGTAGCCCATTTGGGCCCCGCCATAGTCGGCCGATGCCGTGATCCCCAACAATCCCATTTGCCCCATCAGGGGCCACAGCGCCATGGGAAACTGATCGTCTCGATCGATCTGGGCGGCAAGCGGTGCGATTTCACTTTGCGCAAACTCGCGCACTGCGTCGCGCAGAGCATCCACATCGGAGCCCAAGTCGTGGTCCAGTCCGGGCAGGTTCATCGTGGTGTGCACAGTGGTTGGCCTAAGAATCAATGTAGCGCATACGGCGACGCTTCAGGCCGATGTCCGACCGCGATACGCGGATGCCCCCCCACTTCTCAGGCAAAGTGGGGCAAATGGTCGTCTTGAAGCACCTGGCGGCGCTGGCGGTAATCGGGCACCACCGACTCCACTACCTCCCAAAACCGGGGGCTGTGGTCCATGACGCGCAAGTGGGCCAGTTCGTGAACCACCACGTAGTCGATGATGGGCATCCCAAAATGCACCAACCTCCAATTCAAACGCACGGTTCCGTCGGCGCCAGCGCTGCCCCAGCGAGTCGATGCCGAGCTCAGGCTCAGCCGGCGCACCTGAACAGCCAGCAAAGGCGCAAAGTGAGCACATCGCTGCTCAAAGACCTGCCGGGCCTGACGCTGCAGCCAACCCTGCGCCATCTCGCGAATCTGCTCCGCACCCACCCCTAGGGGTAAGCCCAGGCGCAAGGTCGCCTGGTCATCGGCGCCCGCAGGCACAGGCTCCCAGACTGCTCCGCTCACCTGCGGGTCGAGCACCAACCGCACCGGGCCGCCCAGGTAAGCAAATTCGACACCATCGGCCCAAATCAAACGGGTGGCCTCCAGTCTGCGCTTGCGCTCCTGCTGCTCGTGCAATTTGCGCAAGATCCAGCTTGATTTTTCGCGTATGGCCTGCTCCACCTCGGACATCGCAACCCAGCGCGGTGCAGACACACTCAGCCCCTGATCTCCCACCACAAAACCAATGGAGCGACGCCGGGCACGGCGAAATACATAGGCCACCCACTGATGCTGCAGCAGGATCTGCCGGTTGGCTTGTGGATGCCGCAACACCCCTTGAGACCCGCCAGCTTCGCGCGGTGGCAAAGAGGCAGGGCTCGTTGTCGAACCCGCCTCGACGTGCAATTCAAACAGATCCAATTGGGTTTGTGCGTGGGAGGGAGCGGCTTTTTCGTCCACCACCAATCCTTTACCCGGAAATAGATCCATCGTAGGCCTGCGGGTCTAGACGGCGCATTTCGGCTTCGATCCAATGGGCCACCTCGCTCATGAGTTCGGCCGGGTCTCGACCCTGGCTGGCAATGGGTGGTCCGATAGACACATCAATGACACCCGGTCGCAGCAAGAAGCTGCGACGGGGCCAGCAACGCGCTGAGGTCACCGCGATGGGCACGATAGGCACGCCCACGCTGATGGCCAGCCGAGCAGCACCGTGCTTATAGACGCCCTGTTCCCCTCGGGTGATCCGAGTGCCCTCAGGAAACATGATGACCCACACCCCCTGGTCGACAAGCTCGCGTCCCTGCTCAGCCACCTTCGTCCATGCCTCAGCCCGCCGTGAGCGGTCAATATGGATCATGTCCAGGCGGCCCATGGCCCAGCCAAAGAAGGGGATGAGCAAGAGCTCCTTCTTGAAAACATAGGCCAGGGGATGCGGCATCAATGTGGGAAAGAAGAAGGTCTCCCACGTAGACTGGTGCTTGGAAGCCAAGAGCACTGCCGCGCGGCGGTTTTCCGCTGTGGGCAGGTGGTGCATACCCTGTACCCGCGCCTGGACGCCGCCGATCACCCGAGCACCCGCGATCGCCAGCCGCAACCAACCTGTAGCCAGCCAATACAGACGCTCGCCCCTGACAAAACAAGAGGCCACAAGGGTGGCGATCGCCCAAGGCACAACCGTACAGGCCATCCACAGGACGAAAGCCGCTGAGCGCAACCACATCACCATCACGCCCCCTGGGATGCCGCTGCGCTGCGCGCACTCTGGAGCAGGTGATCCGCCAGCGCAGCCAGGTCTGCATGCACATGCGTGTGCGGCACCTGCTGCAGCCAGTCGTCGAGTTGGGAGGGCTCCAGATACGCCGCTCTGCCACTGCGCACCAAGTGCGGCTGACATCCTGCGGCCTGAGCGGCCAAGAGATCTCGCAGGGTATCGGCCACCAGATGGACTTCTGAAGCCGACAGCCCATAGCGCCGACAAATGTCCAGCATCATGCCCGGCGCGGGTTTTCGACAGTCACAAGCTTCCTGCGGCGCGTGCGGACAAAAAAACACCGCATCCAAGCGACCGCCCGCTTGCTGCACGCGCTGCATCATATAAGCGTGAATCGCATTGATGGAGGCCATGTCAATCATGCCTCGGCCGATGCCAGCTTGATTGGTCGCCACCACCGCGTGCCACCCGGCGTGATTGAGTCGAGCCACCGCTTGTAAAGCACCTTCGATAGGCACCCACTCTTCGGGAGCCTTGACGTGATCGTCCCGGTATTGGTTCAAGATGCCATCTCGGCCGAAAATGACCAGCTTCATATCGTCATCCGGTCATCGCATTGCGTCATGCGGCCAAGCGCGACAGGTCGGCCACACGATTCATGGCTTGATGCAAATCACGAAGTAAGGCCAGCCGGTTGGCTCTGAGTAACTCGTCTTCCGAATTGACCATGACCGCGTCAAAGAAGGCGTCGACGGGTTGCTTGATCACCGCCAGGACACACAGGGCCTGCGTGAAATCGCCCCTGGTCAAAGCATGCTCGGCTTGAGGCGCGGCTGCCAACAAGGCTGCATGCAAATGCCGCTCCTGCTCTTGAGAAAACCTCTCAGGGCGTACCGGCCCATCGCCAGCCATGGCCGCCTTCTTCAAGATGTTGGCCACACGCTTGTTGGCCGAGGCCAGCGAGGCGGCTTCTGGCAGGGCGGCAAAGGCCCTCACCGCCTGCAGCCTCGCCAGTAGCTGTGACCAAGGTACGCCTTTGACGGCGACCACCGCCTCCACCTCGGCGGCAGAATAACCACGGTCCCGCAAGTAGCCCACCAAGCGCTCGGCCATGAATTCAGACAAAGCGGCATGGGCCTGTTCGTGTTGTGCAGGAAAAGCAGCAAACGCTGTTGACAGCAGCGCCTCTACGGACAACGGCAGTTCGCGCTCGACCAAGAGCCGAGCCACCCCCAGGGCGTGCCGGCGCAGGGCAAACGGATCTTTGTCGCCAGTGGGCATTTGTCCAATACCGAATAGCCCCACGAGCGTTTCCATCTTGTCGGCCAGCGCCAGGAGGCTGCCCACCAATCCGCGGGGCAGTTCATCGCCGGCAAATCGTGGTCGATAGTGATCCTCGATCGCTTGAGCCACATCGTCGCCCAGGCCATCGTGGCGCGCGTAGTACGCACCCATCACGCCCTGAAGCTCCGGAAATTCGCCCACCATGTCCGTCAGCAAATCGGCCTTGGCCAGCGTGGCCGCTTGCTCACACTGCTGCACCGCCTGCCCATGACCGAGCCCGGTAGCCAACGCCCGAACGATCTGCCGTACCCGCTGCATTCGATCGGCTTGGGAGCCCAATTTGCCGTGGTAGACCACCTGAGACAGGCTGTCGACTCGGCTGGCCAGCGTGCGCTTTCTGTCTTGGTCATAGAAAAACCGGGCATCGGCCAGGCGCGGCCGAACCACCCGCTCGTTGCCTTGAATCACCCGCGTGGGGTCCGCCGGTGCAATGTGGCTGACCACCAAGAATCGGTGCGTCAAACGCCCCTGCGCATCGAGCAAGGGAAAGTACTTCTGATTGGCCTTCATCGTCAGGATGAGGCACTCTTGAGGCACAGCAAGAAATTCTGGGTCAAATTCACAGGCGTAAACCACCGGGCGCTCCACCAGCGCCGTGACCTCGTCGAGTAAAGCCGGATCGTCAATGGGCTGCAGCCCCCACTCCGAGGCGCGGGCGCTGAGCTGCTCTTGTATAGATCGCCGACGCAAGGCCATGTCTACGATCACCCGCCCCTGTTGGCGCATTTGCTCCTCGTAGCGGTCGGCATGCTCCAGTACCAACGGCTGAACAAGCGATTCAAATCGGTGGCCCTGTGTCTGGCGCCCGCTGCGCAAACCCAGCACCCCCACATCCAGAACCTGATCGCCCCACAGGGCCACCAGGCCATGCGCAGGTCGAACGAACTTCACGCTTGTCCAGCCGTCTTGGAGTTGATAGCTCATCACCTTGGGAATCGGCAAGCTCGCCACGGTGGTTTCAAGAGCTTGGGCCAGCCCCTCTTGCAACTGCGCGCCTGGCATCTGGCGGCTCAAGTACAAGGTTGGGGCCTTGCCGTCGTCATGGCGTTGGAGCTCAGAAACAGCAACTTCTTGGGCTCCCAAAGCGGCCAGCTTTTTGGTCAGCGCCGGTGTGGGCCTACCCTGATCGTCCAAACCCACCGAGACGGGCATGAGCTTGTGGCTGACCTCTCGATCTGCAGCCCGCTGCCGGACCTGCGGGATGCGAACGGCCAAGCGGCGTGGCGTGGCGAACGGGCTGGGCAGTACGGTCGATGGGGCCAGTCCCAGACGGATCAACTCCTGGGTGAGGGTCTGGGCAAAAGCGTCAGACAGGCGAGACAGCGCCTTGGGGGGCAGCTCTTCTACCAGCAATTCAATGAGCAAGCTTTCGGTGCGCACAGCCTACTCCTTGGCAGCGCTGTGAGTTGCCAGCACGTCGCGAGGCAATGGGGGTTGCAGTTGCGCCAGAACCTGCTGCGCCCATTGCGCAGGCGCCATCGGAAAGCCCAGTCGAGCCCGACTGTCCAGGTAGCTTTGAGCCACTTGCCGCGCCAGTTGTCGAATTCTGCCGATGTAGCCAGCCCGCTCCGTCACGCTGATAGAGCCCCGAGCATCAAGCAAATTGAAGGTGTGAGCCGCTTTGAGTACCTGCTCATACGCGGGTAGAGGCAGCTGTTGCTCAATCAGATAGGCGGCTTGGCGCTCATGGGCAGAAAACGCCTGAAGCAAGAACGCCACATCGCTGTGCTCGAAGTTGTAGGTGCTTTGCTCGACTTCGTTTTGGTGGTAGACGTCACGGTAAGTCAATGTGTCGGTCCAACGCAGATCGTAGACGTTGTCAACACCTTGCAAGTACATGGCCAATCGTTCCAGACCGTAGGTGATTTCACCCGTCAGCGGGCGGCAGTCAATACCCCCCACCTGCTGAAAATAGGTGAATTGCGTCACCTCCATACCGTTGAGCCAGACTTCCCAGCCCAAGCCCCAGGCACCAAGCGTTGGGTTTTCCCAATCGTCTTCCACAAAGCGCACGTCATTGGCACTCAAGTCGAAACCCAGCGCTTGAAGGGAACCTAGGTAGCGCTCCAGGATGTCCTCAGGCGCCGGCTTGAGCACCACCTGATACTGGTAGTAGTGCTGCAAGCGATTGGGGTTGTCACCGTATCGGCCGTCTTTGGGTCGGCGGCTGGGCTGCACATAAGCCGCACGCCAAGGCTCTGGGCCGAGGGCACGCAAGAACGTGGCGGTGTGGCTGGTACCGGCTCCCACCTCCATGTCATAGGGCTGCAAGAGAGCACAGCCCTGGGCGTCCCAGTAGTTTTGAAGCTGAAGGATGATTTGCTGGAAAGTCAGCATGGCAGTGGCGGGAAAACCCCGAGTTTACGGGTAGGCACGGCCGAGGCGTCGCCGCTTGCCCCACGCAGCCAGGGCCACAATCCCGGTGCACAGCAAGACCAGGGGCCACAGGCCCCAGTGCCCTGCCCACCAGGCATAGGCCGTGATACCCACCCGCCCCTGGACGGACGCCTCCAGGACGCCGGCGCGAAGCACAGGCAATTCAGCCGCCACCTGGCCCGTATGCGTCACCACGGCCGTGACCCCGGTGTTGGTGGCCCTGAGCATCGGGCGCTGGAGCTCGAGCGTGCGCATGCGGGTGATGTTGAGGTGCTGTGGCAACGCCACGGTGTCCCCAAACCACGCGATATTGCTGAAGTTGGCCAGAATCGTGGGGGGACGCTCAGACCGAACCATGCGCGCTGCCAACTCCTCCCCGAAAAGGTCCTCATAGCAAATGTTGGGGGCAATGCGCTGGCCCTTGAATTCGAAAGACTCGGGAGCCAGAGGCCCGGCATCAAAGTCGCCCAATGGAAGATTCATCATCTCGGTGAACCAGCGAAAACCCAAGGGTATGAACTCGCCAAACGGCACCAAGTGGTGTTTGTCGTAGCGGTAAGGGGACTGTTCAGACAGTCCCACCACGGAATTGGTGTAGCCCTCTTGCAAGCTTCCCAATGGGGCCCCCACCAAAGCGGCGCGGCCCGGCTGCTGAAAGTGGGCCACCAGAGCTTCCCACCAGCCTGGCGCGAGTTGCGACAACCTGGCAGGCAGAAGCGGAATGGCGGTCTCGGGTGCCATCACGAGGTCTCCCTGCGCCTGCTCCAGCCCCACGGCCAATTCGTCGAGTAACTCTGGCAGCCGGTCCAGAGAGAACTTTTCCTGCTGGGCCACATTGGTCTGGACGAGGGATACCTTCAACTCTCCCGAGGAGTGCGTAAATGGATACACCGGCCACCAAGCCGTCCAAGCGGTCAGCCCCAACCAGGCGGCCAGTACCAGCACACGGCCACGCGCCGACCAGGCGGGTCCATGGGCCAACGTGGCACCGGCCCATGCGGCCAGGAATCCCAAGCCGTAGACGCCAATCCAGGGCGCTCCCCAGGCCAGCGGCGCATCGACCCAGGCATAGCCCAGCGCAACCCAGGGAAATCCCGTGAACCACTCGGCGCGGGCCCACTCCGCCAGTGTCCACAGCGCCGCAAACAAGAGCGCATCGCGGCCTGGGCGCTCCAGGCGACATGCGGCGTAGGCCGCAGCCGCTGCCGCGTAATACAAGCTCAGCGCCGCGCTCAGAGCCCACAGAGCTGCGGCCGACAACAGTGCGCCAAGTTGGCCGTATTGGTGCATGCTGATGAACAGCCACCACACGCCTGCTAGCAACCACCCCAGACTGTAGGCCCACCCAATGAGCGCGGCACTCGCCGTAGACCTCAGGTTGAGCCGGTAGACCACCACCGCCAGCGTCACGACCGGCAGCCACCACCCAAGAGCGGAATGCACGAAGGCAACGGTCTGCAGGGCCCCAAGGCCGACAAAGCCCAGCACCTCGACCCAAGAGGCACGCTGGCGCTGCGTCGGCTCACCGCTCCACGCGGTCGAATGCCTCATGGCTGTCAGGTGGGTGGTACCGCCGCCTGGGCGCGGTCCTCGTCGCGAGTGACACGGTACCAGCGTACCGCCCCGCCACGGGTGAGCATGACGGCAAAGTGCCAACCGGCCAGCTCCACCACCTCGCCGCGTCGGGGCACACGCCCCAGGCGGTCTGACAGGAGACCACCAATCGTGTCAAATTCATCAGAGGCCAGTCCCAGGCCCAAGGCTTGATTGACGTCTTCAAGCGCCGCATCACCGGCCACGCGGTGCGAGCCGTCAGCCAGGGTGAAGACGGCCGACTTCAAGTCGCGCTCATCGAATTCGTCTTCAATCTCGCCAACGATTTCCTCCAGCACGTCTTCGATCGTGACCAAGCCGGCCACGTTCCCAAACTCGTCAATGACGATGGCCAGGTGATTGCGATTGGATCGAAAATCGCGCAGCAACTCGTTGAGGCGCTTACTTTCGGGGACAAAGACGGCCGGCCGCAGCAAGGTCTTGAGGCTGAGCTGCGGGGCGCGCTGCAGCTTCAGCAGATCCTTGGCCATCAGGATGCCCAGGATGTTGTCGCGCGAGTCTTCGAATACCGGAAACCTCGAGTGCGCTGTCTCAATGACGGTGGCCAAGATCTCCTCGTACGGAGCCCGAATATCCAATAGGTCCATCCGCGCCGCGGCCACCATGACATCGCCCGCCGTGAGCTCGGCCATGCGCAAGACCCCCTCGACCATAACCCGTGATTCCGGGTCGATCAGGTGCCGGTGCTCGGCCTGCGCCAGCGCTTCGATGAGTTCCTCGCGCGAATCCACACCTGGGGACAAAAAGTCCACCAGACGGTGCAGCAAGGTCCGCTTGTCTTGAAATCGGTCCGAAGCGCCGGCTGAACTCGGGCGATCGGACCGCTTAGGCTGAGGGTCTGACACGGGGGGTGTCGGAAGTGGCGATAGTCCAAGGATACCCGAGTCGGCTAGGGGGTGTCGGGCCGGTGTTCACGCGTCCTGGAGCCGGGGTTGAACGCCCCACGACACATTGGAGTAAGCTCTTGCCCCCTGCTAGGCCCCCAACAGACCCCTCGTCCACCATGTCCCTGATTCCTGCGACCATCCTGACCGGCTTTCTGGGCTCGGGCAAAACCACCCTGCTCAAACGAGTACTGACCGAAGCCCACGGGCAAAAAATAGCCGTGATCGAAAACGAATTTGGCGAAGAAAACATCGACAACGACATCTTGGTGGCCGACACGCAAGAGCAGGTCATTCAAATGAGCAATGGGTGCGTGTGCTGCACGATCCGAGAAGACTTGCGCTCCACGCTGTCTGACCTTGCCCAGAGGCGCCGAAAAGGAGAGCTGGACTTTGAGCGGGTGGTCATTGAGACCACCGGCCTGGCCGATCCCGGGCCTGTGGCGCAAACGTTCTTCATGGACGACGAGATTGCCGAGAGCTTTTTGCTGGACTCCATTGTGACCCTGGTGGACGCCAAGCACGCCAACCACCAACTTGACACCCGTCAGGAAGCTCGCAGACAAATTGGGTTTGCCGACCAGATCTTTATCAGCAAGACCGACCTGGTTGACGAAGACCAAGTGCAGGCCCTGACCCACCGAATCAAGCACATGAACCCTCGAGCGCCGCAAAAGCGGGTGCACTTTGGCAATGTGCAGTTAAGCGAGGTCTTTGATCTTCGCGGCTTCAACCTCAACGCCAAGTTGGAAATTGATCCGGAGTTTCTGTCCAACGACGACCACGACCACCACGACCATGGTCACGACCACGAAGGCCATGACCATGCTCATCACGAGCACACGGCCGATTGCGATCATCCGCACCACCACCATCATGATGACGATGTGAAGTCTTTCGTTTTCCGCGCGGACCGCGCTTTCAATCCCGCCAAACTGGAAGACTTCCTGGGGGCTATCGTGCAGGTGTATGGCCCCAAGATGCTGCGCTACAAGGGAGTCTTGTTCATGAAGGGCAGCGAGCGCAAGGTCATCTTCCAGGGTGTTCACCAGCTCATGGGCAGTGACCTGGGCCCCAAATGGTCGCCCCAGGAGAAAAAGCACAGCAAGATGGTGTTCATCGGCATTGATCTGCCGCGCGATGTCTTACTTCAGGGGCTGGAGCAGTGCTTAGATTGAGCCTCGCTACAATCCGCGCGCTCTGCTTGGGTCTACCTATGGGCCGTTATTGAGATTTCCAGGAGTTTTTACCGTGAGCTCTAATGCCTCCAAGTCCCGCTCCAAGCCTGCGAGCGCCGCCCAAGCGTCAACGCGCTCGAGCTCTCGCCCATCTTCGGCGACCCAGGTAGCGACCAAATCCGCCGCCAAATCTGCGGGTAAAGCCACCGCCAAGGCCAAGGCGAGCCCTGCCCGCAAGAGCCCCCCGAAATCGGCTGCCAAGACAACCAAGGCAGGCTCGGCGACGCCGGGCAAGTCCCCCGCCAAGAAGGCCGCGACTCAGGCAGTGGCCAAGTCTGGGGGCAAGCCGGCAGCCGCGGCCAAGCAAGTCGCCAAGGCGCCTGCCAAGAACGCTGTCGCGTCAGCCGCCAAAGGGGCCGCTAAAGGAACGGCCAAGGGTACAACCAAGGGGACACCCCACGGGTCGGTCAAGCCGGCCTTGAAGCCCTCGGCCAAGCCCGCCGCCTCGGGCAAACCCACACCCAAAGCTGCGTCCAAGGCTCCCGCTACCAAGCCGGCTCCCAAGGCGTCTGCCACTGCCAAGCCCAATGGCAAGCCGGTAGCCAAGAAGGGGACCGCCAAGCCTGCTGTGGCGGCCAAGACTGCCCCTTCCCGGGGGGCATCGCCCACGGCCTCCGTGGGGGCTGTGCACGGATTCACCGATCGGTTTGGGCCGGCCAAGTCGGCCGCTCGTCACCTACCCGAACCCGTGGAGTCAGCCAAGTCAGCGCCTAAGCCTGACCCCAAGCTGGCAGGAGCCTGGAAGCGCAAGGCTGGTAAAGACCTGACCGAGGCCGAGGTGCTGGCCATGCCCGAAAGCGAGTACATGAAGGACAAGCAAATTGAGTTCTTCAAAAACCGATTGCTGGCCCAACGCGACGATTTGCTGTCCAACGCCGGAGAGACAACCGAGCACCTGCGCGAGGACACCTCCATCGTTCCTGACCCGGCCGACCGGGCCACAATAGAAGAAGAACACGCCTTGGAGTTGCGCACCCGTGACCGGGAGCGCAAGCTGCTCAAGAAGATCGTTCAGTCGTTGGCTCGGCTCGACAGCGGTGAATACGGCTATTGCGATGAAACGGGTGAGCCCATCGGTCTTGCGCGCTTAATTGCACGCCCCACCGCCACCTTGTCTCTTGAAGCGCAGCAACGCCGCGAGCTCAAACAAAAGATGTTTGGTGACTGAGGACGCACCGGCCAAACCCATTTCAATCGGAGGGCTGCCATGACCGATCTGTCTGCCGAATTCAAAGCCCTGGCCGATTACCGCCCGCAGCACAAGGTTCGCTTTGTGACCGCAGCCAGCCTGTTTGACGGCCACGATGCGGCCATCAACATCATGCGCCGTATCTTGCAAAGCATGGGCGCGGAAGTCATTCACCTGGGGCATAACCGCTCTGTAGACGACGTGGTGACGGCTGCCCTGCAAGAAGATGCTCAGGGCATTGCGCTGAGCAGCTACCAGGGTGGACACGTCGAGTATTTCAAGTACATGGTCGACTTGCTGCGCCAGCGGGGTGGCCAGCACATTCAGGTCTTTGGCGGCGGCGGCGGGGTCATCATTCCATCCGAAATTCAGGAGCTTCAGGCCTACGGAGTAGGTCGAATCTACAGTCCTGAAGATGGCCAGCGCATGGGTCTGCAAGGCATGATCGGCGAGATGTTGATGCGATGCGACACCGATTTGTCGCACCACGCCCCCCAAAGCGTCCAGGCCCTGCAAGGGCACACCGATGCGGCGTGGCGAGCGCTGGCCCAAACCATTACCGCCTTGGAAAACGGCCGCTGCGGCGGCGCCTTCAAACAAGCCCTGCACCAGGCAGCGGCAGCGCGCCCCGTGCCGGTGGTGGGGATTACCGGCACTGGCGGAGCCGGCAAGTCAAGTCTGACGGACGAACTCATCCGACGCCTGCGGCTGGACCAGGGCGATCAGCTGCATGTAGCGCTGATCAGCATCGACCCCTCGCGCCGCAAGAGCGGCGGCGCCCTGCTGGGTGACCGCATCCGCATGAACGCGATAGGCCCATGGCAAGCAGGGCCGCGCATTTACATGCGCAGCTTGGCCACTCGTGACTTTGGCAGCGAAATCAGCCAGGCCCTGCCCGATGTGGTGGCCGCCTGTCAGGCCGCTGGCTTTGATCTGGTGTTGGTCGAGACCTCGGGCATTGGTCAGGGCGATGCTGCCATCGTGCCGCTCGTCGATATTCCCGTTTACGTCATGACCCCTGAGTTTGGCGCTGCCAGCCAACTCGAGAAGATCGACATGCTCGACTTCGCTGAATTTGTGGCCATCAACAAGTTTGATCGTAAAGGGGCGGCCGACGCCCTTCGTGATGTGGCCAAACAGGTCCAGCGCAATCGTGAGGCGTGGTCGCAGCCCACCGAGAGCATGCCCGTTTTTGGCACGATGGCCAGCCGCTTCAACGACGACGGCGTCACTGCGTTGTACCAGGCCCTGCTGCCGCGACTGGGTGCTTTGGGTCTGGCTCTGCGCCCAGGCGCACTCAGCCCCGTCAGCGTCAGGCACAGCTCACACCAAAGCGCGATCGTGCCGGCTGCCAGAGTGCGCTACCTGGCCGATATCGCGCAGACCGTGCGTCACTACAAGCACCATGCGCGCGAACAGTCTCGCCTGGCCCGGGAGATTCAACAACTTCGAGCCAGTGCAGTCATGCTGCACACGGACAAGCCCGAGCGGCACCGTGCGGTCGAAGCGGTGCAGGACCTGGCCACCCAGCGCGAAGCAAGACTAGACCCTGCGAATCGAAAGC
This sequence comes from uncultured Rubrivivax sp., assembly GCA_964400135.1. Taxonomy (GTDB): domain Bacteria; phylum Pseudomonadota; class Gammaproteobacteria; order Burkholderiales; family Burkholderiaceae_C; genus Rubrivivax. The sequence goes on along the minus strand of CAYNSW010000024.1, from coordinate 5,941 downwards.
TGCTGGATCAATGGCCTCAGATGCAACAGGCTTACAGCGGTGACGAGTATGTGGTGAAGATTCGTGATCGCGAGATCCGCACTGATCTGACCTACACCACGCTATCGGGCAACACCGTGCGCAAGGTGGCGCTGCCTCAATATGAATGTCACGGTGAATTGCTCAAGTGGCTACTTCTGGAAAACGTTCCCGGCTCATTTCCTTTCACGGCCGGAACCTTTGCATTCAAGAGGGAAAACGAAGATCCCACCCGGATGTTTGCTGGCGAAGGTGACGCATTTCGTACCAACCGACGGTTCAAGCTCTTGTCCGAAGGCATGCCCGCCAAACGACTGTCCACAGCTTTTGACTCGGTCACGCTTTACGGACAAGACCCCGATTTGCGCCCCGATATCTACGGCAAGGTGGGCAACTCCGGCGTGTCGATCGCCACGCTGGATGACATGAAGGTGTTGTACTCGGGTTTTGATCTGACGCACCCCAGCACCTCGGTGAGCATGACCATCAATGGTCCCGCCCCCACCATCTTGGCCATGTTCATGAACACGGCCATCGATCAAAATTTGGATAAGTTTCGTGTCGATAACGGCCGCGACCCCACACCCGATGAGGCTCAGAAAATTCGCAACTGGACCTTGGCCAACGTTCGGGGCACGGTGCAGGCTGACATCCTCAAGGAAGACCAAGGCCAAAACACCTGTATTTTTTCCACCGAGTTCAGCTTGAAGGTCATGGGTGACATTGCGCAGTGGTTCGTGCAACACGACGTGCGCAACTTTTACTCGGTATCCATTTCCGGCTATCACATTGCCGAAGCTGGCGCCAATCCGATCAGCCAACTGGCCTTTACCCTGAGTAACGGGTTTACCTTTGTTGAAGCCTACTTGGCGCGGGGCATGCATATCGATGACTTTGCGCCCAATCTGAGCTTTTTCTTCAGCAATGGCATGGACCCTGAGTACACCGTCCTCGGGCGGGTGGCGCGTCGCATTTGGGCCACGGCCATGCGAGATCGCTATGGCGCCAACGAACGCTCCCAAAAGCTCAAATATCACATTCAGACCAGTGGCCGCAGCCTGCACGCCCAGGAAGTTGACTTCAACGATATCCGCACTACGCTCCAAGCGCTGATTGCCATCTACGACAACTGCAACTCATTGCATACCAATGCCTACGACGAGGCCATCACCACCCCCACCGAGGAGAGTGTGCGTCGTGCCATGGCCATACAGCTCATCATCAACCGCGAGTGGGGTCTGGCCAAGAACGAAAACCCGAATCAAGGGGCTTTCATCATCGACGAGCTGACCGAGCTGGTGGAAGAGGCGGTGCTTGGCGAGTTTGAGCGCATCGCCGAGCGCGGCGGCGTGTTGGGCGCCATGGAGACGGGCTATCAACGCAGCAAGATTCAAGAAGAGAGCATGCACTACGAGATGCTCAAGCATTCGGGTGAACACCCCATCATTGGCGTTAACACCTTCCGCAATCCCAACGGTGATCCGGTCCCCGATCAGATCGAGTTGGCTCGCTCCACAGAGGGTGAAAAGCAATCCCAACTCAAGCGGCTGCAGAGCTTTCATGAGCGTCACGCCGCCGTCGCTCCTGCCATGCTCAAGCGTTTGCAACAAGCGGTCATTGAGGACGATAATGTGTTTGCGGTCTTGATGGATGCGGTGCAGGTCTGCAGTCTGGGGCAGATCACCCATGCTCTGTTCGAGGTGGGGGGTCAATACCGACGCAGCATGTGAGCTGCGCCAACCTGTCGGGATGATGCGCAAAACCTGGGATGCATCGCGCACGAGGAGCCCTAATGAAACTGACCATCGCAGCAACACGTATCCAGTTTGATGCGACTCACAAATCGGTCACGCTGGCCGATGACACAGACAGCAGTCGTGCCCGAGAGCTTCTGCGTGATATAGCCGCCCACCTGGTCAGTGGCGACTCGGTGAGGTCGGGGTATCTGCGCCTCAATTCACAAAGTGGAAGAAGCACGTTGTCCAATGGGCACCTGGGCTCCGGCGCCACGGCGGCAACCGATCTGGTCAAAAAACTTGTGCAGCGCGCCTACGGAGGTGAGGCCTCTCGCGCGCTGGAGACGTATTTGGCAAAGACGGGCAACAAGGTGGGAACACAAAGCCTGTTCAAGTTAGTCCACCATATGGAGTACGCGCGACTCGGTGATGCGGCAAGAGCGGCAAGGGTCAGTGGCAAGCCCAGGCTGAACGTCATGCGTCAGGAGCGATCGGGGCCCGAGTCACTCGGGGCTGCCTTTCATCTGAAGCACGATGTAATCGTGATAGCCAGGCAACAACTACGACAACTTGAGCAGGCGGTAGACAGCTTCGAACGTCGCTGTACTGCCTATGTTGACGGGCAGGAGCAGCCAGCCACCCTCGAAGAGGGCGAGCATCTGTTGGCACAAATCGATAATCTCCACAAGAAGGTCTTGTTTGCACAACCAAAGGCGGAGATCGACGCGGAACTGGACATGAGGTTCTGCAGCGTCTTGTCAAAACTGCGCTACCAACTGGCGACGATGATCATCGAGCGCAATGAGCTACCCAAGGGCCCTGACCATCCAGATTTCTTTGACGAGGTTAAATGGAAAGAAAAGCAAGTGGCGCTGGAGACGGCCCATGATCACCTGGTGAAAGCCCAGGACTCTGCCCAGCAGGCCCAATACTGGGCCAACAGTTCCTTGAGTGAGGCGATCAAGACCGAGCTTGCCGAGCTCGATACGCAATTGAAATACGCTCGAGGCGAAGACGTTGAAGTGCAGGTCGTGCCTTTGAGCGACGAGGAAGCTGATGTAGATGCCCTGCGCAACGCCTATGAGTGGAACACAGGGCCGGGAAAGACCAGCATGGAGCCGCCTCCCTTGTTGGGAGATCATCCGGGCTACGAGTCGGTATCTGTCCATTTGCAACAGCAAGCCGTGATTCGTAAGGAACAGGTGAGTGCTGCAGAGCTGGGACGGTGGATGAGCAGGGACATTAAAGGCTTGCTCAGCAGCTCCGGATGGTCCGATGCCAAAACAGCCTTGCGTGCGCTTGATGAGCGTGCGGAATGGCTATTAGGCGCCGATAGCCGAGACGAAGGTGAGCAAGCCCTGAACTTCCTGCAGCAGATCAAGGCCCACGTCCAATCGGAGTTGGACGACCGATTGGATACACCAGCCCAACTAGAGTTGGACCCCGGCAAGATATTCCAGGCGTTGCAAACATCGCAACTGAGTAAGTCGCTGAGTAAGGCCTACACCGAGCAAAGCCTGACGGACACCGAGTACCTGACTTTGCGCATGCTGCTGATGATGCAGCCCCCCGAATAATCGAGACTTCTTGTCTTGTCCATCTCGCGAACGCCTGAAGTGGTTCCTGATGGCGCCCAAACGCTGATCGTTGTCAACCCCAAGGGTGGGGGCGGACGCGCGGCTCGACGGATAAGGCCTATCCATGAGTGGCTGCAGACCCATGCGCCTCATGCCGTTTTGTATGTCGGCGAGAAAATTGCGGAAACCCGCCGCATCATCGGGCAGCTGCCAAGCGGGTCGCGCGTCGTCGTCGTGGGCGGCGATGGCACCGTCTTCCACTGCCTGCCTGCGCTGCTCGATCGGGGTCACACACTGGGCGTGGTCGCCATGGGTAGCGGCAACGATCTGGGTCGTGCCCTGGGCGTGCACCGGCTGCCATGGCGTGCGGCGCTCTTGCACGCGGTGAACGGGTCACCGTTGGCCATGGATTTGGGACAATGCAAAACCAGCCGAGGCGCCTGGCCCTTTGTCAGCAGCCTCGCAGCGGGATTTGATGCGGCCGTTGGCCACCGGGCGCAAACGGTGGGCGCCTGGTTACCTGGATTGCCGCGGTACTTGTGGGCCACCCTGCAGCAGTTGATCAGCTTGAAAACGCATCGGTTGCGGGTGTGCGCGGATGGACTCGCCTGGTATGAAGGCTCGTGTCTGTTTGTTTCTGCACTGAATACGCCCACTTACGGCGCGGGGATGCCCGCTGTACCCCACGCCCAAATCGGTGATGGTCGTTTGGACGTGGTGGTCGCGGGCGACTTAAACCGCCGCACCACGTTGGGCCTGCTGCCTCGCCTGCTGATGGGCCGACACCTTTCTCATTCTCAGGTACATACGCAGCCTATACGCCAGGTGATCATTCAAAGTGATTCGCCCGTCACCATGGCCGCCGATGGTGAGCCGCTGCCCGACAGTAGTCAATGGTGCATCGAGGTACTGCCCGCGGGACTGAAAGTTGTGAGTTTTGCGCCGAATGCAGCGACAATGCCAACGTCATGACATCTTTGCCCTTCTTCGTAGCGCCAGCCCAGTTCGATGATGCCGTGGCCGCCTTGGATCGGGTGCGCCAGATTTACGCCAACAGCATCCAGCACCTTCGCCAGGCACTTCAGGCCTATGTCAGCGGCCAGGAGCTGGATCACAGGTGTCGGGCGTTTTATCCCTTTGTTCGCTTGCAGATACACACGGTAGCCAAGGCGGATTCCCGCCTGGCCTACGGATTTGTGGCAGGCCCCGGCACCTACGAGACCACTTTGACTCGGCCCGATCTGTTCGCTCGTTATTACCAGCGGCAATTCGAGCTCCTGCTGCAAAACCATCAGGTCAGTATCGAGGTCGGCACCAGCAATCAGCCTATTCCTGTGCATTTCAGTCTGGCTGAAAATGACCATCTCGAGGGCAGTCTGGACAGCCAGCGTCGGCATCGGATGCGAGATCTGTTCGATTTGCCTGACCTGGCGTCTATGGATGACGGCATTGCCAACGGTAGCTTTGAGCCGCGGCCCGGTGAGCCGTTGCCTCTATCACTGTTTACTGCGGCCCGGGTGGACTATTCATTGCACCGTCTGCGCCATTACACGGGCACCAGCCCCGAACACTTTCAGAACTTTGTGCTCTTCACCAATTACCAGTTCTACATTGACGAGTTCGTCAAGTTGGGCAGGGGTTTGATGGCCCAGGGCAGCAGCCGATACAGCGCCTTTGTGGAACCCGGTGATGTGATCACCAAAGGGGCCAATATGGGCTCCGGTGGCAGCACCAGCAGCGGTACAGCACCGCCGCGCTTGCCCCAAATGCCCGCCTATCATCTGGTGGGGCCGAACAACAGCGGGGTCACCATGGTCAATATCGGCGTGGGTCCGGCCAACGCCAAGACGATCACGGATCACATCGCGGTGCTTCGGCCTCATGCCTGGGTAATGCTGGGCCACTGCGCAGGGCTTCGCAATTCTCAGCAGTTGGGCGACTATGTGTTGGCTCATGGCTATGTGCGTGAAGACCATGTGCTCGATGAAGAGTTGCCTCCCTGGGTCCCCGTGCCTGCACTGGCCGAGATACAACAAGCTTTGGAGCACGCCGTGGCCGAGGTGACCCAGTTGTCTGGCTGGGATCTCAAGCGGGTGCTGCGTACAGGCACGGTGGCGTCCACGGACAACCGAAATTGGGAGTTGCTGCCCCACCCGGGCCCACAGCGGCGCTTCAGTCAAAGTCGGGCAGTGGCCATGGACATGGAAAGTGCCACGATCGCCGCCAACGGCTTTCGATTCCGGGTGCCCTACGGGACGCTACTGTGCGTGAGTGACAAGCCCTTACACGGCGAGATCAAGCTGCCAGGCATGGCCAATCACTTTTACCGCGAGCGGGTGGACCAGCATTTGCGCATCGGACTGCGCGCCATGGAGCTGCTCAATGAGCAACTCCCCGAGCAGTTGCACAGCCGCAAACTGCGCAGCTTTGCCGAAGTGGCTTTTCAGTAGAGTTCAGCGCATCGGCGGCGCGGCAGTCGCCAAAGAAAACGGGCCCAGCGTCAACTGGGCCCGTTTGGGTGTAATTGCCTGACAATGTCCTACTTTCACACGGGAATCCGCACTATCATCGGCGCAGAGGCGTTTCACTGTCCTGTTCGGGATGGGAAGG
>CAYNSW010000023.1:0-46142 GCA_964400135.1 uncultured Rubrivivax sp. | reverse complement strand
ACGCGAGCCGGACTCGAAGAAGCGCTCAAGGTCCTTGTGCCTGAAGCTTCCGATCATCCTGACATTGTAGCGCGTGGCGCCACGCGCAGCAAGTGCAGCAGCAATCCGTTGGGGATTCGAATCCCCGATCCCCACCAAAAACAGGGAGTCAGAAAACTGAGCGAGTAAGTTAAACAGCCCAGCCGGATTGCGAGCCAAGTGGCTCTCACATCGATTCCGGTGAGCCCATCTGTCTCTACTACACTCGGATTAACCTGAGCCGTCATCACAGTACTTGATGGGAGTTAATCAATTGAATCGACTATTTCTCGGTTTCTTACTGTTGTCACTGACATCCTTGGGGCGCGCCAACGAAAGAGTTGACATACCCTCAATACAAGGTACTCCCACACGTGTGTTGATCGCCTCGAACGAAGCGGCAAGGGCAACTGTCCTCCTATTTATCGGTGGCGGTGGACTCGTGAGAATTGCTGACGACGGTCGTACAGACCATGTCCATACCTTTGTACGGTCATTTGGGATGTGGCGTGCATACGGAGTTCAAGCAGTCTTGGTTGATTCCCCATTTGACTTGGGCAACGCGCTGAGAGGGCACAAACGATCATCAAAAGAGCACCTTGACCGTGTGTCCGAGGTGGTTCGCCACTTCCATTCGAAGTCTGGCCAACCTATCTGGATTTTTGGTCACAGTATGGGGACATCAACAGTTGCGGCTTTTCTCAGCTCGGAAAGGCCGGAAGTTTCCTTTTTGAAGGGTTACATAGTTGCAGGAACCCATAAGGGGGAGACAATTCCAGCGTCCATTAAATTACCGGCCCTTGGCATTCATCACCGACGAGAGGCCTGTCCATCAACGCCCATCTCAGCATCCGAATCCATCATCAGATCACGCACTTCAGATACCCCGCGGGCGATGGTTCTGCTCGATGGTGGGAGTGATCAGGGTGATCGCTGCCAAGCCTTGGCTTACCATGGCTTTAACGGGATTGAGCAGGAGTTGGTGAAGACTGCAGCTGAATTTATCCTGAAGAATTAGCGAGGCCCACTCTGATCAGGGCGTTAACGAAGTCGCAGCCAGAGCAGCATGCGATGTCTAAAATTTGGCTGCCCTATGCGAACTTTCAGTGTCTTTTCTGCCCAGGAAGATAAACAGTCTTGGCTGTATCTGGCGAGTCTCAGGTACTGCCGTTAGAGAAAGGCGTGGTGCTGATCATGTCAAGCGATCTTCCTGAACTGCCATCCATCCCGCTTGGACGTTACCGTCACTACAAGGGCGGTGAGTACGAAGTTCTCGGTGTTGTCAGACACAGTGAAACGTTGGAGCCTTTGGTTCTCTATCGTCCACTGTATAACCGCTCAGGTTGCTGGGTCCGGCCCTTCAGCATGTTTTTAGAGATGGTGGAGCATGCGCAGCAGCGCCAGCCACGCTTCAGTTGGATCGCTGCTGCGCCGTCAGAGGCGGTGGGGGACTAGACTTTGCACATTTTGGCTCACGGCCGAACTTAATCCGATGCTGTGGCGCCCCACTGCGCGAGTGTCGGTCTGCAGGGTGAGGGCGCCGGCGGTAAACTGGGGTGATCCAGAGTGTCGTCGGGGGGTTGGCGAACACTGAACAACGCTATGAATCAGCAACTGGAATGCAAGAACGGTTTCGTGATCATGTCGTATGACAGTACACACGGTTTGGGGTGTCTGAATTGAATCGACTCATGCGCTGGCTGGCCTTGTTCGCCTTGACTGCAATGCCCATGGTGTCTCAAGCAGACATGAATTCGGTTCGTGTTCGCCTGCAGTCGGGTCAGGATGTTTCGATTGCCGATATCCCCATGGTTCGCATCATCCGTCTGTATCCCTTTGGGCAACAGGTATTTTCAAATCCAACCCTGGTCTTTTATGAGCACGTCTTGTTTGGAGTGCCCAATTATTGTCCCCACGGCTGGTACTGGGCGTGGGCGCAGGGATTTTCAGACGAGATGATCAGCCAGCGAAAGGAAACCTGCAGCCGAGATCAGAGAAAGAAGCTGACCTTTTTGCCGGAGCAGGACAGGGGCATTTGCGATTGCAAGCTCATCTTGAAAACCGCGAAGATCAAGGCCATCGGGCAACCCCCCCTGATGCAGTCCATGGACGACGAGATTTTGCTGAGTGATCAGTTCAAAGTGGCTCGCAGGCTTCGCCATGGCGATGAATTCCTGCCCGTATTGGTGTCGTTGAGTGGATCGGGACACGGGGAGTTCTATGACTATTCGGGCAATGTGCTGTGCCGAGGTCAGGGTCGACCGGGAACAAGCTTCAAGAATAGTCTTGATCAGACCCTGCTCTCGATCCGTTCAGGTAAGGCCGCTTCGGTCAGGATCGAATGCATGGGTGGCCGAACCGGTTGGGTCGATTTTTCTGAGATGAGCTATAGCGTTCTTCAGCAGCGCTTGGAGGGAGTGATCCGTCTGAAGCTCGATAATGGTGAGACCTATGAGGTTGTTCAATAAAGTCGTTCAATTTGTGATCGCCGTGGCCTTCAGTGCGCCGGCCTGGTCACAGATGAACTTCTTTGAGTGCGCCAAGAACCCGGCGGCCTGCCGCAGTGGATCGGCAAGCTTGCCGTCGGCCGCGGGCGCTACCGCTTCGGCGGCACGGGGCTCTAAAGACGAGCCGGCGCAGGACGCTGCGCAATCTGAGCGCGATCGGGAAAAGCAAGACCTGCTGCGCCGGCTGCAGGAAATATCGCAGCAAGTGGCCTCCGAGCGTGACAAAGTGACGCAAGAACGACGAGAGCTGCAAGCACGCCTGGCTGCCATTGAGCAGCGTGAACGAGAGTTGGCCGCTGAGCGGCGAGCCCGCGATGAGTCTGCCTCTAAACGGCTGCAGGCAGCACTTGAGCAAACTCGCAAGCGCGTTGCATTGGTGGTGGGTAACGCCAGCTACCCGTCTGCGCCGCTGCGAAACCCTGTCAACGACGCCAACGATATCTCAAGTGCCCTGCGCCAAAGCGGGTTTGAAGTCATCCAAGTGCGAAATGGAACAAAAAGTGAGATGCGTGCGGCTATCCGGGAGTTTGGGGATAAGCTGTCCACTCACGATGTGGGATTGTTCTACTACTCGGGTCACGGTCTTGAGGTCAAGGGCAGAAACTACCTGATTCCTGTCAACGCTGATATCTTGAGGGAAGATGAGGTGCCCGATCAGGGGGTGGATGTCAACCTGGTTCTGGAAAAGATGGCCACTGCCGATAAAGGCATCAACATCGTGATCCTGGATGCCTGTCGAGACAATCCGTTTGCCAGAAGTTTTCGAAGCCTGTCACGGGGCTTGGCGTTGATGGACGCGCCCAGGGGCACCCTGATCGCGTACTCGACATCACCGGGCCGCGTCGCCTATGACGGCGACCCTTCAGAGAGAAATAGCCCCTACACACGTCATCTCCTGGAAAATATTCGCAAGCCGAATATGCCCATTGAGCAGGTCTTCAAAGAGGTGAGAAGATCTGTTTTTGACAACACCAAGGGCTCGCAGATTCCCTGGGAAAACACTTCGCTTCGTGGTGACTTTTATTTCAAGGTTCAATGAAAGACGCCCACCAAAGGACACGAGTGGATGTTGTGGCAAGAGGTCTCGTTTTTTACGCTTTACCTGATGGCCGCATCCAGGTGTTGACGTCCGCGGTTGAACAGACGCATGCCAGATGAGCAGTAGTGTTTCTCAAGGGCTGATGGCCTCACCGGGTGATCCGGGCGGCGATGCCGATCCGCAAGAGACCCGCGAGTGGACAGATGCCCTGAGTGCCACGGTGCAGGCCGATGGAGGCGACCGTGCATTGTTCTTGTTGCAGCGCCTGGAGGAGCACGCCCAGGAACTTGGGCTGATGCCCCATGCGCTGGCCTTTTCGGCGTATCGCAACACGATCCCGCTGGAGCAGCAAGAGCCCTATCCGGGTGACATCGCGCTGGAAGAGCGGCTGACCGCCATCATGCGATGGAATGCGCTGGCCATGGTGGTTAGAGCCAATCAGGCGCATGGTGAGTTGGGTGGCCATATCGCCAGTTACGCCTCGGCGGCCGAGATCTTTGAGTTGGGCTTCAATCACTTTTTTCGAGGTGATCACGAGGGTGGTCGTGGCGACTTGGTGTTTACACAGCCGCATTCGGCCCCTGGCCTGTATGCCAGGGCCTGGCTCGAGGGCAGGTTGGATGAAGCGCAACTTGCGCTGTATCGCCAGGAGCTCGCGGGCCCTGGCTTGAGTTCTTATCCCCATCCCTGGCTGATGCCCGATTTCTGGCAGTTTCCTACGGGCTCGATGGGTCTGGGGCCACTGACAGCGATTTACCAGGCGCGGTTCATGCGCTACCTGGAGGGGCGTGGACTGCTCAAGACCTCTGAGCGGCGGGTGTGGGGAATTTTTGGCGACGGCGAGATGGATGAGCCGGAATCGATGGCCGGCCTCACCTTGGCCGCGCGTGAGCGGCTGGACAACTTGACCTTCATCATCAATTGCAACCTCCAGCGGCTAGATGGCCCGGTTCGTGGGAACGGGCAGATCATCCAGGAACTGGAGTCGCTCTTCAAAGGCGCAGGCTGGCATGTGATCAAGGTGCTGTGGAGTTCAGATTGGGACGGTCTGTTTGCGCGCGATCAGGAACACGTGCTGCTTCGGGCGCTGGCCTCCACGGTGGACGGTCAGTACCAAACCTTGGGCGCCAAAGACGGCGCCTACAACATCGAGCACTTCTTTCGACAAAACCCTGCGGTGCAGGCGCTGATTGCGCACATGACCGAGGCTGAGATCGATGCACTGCGTCGAGGCGGGCATGATTTTCGAAAGCTCTACGCTGCGTTTTCAGCGGCGACCCGTCACCACGGACGACCCACCGTGATCTTGGCCAAAACCAAGAAGGGATTTGGAATGGGAGGGGCGGGCGAGTCGCGAATGACCGCTCATCAGGCCAAGAAGCTTGACTTGGAGGCGCTGAAAGCCTTTCGGGATCGCTTTGCGCTTCCTCTGACAGACGATGACGTGGCCCAATTGCGGTTTTATCGCCCGCCAGCCGATTCGGTAGAGATGCGACATCTGCGGCGCTGCCGCGAACGCCTGGGCGGACCTATTCCCGCTCGGCGCAGCGACGCCCCGCGGCTGGCCGTACCGCCACTGAGCCACTGGGGCGGTTTTGCTCTGGCAGCCGATGGTAAAGAGCAATCCACCACCATGGCGGCGGTGCGGATGTTGGCGTCATTGATGAAGGATCCAGAGCTCGGCGCACGGGTGGTTCCCATCGTGGCCGATGAGGCCCGCACATTTGGGATGGCCAGCCTGTTTCGTCAGTTTGGTATCTATTCACCGCAAGGGCAGTTGTACGAGCCTGAGGACGCCGGCACGATTGCAGCCTATCGGGAAGCCCGCGACGGGCAACTGCTGGAGGAGGGGATCACCGAAGCCGGTGCGATGTCCTCATGGATTGCTGCTGCGACCTCCTACAGCGTGCATGGCCTGCCAATGCTGCCGGTCTACATTTACTACTCGATGTTTGGCTTTCAGCGGGTGGGCGATCTGATTTGGGCCGCGGCTGACCAACGCTCTCGGGGGCTGTTGTTTGGGGCGACTGCGGGGCGCACGACGTTGGGAGGCGAGGGTTTGCAGCACCAAGACGGCTCAAGCCTGGCGATGGCGGCCATGGTTCCCAATTGCCGGGCTTGGGAACCCGCCTTTGCGGGCGAGCTCGCCGTGATACTGGACCATGCCATGCGACGGATGCTGCAGGAGCAGCATGATGAGTTTCACTACGTGACGCTCATGAACGAAAGTTACCCGATGCCCTCGTTACGTGACGACAGTCGAGCCGATTTGCTTCGTGGCATGTACCGACTGATGACAACGGGTGAGACCTCTGAACAGGTGGCGCCGGTTCGCTTGCTTGGATCGGGCGCCATCCTTAACGAGGTGATAGCCGCCAGCCAGATGTTGCTGCAGGATTGGGGCATCTCCAGCGAGGTGTTTTCGGTGACCAGCTACAGCGAGTTGGCGCGCGAGGCGGCGCAGTGCTCCCGGGGGGTACGCCTGGGCCTTCAAGCCGCGCCCAGTCACCTGCAGCGGATGCTGCCGGGCGACCGGCCGGTGGTGGCGGCCAGCGATCAGGTCAGGGCATGGCCCCAGTCCATTGCCGAGTTCGTTACCGCCCGATTTTTGACACTGGGCACCGACGGATTTGGTCGTAGTGACACCCGCGCACAACTTCGACGCTTTTTTGAGGTGGACAGGCACAGCGTCGTTCTGGCGGCCTTGCAGGTGTTGTCAGAGCGCGGTGAGGTGGCGTCTGATGTTTTGGCGAAGGCTCGGACGCGCTACGCGGTGGATCAGCACGACGAGCCGCCCTGGCAACGGTGAGTGGCGAGTCGATCAACAAGTGAAGTACCAAACGGCTTTACCTGTGTAGTGGGCTTGAACAAACGGAATGACTGATCTCACGCAGCGAGAGTTCGATCATGCTCATCGTCTATGACGGCGCCTGTCCGTTTTGCAGCCGCTACACGGCCTTACTGCGCTTGCGGGAGGTGGTGGGCGAGGTCACGCTGTTGAATGCACGCGGTCAGGATGATCGCGTCAGGCAGTTGGCCCAGCAGGGCTTGGATTTTGACAGCGGCATGGTGGTGGTCATTGGTTCGGCCGTTTACCACGGAGCCGAGGCTGTCCATCAGCTGGCGCTGCTCAGTGGCGATGGAGATTTTTTCAATCGGCTCAACCGGTGGATGTTCGCCAGGCGATGGTTGGCCAATTTGTTGTATCCGTTGCTGAAGGTGGGGCGCCGGTTAGTGCTGAGGATGCGGGGAGTGGCCCTGATCGGAGAGTCACCAGTTCGATGAGCAGTAGACAATGGCCGGGAAGCTCACCACCCAGGCCCACACGAAGCGGTTGAGACCAAAGTAGCGAAACACCAGCAGATGGAAGATGGCCGCCATGGCGCAGTAGCTCGCTGCCCACATCGGGCCGATGAGGGCCAGCGGAAAGCTGATTTCCCAGACGATGAACGCCCAGGAGCACACCCGCGCCACGGCTGGGTTGCGCAAGCGGCTGTGGGCTGGCAGTGGTCCGTACAGTCCGCCATCGAGAAAATAGGGCAGCGCCTGCCCGCTGCGCCATTGAGCGCTAAGCAGCTTGACAGCGCCAGATACAAAGTAGGAGGTCATGGCCTGCAAGGTGACGTACCACAGCCCGGCCTTCCAGGCCAGGGCAGCTCCGACGAAGGGCGTGGCCACCGTGCCGATGAGCAGCCCCGTGAGGGCCACCAGCGTCATGAAGTCACTGCCGCCGTTAAAAGCGCCACGCCACCGAATGAGCAAGACCAGGGTGCTGACCAAGAGCAGGGTGCTCCCGAACCAGGGTGGTTGCAGCAGGAGGCTGGCGGCCAACACCGCTCTTATCAGGAGATGCGCCTGGTGCACGCGTGGCCTGTAGCACCAATCTAACCACCGTTGCAGCCAGACCCAGGTATGGGCCACATCGCGGCGCTGCGTTGACCAGAGCCACACGGCGCGGGCCTGGGGCCAGGAGGCGATTTTCCAAAACTCCCAGGTTTGCAGCAGCAGGCTGAGCCCCAAGAGGGCGCAAAACCACCGGACGGCCAGTTCAATCGACATGGCGGGGCTGCGTCATGACGGGTGTTTTGACAATGGTGACTTCCTGCACCGGTTCTACCAGGGCCGGTATGACGCGCAACTCAAACTGATAGGCCGTCAGCAGCCCGTCGGGCACGAGTTGCTGGGCATGCCACCACGCCAGTCGCTCGGTCAATTCAAAGGACACCAGAGTGCGCAAGTCTTGCCCCTCGGGCAGCGCATGTACATCGGCGTTGAGGTGGTCAATGAGATTTTGCTCCACCAGGCGCAGATTGTTCAGCGGGTTGTGAAACAGGTCGAGCGCCCGAAACCTGGCGCGTGGTATGAACATCGACCAAGGGGACCATTGCCCGCTGCTGTCCATGGCGCGAACATACAGGCGCGGTTGATTGCCCGGCACATGGTAGAAGCGCCAATTGGGGAAAAAGCCCCTGAGCAGAAACAGCCAGGGGTTGGACAGGGACTTGCCGCGCCACACCAGCGCCACCAGCAGCACCGCCAAATAGGCGACCATCAGCCAGAGGCTGGACGAGGATGAAAGAAGGTCGGGCAGACTCACCGAGCCGGGCTACTGACGCTGTATCAGCTCGATCTTATAGCCGTCGGGGTCTTGGATAAAAGCGATCACGGTGGCGCTGTGCTTCATGGGCCCAGGAGGTCGGGTGATATTGACACCGAGTTCGGCCAGTTCGGCGCACAGGGCGTGGATGTCATTGACCGCCAAGGCAATGTGTCCCCAAGCCGTACCGATCTCATAAGGTTCGGTCTGGTCCCAGTTGTGCGTCAGCTCCAACACGGTCGAGGCTTCTTCACTACCGTAGCCCAAGAAGACCAAGGTAAAGCGCCCCGTTGGGTAGTCTTGACGGCGCACCAGCTGCATGCCCAGGGCCCCGATGTAGAAATCCAGCGACCGCTGAAGATCCAACACCCGGAACATGGTGTGCAAAATCCGGGTAGGTCGGTCGGCGAGATCCATGCGTTGTTCGGGACTCGACTGACTGCCGATTTCGTAATCCATGATATTCCCCTGGGTCGCTGAGTGCGTGATTAGCGGGCGGCAATCACATCAATTTCCACCTTCCACTCGGGCTTGACCAGGCCCGAGACGTACACCAAGGTCGAGGCCGGCTTGTGTCCGTTGAGCACCTCGGTGCGGACTTTGACGAAGGTGGCGTAATCGGCGCGATCAACCAAGTAGATCGTGGTTTTGACGATGTCTTGCAGCGTCATACCCGCCTCGGCCAGGATCGCGGCAATATTGGCCCAGGTCTGACGCGTCTGCGCTTCGAAGTCGGAGCTGGCCACGCCCTTGGCATCAATGCCAATCTGACCGGCTACATACAGCGTTGCCGCAGGTGCTTTGCTCAAAATGCCATTGGAGTAGGCAGCGGGCTCGCCGCCCATGGATGCGGGGTTGATACGGGTTGCAGTCATGAGGTTCTCCTTGTGTGTGACTGTGGACTCAAGCGTTGATATGGGGTAAGCGGGTAGTGGTATGCGCTTCAGTTGATGAAATCAGCCGAGGGGTGTGCCCGCGGAAATTTACGGATGTAGTTCAAAAACCGCGCCAATGACTTATCTGCCCGCGTGAGCAGGCCCTGGCGGTAGTGAATGGTGTCCAAGATGTCCTTATCCTCACCCACCGTTCGGCGGCTGACGGCCAACACCGACTCCAGTTGCTCGGCCGCATGCGGACCGGCACGCACCAGGCTGCAACTGAAGACATTGTGTTGTCCAGGCCGAGGCAGGCTGAAGCCGGTGACATTGCAGCGCCAGAAGCCGTCGTACATGCCCCAGCGGTAGAAGATGCTCGTGCCGCGGATGCCGGCGGTGTTTTCTATCGGGACATCGCCTTGGTGCAGACCTCGGTAGCTGAACTCAAAACCAAATTCATGCCACTGCACCAATTCATGCGGTTCTTCGGCCTCAAATTTGATCTTGTGCACCACCTTCAGGTGTTGCATATCGGGGGTGTTGGCAGCAAAGATCCAGGGGTCGCAATGCAAGGTGGGCCCGAAGCGATACGCGGTGCTGACCAGTTCATCATCGGCAAAGGGAAGCTGAGGAAGGTCAAACAGGGGCTCCTCGCCATTGAAGACCCAGATGATGCCGAAGCGTTCTTGGATGGGAAACAAGAACAGACATGCTGATTTTGGAGGGGGGTCGCCAATACCGGTCTTGACGCAATAGCCCTCGGAGTCGTACTCCCAATGGTGAAAGGCGCACTGCAGGCGACCGTCGACGATCTTGCCTACCGAGAGATCCGCACCCACATGGGGGCAATAGGCACTCATCGCGCGGGCTGTGCCATCGGGGGCCCGAAACAGCACGATCTTGCCGTCTAAAAAATTGACACCCAGGATTTGATCGGCCACGAGATCTGCGGATAAGGCCACGGGAAACCAAGACTGCGTGAACAGACCGCCATCGCCCTCTGCGGGCATGGCCAGCGCATGGGGCTTGGGCCTGGTGTTCTTGGACTTGGTGATGGTGTCTGTCAGACGGATGGGTTTTTCTTCCACGGTGGGTTCTCCGAAGCCTTGTCCCGGGAGTCAGCGGGGGATGTCCAAGCTCAGACCGGCCAGCTCAGGTGTGACCATGATCTGACACGACAGGCGCGAGGTGGGTGCCGCATCTGCCAGGCTCGAGAGCATCAGTTGCTCATCTTCCAGAGGAGGCGGCACGCGAGAGGTCCACTCTGGGTGTAGCCGCACATGGCAGGTGCCACAGGCCAAAGACCCATCACACGAGGCCTCGATATCAAATCCGGTGTGCTTGAGCGACGCCATCAAAGAGGCGCCCACCGCGGCTTCAAACTCGAAGCCATCGGCGATGCAGGTGATGTGGGCGGGTGCAGAGGAGATCATGGTGAACAAGTCAGCCCGCTTCAGAAAGTGTGGAACCTGCCGCCTCACGCTGCTCCCAAAACACCACACGCGACTGAATCCAACGCATGAGGCTGCTGGCGGTGATGCCGACGATGGACAGCGAGACCACTGAGGCGAACATCGTGGCCACGTCAAACGACAGGGTAGAGGATTGAATCAGGTACCCCAGCCCCTGCTTGGAAGACACAAACTCGCCGACGATGGCGCCAATGAGTGCCAACACCACCCCGATTTGCAAACCCGCAAATATGGAACTGGCCGCCGAGGGTAATTTGACCTGCCAAAACACATGCAGGCGCGAGGACCCAAAGGCTCGGTACAGTCTGAGCAGGTCGGGATTGGCTGAGCGAAAGCCGTAGAAGCTGTTGATGAAGACGGGGAAAAAGCAAATCAAACCCACCAGCACCATCTTGGAGCTCACCCCAAACCCAAACCACACGATCAGCAAAGGCGCCAGGGCGACTTTGGGGATGGATTGAATGGCCACCACGATGGGCATGAGGGTGCGCTCAATCCAGCGAGACTCAGCCACGATGGCACCTGCGCTCAGCGCCACGGTACAGCCGATGCCATAGCCCACCACCACTTCGTACATGGTGGTGCCCAAGTGCTTCCAATAGGTGCGCTCGGCAATGTAGCCACCCCATAGAGCCGTGCCCACATCGATGGGCCGGGGCAGGAGGTAGGTGGGAATTTGGAGCCATACCACGGCCCGGTCCCAGATGAGCAGAAGCAACACCACGGCTGCCAGCGGAAGCACTATGGCCAGTATCCGATCCTTCATGATGTCGAACCCTCCCTGCTGGTATCGGGTTTGCGGAAAAAACCCCTCAGGCGATTGCAAATGGCGTTGAACTCGGCGGAGCCCAAGGTGTCTATCCGACGCGGGCGTGCGATGGGCACCGGGACCACCTCGATCACCGTTCCTGGTCTGGCCGAGAGCACCACCACCCGATCGGCGAGGTAGACCGCCTCGGGGATGGAGTGGGTGATGAACAGCACCGACTTGCCGCTTTGCATCCACATGGCCTGCAATTCATCGGTCATGTGTTCTCGCGTCATGGCATCCAGGGCGGCAAAGGGCTCATCCATCAGCAGCAGTTGGGGGTCATGCATGAGACCGCGGGCGATTCCTACCCGCTGCTGCATGCCGCCCGACAGTTCGTAGGGGTAGTGGTTTTCAAATCCCTCCAGACGCACCAGGCGGATCAGCTCCTGGGCACGCGCGCGGTGCGACGATACGGGCACACCCATGGCTTGCATGGGAACCAGCACATTTTCAAGGACCGTCTTCCATGGCAGCAAGGTGGGCTGCTGGAAGACGATCCCAACGTCACGACGCGGCGCCGTGACCGCTTCGCCGTGAATCGACACCTTGCCCTTTGAAGGGGCCAGCAGACCCGAGGCGATGTTCAGCAATGTGGATTTGCCACATCCCGAAGGACCCAGCACCGCCACGAACTCACCGTCTTGGACGTCCAAACTCAGATCGCGCAGGGCCGTCAGCGGGCCCCGCGCCGAGGCGTAGGTGACCGTCAGGTTGTCGATGGACAGACGCGAGGTCATCTTGCCGCCTCAGGGCTTCCAGGCTCTGGCTTGGCGGGCCACCGCCTCCGGGTCGAACTTGTTGTACTCCGGCACCAGCTCGTTGGTGTACAGCGATGACATGGGGATGTTCTCGTTGGTCACCTCGCCGCCTTCCTTGAGTGCTGCAATCAGCAGCTTCCAATCACGATCGGAGTAGGTGCCCCATTGGCGCGGCTCACCTGCTCGGAAGTAGGTGATGTTGTCCAGCCGTGACTTCATGATGGTGAGCTCTTTACGAAGGATCTCGGCTTCCGTCCCCACTTTGGGCTTTTGCTCGGGATAGTGCTTCCAAAACGCTTGCAGGCAGCCTGTCATATTGGCCTGGCAGGCCACAGATCCTTTGGAGACGGCGCGACCAAAGCGGGCGATGAGCTGGGGATTTTCCTTGAGGAGTTTGTCGGTCACCTCAAAGCCATGACTGGACATGCCCTGGAATTCCTTGGGGACGTCCAGGCGCCGAATGGGGGTGCCGCCGATTTCCAACGCTGCATGAGCGCTGTCCCACAGGTTGAGTGCCTGAATCTGATTGGTCTTGAGCGCTTGGAAGGCTTGCCCGCCGAAACCCACGGGCTGAAGCGTCACGCTCTTGGGGTCCACCCCAGAGGCAGCCAAGATGGCGCGTGTGGTGTAGACATTGCCGGACCCCAGCGAGACCACGCCAATGCTCTTGCCCTTCAGATCCGCGATGGTTCGGATGGGGCCATCAGCCGTCACGGCAAACTCCCACACGGAGTTACGCAGGTAGTTGTAGACAAACTTCAAGGGGAAGTTTTGCTTGCCGGGTTGACGCGCGATCACCAGCGGCTCCATGCTTGCTCCAGACGCATGGATTTGCCCTGAGAGCAATTGCGGAATGATCACGCTGGAGCCCGACAGCGGTACCAATTCAACCTCGATGTTTTCCTGGTCAAAGTAGCCCAATTCCTTGGCAAACACAAAGTTTGCAATGGCTGAGCTGATGGCAGACGGCACGCCGTAGATGAATTTGTCTTTGGCGGTGGCCGGCAAGGCGAGAGCGCACAGCACAGCGGTGGCTGCAACACGTGCAAATGAGCGTCTTAACATCACATGTCTCCTTGAGTGGAAATTTGACAAGAGGGCGTCGCGAAAAATCCTCATGAGTGGCGGGCATCGCGTGCCCGACGCAAGGCCCGGGCGGTCACGGCGATGATCATGTCTACTTTGGCGGCGTTGTCACGCAGCGGTAGCGCCCCGTAGACCACTTTACGCGCTGCTGCTGCGATGCTGGCGTCGTCTGGCACGCGAGCCGCTTTGAGCAAGGCGCGTTCGGCGTAGGTGGCCCGCATGGGCAAGGGGGATACCCCGCCCAGTGATATGCGCGCGTCCGATAAGGCATCACCGTGCCACTGTAGATGCACACCCGCTGACGCCTCGGGGAAGTCGCCCCGCCATTGGGCATACTTTTCGTAGGCTTGGGTCGCGTGCAGAGTGCGCGGGATTTCAATGGCCACGATGATCTCTTGAGGCAGCACCGTGGTCTGCCCAGACCAGCGGTAAAACTGTTCCATGGCAATGCGGCGCGTGCCGCCAATTCCTTGCACCAGCACGCTGGCATTCAGGGCCGTGAGGGCAGGGGCCAGGTCTGCCACACATGGTGCGGCGCAACGGCCCGCCCCCATGATGGCGTGATGCCGGCTGTCGCCCATGACCGCGTAGCATGGGCAAGCCACGCCTCCATTCTTGTAGCACGGCAGCGCGCTGCGAAAGAACCAACAGCGCTTTTCCTGCGACAAGTCGCCCGCCACGGTGGCCACGTTGCGAATCTGCTGGGTGGCGATCAAGTCAGCCGCCTCGCACAACCCGGGCATGAGACCACGCAGGCCGTCATGCTGGGTGAGGTCGGCCAGGGTGGTGCCCGCTCCGATTCGAACCACACGCTCGCCCACATGGATGCCGCTGAGCCCGGGTGTGCGGGAGATATCCACCACCACCTCGGGTGCATACACACCCTGTCGGATCCCCGGCAACACATCGGTGCCACCGGCCAGGAGCTTGACCCGTTTGTCCGGCATTGCCAGCAGACGGACGGCGTGGTCAATATCGCTGGCGCGCTCATAGTCCCAGGTGGACACACGCGGCTTGGTGCTGCCCCAGGTGGCCCCCAGCTTTTTCATGGCGTCAAACAGCCCATGCCCGTACAGGCTGCGGGCGGCGGCCACCTCTAGGTTGTAAGGGCGCATCCAGGGGCGCAGCTCGGTGGCCCGCTGTTGGTGGCGGCGCAAAGCGGCCAGCATCTTGTGGGGCGTGATCGGCAGGGTTCGAAAGCGAATGCCCGTGGCATGTGCCACCGCATTGGCAATGGCGGCAATGGTGGGATTGATGGACACCTCACCGCTGGATTTGGCTCCCAGCGGCCCGCGTGGGTCGAGGGTCTCCACATACCCAGTCTCGATCTCGGTGGCCTCAAAGATGCGGGGTACGCGGTAGTTGTACAGCGAGGTATTGACCGGTCTGCCATGGTCAAACACCAGGTCTTCGAGCAGCGCCATGCCAATGCCTTGCACGATCCCGCCATGCATCTGGCCGTCGAGTGCCGCGTGGTTGATCACCCGCCCCACATCCTGTACCGCCACTACCTTGATGACCTTCACATGACCGGTCTCGGGGTCAATTTCCACCTCGGCAGCTTGAGCTCCGAAGGCGTAGGTGGCCGAGTAATTGCCGTAACCCGTCTTGGGGTCGGGGTAGGGCTGATCGAGGTGGTGGTGACCATTGACCTGAAGCTCGCCCGTGATGCCGGCCACCTCGGCCCACGACAGGTGCTGCTCGTCGGGCAGTCTCACGCCATCGTCGATGAATGCGATGGCCGAAGGCTGCACCTGGCGATGCTCAGCCAGGCGTTCGCGCACCTGCGCCATCAGCAGTTGCGAGGCGTCTATGGCCGCGGCGCCGGCCATGAAGGTCACTCGTGAGGCCGCACTGCCCAGGTCGTCTGGCGCGGTGTCGGTGTCCATGTGGATCACATCGATGGCCGAAACATCCAAATCCAGGGTTTGCGCCACAAACTGCGCCAAGGTGGTGTTCTGCCAGGTGCCGCAGTCGGCGTTTTGGGTGGCCAATAAAAAGCGCCCATCCGTTCGCAGCTTCAAACTGACATTGGCAAAATTTCCCTCGGCGTACAAGATGCCCACGCTGGGGTTGATCATGGCCGCCACGCCCACGCCGCGCCAAGGCTGGCGGTGGGCCCGTTTGTCTGCCCAACCAATTCGCTGCTTGACTTCCTGCAGGCACTGGGTCAACCCGCAGGTGGAGATCTCAAACCCCTGAGGCGTGACATCACCGGCCTGATTGGCAATTTCAATGCGGTAGTCGATGGGGTCTTTGCCCAGCTTTTCGGCCAGTTCGTCGATCTGGGTCTCCAGGGCCCAGATGATGTGTGGCGCTCCCATTCCACGGTAGGAGCCTCCCGAGACCTTGTTGGTGTAGACCAGCTTGCCGTCAAAGTCGACCGCATCCACACGGTACAGGTTGGCCGTGCGTTGCCGCACGGCAGACACATAGGCCGGGCCCATGTGTGTGAAGGCGCCGTTGTCCACCAGATAGTGATTTCGCCTGGCCACGATCTTGCCGCCCGCATCCACGGCGGTGGTCAGCGTCATCGTTTTGCCGTGATCGGTCTTGCCGCTTAAGAACTCTTCCTTGCGCGACAAGACGATTTTGACGGGCGCTTGGGCGGCTCGAGACAGCAGCGCCGCAATGCCAATGGGCTCAGGAGCTTGCGACTTACCACCAAATCCTCCACCAATCTCGATTCCGTGCACCCTCACCTGTTGACGCTCGAGTTCCAGAATGTGCGCTACTTCCTTGCGCACAAAAAAGGGCGATTGGGTGCCGGCCCACAGGTCGATGCGCTGCTCGGCTTCATCCCATGCGGCCACCACCGCGTTGGTCTCCATGCAAACAGGGGCCACGATCCCGTGCGAGTAAGTGCCCTGCACGGTGTGGGCAGCCTGAGCGATGGCAGTGTCTGGATCACCCCATTTGGCCAGGGTGTGCTGGGCTACATTGGCAGGCAAATCGTCTTTTTGGTGAATGACGGGCGCATCCGATGCCAGGGCCTGATGGACATCGTACGCAGGGGTGAGCAGTTCGTAGCGCACCTCGATGGCCGACGCAGCAGCCTGCGCCTGCTCCAGTGTTTCGGCGGCTACAGCGGCCACCTCCTCGCCCACAAAGCGCACCACACCGCGCGCAAAGGCATAGCGATCGGCATAGCGTGGGCTCATGTGCAGGTAGCGCACAGGGGCGTCGGCGCCGGTGAGCACTGCCCGCACCCCCGGCATGGCGGCGGCTCGGGTGGTGTCGATGGCGGCGATGCGGGCATGGGGGTGGGGGCTGCGCAGGATCGCGCCCCACAGCATGCCCGGCAACGTGAGGTCATGGGTGTAGATGGCCAAGCCCGTGACCTTGGCCAGGGCTTCCTTTTGTGGTGCGGGCACCTTGCCTATGTGCCGCATGCTCAGCTTTGGGCTTGGCGTGCCAGGGCATTGGCCGCCTCGATGATGCGCACATAGCCGCTGCAACGGCACACATTGCCCTGCAAGGCCACGCGGATATCGTGTTCTGATGGGCAGGGATCGCGCTCGAACAAGGCGGTGAGCGACATCACCACCCCAGGCGTGCAAAACCCGCACTGAAACGCACCATGGTCGATCAGTGCGCGTTGAATGGCCGAGATATCTCCGTCGGGCGTTGACAGCGACTCAATGGTCCGGATGTGGCTGCCTTGGGCACGGGGAGCAGGGATCAGACAAGAACACACGGCCCGATCATCTACCAGCACCGTACAGGCCCCACACTCGCCGGCGCTGCAGCCGAGCTTGGTGCCGGTAAGGCTCAGTTGCTCGCGCAGCACCTGAGCCAGGCTGTCACAGCCGCGAGCCGACACCCGGTGGGTGGTGCCATTGACCGTCAGCTGTAACTCGTGGGCTTGCGCCGTCATAACATCCTTCGCGGGGAAGAGGGCTCGCCGGGCTGCCACAATAGGCGCAGCCGTTCGGGCCGGTGCGACAAGCAGCTTAGGAGAAGTTGCGCTGCCTTAGGATGCGAGTTTTCGAGGACTGACAAAAAATGGGTCTCGACCACCAAAAAACTTGGGCTGGCACGGCCGCCGCGGGGGTGGGCGCTGGCTCGCAGGAGCGGATGTCTCGCCGCAAGCGCCTGCCGCCGCTCAAGGCCTTGAAGGCGTTTGAGGCCGCAGCCCGGCTGGGCAGCTTTGCTCGCGCGGCGCAGGAGCTTTTTGTCACCCAGACGGCGATCAGCCACCAAATCAAGCTGCTAGAAGAATATGTGGGCTGTCTGCTGTTTGAGCGGCGCCCCAATGGACTGGCCCTGACACCCCAGGGGCAGGCCATATTCCCCTCGATCTCGGCGGGGTTTGAGCATTTTGAAGCGGCCATGACCCTCATTTCCCGGCCAGCCCCAGCGGCAGCGCAGGTACTGGTGGTCAGCGCCCTGCCGTCGTTCACGCAGGAGTGGCTGATGCCGCGCCTGGTCGATTTTCGGGCGCGCTGGCCCGACATCGATGTGCTCATCCAGACGGACTACCGCATGGCCGATCTGTCGGGTGATGGCGCCGATGTGGCCATCCGGTTTGGCCGTGGCGGATTTGGTGATGACCTGCAGGCAGACCTGCTGTCTACCGAGACGGTCACCCCGGTGTGCAGCCCCTCGCTGCTCAAGCGCCGGGTGGGCGACTATCGGCCCCAGGAGCTGGCATCCTTCACGCTGTTGAACTCCACGGTGCGCATGGTGCACGAGCCGTGGATGTCGTGGGACCTGTGGCTGGAGGAGGTGGGCATGGAGGCCAGCGATGTGGCCACCGGGCCCCGCTTTTCTGACCCCCTGCTGATCTTGCGCGCTGCCGTGGCCGGCGTGGGCATGGTGCTGGGGCGCAGCATGCTGGTGCAAGACCACTTGCAAGCCGGTCGCCTGGTGGCACCGTTTCCGCAGTGGGTCAAGCCTATTCTTTCGTCGTATTACGTGGTGAGCACCACCGAGAAAGCCAAGCTACAGCGGGTGGCAGCTTTCCGCGATTGGATACTGCAGACGGCCCAACGGGAGGCTCCCCGTACCGGTCTTGACGAGGCGGCAGCCGCAACCTGAGCCAATACCAATAGACCCGAGTCATGCCACTGCACATCGAAACCCCCTTGCTTCACTCTGCACCGCTGAGCCAGCTCACGCGCAAGCAGGTATGGCTCAAGATGGAGGCGATGCAGCCATCGGGCTCGTTCAAAATGCGCGGCATCGGCGCGGTCTGCGAAGGCTATGCCCGGGCCGGAAAACGGCGTTTGATTTCGTCTTCGGGCGGGAATGCAGGCATCGCGGCTGCTCACGCCGGCCGTCTGTTGGGTCTGGCTGTGACTGTGGTGGTGCCCCAATCAGCCACGGTGCGTGCCCGTGAGCTGATTGCCGAGCAGGGCGCTGAAGTGATGGTTCATGGTGCGACATGGCATGAAGCGCATGCCTTGGCACAGTCCATGCTGGATGAGTACTCCGCCTTCGTACACCCTTTTGATGACCCGGTGGCTTGGCAAGGACATGCCACGCTGGTGGATGAGGTGGTAGCGGCCGGGGTGGACTTTGATGCGGTGGTGCTCACTGTGGGGGGTGGTGGCTTGCTGTGCGGTGTGGTGGCTGGCTTGCGTCATCATGGTTTGACCCAGCTGCCCGTGGTGGCGGTAGAGACCTTGGGTGCTGACTCGCTGCACCAGTCGGTTCAAGCGGGTCAACGTGTCGAATTGCCCAGCATCACCAGTATCGCCACCACGCTAGGTGCACGGCAAGTCTGCGCTCAGGCCTTCGAACTCACGCGCGTGCATCCCATCATCACGGCTGTGGTTGACGACGCCCAGGCGGTGCAAGCCTGTTTTGATTTCATGCGTGATCACAACACTTTGATAGAACCCGCCTGTGGCGCAGGGCTGGTCATGCTCTATGGTCAAAACCCGGCGCTGCAGCGCTTTGAGCGGCCGCTGATCGTTGTGTGTGGTGGCAGTACGGCCACTTGGCCGCAATTGGAGCGCTGGCGCGAGGAGCTGCCAGCCTCGTAACGAGGATCGGTGGCGGTCAAAGCGTTACTGGGTTGGGTCTGCGCGTTGACGTGCAATCAAAGCATCGACAAAGTCAGTGACTGGATCATTGGCTACATAGTGGGCTTCGTGCTTCATCTCCACATTCGATATCAGTGTGATGCCTCGCGTCGTGGCCATATGCTCAGCTGGCGGGCCGAGCTCGTCTTCTGAATCTCGAATGACAATCGCATTGCTCATATCGCCGGAGCCGAGGCGGTGGATGAGTTCGAGGTAGCGGTCGGCCCCAAACGCTCCCACGGAACGTTGAGTCGCCCAAGCAGCGAAACGTCCTCGCATCTGACGCGCCACCTCAGAGGCGCTGGCCATGGGGCGGTCATAGATAACGCCCATGAGTTTCTCGCCCTTGAGGTCGCAAGTCGCGTGAATTCGCGCGGCAGCCGCCGCTCCCATTGAGTAGCCGCGCAGGATGATTTTGTCGGGGGTAAACCCCAGGCTGCGAACATGTTCAAACACGCGCATGGCATCGTCGGTCACGGTCTTGGGCGTGGGCCTGGCGTTGTCGCTGGAGCCAAAGCCGCGATAGTCCACGGCCAGAAAATTCAGACCACCCGACACCCGCGGGCCAGCAGCATTCGCAGCGGGGTATCCGTAGTCGGCCACATTGCCGGCCGACCCGCCAAAGAAGAGAACGATTGGCTTATTCAGATCAAACTGCTGCCCGAGGGTGGCATCGGCACTGCGGCTGATACCCACCAGGCGGGTACGATCCGGCGGGTTGGGGCCTATGACGTACTGCGGATTGATGTCGGGGTAGTCTCGGCACATCTGAGCATTCACCTGATCTCGATCCTGGATCGCTTGCAAGCGATCGTTATCGGTGAGATTGGGCTCTGCAAAGATCGAACCTCTGCGGCGCGCTGCCTCACTGCCAAAAACGTCGCTGCGCAAAGCGGGATTGGCATTGCCCTCTGTTGGCATCAAGCGACCGATCAGCGCCTGATTTTGGGTGGGGTTCAAGTGCGCATGAAGCAACTGCCCCAGTGACGATCCCCCCACTTTATTCTGGTGCTGTTGAAGATAGTCCTCCAATTGCTTTTGGGCCATGGGAGAAAGCCCAGCCTGCGCGTACAAGATCGTCAGGGCTTGCGCGGTATTGTCCATCTTGCTTTGGCGCCGGGCGATGGCCTGATACCAGCTCTTGCGCTCAAAAGCCATGTCGCGGTTTTTGGTGGTGTGAATCAACTTGAGCACACCGCTCTTGCCGGCCACTTGGGTCTCGATCTGGCTCAATAAGGCCTTGGCTTGCTCTGCATCCAGGCGCTTGAGGCCTTCTAAACCTCGGATGGGTTGGGCGGCTGAGGAAGTAACAAAGGTGACCATGAGCAAAGATTAACGCGAAAGAGGCAGACGCTCAACTTGCGGCTGGCTGACCCGATAGACGCCCCCTAAACCGCTTGTGCGTGGTACCGGCCATTTGCTCAATCGCAAACGTGGCCATTATGATCTGAGTTCGCACCAAGACAGAGAGCTGCTCATGCCGGTTTTCAAGCTTACGAACAGTCAGGGCGCCGCCTTGCGCGGCGGGGCTACCCGGACCGACGGGCTGGGCAAACTTGAGGCCCTGTCTGCGCAAGAGGCTCTGGGTTTGCTCGAGGGGCTGAAGGTCAACCTTCGAGGCGCCGATGGCGTTCCCAAGCACGGCGTATTGAAGTTGCGTAACTCCAGCAACGCGGGCAAGACGATGGAGTTTGCGCGCATGCGCGGTCTTGACCGGATGATGTCCAGTCGCGACACCTTTGCCAACACGGCAAAGGCCATCCAGATGCTGATGGTGCGATCCGGTCTGAGCGAAGAAAAGGCCAGTGAATTGCTGCAACAGTACCGATCAGACGATGGGTCGATTAAGTACAAACATGCCCTGGAGATGATCAACGGGGCTTTGGACATCATCAAGGCCCAACCGCCGCGGGTGTTTAGCGGTGCGACGGCTCAAGAGGCACTGAGCAAAGCTGGTATTGAGATTCAAGGCGACAGAGCGCAGTTGGCCACGGCAGATAAGTTCACGCTCGATGCCAAAGACAAACGCCAAGGCGTCAATGCAGGCGCTTATGGAGAGGTGTTCGAGGCTGTGGACAACGGCAACCCCTGTGTGTTCAAGCGCTTGGGCCAACCGATAAATGTGGAGAGAAACCGGGATGGCGAGTTGCCACGAGGCCGAGGCATGGACGGCAACCACCTGGCCGCAGGCAAACTGCCAGGCGTGATTGGCCCTAACCGCTATGTACTGCGTCAAAGGACTAAGCTGCCCAATTCGACTGACCAGGTGACCTTCCATGTGGTGAATGCCGGGCGTGAGTTCAAACAGTTTTGCAAGGCTTTCTTCAAGGACCACCCCAACGAGGCAGAATCCAGCTTGTTTGTGCACGGGCTGATCATGGACAAGGCCCCAGGCACCCTCCTGCGCAAGGCGGAGTTGAGCGATCAGCAACTGCGTGGTGTCGCGCAAGGGTTTGCTGCGGTGCTGATCAACACGGCCGCCCACGGCGTGGTCTTGGGGGATATCAAGCCAGAAAACGCATTTGTCGATGGCGACAAGCTCACGCTCATCGACACTGACGGAGCGTTCAAGCAATCGAAGTGGGCCTCCAAAAGCGCCGAGAAGGTGTCGCTGGCACGCACGTTCAAAGTCCCTGGCCGCGGTAACGCTGGCCTGCAGCAGGACTTGTGGAGCACGGGCTTTACCCTGCTGGAAGCGGCGCACCCGGATTTGAACAATGAATTGGTCACGCTGGCCAAGCCGCCCGAGGTCGTTCAACAGCAACGACTCAGCGCGGTGTTGGATGGTGATGGCCCCGCCAGGCCACCGGCTGCGCCCAAGGTCAATTCCGGCCAGATCATGGCCAAGCTGCAAGAAATTGTGGGGCGGCCACCACCGGGCAGCGTGGATGAGTTTGCCTTCCTGTGCATCCAGCAGGCTTTGAGCCAAACCCAGAGTGCCTACACCCAACGCTTCACGGGGCAGGGGCGCCATCTGCTCGATCCCTTACTGGCGCATCCCGTGGTGGGCGGACGAGACGCCTTTGTGGCTCAGCACTTGGTGAAAAAGGCGGCGTTGCCGCAAAAGCCTGCAGCCGTTGCGACCGAGGGTTCGGCGATTAAGCCTCTCATTGAAGACAAAGAGATTGATCTATTTGCCGTGCCGGCCCAGCAACCCAAGAAAGAAAAGCAACTGAAAGATGACGAAGACGATCTACCGAATTCCGAATTACAGAAATTTTTGATGGGACAACTAAAGTTTATGAAGTCGCCGAAGAATGGACAGGCAGATCAGATCTCGGAGGAATTGAGCGATGACGAGTGATGACCCCGCTTTTGAACTGCTCGTCTCTTCGTTTTTGTCTTTGCTGGGGCAGGACAGTGCGCAATCGCAGGGGGTCATGGGCTTTGAGTTCGACACCGAGGCCTACAGCGTGGCGGTGTGGCCGGTGGGCGAGGACCAGCTCATGGTGCAGGTGGCCGTGGCTGCGCTGCAAGCCGGCGAACTGGCCGATCCTGATTTGTTGCTGATGCTGCATCGCCTCAACGAAGACGCGCGCAGCGAACATGGGTGGACGGCCACGATTGACGCCCAAGACCAACTGCTGCTCTACACCCTCAGACCACTCAGAGGAACAGACGCTCAGGCGCTACAAGTCGCGGTCGCGGCGGGGCTGGATAGAGCCGAAGCGCTCTCGGCAATGCTCGCACATACCGAGCCACCTCAGATGCAAGACGACAACACCCCTGCTGACGCTCAGGCGCTTCGGGTGTGATCACAGGGCCCATGCGACCCACAGGCGTATTGGGGAAAAGAGTTAGAGCCTGAGCAGTTGGCAGACCCCGTCTTGGGGTAAGCTCGTTGGGCATTTTCTGGGGCTGGGGGCTCAGCATGAGTACAAGCGATTTGGCCATTTCGCCTGCCGCGCGGCGTGATGCGCAGCATCACCTGCACCCCTATACCCAGTTGCGGACCCTGGAGCGAGAGGGGCCGCTGGTGATTGTGCGTGGTCAAGGCGTGCAGGTCTTTGACGAACACGGAAAGGGCTACATCGAAGGGATGGCCGGCCTGTGGTGTGCTTCGTTGGGCTTTTCAGAGCAGCGCTTGGTACAGGCGGCCACCCAGCAGATGCAGGTCTTGCCCTACTACCACTCGTTTTCGGGCAAGGTGCCGGGTCCGGTCACGGAGTTGGTGCAGAAACTGATCGAGTGGGCTCCCGTGCCCATGGGACGCGTGCTGTTTGCCAACTCGGGCTCCGAGTCCAACGACACGGCCTTCAAGCTGGTGCGTTACTACAACAACGCACGGGGCCGCCCACTGAAGAAAAAGATCATCGCGCGTGTGAAGGGATACCACGGCGTGACGGTTGCTGCGGCCTCGATGTCGGGGCTGGCCACCATGCACCAACACTTTGATCTGCCCATTGCGGGCGTTGTGCGGGTCGGTGCGCCGCATTGGTATCAATACGGACGCACCGGGGAGTCCGCAGAGCAGTTTGTCAATCGCCTGGCCCAGGAGCTGGAAGACGCCATCTTGCGCGAGGGCCCCGAGACGGTAGCGGCCTTCATTGCCGAGCCCGTCCAAGGAGCTGGTGGTGTCTTCATTCCACCGCCAGGCTATTTCGACAAGGTACAGGCCATCTTGCGCAAATACGATGTGCTGTTGATTGCCGATGAAGTCATCACCGGCTTTGGGCGACTGGGTGAGCGGTTTGGTACCCAGGTTTTTGGCCTCCAGCCCGACATGATCACGGTGGCCAAGATGATGACTTCGGCTTATGTGCCGATGTCGGCTTTGTATGTGACCGATGAGATTTACCAGACGGTGGCCGATGCCAGTGCCGCAGTGGGCACCTTTGGCCACGGCTACACCTACAGCGGTCACCCCCTGGCTTGCGCCGTAGCGCTGGAGACGCTTCGCATCTACGAAGAAGACGACATCATCGGGCATGTCAAGCGCGTAGCCCCTCGGCTCCAGGCGGGCTTGCAGCGCTTGGGCCAACACCCGTTGGTGGGTGATGCGCGCGGGCTGGGGCTCATCGGCGCTTTGGAGCTCGCTGCCGACCCCGCATCGCGCAAACCCTTTGATCCGGCCCAAGGGGTGGGAGCCTATCTGGTGCGACGCGCCCAGGCGCACGGGCTGATCGTGCGTGCACTGGCCGGTGATGTGATTGCGTTCTCGCCCCCGCTGATCATCTCGGAGGGGGAAATTGATGCCATGATGGAACGCACCCATTTGGCGCTGGACGAGACGCTGGCCTGGGTACACAGCCAGAAGCATCCGTGACGGCAGGCGCTGCGGCCGATCCTCGGCGTCGTGCCATCGCCTTGCTGGCTGTGTTGGCCTTGGTGTGGGGCACCAACTGGCCGCTGTTTCCGTTGGCGGTCAAAGAGGTTTCGGTGTGGACGTTTCGGGGCATCTCGATGTTGGTTGCCGGTACGTTGTTGCTGGTGATCGCCCGTGCGCGGGGGCAAAGTCTGGTGATCCCCAGAGCGCATTGGCCCATCTTGGTCTTTGCCTCCTGGGCCTATTTGCTGGTGTGGAATGTGGCGAGCACTTACGCGGCCGTGTTGATTCCCTCGGGGCAGGCGGCCTTGCTGGGGTTCACCATGCCACTTTGGGCTGCGGCGTTCGGGTGGGCGCTGTGGAAGGAGCCCATCTCCTTGCGCACCGGCATGGCGCTGGCTTGTGGTGCTTGCGGAGTGGGACTGCTGATCTGGCGGGGGGCTGATGCCTACGCTCAGGCTCCCTTGGGGCTGGCCTGCGGCCTGTTAGCCGCTGTGGGTTGGGCTGTGGGCACCTTGGCGATCAAGCGCGGGTCGCTCCATGGTGCGTCCATTCCCGCCACGGTGCTCACGGGCTGGCAACTGCTGATCGCCGCCGTCCCGGTGGCGTTGATGGCGCTGTGGCGTGCGCACGAGGCCGGTCAAGGGTGGTTCCTGCCCAGCGTGACGAGCCTGGCGGTCATTGCCTACATCACGTTGGTGCCCATGGGCTTGGGCAACGTGGCCTGGTTTTCCATTGTGGGCCTCTTGCCAGGCCATGTGGCAGGCCTGGGTTCCATCGCGGTGCCGATGGTGGCCATGGTGGCGGGCGCCTGGATTCACGCCGAGCCGCTTGGGGGCGTGCAATGGGCCGCGATGGGCTGCTGTGCCGTGGGGCTGTGGCTGTCGCTGCCTCTTCGAGCAGGCTCAAGACCCTAGATCACTCCGGGTTGTTCGGCCTGAGTAGTATCCCGCAGTGCGCCGCTTTTGGCGTGATGAGGACACCATGAAAAAGTTGATGATTTCC
Source organism: uncultured Rubrivivax sp. (assembly GCA_964400135.1). GTDB lineage: Bacteria > Pseudomonadota > Gammaproteobacteria > Burkholderiales > Burkholderiaceae_C > Rubrivivax. The sequence goes on along the minus strand of CAYNSW010000023.1, from coordinate 20,679 downwards.
CTCGGCCTGATGATGGCCGCTTCCTTGACCTGGGCCCATGGCTGCCCCGGTGAGATGAAGGCCATTGACGCCAAGCTGGCCACATCGCCAAAGCTCTCGGAGGCCGACATGAGCAAGGTCAAGAAGCTGCGTGCTGACGGCGAGCAGCAGCACAAAGACGGCAAGCACGCCGACTCGATGAAGACGCTGGCCGAAGCCAAGAAGATTTTGGGGCTTTGATTCTCGGGCGGGTGGCGTGAGCTGCCCGCTTTGAGGCAGACTTGCGGGTGATGCATGCCCTGATCGCTTCATCGCCCGCGAGCAGACCGTTCGATATTGCGGCCTTCGGTGAGCCCATGGTGGAGTTCAACCAAACGGGCCAGGGCGACGGCCGCATCTTCTTGCAAGGGTTTGGGGGGGACACCTCCAACTTTGCGATCTCCGCGGCCCGACAAGGTGCGCGCGTGGCGTACATCAGCGCCGTGGGAGATGACCTGCACGGTCGAATGTTGCGCCAGCTGTGGCAGCAAGAGGGTGTCGATCAGCGGTGGGTGAGCACGAGCGCTGAGGCGTTCACGGGGTTTTACTTCGTCACCCATGACGAATCCGGGCATCATTTTGAATTTTTTCGCCGCGGTAGTGCGGCCAGCCGCATCCATGCTGCGGCCTTGCCCCTCGAGGCCTCATCCTCGGCGCGGGTGTGTCATCTTTCGGGCATTAGCCTGGCCATTTCAGAAGTGGCGTGTGAGGCCGGTTTTGCCTGGATGCAAGCGGCGCGCGCATCAGGTGCCCGGGTGAGTTTTGATACGAACCTACGGCTCAAGCTGTGGGACTTGGATCGGGCGCGCCAAGTGCTCAGACGCGCCATTGAACAGAGCGACATCTGCCTGCCCAGCTACGATGATTTGGTGGCGATCACGGGAATTGACGCCGACGAGGGCCTGCTCGATTACTGTTTGGACCTGGGCGTTCAGATCGTTGCTTTGAAGCTTGGGCATCGGGGCGCCTGGGTGGCAAGTCCTGCGGAGCGCTACCGATTGGCACCTCATCCGTGTCAACCCTTGGATGCGACGGGGGCGGGCGATACCTTTGGTGGTGCCTTCGTGGCTCGGCTGTTGGCCGGTGACGGGCTGCAGCAAGCGGGTCGCTACGCCAATGTGGCCGCAGCGTTGTCAACCGAGGGCTATGGTGCTGTAGACCCCATTGCGCACCGCGATCGTGTTGTCCAAGCCTTGCAAGGCGCTCAGCTGCAATGAACCACTCACCCCGGAAGGTATTGGTGACGGGCGGCACCAGCGGTATCGGCGCTGGTATCGCCAGCGCCTTTGCCGCGCAGGGTGATCAGGTGGTGGTGACGGGCGTCTTGCAGGAGGAAGTGCAGCGGGCGCGCGAGCACTTGAGCGTGCACAGCGCTTGCGTGCTGGATGTGCGGGATGAGCAGGCGGTTCGATCGCTTGTCCAGGGCCTGGGGGAGTTGGATGTGGTGGTCAACTGCGCGGGCGTGATCCGTCGAGGTGCCGAGCACGATCCGGCGGCGTTTGCCGAGACGGTGGATATCAATCTCAACGGCACCATGCGCGTGTGCGCCGCTGCCCGAGCAGGCTTGAAGGCGCGCGCAGGATGCATCATCAATACCGCCTCCATGCTGAGTTTTTTTGGCGCGGGGTTGGTGCCGGGTTACAGCGCGAGCAAGGGCGGCGTGGCTCAGCTCACCAAGAGTCTGGCCATTGCGTACGCACCCGACCGCATCCGGGTCAATGCCGTGGCGCCCGGCTGGATTGCGACCCCACTGACCCAGGCGCTGCAAGACGACGCCGCGCGCAGCACCGCCATCTTGGCCCGTACCCCCATGGGTCGCTGGGGCACGCCAGCCGATGTGGCCGGACCCGTGCTGTTCCTGGCCAGTGGGGCAGCCGGTTTTGTCACTGGGGTCGTTCTGCCCGTTGACGGCGGCTACCTCGTGGCCTGATTGATCGCCTATTTTGAAACGCAGATGGGACTCCCATGACAACTTCCCCTTCTCCCCATAGCGACAAGTGGCAGCCTTACCGTCGCCCCATGCCTCAGGATTCTCCCCCCGAACTCGTGGTGCCCCACGCCATTCCTCAAGATGAACGTATTTGGGTGCCTGTGGACGACAACGTGTGGTTCCGACCCCTGTGTCTGTCAGCCAGCCGGGGCTATTGGATGAATTTACTGCGCGTGCGCCGCTCGGGAGTTCTTTCGCGGCATCGTCATCCCCAACCCGTACACGGGCTGGTTCTTAAAGGCAAGTGGCGCTACCTGGAGCATGACTGGGTGGCCACCGAAGGCGCTTATGTGTACGAGGCGCCCGGCGAGACCCACACCTTGGTGGTGGATCCCGATGTGGAGGAGATGATCACTTACTTTCAGGTCAATGGGGCGATGATCTATGTCGACCCGGATGGCCGCTGTACGGGGTACGATGATGTGTTTACCCGGATTGAGAAATGCCGGCAGCACTACGCGGCCAATGGTCTGGGCGCGGGGTATGTCGATCAGTTCATCAGGTAGTGACTTTGGGATATCAGGAGAAAAGATGAAAAACGGATTCAATCGCCTGCCACCAATTGGTCATGGCTCACGGGGCGGCGCCCTGGTCATCCGTGGTTTGCGTTGCGGTTTGTTAGCAGGGGTTATGGCGGTCACCCCAATGTGCTGGGCGCAGGCGGCCAAGCCCGATGGAGAAATCAAGGGATCGGCGGTGACACACACGCCGGCGTCCATCGGCGCTTTGGTGGCTCAGGCCGCGGTGGTGTTGCCTGCTCGCGCAACGGGCGCTGCGGTGTTTTCGGGACTGTGGCGCGATGCTCCTCGGGCCGCTTCTGCTCGTGTTCCCGTGGTGATCTTCCTGCATGGCAGCTCGGGGTTGGGATTAGCGGCCATTGGGGAATGGCAGCGATGGTTGGCCGGCCTGGGCATCGCCAGCGTGGCACCCGACTCGTTTGCGCTGGCCGATCGGCTGACTTACAAATCGCCCATTGCGCGAGAGGTCTACGAGAAGGTCCACGCCCTTCGTATGTCGGAGATTGCGCCCATGGTGGAGGCGCTGCGCGCTACGTCTTGGGCCGATACCTCGCGCATGGTTTTGGCCGGCACTAGCGAAGGGGCCACATCCGTGGCCCGATGGACCGGAACCGAATTCGTTGGCCGGGTGTTGTACGCGTGGAGCTGCGAGGACAACTACTTTGTGCAGTCGCACCGCACGGCGCTACCGCCCGAACAGCCTGTTCTCAATGTGATCAGTTCCACCGACCCCTTTTTCTCCAGGGCCAACCCCTGGCTGGACAACGCCCAGGCCAAGGGTCATTGTGGTGACGCTTTACGCGACCACAAACGTTCTTCTGTGGTGTTGATCCCTGGAGCACCCCATACATTGCTCAACATGGCGCCAACGAGGCATGCCACCGAAGGCTTTCTGCGCGATTTGCTCAAGCCCTGAGTGGTAAGCGCCGGGGATCTTTCATCGCAAACCCGGATTGTCACTTGACGGTAACGCTGTCAGGCTAGGCTGATATTTCCACTATCAACCAGGGGTTTTGATGATGAACCGCAGAGATCTTCTGAACACCTCCGTGGCGCTGGGCGCCGCCTCCGCATTTCCAGGCTTGGCCCTGGCGCAGGCGCAGCGCGCCATTTGCTACAACTGCCCGCCAGAGTGGGCCGATTGGGGTGGGATGCTGCGCTTGGTCAACCAGCGACTCAGTATCGCAGTGCCGCCTGACAACAAGAATTCAGGCCAATCGTTGGCTGCCCTGATCGCCGAAAAGAACAACCCGGTGGCAGACTTCACCTACCTGGGCGGTCAGGTGGGCCCTCAGGCGCGGGATGCGGGTGTGTTGGCGCCCTACAAGCCTTCTCGTTGGAACGACATTCCAGCCTCCCTCAAAGATGCGGATGGCTACTGGTTCACGATCCACTCTGGAACGCTGGGCTTGTTTGTCAACACGGCGGCGTTGCGCGGCAAGCCCGTGCCGCGCTCTTGGCGTGACCTGCTCAAGCCCGAGTACAAGGGCCTGGTGGGCTATCTGAATCCGGCCAGCGCAGCCGTGGGTCAGGTGGGGGTGATTGCCGTGGCCCTGGCTCTGGGTGGCGGCTATGACCGGCTGGATCCGGCCATTGCATTTTTCAAGCAGCTTCAGGCCAATCAGCCCATCGTTCCCACACAAACCGCTTACGCGCGCGTGCTGTCCGGTGAAATCCCCATCCTGCTCGATTACGACTTCAATGCTTATCGTGCCAAGTACACCGACAAGGCACCGGTGGAGTTCGTCATCCCGCAAGAGGGCACGCAACAGCTGCCTTATGTGATGGGGCTGGTCAACAAGGGCCCTAACCCGGATCAAGGCAAGAAGGTCTTGGACTTTGTTCTCAGCGATGAGGGCCAGCGCCATTGGGCCAATGCGTTCTTGCGCCCGGTATTTCCCGCTGCGATGAGCGCTGAAGTCAAGGCGCGCTTCCTGCCCGATGCCGACTATGCGCGTGCCCGGCCTTTGGATGTGTTCAAGCTCAGTGCCGCCGCCAAGATCATTGGCGAGCGCTACCAAAAGGAAGTGGGCTGATCCCGGGTGCTCTTGACCTCAGAGCGCCGCCTGTTGGCAACCCTGCTGCTGCCCGCAGCAGTGGTCTTCATGGCGTTCTTCTTGCTGCCGTTGGCCCACTTGTTCCTGATCGGTGGATCGGGCAAGTCGGGCTGGTCGGCCTACGCCGCAGTTTTGGTTGAGCCGCGCTATCTCTCGAGCCTGGTGGCCACTGTGAGCCTGGCAGCCGTGACCACCATCAGTACCTTGGTCATCTCAGGCGTGGCTGGCGTTTTTCTGTCGCGCCATCGATTTCGTGGGCGCGAGGTGCTCACCGCCTTGCTGACACTGCCGCTGGCGTTTCCGGGTGTGGTCATCGGTTTCATGGTGATCATGTTGGCTGGGCGGCAGGGGCTCATTCCCGACATCACCGATGCCTTGATTGGCGAGCGGGTCGTGTTTGCCTATTCCATGGCCGGACTCTTCATGGGATATTTGTATTTTTCGATTCCGCGCACCATCCTCACGGTGATGGCGGCAGCCGAAAAACTCGACCCACGAATTGAAGAGGCTGCGCGATCACTGGGCGCAGGCCCGCTTCGCGTTGTGCGCGATGTGATCGTGCCGGCATTGCGCCCGGCGTTGCTGGCGGCCGGTGCGATTTGCTTTGCCACCGCCATGGGGGCTTTTGGTACCGCCTTCACCCTGGCCACCAAGATCAATGTGCTGCCCATGGTGATCTATACCGAGTTCACTTTGCAGGCCAATGTGGCCATGGCGGCCGCCCTCTCGTTCATTTTGGGGGCCATCACCTGGGCGGTGTTGGCCTTGGCGCGCACCCTGACGGGCAACTCTGTTGCCGCTGCCGGGTGACGCACGGGTGTTGACACCATGAGACGCGCTGACCGATCCCCCACCTTCTGGCTGCTCATGGCGTTTACGCTGTCGGTGTGCGCTTTTTTGGTGGTGCCGGTGTGGATGTCGATGCTTGCCGGTGTGACGCAGAACTACTTTGCCGGCTGGCGCGGGGGCTTGACCCTGGACTGGGTGGTGAAGGTGTGGACCGATTACCGTCACACGGTGTTCATGTCGATTCAGGTGGCGTTGGCATGCCTGGCTTGCACCCTGGTTCTCGGGGTGCCCGCCGCCTACGTATTGGCCAAGCGCAGCAATGCACTGACCCGCACCATTGAAGAGTTGCTGGTGATGCCCGTGGCGGTACCCGGTCTGGCCACTGCCTTGGCGCTTATCGTCACCTACGGCGGCTTTGGTGGACTGCGGCGCAGCTGGGTGTTCATCCTCATTGGGCATGTGTTGTTCACCTTGCCTTTCATGGTGCGCAGCGTGCTGGCCGTGTTGGCCTCCATCGATCTGAAGACGCTCGAAGAAGGTGCACGCAGTTTGGGAGCCAGCTTCACGCAGCGATTCTTTGGCATCGTCCTGCCCAACTGCCGCTCGGGCATTGTGGCGGGCTCGCTCATGGTGGTGACGCTATCACTGGGCGAGTTCAATATGACGCTGCTGCTGCACACGCCGCTGACCCCCACTTTGCCCGTTGGCCTGGCCGACGCCTACGCATCGCTGCGCATCGAGGTGGGATCGGCCTACACCCTGATCTTCTTTCTCATCATCATCCCGCTGCTGGTGGCCATGCAATGGGCTTCTCGGCCGCGTGATCCTCACTCCACGTCATGAGCGGTACACCCATCACGCTGCAAACTTGCGGCAAAACGTTTGACGACGGCACGCGCGCGCTGCATCCCATTGACTTGCAGATTGCCGCCGGTGAGACCATCGTCTTGCTGGGGCCCTCGGGCTGCGGCAAAACCACGACGCTTCGCATCATCGCGGGCCTGGAGTCGCCCGATGCGGGCGGGCACGTGCGCTTTGGCGACCAAGACGTGACCGACATACCGATTGAAAAGCGCAATGTGGGCATGGTGTTTCAAAGCTACGCGCTGTTTCCCAATATGACGGTGGCGGGCAATATCGAGTACGGTTTGAAAGTGCGCGCCATGCCCGCTGAGCAACGCCGAGCGCGCGTTGACGAGATGCTGGCCATGATGCGTATTGAACCTTTGGCTGCTCGCCGCATTGATCAGCTTTCGGGAGGGCAGCGCCAGCGGGTGGCGTTGGCGCGCGCCATCGCCACGCGTCCCCGCGTACTGCTGCTCGATGAGCCCTTGACAGCACTGGATGCCAAGCTGCGCGAAGACTTGCGCTTGGAAATTGATCGTCTGCTGCGCTCACTGAGGATCACGGCGGTGTATGTCACGCACGATCAGGCCGAAGCCATGGCCCTGGGCGATCGTATTGCGGTGATGTCCCATGGCCGTATCGCGCAAATTGGCACGCCGCATGAGATTTACTTCAGCCCGGCCGATGCCTTCGTGGCCGATTTCATTGGCGCCATGAATCGGGTGGAAGGCGTCGCGCAGGAGCAGCGATTGCGCTTTGCCGGAGGTTGGCTGCCCCTTCCTGCAGCAGTGAGCACCACCCGCGTCATGTTCCGCCCGGAGGATTTGCGCCTGGTCGACCCGCAACAAGCGCAGTTCAGCGGCACTGTGATCAGCAGCTTTTTCCTGGGTGATCACACCCGATTGGTGATTGAGGCTGCCCCCGAGGTGATGTTGGTGGCGCGGGTGCAAGACCGCCGTGTCTATCGACCGGGCGATGTGGTGCACGGCGCGGTGGATGCCAGCGCGGTGCTGGCACTGCCGGGTGAGCCTGCGTGATAGTCGTCTGAAGCCCGCTTGCGGAGCGACTCATGATCCTGTGTCAAATCAGTGATACCCATATCAAGGCCGAGCGCAAGAAGGCCTACGGTGTGGTCGATACCGCCACCATGTTGGAGCGCTGTGTCGAGCACGTTTTGAAATTGCCACAGCGGCCCGATGCCGTGGTCTTCACCGGTGATTTGGTCGATTGGGGCCGGGCGCCGGAATACGCCTTGCTGCGAGAGTTGATCCGCCCATTGCTGGAGGCTTTGCCGGTGTACCTGCTGCCGGGCAACCACGATGACCGTGAACAGCTGCGGCTGGCCTTTGCCGATCATGCCTACTTGAGGCAATGGGATCCGTTTGTGCAGTTCGCCATCGAGGATCATCCGCTGCGGCTGGTGGCCCTGGACACGCTGATTCCCCGCTCGGGCGGCGGCGAGTTGTGTGCCCAGCGTCTGCAGTGGCTGGACGCGACCTTGTCGGCTCAGCCAGACAAGCCCACCGTGGTGGCGCTGCACCACCCGCCGTTTGTCACTGGTATTGGCCATATGGACCGAATCAGCCTGAGCGGTGCTCAGGCCTTGGCTGCCGTCGTGGCGCGCCATGCGCAGGTCGAGCGCGTGATCGCTGGGCATCTGCACCGCCCCATCACGGCACGCTTTGGGGGTACGGTGGCCAGCACGTGTCCAAGTCCCGCGCACCAGGTGGCGTTGGATATTGCCACCGATGCAGCCGACTGCTATGTGCTGGAGCCGCCCGGCTATCAGTTGCACTGGTGGAACGGGCACACACTCATCACGCACACGGCGTTTGTGGGTGAATTTGAAGGACCGTACCCGTTTCGGGTGGGAGGCCAGTTGATCGACTGAGGGGATCTGCTTCGCAGCAGGTCTTGGGGCTGGCAGAGGCGGTTCAGGTGATGGGCGCCGGATTGAACAGAACCAGGTCGTTGTGCAGCCCCCACTGCTCGGCCCAGGTGCGCCGTCCGCTGGCCACCTGCAGCAGCAGCTCCAACAGATGCTGCCCGGCTTGCTCGACGCTCAACTCGCCCGTGGCAATGCGCCCGGCGTCCATGTCCATCAAATCGTGCCAGCGGCGCGCGAGCTCGCTGCGCGTGGCCACCTTCACCACCGGGCAGGCCTGCAGACCATACGGCGTGCCCCTGCCTGTGGTGAAGACGTGTACGTTCATGCCGGCAGCCAGCTGCAAGGTACCGCAGATGAAGTCACTGGCCGGCGTGGCGGCAAAGACCAGTCCCCGCTGATCGGTGCGCAGTTTTTCTCCCGGTGCCAACACATGCGAGATGGGCGCGCTGCCGCTCTTGACGATGGATCCCATGGCCTTTTCCACGATGTTGGACAGACCACCGGCTTTATTGCCCGGGGTGGTGTTGGCGCTTCGGTCGGTGCGGCCGCGTGCCAGATATGCGTCATACCAGGCCAACTCGCGTACGATGGCCTGGGCCACTTCTGGCGAGGCCGCGCGGGAGGTGAGTTGCTCCACTGCGTCGCGCACCTCGGTGTTTTCTGAAAACATCACGGTGGCGCCGCAGCGCACCAGCAAGTCGGCCAAGGCACCCACGGCGGGGTTGGCGGTGACCCCCGACAGGGCATCACTGCCGCCGCACTGCACACCCACGACCAGCGCGCTGGCCGGTACCGTCTGGCGTCGACGCGCATTGAGCCGCTCCAGGTGAGGACGCGCGCTGTGCACGATGTCATCGATCATGGAGGCCAGGCCCACATGGTGGGGGTCTTGCAGGCACACGGTGTGCGGCGCGGCCGAGCCCGACTCTTGAATGGGGATACTGCCTGTGGGCATGAGTCGTTCGGGCTGCAACTTTTCGCAGCCCAAACTCACCAGCAGGACCTCGCCACCAAAGTTGGGATTGAGCGCGAGGTGACGCAGGGTGCGGATGGGAATCTCCGCTCCTGGGGCGTCGATGGCCACGCCACAGCCGTAGCTGTGCTCCAAGGCCACCACGCCGTCCACATGGGGGTACAAGGGCAGCAGCTCGCGTCGGATGCGCTCGGCCGCCAGGCTGACCACACCGGCCACGCATTGCACGGTGGTGGTGATGGCCAGCAAATTTCGCGTGCCCACCGAGCCGTCGGCGTTGACATAGCCTTCAAAGGTGTAGCCCGGCAGAGGCGGCATCGGGCTGGGGCTCGTGCGGGCCGGGGGTAACGCCTCAAGCGCCCGAGCGGCGGGCATTTGCAGCAGTCGCTCGTGGACCCACGATCCGGCGGCAATATCCTGGAGCGCATGGCCAATGGTCACGTTGTAGCGCCGTACTGCTTGGCCCGCCGCAATGGGCGCCAGGGCCACCTTGTGGCCTTGCGCGACCTTGTCCCGAAGCACCACGCCTGCACCCACGGCGCCGGCTGGCACCACGCAACCCGCAGGCAAACCACCCTCGTTGGCGACGATGGCCACGTTGTCGTGCGGGTGCATGCGCAGCAGCAGGGGGGAAGCGTTCATCATCCGGTGTTTTGATGCAAGTCGGTTTATATCCCACCGACCGACGCTGATCGGTCTTCAGATGCGGTACAAATAGGACAGTGGCGGGATCACCCTGACCACACCCCTCGAAAACCCTGATGTCTGCAACGCCTACCGTTGAACGCCTGCAAGCCATTGCCGTGGCTGGGCACGACAGCATGCTGCTCAACCTCAGCGGCGCCCACGGGCCCTTTTTCACACGCAATGTGGTGATCCTGACCGACTCATCGGGCCGCGTGGGCGTGAGCGAGGTGCCCGGTGGCGAGCGAATTCGCCAAACAATTGAAGAGGCGTGGGAGATAGTGCGCCATCAGCCCATTGGCGACTTTCAGCGCCTGTTGCAGGTCATGCGCACCCGTTTTGCCTCGCGCGATGCGGGCGGGCGCGGCCAGCAGACCTTTGATCTGCGGGTGGCCATCCATGCGGTCACCGCCGTGGAGTGCGCCTTGCTGGACCTGTTGGGCCAGCACCTGGGCGTGCCAATGTGCGCGCTGCTGGGACAAGGGCAGCAGCGCGAACAGGTGCAGATGCTGGGCTATCTGTTTTATGTAGGAGACCGCCGCAAAGCCGATTTGCCCTACCGCAGCGAGGCCAATGCCGACAACGCCTGGTGCCGGTTGCGAAACGAGCCGGCGATGACACCGCAGGCGGTGGTGCGCTTGGCCGAGGCAGCCCAGGAGCGCTACGGTTTTGAGGACTTCAAACTCAAAGGCGGGGTGTTTCACGGTGAGGACGAAGTGCAGGCGGTACGGGCCTTGCACGAACGGTTTCCGCAGGCGCGCATCACGCTCGATCCCAATGGGGGGTGGTGGCTGGACGATGCCGTGCGCTGGCTTCAAGACCTGCGCGGCGTCTTGGCCTACGCCGAGGATCCTTGCGGTGCGGAAGGCGGGTTTTCCGGCAGGGAAGTGCTGGCTGAGTTTCGACGCGCCACGGGATTGCCCACCGCCACGAATATGGTGGCCACCGACTGGCGTGAGCTCGCCCACAGCATCGCCTTGCAGTCCGTGGACATCCCGCTGGCCGATCCGCACTTTTGGACGATGCAGGGTTCGGTGCGCGTGGCGCAGCTGTGCCAGATGCACGGCCTGACCTGGGGGTCACACTCCAACAACCACTTTGATGTGTCGCTCGCCATGTTCACGCACTGTGCCGCGGCAGCCCCCGGGCGCGTGACAGCCATCGACACCCACTGGATCTGGCAAGACGGCCAGTTCCTGACCGAGGAGCCGCTGCAGATACGCAAGGGGGCGGTGCAAGTGCCTCAAGCCCCGGGACTGGGCGTCAAATTGGACATGCAGGCCGTGATGCGGGCGCACGAGCTGTACCTGGCCCATGGGCTGGGCGCGCGCGATGACGCGGTGGCCATGCAATACCTCATCCCGGGGTGGACTTTTCACCCCAAACAGCCCTGCATGATCCGAAACTGACTTCACCTTCAACGCCAAGGAGACCCCATGGAGCTGCCCGTCAATCACTTCAAGCGAGCCTTGCGCGAGGGGCGCACGCAAATTGGCTTGTGGTCTCACCTGAGCAGCCCCATCACCAGCGAGGTGCTGGGTCAATGCGGCTTTGACTGGATGGTCTTGGACATGGAGCACTCGCCCAATGAGTTGCCCGACATCCTCAGTCAGCTGCAGTCGATGAAAGACAGCCCCACCATGCCGGTGGTGCGACCACCCTGGAACGACATGGTGACCTTCAAGCGGCTGCTGGACATTGGCGCCCAGACCCTGATCGTGCCCTACATCCAAAATGAACAGGAGGCACGGCATGCGGTCTCCTACACCCGCTACCCCCCGCATGGGGTGCGCGGCTATGCGGGAACGCCGCGGGCCAGCGGATATGGGCGCATACCCGACTACGCCAAGCGCTGCGCCGATGAGCTGTGCTTGTTGCTGCAGGTGGAGACGGTGGAGGGCTTGCGCCACCTCGAGGCCATCGCCAATGTTGACGGTGTGGACGGCATCTTTATCGGTCCGGGCGACTTGTCTGCCGATATGGGGCATCTGGGCAATCCCAAGCACCCACAGGTGGTGGCGGCCATTGAAGAGGCGATGCGTCGCATCCGCGCTTGCGGTAAAGCGCCGGGCGTGCTGACATTTGACGATGCGCTTGCACGGCAATTCATCCAGGCCGGCGGCCAATTCGTGGCCGTGGGGTCTGATCAGGGGCTGCTGCGAGACGGCGCCACAGCGCTGGCCCAGCGCTTCAAGGCCGGCTAGGGCGTGACATGACCCAAGCCGGATCCAGCGGTTGCACACCGGTCTTCGAGCGCTTGCTGATCACGGGCGCTGCAGGGGGTTTGGGCTGCGTCTTGCGCCCGCGCCTTGCTGCGCATTGCCGGGTCTTGCGGCTCAGCGACATCGCTCCGCTGCAGCCGCCCGAGGCGCAAGCGCATGAAGAAATCGTGCCTGGCGATCTGCAAGACGCCCAGGCGGTCATGCGCATGGTGCAGGGCGTGCAGGCCATCGTGCATCTGGGTGGTGTCTCGACGGAGCAGCCCTGGGCGCCCATCCTGGCGGCCAATGTCGTGGGCATGGTGAATTTGTACGAAGCCGCGCGCATCCACCAGGTGCGGCGTATCGTCTTTGCCAGCTCCAACCACGTGATGGGCTTTTACCGTCAGGGGCAGATCATTGATGCGCAATCACCTCCGCGGCCCGATGGCTTTTACGGCCTGTCCAAGGCGTTTGGCGAAGATGTGGCACAGATGTACTGGCACCGATGGGGGATTGAGACCGTGAGTCTGCGCATTGGCTCCTCGTTTGCGCAGCCACGGGATCGGCGCATGCTCTCCACCTGGTTGAGCTATGACGATTTGTACCGCTTGGTGGTGGCCTCGCTGGGGGCGACCGATGTGGGACACACCATCGTCTATGGAGCTTCGAACAATCGCGAGCTGTGGTACGACAACCACTTGGCCCGACACATCGGATTTGAGCCCCAAGACTCCTCTGAGGAGTTTCGCCGCGAGGTCTTGGCCCGATCAGCGCCTCAAGATCCCCACGATCCTGCCGTGATGTACCAGGGCGGGGCGTTTGTCAAAGCCTCGCCCCACGGCTGAGACCACTCACATCACGGCACCGAGTTGCCAGGGAACAAACTCGTTTTGCCCGTAGCCGTGTTGTTCGCTCTTGGTGGTGCGGCCAGAGGCCGTTTGCAGCATGAGCTCAAAGATGCGCTCGCCCACCTCATCCACAGACTCCAGCGCATCGATGATGGTGCCGCAGTCGATGTCGATATCTTCTTGCTGCTTGTGCCACAGTGCCGTGTTCGTTGACAGCTTCAGCGAGGGACTGGGGGCGCAGCCATAGGCCGAGCCCCGCCCTGTGGTGAAGCAAATCAGGTTGGCGCCGCCGGCGACCTGACCGGTGGCCGAGACAGGGTCGTAGCCGGGCGTGTCCATGTAGACAAAGCCCCGCGCCGTCACGGCTTGGGCAAACTCCACCACGTCCACCAGGTTGGTGGTGCCGCTCTTGGCAATGGCCCCGAGGCTCTTTTCCAAAATGGTGGTCAGACCGCCGGCTTTGTTGCCCGCCGAGGGGTTGTTGTCCATCTTCATGCCGTTGCGCGCGGTGTAGGCCTCCCACCAGGCGATGCGCGCCAACAGCTTGTCGGCCACCTCCCGGCTGACGGCGCGGCGCGTGAGCAGATGCTCGCCGCCGTAGATTTCCGGCGTTTCCGACAAGATGGCGGTGCCGCCATGACGCACCAGGCGGTCGACAGCGGCGCCCAGCGCCGGGTTGGCGCTGATGCCCGAGTAACCGTCGCTGCCACCGCACTGCAGCCCGACGGTGAGGTGGTGAGCCCCCACCGCCTGACGCTTGACCTGATTGGCCTGGGGCAGCAAGGTGTTGATCAGCGCAATGCCGCGTGCCACCGTCTTGGCCGTGCCCCCGGTGTCTTGGATGCTGAAGGTGTGAAGGTCAGCCCCTTCTTTGAGCCCTTCTTGCGCGATCAGCCCCTGGATCTGGTTGGTTTCGCAGCCCAAGCCGATGACCACCACGGCAGCGAAGTTGGGATGTCGGGCATAGCCTGCGAGCGTGCGGCGCAGAACGCGCAGTTCTTCACCGTCGCTGGCCGTGGCGCATCCCATGCCGTGGGTGAGGGCCACCACGCCGTCGACGTGGGGAAAATCGGCAAGGGCCTGGGGGCGGATGTCGCGGCGGAAATGATCGGCAATGGCCCGGGCGGCCGTGGCCGAGCAGTTCACGCTGGTGAGCACGCCAATGTAGTTGCGCGTGGCCACCCGGCCGTCTGCCCGGACGATGCCCTGAAAGGTTCGTGGTGAGTCAACATAAGCCGTTGGGGTCACCGCCGAACCCGGCTCGTGCACGCGCGCAAAGTCGCTGAAGGCCAGGTTGTGGGTGTGCACGTGTTGCCCGGGGGCAATGTCTTGCGTGGCCGCACCAATGATCTGGTTGTAGCGGCGCACGGGTTCACCGCGGGCAATACCGCGGGTGGCCACCTTATGCCCAGGCGGAATCAGGCCAGCGGCCGTCACGCCTTCTTCGGGCAGCACCGTACCCCCCAGCAGTTGACGCCGCGCGATGACGACGTTGTCGTGGGGGTGGATGCGAAGAGTGGGCGATGAACTCACGCGCGCAGTGCCGCAGACCGCCGGCCCATCAATCGTCGATGAGCGCCGGGTTCCACGCGTGCACGGCTTGGCGTTGCTCACCGAGCTTGTCGACCCCCAGTCGCATGACGTCCCCGTCTTGGAGATAGACCGGATGGGGCTTGACGCCCATGCCCACACCCGGCGGGGTGCCCGTGGTGATGAGGTCTCCGGGGTACAGCGTCATGAAGCGGCTGACATAAGACACCAGCTGCTTGACACCAAAGATCATGGTCTTGGTGCTGCCGGTTTGGTAGCGTTTGCCATTGACATCGAGCCACATCGACAGCGCTTGCGGGTCGCCCACCTCGTCGGCCGTGACGAGCCAGGGGCCTATCGGTCCGAAGGTGTCACACCCTTTGCCCTTGTCCCAGGTGCCGCCACGCTCAATTTGATACTCGCGCTCGGACACATCGTTGACCACGCAGTACCCGGCCACGTGTGCCAGGGCGTCGTCTTCGCTCACGTAGCGGGCCGTGGTGCCGATGACCACGCCAAGTTCCACCTCCCAGTCGGTCTTGACCGAGCCCTGAGGCAGCACCACCGCATGGTTGCAGCCCACAGCGCAACTGGTGGGCTTCATGAACACGATGGGCTCTTTGGGGATGGGCAGGTTGGATTCGGCGGCGTGATCGGCGTAATTCAAGCCAATGCACACGAACTTGCCCATGCCCGACCAAGGCACCTGCAAGGTGCCGGGTGAGACCACGGGCAAGGTCTTGAGGTCGACGCTGCGCAAGGCCGCCAGGCCCTGGGGTGAGAGCGTGGCTGGGGTGATGTCGGGCATGAGTGCCGAGAGATCGCGGGCCTGTCCCTGGGCATCGAGTACGGCAGGGCGGATGTGGCCTTTGGGGCCATGGCGCAGGAGTTTCATGGGAGTGCTTCCTTTTCTAGATCAAAGTGTCCAGCCGCCGTCGATGACCAGCTGCGTGCCCGAGACAAACCGCGCGTCGTCACTGGCCAGATACACCGCAGCTGCGGCAATTTCCTCGGTGGTGCCCAGTCGCCCCATGGGTTGGCGCGAGACGAACATGGCCTCTACCTCTTGCAGCGTCTTGCCACTGCTGGCCGACAGAGCGCTCATGCGATCACGCAAAGAGGGCGACTCCACCGTGCCGGGGCATATCGCGTTGCAGCGAACGCCACTTTTGATGTAGTCCATGGCCACCGACTTGGTCAGACCGATCACGGCGGCCTTGCTGGTGCCATACACGAAGCGGTTGGCGGCGGCCTTGATGCTGCTGGCGCCTGAGGATACGTTGATGATCGAACCCTGGCCACGCGCGAGCATCTGAGGCAAGAAGGCCCGGATGGTGCGAAACATCGAGCGCACGTTCAAATTCATGGCCATGTCCCACTGGTCTTCGGTGCAATCGAGCACGGTGTTGTGGTGCACGTAGCCTGCGGCGTTGAACAGGATGTCCACCTGAGGATGCCGTTGAGCCGCCTGCGCAATGGCCTGCGCATCCAGGGCATCGAGACGCTCTACGGTGTAGGCACTTTGCCCTATGAGCGGTGCCAGCAGATCGGTGTTCAAGTCAGTGGCGATGACATGGGCCCCTTCGCGCGCGAAGGCTTCGGCGGTAGCCCGGCCAATCCCTTGGCCGGCTGCGGTGACGAAGGCGGTCTTGCCTGCGAGTCTGCCTGTCATGATCCAGCGTCCTTTCTGATGTCGGTAGGAGGCACGCCTGCGTCTCAGGCCTCGGCCACGATTTGAACCTTGGTGCTCTTGCTCTTGTCCAGGGCCAGGTCAAAGGCTTCTCGCGAGCGGGCCAGGGGCAATTGCGCGCTGATCAAGCCGCGCACGTCCACGCGGCGCGTGCGGATGGCTTGCACGGCCCAGTCAAACTCCAGGTGGGCGCGAAAGGCGCCGCGGTAGTCGAGTTCGCGCGCCATGAGGCTGTTGGCAGGGAAGGGCAACTCTGGCGGCAGGGTGCCCACCTGCACGATGCGTCCGCCACGCTTGACGGCTGCCAGGCAGGTCTTCAAGGCGGCGGCGCTGCCAGCCGCTTCAATGGCCACTTCCGCCAACTCGGCCAGATCTTGCGCCTCGGTGCGATCGCTGCGAATGACGCGGTCGGCACCGACGCTGCGCGCCATCTCCAGCGCACGGTCTTGGATATCGCAGCAGATGATGTGGGCCGCGCCAGCCAACCGCGCGGCCAGCACGGTCATGCAACCGATGGTGCCGCCGCCGGTGATGAGCACCGTCTCGCCCAAAACCGGCCCTGCGCGATGGATGGCGTGCAAGCCGATGGACAGGGGCTCGGCGCAGGCGATTTCACCCAGGGAGATTTCGGGCTCGTCAATGGGCGTGAGCTGGCGTTCGCCCATGACGAAACGCTCACGGAACATGCCCTGCGCATGAGGAAAAACGCTGGCACTGCCCAGGAAGAACATATGGCGACACAGATTGCCGCGACCGGCGCGGCAGTAGTCGCAGCGTCCGCACGGGTGGGAGGGGTTGATGGCCACTTTTTGCCCGGGCCGCACCCGCGTGACGTCGCTGCCCACGGCTTGCACGATGCCCGAGGCCTCATGGCCGGGCACCAGGGGCTCTCGCACCACGAAGGCGCCCACACGGCCCTCCTGGTAGTAGTGCAGGTCTGAGCCGCAGATGCCACCAGCGCCCAACCCCAGCAAGACATCGTGAGGACCCAGCGCACGCGGGGTCTCCTGCTCCAGGCGCAGGTCGTGTGCGGCGTGTATCACACAGGCTAGGGACATGGGCAATCACTCCAGGAGGCGGTTACGTGAACAGTCTCGCACATCAGCGCGGAATGATCCTGGCGCCGCTGAGTTGCTCTTGCGCCTCGACCAGGGAGGGCACGAATTTTCGGCCGTGGCCCAACGCGCTGGCCAGCGACAGCGACTGGTGCACGGCCTCACCCATCACCGTGGGAATGGCCAAGCCCTCGGCCAGGTGGGTGTAGTAGCGCACATCCTTGCGGGCGTTGTCGAGCTCGAATTTCAAGCCGTCCATTTGGCCTTGCAAGGTCTTGGCCATGGCCTGAAACAGCCCGCTGTTGACCGGCCCCACCGAGATCAAATCGACCAGCGCCTGGAGATCGAGCCCTGCGCGCTGTCCCACCGCGAAGGCCTCTGCGGTGGCGGTGCAGATCGCCTGGGCAATGAAGTTGTTGAGCAGCTTGATGGTGTGCCCGGCCCCAGGCCCGCCCACGTGGAAGACGTTTTCAGCGAAACACTTGAGCACGGGCAGCAGGCACTCAAACACTTCGGGTTCGGCGCCCACCATGACATTGAGGCGGCCGGCCTCGGCTTCCACGGGTGTGCGTGACAGGGGCGCATCCACGAAGATCACCTGGCGCTCAGCGCAGGCCGCGCGCAATCGGGCCGAGGAGTCGGGCTCGCTGGTGGAGCAGTCCACGATGAGCGTTTGGGGCTTGGCGCCTTGCAGCAGACCGTGAGGGCCCAGCACGCAGGCTTCCACCTGGGGTGAGCCCGTGACGCACAAAAAGAGCAGCTCGTTGTCAGCGGCCAGCGAGGGCATGTCGTGGGCCTGTGTCGCGCCGCCATCGAGCAGGTCTTGCACGCGATCACGGTTGCGGTGCACGGTCAATTGCACCGCATGGCCGTGGGCCAGCAGGTTGCGGGCCATGCCGTGGCCCATGAGGCCGCTGGCGCCTACAAATCCGATTCGAGCCATGCCGTTGTCTCCCGTGCAGTGGTGTGGGCGCTGGGGCGCCGATTCAGCCGCGACCCACGAAGGGCATCTTGGTGGCCATGACTGTGGTGAACAGCACATTGGCCGTCAGCGGCAGCCGCGCCATGGCCATGAAGGTGGAGACCACGGCGGCCATGTCCATGCGGGGCTCCGCTCGGATGCTGCCATCGGCTTGCGCAACGCCTTGGACCATCTTGGCGGTCATCTCGCTGGCAACGTTGCCAATATCGATCTGTCCCACGGCGATGTCAAAGGCTCGGCCGTCGAGCGATGCGGTCTTGGTCAGGCCCGAGACGGCGTGTTTGGTGGCCGTGTAGGCGATGGAGCCTGGGCGGGGAGCCGAGGCCGAGATGGAGCCGTTGTTGATGATGCGCCCGCCCATCGGGTTTTGGTGGCGCATCATGCGAAATGCCGCCGAGAGGCAATAGAACATGCCGTTGAGGTTGGTGTCCACGCACTGGCGCCAGACATCGCCCGGCAATTCATCGGGCGTGGTGGCCTTGGGCGAGATGCCGGCGTTGTTGAACAGCAGATCCAGGCGTCCCCAGCGTTGCTGGACTTGATCAAACAAGGCGTTGACAGAGGCTTCCTGACCCACGTCGCAGGCGATGGCCACGGCGCGTTGTGCAGGGTCTGGCATCTCGGCAATGGCCGACTCCAGGGTTTGCAGTCGGCGTCCGGCGAACACCACCGTCCATCCTTCTTGGACCAGCGCTTGCGCGCAGGCCTTGCCGATGCCCGATCCGGCGCCGGTGACGATTGCAATAGGGGTCATGGCAGAGATATCCCGTCGTGATAGAGGTCAAAGGAGTGGTGTGGCCGAGCCAGACGATCATATCGGCAGGGTCGTGCTCAGAATTTGCCGTGCTGGAGGTAGGCGTCCACCGGATCCATGCCGCCACGAATGGCGTTGCGCACCTGGTTTTCCGTCGAGGCCACTTCCTCGGTGCGGCTCACCACTTCCTCGGCGATGTCGCGCGGAATCACGACCACCCCATCGCGATCGCCAATGAGGTAGTCGCCCGTGCACACCGTCACCGCCCCGAGGGTGACGGGTTGCCCAAAGCGCTCGATATCGGGCACCCAGCGGCCCACCACGTCGCTGGGCGTGAAAAACGAGTGGAACACAGGAAACCCCAACTCCAGGATGAAGTCGGTGTCGCGGCATCCACCATCGACCACATAGCCCAGCACGCCCTTGTTTTTCAAGGTCTCGGCGCTCAACTCGCCCATGAGCGCGATCACATCGTTGTGGGGTTGGCACACCACCACGTGGGCAGCGGGCGCGCGCGATAACAGCGTGGTCCAGCCCAGCAAGCTGTCATGGCGGGTCTTGGTTTGATCCAACCGCCCCGAGCAGGTCCACACCGGCCCGGCCAGCTTCAAGGTGGGGTCCAGCGGGCGGATTTCGCGTGGCAGCACCACCGCGTGGTGGCCCATGGCACGCAGCACGTCGTGCACCGCACTGGCATAAAGCTTGAGCAGTCGCTCGGTCAATGGATCGGGGGCCATGGTCCTCTCCGAGTGGGGGTGAGCAATCGGGCCGCTGGGCGCTGTAGGCCTTAGTGATTGTCCTTGGGCACAAACGCGCCGCGCTGGCCGCGCAGGAAATCCAAATCGGCGCCTTCGTCAGCTTGCAGCACATGATCGATGTAAAGCTTCCAATAGCCGCTTTGCAGCGGGGGCTGCGGCGGCTTCCACGACGCTTGCCGGCGCGCGAGCTCTTCATCGCTCACATGCAGATGGAGCTTGCGCTGCGCCACATCCAAGGTGATGAGGTCGCCGCTTTGCACCAGCGCCAACGGCCCGCCGGCGGCCGCCTCGGGGGTGGTGTGCAGCACCACGGTGCCGTAGGCCGTGCCGCTCATGCGCGCGTCGCTGATGCGCACCATGTCGGTGATGCCCTTGCGCAGCACCTTGGGCGGCAGGGGCATATTGCCCACCTCTGCCATTCCGGGGTAGCCCTTGGGGCCGCAATTCTTGAGCACCAGGATGCAGGTTTCGTCCACTTCGAGATTCTCGTCATCGATGCGGCGGTGAAAATCTTCGCTGTCTTCAAAGACCACGGCCTTGCCGGTGTGTTGCATGAGCGCGGGCGTGGCCGCGCTGGGCTTGATCACCGCCCCGCGCGGGGCGAGGTTACCGCGCAAGATGGCAATGCCCGCTTTTTCCTTGAAGGGCGTGTTGAACGGCCGGATGACGTCGGGGTTGAAGTTTTCGGCCGAGGCGATGTTCTCACCCACCGTGTGGCCGCTGACAGTGATGGGGTCGGTGTGCAGCAGGTGGGCGATTTCCTTCATCACCACGGGCAGGCCGCCGGCGTAGCAAAAGTCTTCCATCAGATACTGGCCGCTGGGCTGCAGGTTGACCAGGCAGGGCAAGTCGCTGCCCAGGCGCTCGAAATCGTCTACTGTGAGCTTCACCCCCAGGCGTCCCGCTATCGCGATGAGGTGGATGACGGCATTGGTGCTGCCGCCTATGGCCGCCAGGGTGCGGATGGCGTTTTCAAAGGCCTCTCGGGTGAGCACCTTGGAGATGGTGAGATCGTCGTGCACCATCTGCACGATTCGCCGCCCTGCCTGGCGGGCCAGGACGTTGCGTCTGCCATCCACGGCCGGGTAGGCGGCGTTG
>CAYNSW010000022.1:1600-46227 GCA_964400135.1 uncultured Rubrivivax sp. | reverse complement strand
GATCGACTGCGCCCAATCGGGCAGCGCCGTGTAGTGCAGGTGATGTGGACCTGCCCACATGTAGGTGAAGATCAGCGCCCAAAAGTGAACAATGGACAAGCGGTAGCTGTACACCGGGCGCTCGGCCTGCTTGGGAATGTAGTAGTACATCATCCCGAGAAACCCCGCCGTGAGGAAAAAGCCTACGGCATTGTGTCCATACCACCACTGCACCATGGCATCTTGCACGCCTGCGTAGACCGAGTAGCTTTTGGTCAGAGACACCGGGATGGCAGCGCTATTGACAATATGCAGCAGCGCCACGGCCAGGATGAAGGCGCCAAAAAACCAGTTGGCCACATAGATATGGCGAACCTGGCGAGTGCCTACCGTTCCGAAAAACACCACCGCATAGGCTACCCACACCACGGCAATCAGGAGGTCAATGGGCCACTCAAGCTCGGCGTACTCTTTTCCGCTGGTGATTCCGAGGGGGAGCGAAATGGCCGCCAACACAATCACCAACTGCCAGCCAATGAAGGTGAACATGGCCAAACCAGGCATGAACAGACGCACCTGCGAGGTGCGCTGCACCACGTGATAAGAGGTGGCAAACAAAGCGCAACCGCCAAAGGCAAAGATCACCGCGTTGGTATGCAGCGGTCTTAAGCGCCCGTAGCTCAACCAGGGGATGCCCAGATTCAGTTCGGGCCAGGCCAATTGGGCGGCGATGATCACCCCCACCAGCATGCCCACCACGCCCCAGAGCACGGCAGCCAGAGCAAACAGGCGCACCACGGCGTCGGCGTAATGTGTCGTAGCGTGCAGCGGACCCTGTGCTTGGATACTCATGAGTGGCGGCCTCCTGCCGTCGGGTCGTTTTTCACGCTCAAAATTATTCGGGCGGGCTCCTTGGAGTACCTTGATCTTCATCAAGTGCAGGCCAATCGGGCTGCAAAGGCTGCTGACCTTGCTTTTCAAGATGTTCAAACTGGCCCGAAAACACCGCCCATCCAAATAGGGCGATCAAGGCCAGCACCACCAAGGCAGATAAAGGGATGAGCAGATACAAAATGTCCACGGTCTAGGCAGGATCTGCAGCATTTCTGAACGAAACCTGACTGACACGCTGCGCGTTGAGCATCACCGCCAAGGAACTCGCAGCCATACCCAGGCCCGCCAGCCACGGCGGTAGCCACCCCACCAGGGCCAATGGGATGGCCGTGAGGTTGTAGATCACGGCCCAGGTGAGGTTTTGCGTCACCAGGCGGCGTGTGGCTTTGGCCACGGCCAGGCTGTGCAGCAGCGCCAGAGGGTCTTGCGATGTGATCACCGCATCGGCGCCTTGCGCGGCCGAGTCGCTGCCCTCGCCCATGGCCAGCGAGACATCAGCTGCTGCTAACACGGGCGCATCGTTTACCCCATCGCCCACTGCGCAGACCACTTGACCCGCTGCCTGGTGACGGCGCAACAGACGCAGCTTATCCTGGGGACTTGCTTCGGCGTGTATCTGCGTGATGCTCAGCGCTCGGGCCAGCGCAGCCACCCGTGCGGCGTGGTCTCCCGATACGAGACTCACCTCGATGCCCTGGGCCTGCAACTCGCGCACGACCGCGCCCGCCTGCGGCTTGAGTTGTTCCACCATCTGCCACGCGGCCAGCGCGTGTCCATCGCAGGCCAGCCATACGCGAGCGGTGTCGCGCACCGCCAGCGGGACCGCCTCGGGCATCTGCAAATTTGCGCCAGACCCCAGAGTCCACCGCCGGCCCTGCCCATCGACGGCCATCACGCCTTGGCCAGCCACCTCTTGTGCCTGGTGCCAGGAGTCTATGGGCGCAGTCGCAGGCGCGGCGTGTTCCGCAGGTGACACCATCGAAGTGGCCAGTAACGACAGCGACACCGGGTGTGTGGACCACTGCGCCAGCTGCCGGGCCTGCGTCCACGCTTGAGCGATGGGCAGCTGCACCTCATCACACCACAGCAACTCGCTCACCGAGCGCGCTGCTGTGAGCGTTCCAGTCTTATCCAGCATCACATGGGTCACGCGAGGCAACACCTCTAACAGCTCCAGCCGCCGCAATAAAACGCCTCGTTGCGCCAATGTACCCGCGGCTGCCACCCAGGTGGCAGGCAATGCCAATGACAATGCGCACGGACAGGTCACCACCAACACCGCCACACCCACCCACAGCGCCCTGGAGGGATCCCACCACCACCACAGCAGCGAGGCCGCAACACTCAAGACCAATACGCTCCACAGAAAAGGGCCCGCCCAGCGATCAGCCTGCCTCATCACCTGGGGCCGCAAGCTCAGCGCCTCTTGCATCAAGGCCACCACCGCGTGGTAGCGCGTATCTGTGCCGCTTTGGGTCACGCGCAGTTGCAGCGGCCAGCCCACATTGGTGCTGCCGGCATACAGTGGATGCCCCAGTTGTCGAGGCACCGGGTGAGACTCTCCCGTGAGTACCGCCTCCTCTACCAAAGCACTCGCATCCAGCAGTGTTCCATCCACCGGCAGCACCTCACCATGCGCCACACGAATCACGTCACCGCACACCAGCTGTGCCACACGCACGCGCTCAAATTCTCCCCTGCCGCTGGCCCGCCAGGCATGATCGGGCAGCTGCGCACTCAAACCCTCCAGCGCCATCACGGCGCGGTGGCGGCTTCGCATCTCCAGGAAGCGCCCCAACCACAAAAAAGCCAGGAACATGGTCAGGGAGTCAAAGTAGACCTCGTGCCCCATGACACCATGGGGATCAAAGGTCGCCACCGTACTGCCCAGAAAGGTCACCCCCAGGGCCAGAGCCACGGGCACATCCATGCCGATGTGGCGAGCACGCAGACTGCGCCACGCCGCCAGGAGGTAGGGCCCACCTGAAAACCACATCACCGGCAGACTCAACACCCAACTGGCCCAATTGAGCAATTGCCGCAAATCGTCAGCCAACTCTCCCGGGGCTGCCACATAACTGGGGGTGGCCAGCATCATCACCTGCATGGCGCAAAAGGCAGCGACAAACAAACGCCACAGGGTGTGGCGGTGCTCCTGGGTGCGCAGGGCTTGAGCCGAATGAGGCTCATCGGCGTAAAGACCGTATCCAGCGCGGCGCACGGCAGCCACCCATTGTGGTGGGCTGCAACGCCGTGGGTCCCAGTGCAGTTGCGCGCGCCGCGCGGAGCCGCTGACCTGAGCCCACTCCACACCTGGCACCTGACTGAGGGCCCTCTCGATCGTGGGGGCACAAGCGGCGCACACCAGCCCGCTGACTTGCAAGGTGGTGACCCCACGACGATCGTCGCCCTGCCCCTGCCAACGGGTACAGGCTGCAAACTCTGGCGGCAGCTGCGCCTCGCTCGACGGCGGCAGCGGGTTGATAATGGGAGATCCCTTGACTGCGCCCTTGTCTACCATGACCGCGATTGTGACTCTTGTGCGCCGGATCTCCTGGTTGGCGCTGGCGTGTGGTTTGGCTGGCCAGGCCGTGGCGCAAACCGGGCCTCAACCCCGACTACCCACCATCAGCCTGACCGCTGGCATGCATCTGATTGTGGCGGAAGTGGCACGCACACCCGTGCAGCAGCAAACGGGGATGATGTTTCGCACCGAGATGGGCCCCAACGAGGGCATGCTGTTTGTTTTTGATGAGGTGGCCCCGCGTTGCTTTTGGATGAAAAACACCCTGCTGCCGCTGAGCATTGCCTACATTGCAGACGACGGCAGCATCGTGAATGTGGCGGAGATGAAGCCACGATCCGAGCAATCCCATTGCTCAGACAAGCCGGTTCGGTTTGCTTTGGAGATGAACGCAGGTTGGTTCACTCGCAAAGGAATGACGCCCGGCTCAAAAATACGGGGCGGGCCCATCCCGATGAATACGAGGTGATCGGGAGCCCACCCCTTAAAAAATTACAGCCCCGCGTTTTGTTGAGCCACCATCATGTACAACATCGGGATAGATAGCATCGTATTCAGCCGAGATGTCAACATGGCTGTTCGGGCCGCCTTGGCCTTTTGATCGGGTTCAACCGTCACAATTCCTAGCGCCTTTTTCTGGTTCGGCCAAATGATGAACCAAACGTTAAACGCCATCACCAGGGCCAACCACATACCAATCCCTATGGCGTGGAAAGGGACCTGCAGGCCCAAAGCTCTGATCAGGTAACCGTTCATCCAGGCGAGTAAGGCCCCCGTCACCACAGTTGCCAGCGCCGCGTAGCGGAACCAAAAGAGCGCCGTGGGTGCAATCACCTTGCCAATAGCCGGCTTTTGCTCATCTGGAATCTTGGGCATGGACGGAATCTGGACAAAGTTGAAATACCACAGCAAGCCAATCCACATCACCCCGGCCACCACATGCAGCCAGCGCATGAGGAACGTACCCCAGGAGTAATTGATGACTGGACCTGCTCCAGAAATGGCGCCCGCCAGAAACACCAACAATAGCAACACCACGATTCCGGCGATGACTGTTCGGCCAAGCGATTGAAAAATTGACGCCATAACTTCCCCCTTATGGAACGGATTGTGTGATTATAGGGACACTGCGTGGATTGCACCGGCTCACTTTGTCTTCACTTCAGGGTCTGGCTGGGCGAGATCTCTTTGTGACACCAAAATTTCTCGAGCCTGCGCCTGAACAACACCATCCTGAAGCACGGCGCGAAACCCCTCGCCGGATTTGATTTGAACAGCGCGCATTAGGGGCAGACCCTCTGGGTTTTCTAGCCACGCATAGCCGCGTTGCAACACATGCTGAGGATGGGCTGCTGCCAAGCGCTCAGACAAGACCCACAAATGCTTCCCTGCTGTTGCTTGCTGAACGCTAAGTCCCCGTTGCAGCCGTTGCCACCAGGGGTGCAACGCTTGCCGACGTGAGGAGGTCACCTGGACTAACGCCTGTCGCAACCGCCAACCCAAGGCATCGAGCCGCTCCACCTGGGCCGCCAGCAAGCGAGCGGGCTTGCCCGAACGCAAGGCCAGGCTGTCCAGCCGTTGGCCCTCGCGGTCCAGACGCCGTTGGGTGGCCACAGCCAGCGCCCGCTGCAGACTTTGCAAAGCCTGCAGGTTGTCAACGGCCGCGGTAACAGCCAGTTCGGCAGCAGCCGTCGGCGTGGCCGCGCGCAAATCGGCTGCCAAATCGCACAGCGTGAGGTCGGTCTCATGCCCCACGCCACACACCACGGGCAAGGCACTGTCGACCACGGCCTGCACCACCCGCTCGTCATTGAAGGCCCACAGGTCTTCCAGCGATCCGCCACCGCGCACCAGCAGTACCGTGTCTACCTCGCGCCGGGCATTGGCCCACCCCAGGGCCTGCACCAATGCCGGGGGGGCGGTATCGCCTTGCACCAGGCTGGGGTAGATCACCACCTCCACGTGGGGTGCGCGCCGCCTGATCGTGGTCAACACATCGTGCAACGCCGCGGCCCCCAGGGAAGTCACCAGTCCCAGACGCCGGGGATGCGCCACGATCGGTCGCTTGCGTTGGCTGTCAAACCATCCACGCGCGGCCATCTGGGCCTTCAGTCGCAAAAACTCCTCATACAACGCTCCCTCACCCAGGCGCCGCATGGACTCCACCACCAGCTGCAAATCGCCTCGGGGCTCGTAGACGTTCAGCCGCCCCACCACCTCCACCTGCTGACCCTCAGCAGGCACAAAGGACAAAGCCGCAGCACTTCGCTTGAACATGGCGCAGCGCAGCAGCGCCGACTCCCCTTGCGCATCCTTCAAGGAGAAATAGCAGTGTCCACTGGCAGCACGACTGAACGCAGAAAGCTCACCGCGAACGCGCACCTCGCCAAATCGAGCGGCCAGCGCATCGCCCACGGCCAAGACCAGGGCCGCCACTGCCCAGGTGTTGGCAGATGCCTCCCCAGTGGTGGGGGGTACGGACGCTGCTGAAAAATTCGGCAAACTCATGAAAACCCAATAACGGCGCGGCGTTTGAGGCCCTGAATATCGCTTTTACACACACTTATCCACACAGACGGTGGAAAGAGGTCGCGTCACACGTCACGAGAGATAATGCAAAGCGTTGGCGATCAAATTCGCCCCCTTACCTTGTGACCATTTGAAACGCTAATTCTGTGTTTTCCATCATACAAGCGGCCGGCTGGCCCATCTGGCCCCTTTTGGCTGCCTCGGTTTTCGCCCTGGCCCTGATTGTGGAGAGGCTGTTGAGCTTGCGCCCATCGCGCATTGCACCGTCTGACGATTTGAAGGCAGCGCTGGTCATTGCCCGCAAGGTGGGCACGGGTGGTGCCGCCCCGCTCGATTTGGACCAACTGGCCGAACGCTCCATTTTGGGGCGCGTGATCAGTGCAGGCCTCAAAGAGGCGGCCCGCTCACCAGCGCCCTCGCTGAATGCGGTGCGCGAGGCCTTTGAAAATGCCGGTCGCGCCGCCGTGCACGAGATGGAGCGCCACCTCAATGCCTTGGGCACCGTGGCCACCGCTGCTCCGCTCATGGGACTGTTGGGAACCGTGGTGGGCATGATCGAAATCTTTGCCGCGCAGTCGCCGGGCACATTGAGCGCCAATCCGCAGCAATTGGCCCAGGGGATTTCAATTGCTCTGTACAACACGGCCTTCGGGTTGATCGTGGCCATTCCAGCCCTCTTGTTTCATCGGTACTTTCGCGGGGTGATTGAGGACCAGCGTTTGGCACTGGAAATGGCCGCCCACCAGGCCCTGCGACTGAGCTGCCCGCAGACGCCATGAATTTCGGATCTCGCAAGTCGCTGGATGACACCGAGATCAATCTGATCCCGTTCATCGATGTGCTGCTGGTGGTGCTGATCTTCTTGATGCTGTCCACCACCTTTACCCGCCTGACCGAGCTGGAGGTGCAGTTGCCCACCTCGCGTGCCGACGAGATGGCCCCGCGCCCCCAGGACATCGTGGTGACCATCGCCAGCGATGGGCGCTATTCCGTCAATCGCCAACCGGTAGAAGGCCGAGACAGCGCCGCTTTGGCCGCTGCACTTCGCCAAGCGGCACAAGCCCTGCCCACAGACGCAACGGTTGTCATCGCGGCCGATGCCATGGCCACGCACCAATCGGTGATCGCCGCCATGGATGCGGCTCGCCAAAGCGGACTGGCTCGTCTGGCCTTCACCACCCAACCGCCCAGCATCCCTTGATCGAGCAGCTCTTGGCCCGACTGTGGTGGCAAAAGCGCCTGCCGCTGTGGGGCTGGCCGATGGCGGGATTGAGCCTGCTGTACGCCTGGCTGTGGCGGCGACGCCAAATGGCGTATGCCCGGGGCCGACGGCCCATCTACCGGGCAGCCGTGCCCGTGCTGGTGGTGGGCAACTGGATCGTGGGAGGCGCAGGTAAAACGCCCACCACCCTGGCCTGCGCAGCGGCCTTGCGCCAGCGGGGCTTTCGTCCAGGCATTGTCTGCCGAGGCTATGGCGCACGTCTGACCCATGCCCGGCCTGTAACCGCACATGATGATGCAGCGCAGCACGGCGACGAAGCCGTGTTGCTGGCGCGGCGGGCGCAAGGCATGGACGTACCGGTATATGCCGGGATAGACCGCCCTGCGGCCGTGGAGGCGCTGCTGCGGGCCCACCCCGGCGTGGATGGGGTGATCTGTGACGATGGCTTGCAGCACCTGGGCCTGCATCGCGATGCCCAGGTGGTGGTGATGGACGAGCGTGGCCTGGGCAATGGGTGGATGCTGCCCGCCGGCCCCTTGCGCCAGGTGCCCTGGAACCCCCTACCCGAAAACACCTGGGTGCTCTACAACGCCAGCGCCGCCAGCACCCACTGGCCCGGCGTCTGTGCCGAGCGCCGCCTCAGTGGGGTCTTGGGCCTGGCCCAGTGGGCAGCGGGCGAAGCACCGCAGCCCGAGTCCTTGGCCATGCTGGCCCGGCACAGTCGGGCGCACCCGGTCGACGCGGTGGCGGGCATTGCGTCGCCTCAGCGTTTTTTTGACATGCTTGGCGAGGCGGGCATCCAACACCGGGCCCACCCGCGGGGTGACCATGCCCGTGCCAGCGACATGGCCTGGCCTGGCGGCGAGGGCATGTTGTTGGTGACGGAAAAAGACGCTGTCAAGATCGGCTTGACTGACCCGGTCGCCCCCCGGGTGCAAGTGGTCACGCTAGACTTACACTTGCCCGAGGTCTGGATGGACACCCTGGCGGCAACGCTGCGCCGCGCGGCCGCTCCAGCATCGGTTCATCGGCCCTCTGTCTGACTGCTTGCCCATGACCCTGGATACCCGACTGATTCAACTGCTCGTGTGCCCCGTGTGCAAGGGCCCTTTGCAAATGCTGCGCGATGCCGATGAGCGGCCGTCGCACCTGAGCTGCGCGGCAGACCGCCTGGCGTTTCCCATTCGCGATGGCATCCCGGTGATGTTGGAGGCGCAAGCCGTGGCGCTAGACGCTGAAGGCCGATTGGTCACGGCCCCTACCGAGTGAGCTTCACGGTTCTCATTCCGGCTCGGCTGGCCTCTACACGCCTGCCCCGCAAACCGCTGGCCGACATCGCGGGGTTGCCCATGGTGGTGAGGGTGGCCCGCCAGGCCCAGGCCAGCGGCGCTCAACAGGTGGTGGTGGCGGCCGACAGCCCAGAGATCGTGCAGGCGTGTCAGGCCCACCGGATCAACGCCCTGCTCACACGGGAGGACCATGCCAGCGGCAGTGACCGATTGGCGCAGGCTTGCCAGATGCTGGGTCTGACAGGCGATGCGGTCGTGGTGAATGTGCAAGGCGATGAGCCCCTCATCGAGCCCGAACTGATCGTCCGTTGCGCCCAAGCGCTCACCGCCCAACGCGACTGCGTCATGTCCACGGTGGCCCACCGCATCGAACGAATGGAGGACTATCGCAGTCCACATGTGGTCAAAGTGGTCCTCAATGCGCAGGGCCATGCGCTTTATTTCAGCCGCTCGCCCCTGCCCTGTTGGCGCGATGCGCCGACCGGACACTTGCCCCAGGACCCGCCAGCCTTGCGCCACGTGGGCTTGTACGCCTACCGGGCAGACTTCTTGCGCCAGTTTCCTGAACTCTCGCCCGCCCCGCTGGAGCGTACCGAGGCCCTGGAACAACTGCGGGTGCTGTGGCACGGGCATCGCATTGCCGTGCACGTGACGGACCTGACACCCGCAGCCGGGGTGGACACCCCCGAAGACCTGGAGCGGGTCAGGCGGCTCCTCGGGTAAGCCCGAGGTCGCTTTGCCGGGCCCTCTGCGCGGGCCGGGGCTGCCGGTGATAATCTGAGCCTGATTCGCCTCACGCGAAGGAGTCGCACCGATGAAGCTCATTCTTCTTGGCCCGCCAGGCGCGGGCAAAGGCACCCAGGCGGTCCACATCTGCCAGAAGTTTGGCATTCCGCAAATCTCCACGGGCGACATGCTGCGCGCGGCGGTCAAGGCGGGCACACCGCTGGGCGTTGCGGCCAAGAAGGTAATGGACTCCGGCGGCCTGGTCAGTGATGACATCATCATCGGCCTGGTCAAAGAGCGCATCACCCAAGCCGATTGCGCCCGTGGCTTCCTGTTTGACGGCTTTCCTCGCACCATTCCGCAAGCCGACGCCATGAAAGCGGCTGGCGTCAAGCTTGATGTGGTGCTGGAGATTGATGTGCCCGACTCGGCCATTGTGGAGCGCATGAGCGGGCGCCGGGTGCACGTGGCTTCCGGGCGCACTTATCACGTGAAGTTCAATCCGCCCAAGGCAGAGGGAAAAGACGACGCCACGGGCGAGCCCCTGATTCAGCGTGACGATGACAAGGAAGAAACCGTGCTCAAGCGCTTGGCGGTGTATCACAGCCAGACCCGGCCGCTGGTGGAGTACTACGCCGCCTGGTCGCGCACGGGCGATGCGCAAGCTCCCCGCTATGCCCGCATCTCGGGCCTGGGGGCTGTGGAACAAATCACAACAGACGCCATTGCCGCGCTGCAAGGCTGAACACCAAGCCGGCTCAGGCACTTTACGAACAGAACGCGAAGGTAGATTGACCCATGGATATTCGAGGCAAGGTTTTCATCGTCACCGGAGGCGCATCGGGCCTGGGTGAAGGTACCGCGCGTGCACTGGCGGCAGCAGGCGGCCAGGTGGTGGTGGCCGACTTGCAAGTTGAGCGCGGCCAAGCGGTGGCGCGGGAGATTGGCGGTGCCTTCGTCAAATGTGATGTGACGCAAGAAGGCGATGCCCAGGCCGCAGTGAACGCCGCCGTGGGCATGGGCAAGCTGATGGGTTTGGTCAATTGCGCCGGTATTGCCACGGCCAACAAGACCGTGGGCAAAGACGGCGCCCACCCGCTGGCCATCTTCACCAAGACGGTCACCATCAACTTGATCGGGTCGTTCAACATGATTCGACTGGCCGCCGAGGCCATGGCCAAGAACCCACCCGAATCTACGGGCGAGCGCGGCGTGTTGATCTCCACGGCCAGCGTCGCCGCCTACGACGGCCAGATTGGCCAGGCCGCCTATTCGGCCAGCAAGGGCGGCATTGTGGGCATGACCCTTCCTATTGCCCGCGACCTGGCTCGCAATGGCATACGCAACATGACCATTGCGCCTGGCATCTTCGGCACGCCCATGATGTTTGGCATGCCGCAAGAGGTGCAAGATGCCCTGGCCGCCGCCGTGCCCTTCCCCAGCCGCCTGGGCACGCCGCAAGACTACGCCCGATTGGCGCTGCATATCTTTGAAAACGACATGCTCAACGGCGAGGTGATCCGCCTGGATGGGGCGATTCGATTGGCGCCGAAGTGATGGGATCCTGGTAGGGCCGCAGTCGCCTGAAATTACCAAGACCCTGAAGCTGAGCCACAAAACAAAAGGGGCCCGAAGGCCCCTTTTTTGTGCTGATCGATCCTTTGATCAGAACTCGTAGCGAGCAGCAAGGCGCACGTAACGCGAGCCTTGGAACGCTGTGGGCTGACCGTAGTTGGCCGACAACTGGTAGGGTGCACCCACGCTGGTGGCACGGCTGTAGTCGCGAACCTCGTTTTGCTCCACCACTTCCTGGTTGTTGAAGATGTTGAAGATATCCATCTGGAGCGTCAGCTTCTTATTGGCCCAAGAGGGTTGATAAGAAACTTGCAGATCCAACTGGTTAGTCCAAGGTGTGCGACCCACGCTCCCGCGCTGTACCAGCTTGGCACCCTCGGTGGTGCTCTGCAAGCAGTAGTAAGCCGAGGCGCTCGTGTACGCCGAGGCTCCAGCATAGTCGGGCACTGTAGGCGGCACGAAACCGATACAGCTCAAGGGACGACCAGAGGCCACCGTCAAGTTCGCCCCCAAACGCACCTCGGGGGTCAGCGCCAAGTTGCCGAAGAGCTTGAAGACGTGGCGACGATCATTGGGCAAATATCCGTCTGCGCCATCCGTGAAGGAGCCGAAGTCGAAGTCTTGCGTAATGCCGGCGTCTTCCTGATTGAGCTGCGATTGAACGTAGCCCTCAGCTGTACCCTTGCTCTTGGCATAGGTGTAAGACGCCTGCATACCCCAACGGCCGTCATAGGGACGCTCCAGGGTCAACTGCATCGCGTTGTAGGTCCGGGTATAAGCAGCCAGACCCAGGGCACTTGCCGGGATACGCTGATCTACCAAATTACCATCGCCGTTGATGTCAACCTTGATGTTCAGATCCTGACCAGGATTCATCAGCATGCAAGGTGCCAGGTTGTCAGAGTATGTCGATTTGACATTGGCCTTCAACCAAGCCGCAACGCGGGTGTGATCGCAGTAGTCATCCATACCTGCATTGATCTTGCGGGAGATGACCTTGCCTCCCCACACAAAACCTTGCTTGGCCGCGCGCTGGAATCCCAGGATGAACTCATCCTGGTTCATGGGCCGAAGCTGAGTGTCGGCCACGGTGCCGGGATCAGGCAAGCGACCGTCCAACAGGTACTGCAGGGTACCCACCTGGGTCAGGTTCAAGGGAGCCTGAGTCCGAGAATCCTTGCCGTTGTAGGTGTAGTAGACCTGGGTGTACAGCTCCGAGCGCGTTGCCCGGATGTTGGTGTTGGAGGCCACCGGGATGAAATACCGGCCAGCGTTGGCAAAGACCTTGAACGACGAGTCGCCGTTGACATTCCAAGAGCCGCCCAAACGAGGCGCCATCAGATTCTTGCGCTCGACGAAGCTTTCTCCATCGCCGTTTTTGTTGTTGAAGGTCTCAGAACGCAGACCCGCGTACAACAAAACGTTCTTGGAGACCTGCCAGCTGTCCTCAATGTACGCGGCAGAGTTCTCAACGACATAGGATCCACTGGTGGTGTTGTAGGCTCTGGCGCGAACGTAAGGCGTTCCGCCTGCCAACACTTGCCCGGCCAAATTGACCCCCGCTGCCGGAGCAACGTAGTAGCGATAGTAGATACCACCCGAGAATGCGGAACCACCCGCCTCGGCCGAGACAAACTTTTGGTTGTCAATACCGGCGCGAATGGTGTGATTGCCCAGCGTGTATTCCAGGTCCAGACGGAAAGCATCGCGGGTGTCCTTGTCCGGAGGCGCCGTTGCGTCACGACCACCGATACCCGGGAATGGCGGCGTCCAGCAGCCAATATCCGACAGATCGACATCTAGAACGGTGGGGCAGTCAGCACCGGCAGTGCGGGCTCCGGTGATCACGCCACGGAAGTCATTCACCCGCCCTGCCAACGCGGAGACCGTGAGTTTATCGGTCAGGTAACCGGTGTACTTCAGGATGGTGACGTCGCCACCACCAGTGACCTCACTGACGGCGCCAGCGCCGTCGTGCGTGGTGCTGTAGGACTTGGCGTTGGTGTAATCGGTCAGCGAGTACTTGCGCTTGTTCTCAATCGCCGTCAGCTCCAACGCATGCTTGTCGGTGGGCGTGAAGTCGATCTTGATCATCCCATTGGGCTTGGTGTTCTTATAAGCCGTACTCTGGGTTTGACCGAAGCTCGACGAGGTGTCGTTGCGGCCCTCGAGCAGCGCGAAGATGAACAGCTTGTCCTTGACGATGGGACCGCCACCGTACAGGTTGTAGTTCAGAGGCTCGGCCTTGTCTGCGCTTTGGAAGATCCAGTACTGACCGGCGCGGGACGCCTCCTTGTCCAGCACATCCTTGCCAGGCTCACGCAGCGCACTGGGGGCCGCATAGGCAGACGCCCCAAACTTCCACTGGTTGGTACCGCGCTTGGTCACCAAGCTGATCACACCACCCAGCGAACGCCCATACTCGGCACCGTAGCCACCCGTCTTGATCTGCTGCTGGGCAATCGCATCGAATGGCAGCGTGGCATAGGACAGGAAATTGCGAATGTTGGTGACATCAAAACCGTTGATGTAGTAGCCGTTCTCCGCCACCGAAGCGCCACCGAAGGACGGCAGTGAACCGCTTCCAAGGCCCGGGTCTCCGCGGACGGTGCCGGGGGCCAGCAAGGCCACGGCTTCAATGCTGCGGGCAACAGGCAGAGCCTGAATTTCAGCTTGTGTGAAAACGGTGTTGGACTCAACGGTGGAGACGTCGATGCTGGAGCGTGCACGACTGGCCACCACTTCCACCCGAGCAGTGGCTTGCAAGGCCACCTCGGTACCCGAGCCGATCAAGACGTCAACCTCACGGGTTTGACCCGCGCTGCTGACGCGGTACTTGCCAGGGGGCAGGCGCGAGAAACTGAAGGAACCGTCACTGGCTGCCGTGGTTTGGCGGGTGGTACCCGTTTCAACGGCTGTAATGGTCACCACCGCTCCGGCATTGGCGCGCCCGAACAGCGAACCCTCTGAGCTCTGGGCGTAGGCCACAGAACCCAGACACATCCCGGCTACCAGCGCCGCGGAGACCGCGGTGGCAATCGACGTTTTCTTCAGCATGGAGTGCTCCTTATGAAAATTCCTCGTGCGATTCTTTCACTACTGGAGCTTGGGGTAAATTCAAGGGTTTACCCTAGGGCCGAGATCGTGCTATCTCGAAATTCCATTTTTCCCTTATTTTTCAAGGGGTTTAGCCGTTTGCCTTGCCTAGTTCTCATTACGGTATGACATGGCTGTGTTGCGTGAATATGACGGTTTGCCCGCGACCGAATAGCGGGGCGAGAAAAAAGCGGCCCCAAGGGGCCGCTTTTATTTGTGCTGCCCTCCCAGATAGCGATATCCGGGAGGAAGTCAACCGAATCAGAACTTCTGGTTGTAGCGGATGTAGAAGAAACGGTCGATGGGCAGGTCGGGGTCAACGGAGGACGCCGACGCCGTACCGTTGGCGCTGTAGTTGATCGTCGGCTTGGTGCCCAACACATTGTTGGCACCCACGCGCAACTCACCCTTCCAGGGCGTCTTGTAGGCGACGCTCAGGTCGTGGTAAAGCGAGCTAATGGCGTTGTAGCCCAAACTACCCGAGGTACGGCGATCCGTGGGATTGCTGCAATCAATGGCCTGGGACACACTCCAGCACGAAGTTTGTTGAGGTGCCGTGTAGCGAGTACCCAGGTTGGCGCTCCAATTGCCTTGACTCCAGCCCACATTCACATTGGTCTTGAAGCGAGGGGTGCCCCACTCGCCTTCGTAATAGACCCAGTTGGCCGTGGCGGTTGACTTGATGGCATATGCAGACATGTAGGTAATGTCCTGACGCACATTGAATCGACCGAACTTGTTGGCCGGGAAGATGTAGCTCCAGCTTAAATCGACACCCTCAGTCTTCACTTGGCCGAGGTTGGCGTTGCCGCGGCGAAGGTCATTGACCTGGCCCGAGGCATCGCGACCAATCAGTCCACAGAAGGACGTGACCCCTTCCACATAGCACTGACCCAAGATGTAGCCTGCCGACACTGCCGTAATACGGTTGTCGATGGAAATCGAGTACCAGTCGATCGCTGCGTTGAAACCAGGCAAAGCGCTGGGGCTGAACACCAGGCCCACTGTCTTGGTGACGGCCGTTTCAGGCTGCAGATACTGATTACCCGCGCCAGCCTGGAACGGGAAGGGCGTCTGCCCGCCACCAGCACCTGGAACCGGATTTCCAGCCTGGTTCTTTTGACGGAAGTTGGCCGGTACACCCGCGGCTTGGCAGCGCTGCGCCGTCGTGGTGTTGGTGGCCGCTGAGCCAAAGGCGCTGTCACAGGGGTCGAGGTAGGTATCAAAAGACTGCGAGCCACCACCTGCAATGTCACCCAGCGTGGGGGCGCGGAAACCCTGGGCATAGGTGCCGCGGATCAACACATCCTTGATCGGACGGTAGGTCAGGCTGGCCTTGCTGTTGGTGGTTTCGCCGAAGTTGCTGTAATCGGAATACCGAGATGCCACGTTGACACTCAGGTCTTGGGCAAACCGCATCTTCTTGAGCAACGGGATGTTGAGTTCCAAATAGCCTTCGTTGACCTTGTAGTCGCCAATGGTGGCTCGACCGGCCAGATCCGAGGTGAGATTGGCCTGCTCCATCGCACCGGGGCGGTCGTAGCCAGTCACTTCACGGCTCTCCAATCCTGCGGCAAAGCCGACGATTCCAGCTGGCAAAGAGAAAATCTCACCGCTCAAATCGGCGTGGTAGCTACGCACCGTAGAGCCATAACTGGCTATACCGGTGTGGTTGATATACGCCAGCGCCTTGGCGGTGGACGCCGAAGGACCACCTAGGATATCGAACGGTACGCAATCTGCCACGATTGCACCAGGTCTTCCGCACAGCACCTCACCCGAGGCGTTCTTGAAGCTTGGGCCCAGCGCTTTCTTCAAATTCACCAGGTTGGCGTTACCGGTATTCAGCGTGTCGCCCTGCACCGAGCTGTAGTTGATGCCCAGCGACCAGCTCATGGGCCGCTTGGCCAGCGAGAATTCACCTTCCAAAGCCGCGTCCATGTGGAAGGTGCGGTTGGTGTTGTTCGTCACGCGGGGAATTTCGATAGTGCGACGATTGAAGAACAAGTCAATACCAGCTCCCGCCGCAATACCTACGCCCTGGTTTCCATAAGGGTTGTAGTAGCTATCCTTGTCGATGACCACCGGGTATCCCGACTGAGCACCAGTTTGAAGCGGATAGCCGGCCAGCTGCCTTGCCGATGACCGATCGGCGTACATGGCCGTGCTTGACAGGCGAATGTCCTTGGTGAGGTCTAGGGTGCCTCGGGTGAAGATCGACTTCATCTCCGAGCCCATGTTGAACATCATGTCTTGCGACGAGTTGTACAGGTCATTGGGCGACCCGGCATAAGTGTGATAGTTCGCCTTATCACGAGAGTCAGACCCGGTGCCTACTCCATCGTATGCGCCTGTGTGGTTCAACACCAGGTCAAAGTATCCCGCTGAAGTAGAGGATGCTGCTGTTCCAGATGTAGTGGCAGGACGAATACGGCCCCAAGGACCGCCGCCCAATGCAGCCGTCTTGTTGTTCGGGCCGTATTGATACTTTGTCGCTTCCCGAGAACTGGCAAATACGGGATCAACCTTGCTGTAGGTGAAGGCAAACATTACTGAAGATTTGTTGGTGCTGGCACCGTAGCTCAGTTTGAAATCAGATGCTGTGCCATCGCCCAACTCGTTTTGGCCAGCGTAGACGCTGACCTCACCGCCGTTCATTCCCTTCTTGAGAATAAAGTTCACCACACCTGCAATGGCGTCTGAACCGTAAATCGAAGAGGCGCCATCCTTTAGGATTTCCATGCGCTCCACCATGGAGGCTGGAATGGTGGACAGGTCGGTGTAGCCACCCACGGATTGGCTCCAACGCTTGCCGTTGACCAGCACCAACAGACGCTGGGCACCCAAGCCGCGCAAGTTCAAGAACTGACCGCCCTGCTCACGATTGGAAGTCAGCACAGCACCCTTGGAAAAAGCCGGAGTTCCTGCTGAGGTCAACTGGTTGACGATATCACCCACCGTCACCAAACCTGTCTTCTCAATATCTTCCGCCGTAATCTTGAGGATGGGCTGGGCCGTCTCCGTCTCGATTTGACGAATACGAGAGCCGGTAACCTCCACGCGCTCAGGTTGCCCTGAGGTTTGCGCCACCGCCGACAGACCCGTTACCGCTAGTGCGGCAGCGTAGGCAATCTTAGACAACTTGTGCATTTGAACTCCAAAGAGTGGGAAATTTTGAGATGCGGATATCCGCCTTTAACCTCGAAGTTTAGGCGAACCAACACAATTCTTTACATATTGTTTTCCCGAGTCGGGAATCTTTCCTGAGGCGTAGACAAAGCCCCTGAATTTTCTGGGTTTATGTGCCACCCGAGGCGACATTTCTCGCCGTCAGGATCGCCCACGGCGTGGGCCCAGCGCGCCACTCCCAAGTGCAAAGGATTTGATCCAGGTGTGAAAGCGTTGACACCCAGGGAGGTAAATTTCGGGGGGCCTGCACCGATTGCCAGCGCCATTCAATGGCGTGAGAGGCGGCAAAACGAGATTCGATGACCTGGACCAAACCCGGTCGAAAACACTCGTGCACTTCCACCAGAAAATCGAGGCGTTCAAGGCCCCTGTAACGCTGGGGATCTAATAAATCGAATTCCGCCCCCTCAATGTCGCACACCACCAAGGCGCGAGAAGACGGCAGAGATGCGAAGGTTTCTCCCGCAAATTCTCCCCCTACGCTAACGCGATCAGCCACGCCATTTTCTCGAGCCAAGGCCACACACGACTCACGTGCGGCAGCGTCAATGTCGTGAGCCAGCACCTGTACACCAGGCAGCCATCGAGCCAAGCCGACGGCATAGTACCCCTCGGCGCATCCAATGTCCACGATAGTGGAGTACTCGCGAGTCTTCAATTGCTCGAAAAAGGGGTGTAACTCGGCCTCGTAGCACCCAAGTAATCGAGGCAGCGTGGCACCCTCGGTGGCTTGGTGGTAGACCATACCCTCAAACGGGCCTGAAAACACCACCGACCCGTGCTTGGCACGGTAGGTATTGAGCAATATCTGCTGCCGCCACCTTGCCAAACGGCGCAAAGATCTCTCCAGACGTTGCCGGTGCGGGAGTTTTTCGTCCTGCAGCCAATGGAGCACATCGCCCAAGGTGGATCGGGTCAATGCGGAGGGTTGGGAGGGTTCACCCCCAGACTCGGTCATCCCTGCCCCACCTCTTCAGGCCCTTGTCGGGAGCCCCGCTCAAATCGAAACAGGCGCATCGCGCCCCCTGTGGCCCGGTCAAACTCCATGGCCGCCTGCAGCCCGCTGCGTGCCACCGTCAGTGCCGAGGGCTGAGGCTGCCGCGACGTCCAAGCCACATACATCGCCCCCAACGCATAAGGGCGCCCCGTGCCAGTGGCCACCAGAGCAGAGATGTGATTGCCTTCGTAGGCATCATCGGGCCGCTTCTTGGGGTTGTGCCCATAGCGATGAGACAAGCGGGTTTCGCCTTGCATGAGCAGGGTGTCGGTTCCGATGATCACATCGGTGGAAGTGAGAACGCCAACGACAGTAGACATGTGTTCAGTTCGAAAAAGTTGACAGTCGGCTCATCGGTTGAGCCAGCCGTTACCATGTGAGGGTGAGCTCCGCTTTGCCCATACGCGTGGTGTGCGCCACGCGCATGACCCGAGACCAATTCACGCGCGAGTCTGCCACGGGACGCAGCCTGCACTACGCGCGCTCGGTCTCGCCCGCCCAACTGCTCTTGTTTGCCCAAAACGAGCGCGGGCTTTCGTCCGTTTACAACGAAGCCATCGACAAAGCACGTGGCGAGCCCGCTGTGTTGGTGTTCATGCACGACGACGTACTGATCACCGATTACCACTGGGGTCTACGCGTACGGGAGGCCCTGCAGCGTTTTGATCTGGTTGGGCTGGCGGGCAATGTCCGCCGCATGTCGGGACAGGCCAGTTGGATCATGGCCGATGGACAGCCTCAACGCGACGACCCCTCGCACTTCAGTGGCGCTGTGGGTCATGGCAGCGGCTACCCTGCTGCCAATCTCAGCCACTACGGTGACGTGCCGCGCGCCTGCAAGCTGCTGGACGGCGTTTTCTTGGCCATCGACAGCCGCACTTTGGCAAGAACGGGACTGCGCTTTGACGAGCAATTTGCCTTTCATGGCTACGACGCAGACTTTTGCATGCAGGCCGACCGCATGGGTCTGCGCCTGGGCACCTTTGCCCTGAGCATCGTCCACGAAAGCCGAGGCCGATTTGGCTCCAAGCCCTGGGCCGAAGCGCACCGGTTGTTTTGTGATAAGTGGGACGCCCCCGCCCTCGCCTCCCCGGTGGTTCACACCCACAAGCCAGCCGACGCCTCGGCCCTCAATTGCGTCATCCGGGTGCCGGCCAAAGACAGCTACTCCACTGCGGGCAAGACACTCATGGGCCGGCAGTCGGCCAACGAGGGGTTTCTCACCTCGTGGTTCCAGCACAGTGGCCATCGGGAATTCTGGTGCCTGGCTCGCTACCGTGAAGAGGCGCAAGTCTTTGCCCGCATAGGAGAAGGCGTCCTGGGCAAACCGGCCGAGTCGCCACCGGTGTACCGATGGATTGCGCAAAACCAGATCCATCGCGTCAGCGGCATCGGTACGGCCTTCCTGCCTGGCCCGCAGGTGGCCGATATGGCCTGGATCCGGCGTCGTGATCCCCTGTGCCGGGCCACCGATTTCAGCTTGGTGGGCATGACCCACACCACGTGTGAGCAGCCGATTCAAGACGGCTTGGCCAATATGCTCATCGCGCCGGTGTACCCCTGGGATGCGCAGATTTGCCCCAGTCCCTCAGTTCGCACTATGGTGCATCGCTTGCTCGAAGATGAGGCGCGGTGGCTGCGAGAACATTTGGGCGCCACGCAGATTCGAATGCCGCAGCTGCCGGTGTTGCCGTTGGGCGTAGATTGGCAGCGAATGACCCCTGAACCCCAGGAGCGTCTCAGGCGTCGTCTGCATTGGCGCCAGCGTTGGCGCCTTGGCGACGATCAGGTGTGCGTGCTGTACGTCGGTCGACTCGATCTTCGCACCAAGGCCAACTTGTTTCCCACCTTCGATGCCTTGGAGTTGGCCTCCCGAAACCTGCAACAAGACGGTCTGCCGGGCTTGGTTCTGGTGCTGGCCGGTTGGTTTGCCAGTGAATGGGACGAGAAGACAGTGCGCGAGGGCATCGCTCAGGCGTGTCCCAGTGTGCGGGTGGTGGTGGAAGACGGCCGCCAAAGTGAGGTGCGCGAGGGGGTGTGGCATGCGGCCGATCTGTTCACCAGCCTGGTGGACAACATCCAGGAGACCTTCGGCCTAACCCCCATTGAGGCCATGGCAGCGGGTCTGCCAGTGGTGGTCAGCGACTACGACGGCTATCGCGACTCGGTACGCGAAGGTGTGGACGGTTACCGCATCACCACGTGGCACCCACCGGCAGGACAAGGAATGGGGTTGATCGACACCCATGCTGATCTGATGATGAGCTATGCCGAGTATGTCAATCGTGCCAGTGCCATGATCGGCATTGACGTGGCCCAGGCAGCCGCCGCCTACGAGCGATTGGCCCGAGATCCCACCCAGCGTCGTCTCATGGGGGAGCAGGGACGAGAACATGCGCGCACCCGATACGATTGGAAGGCGCTCATTCCTCAGTACCAGGAGTTGTTTGCTCAATTGGCGGCGCAGCGCCAAGAAGCGAGGTCCAGCGGCACAGCGCCTGCGGACTGGACGCCGTCTGAGTCAGCCACTTCCCATCTCGCCGGCTGCAGGCACCCTCGCCGCAGTGACCCTTTTCACCTCTTTGCCCACTACCCCTCGTCCACCCTGCACGAGGCCATGCGCCTGAAGTTGGGGCCGGCCGCTCAGGGAGTCAGTTCCGCATGGGAACAGTCGCTACAGCGCCACCTGGAGCGACCGGTCTACCAAGGGCTGCGAGACCGATTGCCGGCGGCGCAGTTGCTGGCCCTGTTGCGTGGCGTGAAGGCGAATCCGCGAGGGGTCAGCCTGATAAGCCTGGCAGGGGGTCACGCTCCGGGCGCGGGCGTCATTCCCACCACCGATGCCGTGTGGGCGCAGGTGGGATGGCTGATCAAATCGGGGTTTCTCAGCCCCGTTGAGCCCAGCCCACCTTCATAAACCAGAGAACAGCGCGGTGCAGTCGCGTTCGCTGCTCGCCTGAGGTGCCCTCGATGAGTTCCCGCACGGTGCGCGATTGCCCCACGGGCCAGCGTTGAAGCAAGGGCTGCACCTCGTCAAAGCTCAAAATCACCTGCGATGCAAAGCGGTGTACCCCCATGCGCTGTACCCGCTCGTAGGTATCACGGTCCAACGGCACTTGCAGGCGTACCGCGCTGTCTTCCGTCAGCGCGTGCGTTGGGTAACCTGCAAACAGTTCGAACGGGTCCAGCCTGTCGGGCGCCTGGCTCAAGGGCATAGGTCCGTGAAAATCGTCACCGTGCCGCCGCTGCTCTCCCAGCTGGGCCCACAGAGCACGGTACTGCCCCATGATGTGGCGCCAGTCGTACACCTCGCGGGCCCGAGCCCGGCCGGCCTCACCCATGCGCCGCCTCAGGGCTGCATCACCCAGCAACTGATCGAAAGCCCGTGCCGCTGCCGGCACATCCACGGCCACCAATTCGCAGGTGTAGCCGCAGTACAGATCGTAGGTGTCTTGCCCCGCATCGTAGCGGCGCGCCAGATCGACGCCCAAACCGGCTGCTGGCATGGTGGTGGGCACGCAAAACCCGTCAATCCCATCGCGTACCGTATCGCGGTAGCCATCCCAATCGGTGACCACCACGGGCAGTCCCGCCGCCATGGCCTCAATGGGCGTCAAACCAAAGGTCTCTTGGATGTTGTCCGACAGTGAGGTGAACACATCCGCACAGGCCCAGGCGCATTGCCGGTCTTCTTCCAGCCGGCCGTCGAGGTGATGATGCACCACGCTGGGCGCCAGTTGCGTTTGCGCCTCCTCAAAAGCGCGCTGGATGAATTCGTTGGCGTACCAACCGCACTGCACCAGGTGAATCTTCGAGCCCTGTGGGCGCTTGGCGGCATGCTGTTCAATGGCCAACAACATCGGGTGAGGATGTGCCTTGGCGTGAAATGACAGCCGACCCGTAAACAGCACCACCACATCGTGAGCTTGAATGCCCAGCCGTGCCCTGGCCTGGCGCCGAGCCTCGCTGGAGAACTCAAAGTCTTGCGGATGCACACCCAACGGAATAATGGGCAGCTGTGGAGGCTCAAACCGATGGGCTCCCAGGCGCCAACGCAAATATTCGGCCTGCTTGCCCAAGATGACCGAGACGGCATCCCTCACGGCCTTGGAGGTGCAAATCAGGGCATCCCAGGGGCGGACCGGCAGGGTCAAGAGCCCAGACAAGGCACTCATGACTGCATGGGAGGCGATGGTATGGGTCACGCCACACAAGCTGAAGGAGCGCTCTCCCCACTGCGCTCGACGCCAACTCCACTCGTCTAACCCTGGCATGGGCAAGTAGAACACCCCCGAGTCGCGCACGCGCTCGAGTTGAGCGGTGTCGAGCAACTCCAAAGGGCCGGTGTGGCCCGCTTGGGCAAAGACCTGACGCGCAGCAGTGGCCTGATCGGCCTGAGCCAACACCGCTTGTATGCGCGCCTGCGCAGCCGACTGAATGTAGGCACGCAAGAAACCCGAGCCGGCAGATTGCCGGCCCATGAGCTTCTTGGTTCGGGTGGAGTACCCGTCAGCGCTGAAAAAGACCGCTGCGGGGCCGCAGTCGGGCGAAGACATTTACTGCGCGCCCGGGCCCGCAATGGCCTCCAGGTCGATCTTCAGCGGCGCCACCGGCAGCTTGAAGCCAGAGGGTATCCCCAGGTCGTCGAGAGAGCCCGAGTGGGCCAACAAATCGGCCGGGACCTGGGACCTACGTTGCGAAGAATTAGCCATCGCTCATCACCTTGCTGCTATGCGTGTACCGATTGTGGTCGGGCCCATTTCGAAAATCAAATGGGCCTCGGTCATACCAATTCCGAGGTCTGCTCAAAAGACATGGCCTGTGTGACCGAATAGCCGGCGCCATGGGCGGTTTTCATGGGCATGGGCTCGCTGGTCACCTCAGAAACTTTGCGCCGCAGGCGCAGTACCCATGCATCCAAATTGCGTGGGTCGTAACTGGACATGTCTTTGCCCAGACCATCCACTATTTGGCGTCTGGTCATCACCTTGCCAGCTGATCGGGCCAGCACAGAAATGAAACTCATCTCCTGGGCCGTGAGGCGAATTACATGACCGGCCGCGGAGAAACTCCGCGACCTCCTGACGGCTGTCAGATTCATCGTCCAGAAGTAGGATGCAAGCCACGATGCACATCTTATTCGGTCACACCTCCAGTTTCCGATGAATTCTCACCAAGTGAACACGGGTAAGAACCCAACACCGGCCCCATTGAGGGGATTTGATGCGCGTCGGCTGGGCCACGCTTGGGTGTACGGGTTATTACTGATCTTGGGGCTGGCCAGCGTCCCGGCCGGGGCTACTGAGCAACGCCCGAAAGCACAGCGTGCCTGCACAGTTGCTTCATGTAGCTGTCACGGCTGATGCGCAGTGGGTGGAAGTGCGAGTGCGCGACAGTGGACCCAAGGTGCCCGACGATGTGGCAGCCCGGCAGTGATA
Organism: uncultured Rubrivivax sp.; assembly: GCA_964400135.1. Lineage (GTDB taxonomy): Bacteria > Pseudomonadota > Gammaproteobacteria > Burkholderiales > Burkholderiaceae_C > Rubrivivax. The sequence continues at coordinate 22,769 of CAYNSW010000022.1, read as the reverse complement.
TCCTGCGCGCCCGATTCATGAAGACGGTCGTGTTGACGGTCTTTGGTTTTGAACCCTAGAGAACACACACTATGCAAACCATCTACACCGACGGCGCTGCCAACATCTCCTTGATTGATGGCGTGGTTCGCCTGGATTTGATTACCCTCAGCCAGGTAGAAGCTGGGAAGGCTCAGGGCCGACCCGTGGGCGCGCTGGCCATGTCGGTACCTGGCTTGGTACGACTGCACCAACAGTTGACTGCCACACTGGACAAGATGGTGGAAAAGGGTCTGGTGCGCAAGAACTCGCCTCAGGCTCAGGAACCGTCGGTAGCCGTCTTGAACGACGAAAAGGCTCCCAAGACCAAGGGCTCTGAGAAGTCCAAGAAGTAATCCCTCGGAAGTTGAGGGCCCTCCCGGGCCCTCCTCAGGCCCAGTTCAACCAGGCCTGGGTGCCATCTACCAACAAGCGCGCGCGCTGACCCACGGGCAGGCTCACGCGGGTAGGCACATGCCCAAAGGGCAACCCTCGAACCAGAGGCACTCGGGTTCGGGACTGCACCGCCTCCCACACGCTGTTGAGTCCGTAGCCCCGATCCAGGGGCGAGGTGCGCCATTCGGTGAAGTGTCCCAACACCACCGCTTTTTGACGCCCCAACACGCCCGCTTGAAGCAGTTGAAGCAGCATGCGCTCGATGCGGTAGGGGTGTTCTCCCACGTCTTCCAGGAACAAGATTCCCGACTTGATGTCGGGGAAATGCGCGGTGCCCAACAGGCTGCTGACCATTCTCAGGTTGCCACCCCACAAGGTGCCGCGCACATCCAGTCCGTTAAGTCCGGCTGGGGTCTTGAACCCCACCCCTTCCAGTACGCCTTGCATCGCCTCCAGGAATACATCGCGGGTAATTTCGTCTACCAACTCCAGAGTATCAGGACGGCCAAAGTCCTCCACCGCGTGGGGGCCAGCCCAGGACACGGCGCCCCGATGGGCCAAAAGGCCCAGGTGCAAAGCCGTCACGTCGCTGTAACCCACCCATCGGGTGCCACGCTCGACACTGCGGCCGAGGAGTTTCCAATCTAGGCCATCGAGAAGGCGGGTCAGGCCATAGCCTCCGCGCGAGGCCAGCGCCACCGAGGGCGCAGCCCGCGCGACACGGTGTACCGCTTGAAGCCGTGTGGCGTCGTCGCCGGCAAAGCGCTGCGAGCGTGCGCTGGCCGATGGATCTATCTCCACCTCGAAGCCCCAATGCCCCAGTCGTTGACCTGCGCGCTTGAGCACAGAGGGCGCTGTGACCACGCCCGAGGGGCTGTAGATGTGAAGAGAGCCCAGATCCGATGCGGGCTGGTTCAGGGGCTTGGCGCGGTGGGAACTCATTTCGATTCTCCTGTGGTGGCACGCTGTCGCCGCTGCGCAAAAAACCCCTTGAGAAGTGCTGCAGACTCCGAGGCGCAGACGCCCGAGTGAATTTGGGTGTGGTGATTGAGTTGGTCGTGACCCAAGACATCCACCACGCTGCCGGCTGCGCCAGTTTTGGGGTCGGGCGTGGCATAGACCACGCGCTGCAGCCTGGCATGCAAGATGGCCATGGCGCACATCGCACAAGGCTCGAGTGTCACGAAGAGCTCGCAGCTTGGCAGCCGGTAATTGCCCAGGTGTTGTGCCGCTCGCCTCAAGGCAATGATTTCAGCATGCGCCGTGGGGTCGTGGTCACCCACCGGGCGGTTGAAGCCCTGGGCCACCACCTCACCTGGCGCGGCGCCGGCCTGTCCGGCAGGCAGACGCCTGACGACCACGGCGCCTACCGGCACTTCCCCGACGGCCTGAGCCTGACGCGCCTGATCGAGGGCCAAACCCATGGCCCAAAGATCAAACGCGGGATCGACCGGTAAGGGACGGGTGTCTGGCATACCTCGCATTTTGCCGCCTCACAGGCCAGGTGGTGGTAACTGCAGCAACGACAACCCGGGGTTGTTATACTGATAGCGTCAGGAGAGAGTGCGGAGCGTTGATGATGCTCCAAGCCGCCGAAGGCGAGACCTAAGACCCCCGGGTTGACCGTCGTAACGCTCAGGCAAAAGGACTGGCAAGCGTGCCTCTTGTTGGGGCACGACTTCTCGCTGGAGAGAGGCTGAGTGGCCCCGAGGGATCGCACAGCCCACCGAAGGGGCAAGCGGGGGCACGGGAAAAGTGCTCCGGCCAATCTCTCAGGTAGAGCGGACAGCGGGATCGGTACCGCCGGCGACGGCGGTGGTCTGATGCCCCCTGGAGAAGCCGTGTCCGACGCCCCCACCCCTTCGTCCCCGCTGTTGCACACGCCTTTGCACGCGCTGCATCTGGAGCTTGGCGCCCGGATGGTGCCCTTTGCTGGCTATGAGATGCCTGTGCAGTATCCGGCAGGCATCGTGGCCGAGCATCAGGCCTGCCGCGAAAAGGCTGCACTGTTTGATGTTTCTCATATGGGGCAGCTGAGCCTCAGCGGTGAGGCCACGGGTGCCGCACTGGAGTCTTTGATGCCAGTGGATGTGATCGACCTGCCGGTGGGTAAGCAGCGCTATGGCCTGTTGACCCAGGAGGCGGGGGGCATTCTGGACGATCTCATGATCACGCGGCGGACTTCCGATTGGTTCTTGGTGGTCAATGCCGCCTGCAAGGACGCCGACACCGCCCACCTTCGTGCTCACATCGGATCGGCCTGCCGCATCACGCCCCTGCCCGACCGCGCCTTGCTGGCCTTGCAGGGGCCCATGGCTTGCGCGGCTCTGGCCCGACTGAACCCTGGCGTGGCCCAGTTGACCTTCATGACGGGTGGTGACTTTGCTCTAGAAGGCGCCGATTGCTTCGTCACCCGCTCGGGCTACACCGGAGAGGACGGTTTTGAGATTTCTGTACCCTCTTTACAAGCGGAATCCTTGGCTCGCGCCTTGCTGTGGCAACCCGAGGTGAGCCCTGCCGGCTTGGGAGCCCGCGACACGTTGCGATTGGAAGCGGGTCTGTGCCTGTACGGTCACGACATTGATATCCACACCACGCCGCTGGAGGCCGGTTTGGGTTGGGCCATTCAAAAGGTCAGACGACCAGGTGGAGCGCGCCAAGGCGGCTACCCAGGCGCCGCCGTGATGGAAGCGCAGTGGACCCAAGGGCCCACACGGCGCCGCGTGGGCCTGGTGGGTTTGGATCGCACGCCTGTGAGAGAAGGTGCCGTCTTGCTCGATGAACAAGGTCAAACCGTGGGCCGTGTGACATCGGGCACCGTGGGCCCCAGCGTGGGCAAACCGGTCGCCCTGGCCTATGTGCAGAGTGCTTATGCGGCCACCGACACAGTCTTGCTGGCGCAGGTGCGAGGCAAGTCCGTTGCGATGCGCGTGAGCACCCTGCCCTTTTCGCCACACCGTTACTTCCGCGGCTGAGGCGCCGCCTCCCCTTTCCACTCTTACTGCAGGAGCACACATGAAAGTCTTGTATACGCCCGATCACGAATGGATTGCGCATGCACCCGGTCAGGTCTGCACCGTGGGCATCACGCACCATGCCCAGGACGCCTTAGGTGACGTGGTATTTGTGGACCTGCCGGAGGTGGGCGCCCAGTTCGCACAGGGTGAGGCTGCCGGCGTGGTGGAGTCGGTGAAAGCCGCTGCCGATGTGAAGATGCCCATGTCGGGTGAGGTGGTGGAGGTCAATGAGGCCTTGCGTGTAGACCCGTCGTTGGCTAACAGTGACCCCACGGGGGGCGGTTGGTTTTTCAAGATCAAAACCACCGATGACAGCCAAGCCGCCGCCTTGATGGACACCACGGGATACGAAGCCCTGCTCAAAACCCTGTAATCCGTTGACCGACCTTGACTGAAAGGCCTGCCATGTTGATGACTGCCCGCCGACCGCTGCACGATCTGGAACCCGATGGCGAGTTTGTCCATCGACACATCGGGCCCGATGACGCCGACGAGGCCCTCATGCTCTCGGCCGTGGGCGCAGCCTCTCGCCGTGCCTTGATCGAGGCCATCGTTCCACGTTCGATTGCGCGCAGCAGCTCCATGAATTTGCCCAACCCGGTGAGCGAATCTCAAGCGCTGCAAGAACTGCGCACCATCGCCCAGAAAAACCAGGTTTTCAAGAGCTTCATTGGTCAGGGCTATCACGGTACCCACACGCCCGGCGTCATCTTGCGCAACATCCTGGAAAACCCCGCCTGGTACACCGCCTACACCCCTTACCAGGCGGAGATCTCGCAAGGCCGCATGGAAGCCCTGGTGAACTTCCAGACCATGGTGTGCGACCTGACGGGGATGGCCATTGCCAACGCCTCGATGCTCGACGAGGCCACGGCGGCCGCCGAAGCGATGACGCTGGCGCGTCGCAGCGTGAAGTCCACCTCCGACAATTTCATCGTAGCGGCCGACTGCCACCCGCAAACCATTGAAGTGGTGCGTACCCGTGCCGCGCCGCTGGGGCTGACGGTGCTGGTGGGGGATGTGGCCGCGTTGATGGCGGCCAACGATTACTTTGGCGTGCTCATCCAGTACCCCGCCACAACAGGTGAAATTCAGGAATGGGCGCCCCTGGCTGCCGCGGCGCATGACCAAAAGGCCGCCTTCATCGTGGCCGCCGATCTGCTGGCGCTGACGCTACTCGCGCCACCGGGAGAATGGGGTGCGGATATCGCCGTGGGGACCAGCCAGCGCTTTGGTGTGCCCATGGGCGCAGGAGGTCCGCACGCAGCCTATCTGGCCTGCAAGGATGACTTCAAGCGATCCATGCCCGGCCGTTTGGTTGGGGTGAGCGTGGATGCGCATGGTCACCACGCCTATCGCCTGGCCCTGCAAACGCGAGAGCAACACATCCGCCGCGAAAAGGCCACCTCCAACATCTGCACGGCCCAAGTCCTGCTGGCTGTCATGGCCAGCATGTACGCGGTCTACCACGGTCCAGAGGGGCTGCGTCGTATCGCGCAGCGCGTGGCCGCCTACACCGCCGTCTTGGCCCATGGCCTGAAGGATCTGGGCATGGCGTGTCTCAATACCCATGCCTTTGACACGTTGACGGTGAAGACCGGGTCGCACACTGACGCCATATTGGCACGCGCCCGTGCCGACAGCGCTAACCTCAGGCGCGTGTCTGACACCTTGGTGGGTGTGACGCTGGATGAAACCACCACGCGCGAGGACATTGCCCGACTCTGGTCATGGTTTGCCATGCCGGGTGCGTCACTTCCTCGGGTGGAAGACTTTGAAGCAGGCATCGATGCCCTCATACCGGCTTCATTGCGCCGAACCAGTGCGTACCTGACACACCCAGTGTTCAACACCATGCGCAGCGAGACGCAGATGCTGCGCTACATCCGCAGTCTCTCGGACAAAGATCTGGCGCTAGACCGGACCATGATCCCGCTGGGTTCTTGCACGATGAAGCTCAACGCCACCAGCGAGATGATTCCGATCACCTGGCCGGAATTCGCTCAAGTGCACCCCTTTGCGCCGGCCGATCAATTGGCAGGCTACTGGGAGCTCAACGACCAACTCTGCGCCTGGCTGTCGCAGGCCACGGGCTATGCAGGCATCAGTCTGCAGCCCAATGCGGGATCCCAAGGTGAGTATGCGGGGCTGCTGGTGATCAGGGCCTACCACGCAGCGCGTGGCCAATCGCACCGGCATGTGTGCCTGATTCCTGAATCTGCCCACGGCACCAATCCGGCGAGTGCCCAAATGGTAGGCATGAGTGTGGTGGTGGTGAAGTGTGATGCCAGCGGCAATGTGGACATGGAAGATCTGCGTGCCAAGTGTGAAAAACACAGCAACGAGCTGGCAGCCGTGATGATCACCTATCCGTCTACCTACGGTGTATTTGAAACTCGTGTGCGCGAGTTGTGCGACTTGGTGCACCTGCACGGAGGTCGCGTGTACGTGGACGGAGCCAATATGAACGCGCTAGTGGGCGTGGCGGCCCCCGGTGAGTTTGGCGGAGACGTCAGCCACTTGAATTTGCACAAGACCTTTTGTATTCCGCATGGCGGCGGTGGCCCAGGGGTGGGTCCCGTGTGCGTGGTGGACGACCTGGTGCCGTATTTGCCCGCGCATCGCACGGCGCATCAAGGTGAAGACACCAACGTGGGCGCAGTGTCGGCCGCCCCTTTGGGCAATGCGGCGGTGCTGCCCATCAGTTGGATGTATGTGCGGATGATGGGAGCCGAAGCCTTGACCCGAGCAACTGAGCGGGCCATCTTGGCGGCCAACTACGTGGCCGCCCGGTTGTGCGACCACTACCCAGTGCAGTTCAGCAGCAATGTGCCCGGCTTGCGTGGCGGCGGTGTGGCGCATGAGTGCATCCTGGATCTTCGCCCTATCAAGGAGCGCTGCGGCATCACCGCCGAAGACGTGGCCAAACGGCTCATCGACTACGGCTTTCATGCCCCCACGCTGAGTTTTCCTGTTGCCGGTACGCTCATGGTGGAGCCCACCGAAAGTGAGCCACTGGCCGAGTTGGATCGGTTTTGTGAGGCGATGATTGCCATCCGGCAGGAGATCGCCCGTGTGGAGTCCGGGCAGTGGCCGCAGGACGTGAATCCACTGAAGATGGCGCCACACACGGCCTGGAGCCTGATGAGCAGCGACTGGAACAAGCCCTACAGCCGCGAGGAGGCCGCGTATCCGCTGCCGAGTCTGCGGCAGCAAAAGTACTGGCCTGCGGTGGGGCGAGTGGACAACGTCTGGGGAGACCGCAACTTGTTTTGCAGCTGCGTGCCTGTTCAGGACGACGCCTGAGCCTGGTGGGCAGCGCGCCAGGCCGCTGCCCAGGCCAAGACCCCACAGGCGGAGCCCGCCCAGAATACCGAGGTGAATCCCGCATACGTCACCAGCCAGCCACCTCCCAAACCACCCAGGATGCCGGGGATGCCATAACCCAGCATGGAGTACAGGGCCTGCCCCCGACCGCGCTGCTGATCGGGGAAGTAGCGGCTGATCAGGTGGATGCAGGTGGCGTGGTGGGCCGCAAAGGTGATGGCATGCGCCAACTGCGCCAGCAGCAAGGCCACCCCATAAGCGCCTAGACCGCCCGTGACAGCAAAACGCACTGCGGTCACACCCCCTACCACCAGCAACCACTGGTGCGGCGTCAAGCGCCCAAGCCATCGCCCCTGGTACCAGAAGAACACGATTTCTGCCAGCACCGCAGCTGCCCACAAGGCGCCAATCAGCGTCGCGCTGTATCCCAGGGCGTGCAGATACAGGGAGAAAAAGGCGCTCATCACGGTGTGGGCCAACACCGTCAAGAAGATGGACAGGAAAAACCAACGCACTTCGCTACGTTGCAGCGTGTGCAGGATGCTGACAGCGGTGGTGCCGTGCTGCACTGGACTGGAGGTGGTCGGCAAGCGCCAGGCGGCAGCCACCAGGAACAGGTGCACCACCAAGGCCATGGCAGCGAAGGTGCTGATGCCCAGCACATCAAACCACAAGCCGAAGACAGCCACCGACGCGATGAAGCCCACCGAGCCCCATACCCGCATGCGACCGTAGCGCTGGGCATCCGTGCCTTCAGGGGTTTGCAGCAAACGCCCCACACAAGCCTCAAACAGCGGAACCACCGCGCTATTGGCCAGGTACAGCAAGGTCACCACGCTGGCCACCCACACCACCGAGGTGGTCCCCAGCAGCAGGGCTGCAAACAAGGTGGTGGCCAAGCATGCGGTGCGAATGAGCTCAACACGGCGACCGGTGTGATCACCGAGCCATCCCCAGCCGTAAGGGGCCACCACGCGTGAGGCCGATTGCAAGGCGGCGATGGCGCCAATGGCCAGCGTGGAAAAACCCAGTGACTGAAACCACAACGACGCATAGGGCGCAAACATCCCCAGCGTGACGAAGTAGGCAAACGACAGTGTGGCGAAAGGTCGAAGATCCGGGGTCATGACCCTTCGGGAACGTGCCCGGCAATGGGCGGCTGCTCATGGCTCACATCGGCGCATTGGGCCCGATGGCGCAGCGCATGATCCATCAGCACGAGCAGCAGCAAGGCCTCGGCTATGGGTGTGGCCCGGATGCCGACGCACGGATCATGGCGACCAAAGGTCTGCACGGTCTGAGGCTGGTTTTGCCGGTCTATCGAGTGTTTGGATAGGCGGATGGAGCTGGTGGGCTTGATGGCCAAGCTCACGCGCAGCTCTTGGCCCGTAGACAGGCCGCCCAAGACGCCGCCGGCGTGATTAGAAGCAAACCCGTGCGGTGTCAACTCATCGCCGTGCGTGCTGCCTCGCTGCGCCACCACGCCGAAGCCGTCACCGATCTCGACGCCTTTGACGGCATTGAGCCCCATCATCGCGTGCGCGATATCGGCATCCAGTTTGTCAAAAATGGGCTCACCCCAACCAGGTGGTACACCTCGGGCGCGCACTTCGATGCGCGCACCGCAGGAATCGCCCGCCTTGCGCAATTCGTCCATATAGGCTTCCAAGCGCGGCACGATAGACGCATTAGGCGAGAAGAAGGGGTTTTGGGCGATGTGGGCTTCGTCTTGCAGATCGATCTCGATCTCACCCAGCGCGCTCATCCAACCAAGCACCTCCACACCATGCTGGCGTCTGAGCCACTTGCGCGCCACTGCCGCCGCCGCCACCGTGGGCGCCGTCAATCGAGCAGACGAGCGCCCTCCACCCCGGGGGTCTCGCACGCCGTATTTGCGCCAATAGGTGTAATCGGCGTGCCCAGGCCGGAAGGTGTCCAAGAGGTTGTCATAGTCGCGGCTTCGGGCATCGGCATTGCGAATGAGCAGCGCGATGGGCGTACCGGTGGTCAGGCCTTCAAAGACTCCAGAGATGATTTCCACTTGGTCTTCTTCCTGGCGCTGGGTCACATGCCGGCTGGTGCCCGGCCGACGCCGGTCTAAATCGGGCTGGATATCGCTGGCTTGCAGCGGCAGGCCCGGGGGACAGCCATCAATCACGCAGCCGATGGCCGGGCCGTGACTCTCACCGAAGTTGGTGACTCTGAAAAGGTGGCCTCGCGTAGAACCCGACATGGCGCCATTCTAGTGGAGGCCCTTGCGGGGCAATGGACCTCTACCTAGGTGGGTGAGTCGGTGTTGGTGTTGGCCGCGCCGTCTTGCGCAGGCCAATCGCGAATGTAGGCCTTGAGCATGCGGTTTTCGAAGTCCTGAGCTTCCACCACGGCGCGGGCCACGTCGTAAAACGAAATCACCCCCATGAGGGTACGCTGATCGAGCACCGGCATGTAGCGGGCATGCCGCTGCAGCATCATGCGACGAACCTCGTCCATCTCGGTGTGGGGCGTGCAGGTCAAGGGCGCGTCGTCCATGACCGATCTGACCAGGGACTGGCCGATGGAGCCGGCATTGCGCACGATGGCCGCAATCACCTCGCGAAATGTGAGCATGCCCACGAGTTCTCCGCGGCTCATGACCACCAAGGAGCCGATATCCATCTCGGCCATCAGCCCCACCGCCTCGGCCAGGGGCCGCTCTGGCGCGGTGGTGTACAGGGTGCTGCCCTTGACCCTCAGGATGTCACTGACCTTCATGCCGTGTCCCCATGGCGAAGAGGTCTTCAATATAGCCCACAATGGCAGGGTCGACTACGCTAGGAGTTACGCATGCCCGGATTCACCGATCCCGGCTTCGACACCCAGGCGCTGCACGCCGGCAGCGCACCCGATCCGGCCACAGGGGCCCGGGCGGTGCCGTTGCATCTGAGCACCAGCTTTGTCTTTCGAGACAGCGACCACGCCGCGGCCCTGTTCAATATGGAGCAGGCCGGACACGTCTACAGCCGAATCAGCAACCCCACCACAGCCGTCTTTGAAGAGCGAATAGCCACGCTGGAAGGTGGCGTGGGGGCCATTGCCACGGCCAGCGGTCAGGCGGCGCTGCACCTGGCCGTGGCCACCGTGGCGGGCGCCGGCTCTCACGTGGTGGCCTCGGCGGCGCTGTATGGCGGCAGCCACAATCTTTTGCACTACACCCTGCGTCGATTTGGCATCGACACCACATTTGTAGCCCCTCGCGATCTGCAGGCCTGGCAAGCGGCTATCCGACCCAACACACGCTTGTGCTTTGCCGAGACCTTAGGCAATCCGGGACTGGATGTCTTGGATATCGCGGCGGTCAGCAACATCGCCCACCAAGCGGGTGTTCCGCTGCTAGTAGATGCCACCTTCACGCCGCCTTGCTTGTTAAAACCTTTGGATCATGGGGCCGACCTGGTGATGCATTCGGCCACCAAATTCATTGGGGGGCACGGCACTGTGATTGGCGGCGTGCTCATCGATGGGGGTATGTTTGACTGGGAGGCCAGCGGGCGGTTTTCGGAGCTGAGCGAGCCCTACGCAGGGTTTCACCACATGGTGTTCACGCAAGAGAGCACCACCAGTGCCTTTTTGCTGCGGGCCCGACGCGAAGGGTTGCGCGACTTTGGCGCCTGCATGAGCCCGCACACAGCCTGGCTGCTGCTGCAGGGCCTGGAGACCCTGGGTCTGAGGATGCAGCGGCATATCGAAAACACCCGACGCGTGGTGGCGTATTTGTCACAGCACCCGCTGGTTGACCAAGTGGGCTATCCGGAATTGCCCTCCCACCCCGATCATGCGCTGGCCAAGCGACTCCTTCCCCATGGGTGTGGCGCCGTGTTCAGCTTCAATATCCGCGGCACGCGACAGCAGGGTCGCGCCTTCATCGAAGCGCTGCGCATCTTTTCCCACTTGGCCAATGTGGGCGATGCGCGCTCTTTGGTGATCCACCCCGCCTCGACCACCCACTTTCGCATGGACGATGAGGCCTTGGCCCGAAGCGGGATTGGTCCGGGGACCATACGGTTGTCCATTGGGCTGGAAAACAGTGACGATCTGATAGACGATCTGGGCCGCGCCTTGAAGGCGGCAGACAAAGCGGGGGCCGCATGATCATGCAGCTTCAGGGGCGATCGGCCTATGCGTACACCGGAGGACGACCCCTCGATCCCCAGTTACCGGGCGTGGTGTTCGTGCATGGCGCCTTGCACGACCACAGTGTGTGGATCCTACAAAGTCGCTACCTGGCACACCATGGCCATGCGGTGTTGGCGGTGGATCTTCCGGGACATGGTCGCAGCGAAGGTCCGGCTCAAGACGTCTGCAGTGCCGGTCAGTGGCTGGCCTCCTGGATTGAACAGCTGGGGATGCACCGGGTGGTGTTGGTGGGGCACAGCATGGGCTCGCTGATCGCCGTGGAAGCGTCAGCACGCTTGGGCCATCGCGTACACGCTTTGGTGATGGTCGCAACCGCCTACCCCATGAAAGTCTCCGCTGCCTTGCTGGAAATGGCCCAAACCAATCCCCAGCGCGGCATTGATTGGGTCAACCAACTGTCGGTCTCGTCTTACGCATGCAAACCCTCTCATCCCGGGCCTGGATTCAGCTTGCACGGCGGCAACCGCGCCCTCATGCGTCGCACATTGCGCGGCTACACAGGAGGCAATTTGTTTTATGAAGACTTTGCGGCGTGCAACGCCTATGCGGGTTTGGAAGCCGCAGCCCCTGCCCTTTCTTGCCCGGTCCACCTGGTGCTGGGGCGCCACGATCAGATGACACCCGCACGCGCTGCGCAGCCTATGTCCCAACTGCTCCAAGCCCAGGTGCACACGGTAAACAGCGGCCACGCCATCATGGCGGAGGTGCCCCGTGAGTTGCTGGAGATTATCCTGGAGGCCGCTCGCTAAGACCTGATCAGCCCAAGAGTTGCGCCACGGTGATTCGGGCCATATCGGCCCGCTGGCGCAGCGGCTGTAAGGCGGCTTCATCACCCAAGAGCGTGCGGTTGAGCAAGGGCGTGGCCACCGTGACCACGGGATCCACCAAGAGCAGGTAGCGGGCCTCACCCGGTTCATCGAGTCGGGCCACCCAGGCCAACTCGGTGAGTTCGGTGAGGGCATCGGCCACTTGGAGCGGATCGGTTTGCAGTTGCTCGCTCAGTCGCTGCGCACTCACGCCGCCCGTTGGGGTGTGCCGGGCCGCCTCCAGCAAGGCCAAGACCTCCAGGCACAACGCCAGGTCACGGCCAAGACCTGGGGGACGGTCGCGCAAACGCAAGCTCAAGGTGGGCGCGTAGGCGGCCACCACAGCGCCCGCCAGCACGATGACCCAGACCACGTAAATCCAGAGCAATAAGATGGGCAGGCTGGCAAAGGCCCCGTAGACGACCGAGTAGGCAGGAACTTGCGCCACGTACCAGGCCAGCGCTGCCTTGGCCACCTCGAACGCCAGCGCAACCAATAGTCCGCCCGCCACCGCATGTCGCCAAAGTACCGAGGCCTGGGGCACGAAGCGGTACAAGCCTGCCATGGCGGCTGTCAGCAAGATCAGTTGCAACGCATCGATGATCAGGCCGTGGCTCCAGGGGACAGCGCGCTTCCAGCCGGCTGAGGCTGACAAGGCGTAGGAGGCCAGGCTGAGCAGGGCCCCCAAGACCAGAGGGCCCAGGGTAAGCGCCGACCAATAGATCAAGACCTGCTGGCCCAGGGAGCGGCGACGAGGGGCCCTCCAGATGCGGTTTAGGGCCCGATCGATGGTGAGGATGAGCGCCAGCGCGGTCGCGATGAAACCCAGCAGACCCATGACGCCAATGCGATTGGCCTTGGAGGCGAATTGGGTCAAGGCTCCCAGCACCGGACGGGCAATCGCCTCGGGCACCAGGTGCTGCAAGAACAGCTTCTCCAAAGAAGCCTGAAAGGCCGAGAACATGGGAAAGGCCGTGAAGATGGCCAACATGACGGTCACCAGCGGCACCAGCGAAATCAAGGTGGTGAAAGTCAGGCTGCCCGCGGTCAGGCCCAGGCGATCCTCCGCGAAGCGCGTACGCAAGGCCCGCCAGGTGGCACGAAGAGTGGCCACATAGCGGGACGGCTGAGGTTGAGACGCCGACCACCACATGCTGGCATGATAGACGGGCTATGCCCACCCCACCTGACGCTTCAGAATCAGACCGCGCCGCTTTGGCCACCCAACGCTCCACCAGCGCACTCGCGGCCGTGTGGGTTGCACTGGCCCTGGTGGTGTGGGGTCTGTTGTGGGAGTTGTGGTGGGCCCCGACAGGCCAAGGCACGCTCGCCCTGAAGGTGCTGCCGCTGGTACTGGCCGTGCCCGGTTTGTGGCGCCAGCAAATGGGCACTTACCAGTGGACCAGCTTGGTGCTGTGGTTGTATGTCACCGAAGGCCTGGTGCGGGCCACCAGTGATGTGGGCGTGTCCCAGGTGCTGGCCGCTGTAGAGGTGGCTCTGGCGCTGGGTTTGTTTGGGGCGTGTGCCTGGCACATTCGACTGCAACGCATGGCGCGCCCCGCATCCCCTTGAGTCGACAGGCCACCGGATGAATTCCACATCGAACACGATCGTGCACGAGCTGGCCCAAGTGGTAGGCCAGGCCCATGTGCTGCACGGGACGGATTTGAGTGCCTACGAAGTGGATTGGCGCAAACGCTGGCGGGGTCGTGCACTGGCTGTGGTGCGACCGGCTGATACGGCCGAGGTGGCGCAGGTTGTGCGGTGCTGTGCTTCGCGCGGGGTGAGTATCGTGCCCCAGGGAGGCAATACGGGCCTGGTAGGCGGAGGTGTTCCCGACGACAGCGGCACCCAAGTGGTGCTGTCCTTGCAGCGGATGCAGCGTATTCGAGCGCTGGACAGCGCCAATCTGACCCTGACGGCAGAGGCCGGCTGCATCTTGCAGACGGTGCAGGATGCCGCCCGCGAGGCGGGGTTGCTGTTTCCCTTGAGCTTGGCCGCCGAAGGCAGCTGCACGATAGGCGGCAATCTGGCCACCAATGCCGGCGGCACCCAGGTGCTGCGCTATGGCAATGCGCGAGACCTGTGCCTGGGCGTGGAAGTCGTGACGGCACAGGGCCAGATCTGGGAGGGATTGAGCGGGCTTCGCAAAGACAATACCGGCTACGATCTGCGCGGCCTCATGGTGGGCAGCGAGGGCACGCTGGGCATCATCACCGCGGCCACCTTGAAACTCTACCCGGCTGCGCGCAGTACGCTCACCGCCTTGGCCTCGTGTACCTCACTGAACGCTGCAGTGCGCTTGTTGTCGCACGCCCAACGCCATCTGGACGCTGCGCTGACCGGTTTTGAGGTCATGAACCGGTTCTCGCTGGACCTGGTGGCACAGCACTTTGCGCAATTGCCCCGACTGCTCAGCGGCGCAGCCTGGACGGTGCTGATCGAACAGTCAGACACCCGTCCTGAAAGCGCAGCGCGCGAGACCATGGAGGCGATGCTATCGGCCGCCCTGGAGCACGGCTTGATCGACGATGTGGTCTTGGCCGAGAACCTCGGTCAATCACACGCCATGTGGCACCTGCGCGAGTCCATTCCGTTGGCCCAGGCCGAAGAGGGCTTGAATATCAAGCACGACATCTCGCTGCCGATTTCGGCCATTGCAGACTTTGTGGCCTCAACCGACGGCCAATTGCAGCAGCGCTTTGAGGGAGTGCGCCTGGTGAACTTCGGGCACCTGGGGGATGGCAATTTGCACTACAACGTGCAAGCGCCCGCCTCTGATTCGGCGGCCACGTTTTTGCGGGACCACGAGGCCGAAGTCAACGACATCGTGTATCAGGCCGTCCGGTCATGGGGAGGCTCCATTTCGGCTGAACACGGGGTCGGCTCACTCAAGCGAGACAGCCTGCACCATTACAAGTCTGCTGTGGCCTTGCAGATGATGCGCGTCATCAAAACCGCCTTGGACCCGAAAGGAATCCTCAACCCCAACAGGGTCCTGCCGGCGCCAGACTGACAGGCGCCTATTGCACCGGTCCCTTGAGTGCTGCGGGCACGGGCAAGGCCATCACCTCGATGCCCTCTTCGAGCAAGGCCTCACGCTCCTGCTCCGAGGCCTGACCGCGTATGCCCCGGGCAGGCGCTTCGCCAAAGTGAATCCGGCGCGCCTCTTGCGCAAATCGCTCGCCCACATCGTCGGTGTTGTCCATGATGTGACGCACGGCCTGGAGCCACAGCGCCTGCATGTCTGCCGAGGCCGATGCGTGGGCAGGCGACGGGACAGTGGGTGCATTGGCAGGGGTCTGGACTCGCTCTTTGGCGCCCGACAAATTCAGCCGGGGTGCGCTGGGCATGCGGGTGATGACCCGATCGGCGCACAAGGGACACTCGATGAGACCGCGGCCATTTTGATCTAGAAAGTCGTCTTCACTGCCAAACCAGCCTTCAAAGGTGTGGCCGTGGTTGCAGCGCAGGTTGAGCACTTTCATGCGCTCATTATCTCCTCATCAGGAAATGGGTGCAGGCACCCAGGTCAGGGGCCAAGCGCCGCGTTGCCATTGCTGCAGCCATTGCAGTCCGATCATGGTCTTCATATCGGTCAGTTGACCCTCACGGGCCATGCGATCAAGATCATCGACCGACATGGCGCCCACTTCAAGAAACTCGCCTTCATCCAGGGCTTGAGCGCCCGGCACCAGATCACGGGCCAGCCAAATCTCCATGCCCTCCGTGGAGTAGGCTGCGGCATTGTGGAAGACCCCCGCCCGGGCCCACAGGCCAGCTGAATACCCCGTTTCCTCCCGCAGCTCGCGCACGGCGCAGCGGTGAACGGCTTCTCCGGGGTCGATCTTGCCCGCCGGAAACTCCACCAACACCTGCCCCACCGGATGGCGAAATTGCCTCACCACCACGACGCGGCCATCGTCCAGGAGGGGAACCACCGTCACGGCGCCTGGGTGCCGAACATACTCACGTGTGGCCTGTGACCCATCGGGTAATGCCACGGTGTCTTTGACCACCGTGAGAAAACCACCTTGCATACAGGTGTGCGAGTTGACCAGCCTCTCGACGAGGTGGGCGTCTTCTTCAGCGTTCACGCAGGGTGAATCTCAGCTGCTCAGCGCCTTGACGATGGCGTCACGGCACAGGTTCATCAAGCCGCCGGGCAGCAGGCCAAAGGCCAGCACGGCCAGACCGTTGAGCGCCAGTACCGCACTGACCCCAGAACTTTGCTGCGGGCGAGTCAGGTAGTTGGGCGCATCAAAGTACATCACCTTGACCACCCGCAGGTAGTAAAACGCGCCAACCAGAGAAAACAGCACCGCAACGACGGCCAACACCATGTAGCCCACGAGGTTGGTGGTCACCAAGGCCTGCAAGATCGACAGCTTCGCGTAAAAGCCCACCATGGGCGGCACGCCCGCCAGCGAGAACATGAACACTGTCATGACCGCAGCCAGCCAGGGGGCACGTTGGCCCAGTCCTGCGAGATCGGAAATTTCTTCGCTTTCAAACCCCTCGCGCGCGAGGAACAAGATCAGGCCAAAAGTACCCAGGGTGGTCAGCACATAGCTGACCACATAAAACATGGCCGAGCTGTACGCGTTGCCGCCTGAGAGTGTGTTGCCGCTGACCACACCTGCACTCATGCCCAATAGCAAGAAGCCCATTTGCGCGATGGTGGAGTAGGCCAGCATCCGCTTGAGATTGGTTTGTGCGATCGCCGCCAAGTTGCCCACCAGCAGCGAGCCCACGGCCATGACAATGAGCATTTGCTGCCAGTCGACGGCCAAGCCGAGCATGCCCTCCACCAACAATCGCATGACGATGGCAAAGGCGGCCAACTTGGGGGCGCCGCCGATGAGCAAGGTGACCGCCGTGGGAGCTCCGTGGTACACATCGGGCACCCACATGTGAAACGGCACCGCGCCAAGCTTGAAGCCCAAACCCGCGACGACAAAAACCGAGCCGAAGATGAGCACGTCGCGGTTGATGCGCCCGGTGGCAATGCTCTCAAAGACCTTGGGGATGTCCAGCGTACCGGTGGCGCCGTACATCATCGACAGGCCATAGAGCAGGAAACCGCTGGCCAAGGCCCCCAGCACAAAGTACTTCATGGCGGCCTCGGTGGCCTGGGCATGATCGCGTCGCAAGGCCGTGAGGGCATACAGCGACAAGCTCATCAGCTCCAGGCCCAGGTAGACCACCAGGAAATTATTGGCCGAGCACATGATGCAAATGCCCAGCAGCACCATCAATGACAGCGTGAAGAACTCTCCCTTGAGCATGTCGCGCGAGGCAAGGTAGGGCTGCGCGTAGGCCATGGACACCAGCATGGCCAGGCAGGCCAGACCGCACAACAAATGCCCCATGGGATCGGACACCACCATCCGGTTCATGGCGTAGATGGTGTTGGCATTGTGGTACGCCATGAAGTGCAGCACTGCCACCACCAACAGGGTGATTTGGGTGAGCCAGAAGGTGGGGCGACGTCTGGCATCGCTGACCCACAGATCTGCCACCGCAATGACACAGGTCATGAACAGCAGGAGGATTTCAGGAAAGATGACGCTGATGGAATTCATGATGGCACCCGGGTCACGGCAGTTTGGAGACCGCCACATGCTCAATGAGCGCCCCCACGGAAGTGTTCATCAAGTCAGTGACCGGCTTGGGGATGATGCCCATGACCAAGACTGCTGCAGCCAGCAGCAAGAGCATGAAAAACTCGCGTGCATTGATATCCGTCAGTGCCGCCACTTGCTCATTGGCCACCTCACCGAAATACACGCGCTTGACCATCCACAGCGTGTAGGCCGCACCAAAAATCAGGGTTGTGGCTGCCGCTGCGCCCAGCCAAAAATTGACCTGCACAGCCCCCAGAATCACCATCCACTCGCCCACGAATCCGGCTGTGCCGGGTAGGCCGCAATTGGCCATGGCAAACAACACCGCAAAGGCCGCAAAGCGTGGCATGCGGTTGGTGACGCCACCATAGTCCGCAATCTGCCTCGAATGCATGCGGTCATACAGCACGCCAATGCACAGAAACATCGCGCCGGAAACAAAACCGTGGCTGATCATCTGCACCAAACCACCGGCGATTCCCAATTCATTGAAGAGGAAAAAGCCCAGCGTTACGAACCCCATGTGCGCGATGGAGGAGTAAGCCACGAGCTTTTTCATGTCTTGCTGCACCAAGGCCACCAAGCCAATGTAGACCACCGCAATCAAACTCAAGGCGATCATCAGGTCTGCCCACTCGCGGCTGGCGTCTGGTGTGATGGGCAATGAAAAACGCAAGAAGCCGTAGGCACCCAGTTTGAGCATGATCGCAGCCAGCACCACCGAGCCTCCGGTGGGGGCCTCTACGTGCGCATCGGGCAGCCAGGTATGTACTGGCCACATGGGCACCTTGACCGAGAAAGCCGCCAAAAATGCAAAGAACAGGAGGCTTTGGACCGGCATGGGCAGGGGCAGCTTGTGCCAGGTCAGCAGGTCAAAGCTACCGCCAGACTTGTAGTACAGGTAGATGACCGCCACCAACATGAGCAAAGAGCCCAACAAGGTGTAGAGGAAAAACTTGAAGGCGGCATACACGCGCCGAGGCCCACCCCACACACCGATGATGATGTACATCGGGATGAGGGTGGCTTCGAAGAAGACGTAAAACAGCAGGCCATCCATGGCCGTGAACACCCCCACCAGCAACCCGGAGAGGATGAGGAAAGCGCCCATGTAGTGGTGGACGCGCTCGGTGATGACTTCCCAGCCCGCCAGCACCACCACCACCGTGATAAAGGCCGTGAGCAAGACAAACCACACAGAAATGCCATCGATGCCCAGGTGGTAGCGCACATTGAATCGCTCGATCCAGGGCAGTACCTCTTCGAATTGCAGCGATGCCACGCTGGGGTCAAACTGGCCGATCAGGGGCACGGTCACCAGAAAAGACGCGACCGACCCCACCAGTGCAGACCAGCGCACTGCGTGGGCGTTGTCGTCGCGGCCTAGCGCCAGCAGTACGGCGCCCACGGCGATTGGCAGCCAGATGGCCAGACTCAGCAAGCCCATGAAATCCTCTTGAGATGGGAAAGTGGGTGGCTCATGGGAACGTCCGCGCAATCAGGGGCCACAACTGCCAGGTCAGCAGCACAAAGATGCCCAGCAGCATGGTTAGGGCATAGCCATAGAGTCGACCGGTTTGCAGACGACGGGCCCACTGCGCCATCACACCAACAGCGCGCGCCGATCCATTGACCACCACGCCGTCGATCACGGCCTCATCACCGCCCTTCCACAGGCCTCTTCCCAGTGCGCGGGCCAGCGCGGCCAGCACATGCTCATTGAACCAATCCAGGTAGTACTTGTTTTCCAGGATTCGTACCAGAGGTGAGAGCGCCTTGCCAATGGCAGCGGGTATCGAGGGCTGCCGCACATAGAACCACCACGCCAGGACCACGCCGGCCAGTGCCAACGCAAACGGCGCCGTCACCAAGCCGTGCAAAGCCATGGCGGTGGGCCCGTGAAATCCCTCGGCCAGCACCTTCATGGCTGGGTGAGCCTGCGCGTTGACGGTGATGGCGTCTTGGAAGAAGTCACCGAATAAGACGGGGCCGATGGTCATGAACCCAATGAGCACCGAGGGAATGGCCAGCAACACCAAAGGCACCGTGACCACCCAGGGGGACTCATGCGGTTCGTGAGGGCCGTGGTGATCGTGATCGTCGTGATGGTCTGCCGAATGGGCCTGGGCTTGCCGAAAGCGCTCGGGTCCGTGGAAGACCAGGAAATACATGCGAAAGGAATAAAACGCCGTCACGAAGACACCCGCGGTGACAGCCAACAAGGCAAACCCCGCACCCGGCAATGTGCTGGCCTGCACAGCCAACAAGATGCTGTCCTTGGAGTAAAAGCCGGAAAACAGCGGCGTGCCAATGAGCGCGAGCGACCCCAACAGAGCCGTCAGCCAGGTGATGGGCATGTACTTGCGCAGCCCGCCCATGCCCCGGATGTCTTGGTTGTGGTGCATCCCCATGATGACCGACCCTGCCCCCAAAAAGAGCAGGGCCTTGAAAAATGCGTGGGTCATCAGGTGAAAGACGGCAACCGAATAGGCCGAAACACCCAGCGCCACGGTCATATAACCCAACTGGGAGAGCGTGGAATACGCCACCACCCGCTTGATGTCGTTTTGGATGATGCCCAAGAACCCCATGAACAGCGCCGTGATGGCGCCAATGATCAAGACAAAATTCAGGGCCGCATCCGACATTTCAAACAAGGGCGACATGCGCGCCACCATGAAGATGCCCGCCGTGACCATGGTGGCGGCGTGGATCAATGCGGAGATGGGTGTGGGGCCTTCCATGGAGTCTGGCAGCCACACATGCAAAGGAAACTGAGCTGACTTGCCCATGGCACCAATGAACAGGCATATGCAAATCACGGTGATCAAGGCCCAGTCGGTGCCCGGAAAAGTCAGGGAAGACAGGTCTCGGGCCTTGGCAAAGGCCTCGGCGTAATTGAGCGTACCCGCATAGGCGGCCACCAGGCCAATACCCAGAATGAAGCCGAAATCGCCCACCCGGTTGACCAAAAATGCCTTGAGGTTGGCAAAGATCGCCGTGGGTTTTTTGTACCAAAAGCCAATGAGCAGATAAGAGACCAGCCCCACCGCCTCCCAGCCGAAGAACAGCTGCAAGAAATTGTTGCTCATGACCAGCATGAGCATGGCGAAGGTAAACAAGGAGATGTAGGCAAAGAAACGCTGATAGCCGGGGTCTTCTTCCATGTAGCCGATGGTGTAGATGTGCACCATCAGCGAGACGAAGGTCACCACACACATCATGAGCGCGGTAAGTCCATCGACCAGGAAGCCCACCTCCATCTTCAGACGGCCCAAGACCATCCACTCGTAGACGGTGCCAGAAAAGCGTGCCCCTTGCACCACGTCCACCAGGACCACCAAAGAGCACACAAAGGCAATCAAGACGCCCAAGATCGTGATGGTGTGGGCGCCTCGACGGCCCACCACCGAACCCGCCAAGCCAGCGATGAGCGCGCCCGCCAGCGGTGCCAGAGGAACGGTCAACAGCAAAGATGAAGACAGAGTGCTCGCCATGGATCAGCCTTTGAGCGTGTCGAGTTCCTCGACGGCGATGGTGGCGCGATTGCGAAACAGCACCACCAAGATGGCCAGACCGATAGCCGACTCGGCAGCAGCCACTGTCAAGATGAAGAACACAAAGACTTGTCCGGCCATATCGCCCAGGTAGTGCGAGAAGGCCACAAAGTTGAGGTTGACCGCCAACAGCATGAGCTCAATGGCCATGAGCAACACGATGAGGTTGCGGCGGTTCAGGAAGATCCCCACCACCGAGAGGGCAAACAAGATCGCCCCCAGGGTCAGGAAATAGCCCCACGCGAACG
>CAYNSW010000022.1:0-1590 GCA_964400135.1 uncultured Rubrivivax sp. | reverse complement strand
GGCCCAAGGTCAATGGCGCCCAGCTCATGACTTGCCCCCCTGCTGCGTCGAGGCAGTGGGCTCGGACGGTGTCGCTGTCGGCCGCACGGGATCCATTTTGACGATACGCACGCGATCTTCGCGCTTGACCCGAACCTGTTGTGAGGGATCTTGATAGCGAGAGTCTTTGCGCTTTCTGAGCGTCAGGGCAATGGCCGCAATGATGGCCACCAGCAAGATGACAGCAGCAATTTGCAGCGGGTACAGATAGTGCGTGTACAGGTCAATGCCCAAGACCCGCGTGTTGCCCAATTTGATCAGAGCGGGGTCAACCGGTACGGGCTTGGAGACCCTGAAGCCTCCCGAGAGCACCAGCGCCATCTCCAAGGCGATCACCGCCCCTACCAGACCCGCCAGCGGGAAGTGCTTCCAGAACCCCTCGCGGAAGCTGTCACTGTTGAAGTCAAGCATCATCACCACGAACAGGAACAGCACCATCACCGCCCCCACATAGACCAGGGCCAAGGTGATGGCCAGGAACTCGGCGGCCAAGAGCATCCACAGGCAGCTGGCCGTGAAAAACGCCAGTACCAGAAACAGCGCCGCATGCACGGTGTTGCGCGCCGTGATCACGCGAAAGGCCGCCAACAGCAAGACGGCCGAGAAGACGTAGAACAAAGCGGTGGTGGATTCCATAGGCTAGGCGCCGAGCCGGTGGGCTTCTGGGCAGAAGTTACCGGTACTTGGCATCGGCCTCCCGGTTGGCGGCGATTTCTTTTTCGTAGCGATCGCCCACGGCCAAGAGCATGTCCTTGGTGAAGTACAGATCGCCACGCTTTTCGCCGTGGTATTCAAAATGGTGGGTCTCGACAATCGAATCCACCGGACAGCTTTCCTCACAAAAGCCACAAAAGATGCACTTGGTCAGATCGATGTCGTAGCGCGAGGTGCGACGCGAACCGTCAGCGCGCTGGGTTGACTCGATCGTGATGGCCAGAGCTGGACAGACCGCTTCGCATAACTTGCAGGCGATGCAGCGCTCCTCCCCATTTTCGTAGCGGCGAAGTGCGTGCAAGCCACGAAATCGCGGTGACTGCGGTGTCTTTTCTTCGGGAAACTGCACCGTAATGGAACGCGACAGGAAGTGCCGCCCTGTCAGGGCCAAGCCCTTGAACAGTTCGGTGAGCATGAAGCTTTGTAAAACGTCTTTCACAGCCATGGTGTGCTCACTGAGACCTTATTTCCAGATGTTCCAGGGGGACTGAATCCACAGACCCACCACCACCAGCCACACCAGGGTGACCGCGATGAAGATCTTCCAGCCCAAACGCATGATCTGGTCGTAGCGAAACCGCGGGAACGTGGCGCGCACCCACAAGAACAGCGTGAGCACGACAAAGACCTTGAGGCCCAGCCAAATCCATCCGGGTATGAAAGACAAAGCTTCCACAGGAGGCAGCCAGCCGCCCAGGAACATGAGCGTGCACATGGTGGACACGAGAATCATGTTGGCGTATTCGGCCAAAAAGAACATGGCAAAGGACATGCCCGAGTACTCGATCATGTGGCCCGCGACGATTTCAGATTCACCCTCGACCACATCAAAAGGGT
>CAYNSW010000021.1:0-48103 GCA_964400135.1 uncultured Rubrivivax sp. | reverse complement strand
AGCTACAAGCGCCTGGTGCCCGGTTTTGAGGCGCCGGTGAAGCTGGCCTACTCGGCGCGCAACCGCTCGGCGTCCATTCGCATCCCCTTTGTGGCCAACCCCAAGGGCCGACGCATCGAGGCCCGTTTCCCAGATCCCCTGTGCAATCCCTACCTCGGCTTCTCAGCGCTGCTGATGGCCGGCTTGGACGGCGTGGAAAACAAGATCCATCCCGGCGAGGCCGCCACCAAAGACTTGTACCACCTGCCTCCCGAGGAGGACGCGAAGGTCCCCACCGTGTGCCACAGCCTGGATCAGGCCCTGGAGTACCTGGACAAGGACCGCGCCTTCCTCACCAAGGGGGGTGTGTTCACCGATGGTTTCATCGATGCCTACATCGACTTGAAGATGCAGGAGGTCACGCGGTTCCGCATGACCACCCATCCACTCGAGTTCGAGATGTACTACAGCCTGTGACCCTCTCGTTGAGCCTGTGGGCAGTCAAAAGGGGTGGCCACAGGCCGCCCTTTTTCTTTGGCGTGTCCCTGCTGATGGTGGGGCTGGCAGGGGCGCCGCATGACCCCGTTCAGGCCCAGACCGTGGTGGTGTATCGATGTGACGGACCCAGCGTGCTCTACACCGATGCCCTGAGCCCGCAACAGGCACGCCAAAGGGGGTGTACGCCCATTGACCCCTTGCCCTTGACCGTGGGGGAGGGGCGCATCCTTCCCGCGCCAGAGGCGGTGGGTACGCCCAGTGCTTCGAAGTCGGCAGCGGCCAGGCCAGCGGCCTTATCCCCCGAGGCCAGGGCCCGCGAGCAACAGGCCCTGCGCATATTGCAGGCCGAGTGGACGCGTGAGACGCAGGCGCTGGCCACACTGCAAACGCAATCGGGCGCGCAGGGCCCCGCCACTGAGGCCGAGCGGGTCAAGCAGCAGCAAGCCATTGCGCGCAAACAAGCCGACTTGCAGGCATTGCAGCGTGAGATTGCCCGACGGCAAGAGGCTTTGGCGCCATGAATGGCGATGGGCTCAACGCGCTGGACCAATTGACCACCTTGGTCTGTCTGGTCAATCCTCAGGGACAGTGTTTGTGGGCCAATGCCGCACTCGAGCAATTCATGGGCGTCTCGCGCAAGCACCTGCAACGCAGCCAGGTGCTCGACTGGGTGCAAGACCCCTTGTCCATGAGCGAGGCCATCAAATCCGTCGCCGCCGACCTTGTGGCCAGTGGGCGGTTCGATGCCCAACTGCGGCCCATGGGCTTGGGCGCGGGTGAGCCGTTGCCGGTGCACGTGATCGTAGGCGCGACCGATGAACGCGACTGCCTGCTGGTGGAAATGGTGGAGATCCTGCAGCAGCTGCGACAGGACCGCGATGAGCGCGTACTGGGCCAGGCACTGGCCAACAAGGAGCTCATTCGCAATCTGGCGCATGAAATCAAGAACCCCCTGGGCGGAATCCGTGGGGCGGCACAGTTGCTGGCCATGGACCTGCCATCGCCCGAGTTGCAGGACTACACCCAAGTCATTATTCAGGAGGCCGACCGCTTGCAGTCACTGGTGGACCGCCTCTTGGCGCCACATCGGCGTCCCACCATGGTTGACGACGTGAACATCCACGAGATTTGTGAGCGGGTGCGGGCGCTGATCTTGGCCGAGTTCCCGCAAGGCTTGAGCGTGGTGCAAGACTATGACGCCTCCTTGCCCGAGTTTCGCGGCGACCGTGAGCAGCTGATCCAGGCGGTGCTGAACATCGCGCACAACGCCACGCAGGCGCTGGCTTCTCGTATCGCCGCAGGCGATGCGGTCATTGTCCTGCGCACTCGAGTGGCCCGGCACATTGTCATTGGCAGACAGCGTTACCGCCTGGCACTGGAATTGCATATTCAGGACAACGGCCCCGGAATTCCCGAGGCCATTCGAGACCATATCTTTCAGCCGCTGGTATCGGGGCGTGACGGAGGGACCGGGTTGGGATTGACCTTGGCGCAAACCTTCGTTCAGCAACACCAGGGGGTGATTTCGTGTGACAGCAGTCCCGGACTGACCGAATTCAACATTTTGATTCCTCTGCCCTGAACCATGCGAGACACCCACTACCCACTCAAGCCCATTTGGATCGTCGATGACGACCAGTCGATTCGATTCGTTTTGGAGCGGGCCCTGGCGCGCGAGCAGCTGCAAACGCGGTTGTTCTCCAATCCCCGGGAAGTCTTGGCTGCCCTTGAGGAGGCCACCCCGCAGGTGCTGATCAGTGACATTCGCATGCCGGGTGGCAGCGGTATCGAATTGCTGGCCCAGGTGCGCGAGCGGTGCCCCGATCTGCCGGTGATTGTGATGACGGCGTTTTCCGACCTGGACAGTGCCGTACAGGCGTTCCAAGGCGGTGCGTTCGAATACCTGGCCAAGCCCTTTGATGTGCCCAAGGCCGTGGAGCTGATCCGTCGTGCGATGCGCGAGGGAGAGCGAGACTCTGCAGTGGCCGCGTCGCTGCAGCAGGACACCGAGATGCTGGGCCAAGCAGCAGCCATGCAAGATGTTTTCCGCGCCATTGGCCGTCTGTCCCAAAGCCACGTCACCGTCCTCATCACGGGAGAGAGTGGTACTGGCAAGGAGTTGGTGGCCCGTGCGTTACATCGCCACAGCCCCCGGGGAGACCAGGGCAGTCAGGGGCCGTTTGTGGCCATCAACACGGCAGCTATTCCCAAAGACCTGCTCGAGTCTGAGCTCTTCGGTCACGAGCGTGGCGCCTTCACGGGTGCACAAGCCATGCGCCGTGGGCGCTTCGAGCAGGCCGATGGGGGCACGCTGTTTCTCGATGAAATTGGGGACATGCCCCTTGACCTACAAACTCGCCTGTTGCGCGTACTGTCCGATGGCCAGTTCTATCGCGTGGGTGGCCATCAGGCCCTGCGGGCCAATGTCCGCGTGATCGCCGCCACGCACCAGAACCTGGAAGAACGGGTGCGGCAAGGGGCCTTTCGCGAGGATCTCTTTCACCGGCTGAACGTCATACGGTTGAGATTGCCACCGCTGCGCGAGCGCAGCGAAGATATCGCCTTGTTGGCACGTCACTTCTTGTCCAAGAGCGCCACGGACCTGGGCATCGAGTCCAAGCGCATCACCGAGCAGGCCCTGCAGCGCCTGCAGTCGTTTGACTTCCCGGGCAATGTGCGGCAACTCGAAAACATCTGCCATTGGCTCACGGTGATGGCCCCCGCGCAGGTGATCGAACCCAAAGACCTGCCGCCTGAGCTGATCGGCTCCGGGATGCTGGCCGAAGCGCCACCTTCCTCCGGTGCAGGCCTTAGCGCTGCGACAGCTCCGGGCTGGGCCCAAGAGGGAGGTGTGCCTGCGGGCGGCACGCAACCGGTCTTCGATCACTCGACCACCTACGAGACGCCCGCACAAGCCGGCGGGGATGCGCCGCCTTGGATGGCCGATCTCGAGCGGCAAGCCCGGCAGTTGCTGGAGTCAGGGCAACCTGACGTGTGGGACACCCTGACCCGCGCTTTCGAGTCGCGCATCATCACCACGGCCTTGTCCGTCACCCGAGGCCGTCGTATCGAAGCGGCCCAAAAGCTCGGCATTGGCCGCAATACCATCACGCGCAAAATTCAAGAGCTCAAGCTCGACGCTTGACGCCCTTGGAACCGGATCTCACTGCTTCAGCGCTAGGTGAGGCGGCTCCACTGCCTGTAGGGCGCAGCGCTAGTCCTGGGTCTCGAGTAGCGTCACCACCACCGGCGCGTGGTCGCTGGGCCGTTCGTTCTTTCGAGGCTGTTTGTCGATCTGACAGGCCTGCACCGATGACTTCAAAACGGTACTCACCAGGATGTGATCGATCCGCAGCCCCTGATTTTTTCGGAAGGCCAGGTTGCGGTAATCCCACCACGACCACGACTTGGCCGGCTGTTCGAACAGTCGGAATGCATCGACCATACCGGCCTGCAGCAACTGCTGAAAGTGTTCGCGCTCTTGGGGGGTGCAGTGGATTTGACCCGCCCACGCCACCGGGTCGTACACATCGGCATCGGTGGGTGCGATATTGAAGTCGCCCAGCAGCACCAGCTTCGGGTATTGGGCCAGCTCTTGTGCCACCCAAGCGCGCAGGGCGTCCAGCCAGCGCATCTTGTAGGCAAACTTGTCGGAGTCGGGTGCCTGACCATTGGGGAAATACGCACCAATGACACGCACACCTTGCACCGTGCCGGCGATGACGCGCGCCTGGTCATCGGCAAATCCCGGGATGTTGCGCACGACATCCTCGGCCGCTTGGCGGCACAGCAAGGCCACGCCGTTGTAAGTGCGCTGGCCAAACCAGTGGCTGGCATAGCCCGCTTCGCGTAGCGCCTCATGGGGAAACTTGTCATCCGTCAGCTTGGTTTCCTGCAACACCATGGCCTGCACCGGGTGTTCCTGCAGCCACGCCAGCAGCTGGGGCAGTCGCACGCTCAAGGAGTTCACATTCCAGGTGGCCAGTTGCATGCTCATGCGACTCCTGCTCGGGGCCCACGCCGTCGGTAGGTGACAAAGGCAAAGGGCAGTTGCTCGGGATCGGCAGCGGCGTGGGACTCTCGCGCCACCTCTTCAAAGTCTTGCGCGGACCACGTCGGAAAACACGCATCCCCCGAGATGTCGCGGTCAATGAGCGTCAGCTCCAAGGTATCGGCCCGATCCAGGGCCTGGGCGTAGATCTGCGCACCTCCGATGACGAAGACCTTGTGGGCATCACCCACGGCCTGCAGCGCCTCATCCAGACTGCCCGCCCGGTGCGCTCCGGCGGCTTCCCAGTGAGGCTGGCGCGTGATCACCACATTGCGACGACCCGGCAAGGGCCGGAATCGCGCGGGCAGCGAGTCCCAGGTTTTTCGGCCCATGACCACCGCGTGTCCACGGGTCAGCTCACGAAAGTGGGCCATATCCTGCGGCAAGTGCCAGGGCAAGGCGCCCTCTCGTCCGATAACGCCCTGGCGCGTAAGCGCCGCAATCAGAATGACCTCAGGCCGATGGCCGCTCACGGTGGCTGTCTCACACGGCCACAGGGGCCTTCAGGGCGGGATGGTGCTGGTAGTGGCGCACCTCGAAGTCCTCAAACTCGTAATCAAACACCGAGGGTGGACGGCGGCGCAGATGCAGCTCGGGGTAGGCAAACGGTGCGCGCGAGAGTTGCGTTTGCACCTGTTCAAAGTGATTGGCATAGAGGTGGCAGTCCCCACCGGTCCAAATGAAGTCGCCCACCTCCATGTCGCACTGCTGCGCCAACATATGGGTGAGCAGAGCGTAGCTGGCAATATTGAAGGGCACGCCCAAGAAGATGTCGGCGCTGCGCTGGTACAGCTGACAACTCAGATGGGGCCTGTGCGCCGCAGAGGCTGGCGGTGTGACGTAGAACTGAAAAAACGCATGGCATGGCATGAGGGCCATGCGCGGCAAATCCGCAACATTCCAAGCACTGATGATCAGCCGCCGCGAGTACGGATCGCGCTTGAGCTGCTCCACCAGCTGCGACACCTGATCGATATGCCCGCCATCCGGGGTGGGCCAGCTGCGCCATTGCACACCGTAAACCGGACCCAAATCACCATCGGGTTGGGCCCATTCATCCCAGATCGTCACGCCGCGTTCTTGCAGCCACCGGGCGTTGCCGTCGCCGCGCAAGAACCACAGCAACTCCAAGATGATGCTCTTCAGATGCACTTTCTTGGTGGTGATCAGCGGAAAGCCATCGCGAAGATCAAAGCGCATTTGATGACCAAATACGCTGCGGGTACCGGTGCCGGTGCGGTCAGGCTTGTCCACCCCGTGGGTGAACACATGACGCATGAAGTCTTCGTACTGAGATCGAATGGGGCCGGTCATGATCGCTATTATCCCTGCGAGACAGGCTCGCTGGGGGCCAGATCAAACTGCATGGCCGCCAGCCGTGCGTACAGACCCTCACGGGCCACCAGCTCGGCGTGGGTTCCCACCTCCACAATCGCACCCGCATCCAAGACCACAATCCGGTCGGCTTTCAAAACGGTGGCCAGCCGGTGGGCAATGACCAGGGTGGTGCGACCGGCCATGGCGGCTTCCAGGGCAGCTTGCACCATGCGCTCGCTTTCGGCGTCCAAGGCGCTGGTGGCCTCGTCCAACAGCAGCAGCGGCGGATTCTTCAGCATGGCACGCGCAATGCAAATGCGCTGGCGCTGACCACCCGAGAGGCGCACACCGCGCTCGCCCAGGTAGGTGTCGTAGCCTTGCGGCAATTGTTCGATGAAATCGTGGGCAAACGCCGAGCGGGCGGCTTGCTTGACCTCGTCGTCACTGGCGGTGGGTCGACCGTAGCGAATGTTTTCGAGGGCAGAGGTGGAAAACACGGTGCTGTCCTGCGGGACGATGCCAATGCGTTCGCGCAATTCGCGCAGCGATATCTGCTTGAGTGACACGCCGTCCAGGCACAGGTGGCCGTGTTGGGCATCGTAGTAGCGCAACAGCAGTTGCAGCAAAGTGCTCTTGCCCGCACCGCTGGGCCCCACCAAGGCCACCGTCTCGCCAGGCTCGATAGACAGGGAGATCTCACGCAAGGCGGGGCGTGCGGGGCGGGAAGGGTAGGCGAAGGTCACCCGCTCAAAGCTGACCCGAGAGCCGCCGGCCACGGCGGGTAGCAAAACGGGCTGTTCGGGGTCTTGAACCGGCGAGCGGGTGGCCAGCAGTTCCATCAACCGCTCGGTGGCCCCGGCCGCCCGCAGCATATCGCCGTACACCTCTGAGAGCACGGCCACCGAGCTGACCAGCAAGATGACATAGACCACGGTCTGGCCCAGGTGCCCCGCCGTGATGCTGCCTTGCAAGACGGCCTGGGTGCCTTGGTACAGGCCCCAGAGCAAGGCGCCAAAGGTGGCGGTGATGATGAAGGCCACCAGCAGCGCGCGGACACGGGTGCGGCGCCGCGCGGTTTGAAACGCGGCCTCGGTGGCTTGCGCATAGCGCTGCGCCTCACGGTCTTCTTGCGCGTGGCTTTGCACCACGGCAATCGCATGGAGTACCTCGCTGGCAATCGCGCTGGTGTCGGCCACACGGTCCTGGCTGGCTCGGCTGAGCTTGCGCACCCGCCTGCCGAAATACAGGCTGGGCACCACCACCAAGATCAAGATTCCCAGTACCTGGAACATGATCATGGGGTTGGTCACCACCAGCATGATCAAAGCGCCTATCCCCATTACGGTATTGCGAAGCCCCATGCTCAGCGATGAGCCCACCACGGTCTGCACCAACGTGGTGTCGGTGGTCAATCGACTGAGCACCTCGCCAGTCTTGGTGTATTCAAAAAAAGCCGGACTTTGGCGAATCACGTGGGCGTACACGGCGTCGCGCAGATCCGCCGTGATGCGCTCACCCAGCCAGGTGACCATGTAAAAGCGGGCAGCCGAGAACAACCCCATGGCGGCGCCCACTGCAAACAAGGCACCAAAGTGGCCTCGCAAGGCCATGAGCTGCTCGCCGGGCGGGGCCGAGGCCAGGCCCTGATCCACCAGAGCCTTGAGCGCCACCGGCAAGACCAGGGTACTGGCAGCGGCCAGCAGCAAAAACAACAAGGCCAAGCCGATTTGGGCCCGGTAAGGGCGCAAAAACGGCGCCAGGCCGGACAGGGCCTGAGGGGTGGTGCCGGCAGGGCGGTTTGGGGGGGCAGACATCCGCTTAGTCTAGGGGCTGGCGTCTGGTCGGGCAGCGGCGCCGGGACGGCGCTGCGTCAGGGAGGTGCCAAGCAGAGGGTTCACAATATCAGGGTTCGCCGAGTTGGGGAGATTGCCTTGATCATCGATTGCCACGGACATTACACCACCGCTCCCCCGGCACTGGAGAACTGGCGCCAGCAGCAAATTGCCAGCCTGAAAGACCCCGCCCTCAAGCCCCGAGTGGCCGATTTGCAGATCGGCGACGATGAGCTTGCCGAGTCGATCCAGACCAATCAGTTGCGATTGATGAAGGAGCGGGGCTGCGATCTGACGATTTTCAGCCCCCGAGCCAGCTTCATGGCCCACCACATCGGCGACTTCGAAACCTCCAGCACCTGGGCCGCTATCTGCAATGAGTTGTGCCACCGCGTCTCGCGTCTTTTCCCCCATCACTTCATCGGCGCGGCGATGCTGCCGCAAAGCCCCGGTGTAGACCCCAAGACCTGCTTGCCGGAGATTGATCGCTGCGTGCAGCAGTACGGCTTCGTTGCCATCAACCTCAACCCCGACCCCTCAGGCGGACACTGGACCTCACCGCCGCTGACCGATCGCCACTGGTACCCCATCTACGAGCGCATGGTGGAGTACGACATACCCGCCATGATCCATGTCAGCACCAGTTGCAACGCCTGCTTTCACAGCACGGGCGGGCACTACATCAGTGCCGACACCACGGCTTTCATGCAGTGTTTGACGGGCGATTTGTTCCGAGACTTTCCCACGCTGAAGTTCATCATTCCGCATGGCGGCGGCGCGGCCCCCTACCACTGGGGCCGCTACCGGGGTCTGGCTCAAGAGCTCAAAAAGCCCCTGCTGGAGGAGCACCTGCTGCACAACATCTTCTTTGACACTTGTGTGTACCACCAACCGGGTATCGACTTGCTCACCGAAGTGATTCCGGTGGACAACATCTTGTTTGCCAGCGAAATGATCGGCGCCGTGCGCGGCATCGATCCCCAAACGGGGCATTACTTCGACGATACCAAGCGCTATATTGAGGCGTCCACGCAGTTGACTGCGCAGCAAAAGCAGCAGATCTACGAGGGCAATGCCCGGCGGGTCTACCCTCGGCTCGATGCTGCCCTCAAGGCGCAAGGTCGCTAGGCCGTGCGCCGCATGGACACCCCAACAGGAGGAAAATCGCCATGTACGAGTTAGGCGTGGTGCGACGCACCATTCAGCGGGCCCCCCGTGATGCCGTCGAGCAGTTGCAGTCCTTGGGTGTGGCCACCGTGCATGAGGCCATGGGGCGGGTGGGACTCATGCAGACGTATATGCGCCCCATATTTTCGGGCGCGCGGGTGGCCGGCACCGCAGTGACGGTCCTGCTGCATCCGGGCGACAACTGGATGCTGCATGTGGTGGGCGAGCAGATTCGCGAAGGCGACGTGGTGGTGGCAGCACTGAGTGCGCCGTGCACCGATGGCTTTTTTGGCGACCTCTTGGCCACATCGTTTCGCGCACGCGGTGCTCGGGCACTGATCATTGATGCGGGAGTGCGTGATGTGCGAGACCTCACGGCCATGGGATTTCCAGTCTGGAGCAAGTGCATCAGTGCCAAGGGAACCGTCAAAGCCACCTTGGGCTCGGTCAATATTCCCGTGGTGTGCGCGGCAGCGCTGGTCAACCCAGGCGATGTGGTGGTGGCCGATGACGATGGTGTGGTGGTGGTGCCTGCTGGTTGGGCGGAGAAAACCGCGGCTGCGGCCCTGCAGCGAGAAGCTTTGGAAGGCGCCAAACGCGAAAAGCTGGCTGCCGGAGTCTTGGGACTGGATCTCTACAACATGCGAGGCGCTTTGGAAAAAGCGGGTCTGCGCTACTTGGACTGAATGGGTATGCGCATTGCCCTGATCGGTTATGGAGAGGTGGGTCGCATCCTGGCCGAAGATTTGCGTGCCCAGTCGATAACCGTGTCCGCCTTCGACATCTTGCCAGCCGGGCCCATGGCCACACGTCTGCATGAGCATGCCGAGGGCCACGGGGTGCATTGGTGTACCACGCCGGGTGAGGCGGTCGCCCTTGCTGATGTGGTGATCTGTGCGGTCACCGCTTCGCAGGCGGTGGCGGCCGCCCGCAGCGCGTCCCCGCCGATGCGCTCACAAGCGTTCTTCTTGGACATCAACTCGGCCTCTCCCTCGGCCAAACAAGAGGCCGCTCAGCTCGTGCAGGCCGCCGGCGCGCGCTATGTGGAGGGCGCCGTCATGACATCCGTGCCCCCCTATCGCTTGCGCGTGCCTTTGCTCCTGGGCGGCCCGCATGCCCGTGCGCTGGAGCCCATCCTCAACGGTTGGGGGTTTGCGGCACGTGCCCACAGCGAGCGTTTGGGTGTGGCCTCGGCCACCAAGATGTGCCGCAGTGTCATGATCAAAGGTCTGGAGGCATTGGTCGTGGAGAGCCTGACGGCAGCCCGGGCCTACGACGTGGAAGATGCCGTGTTGGCCTCCTTGCATGAAACCTTTCCGGGTATCGACTGGGAAAAGCAGGCCAGCTATTTCTTTCAGCGCGTTATCGAGCACGGCAAGAGGCGCAGCGAAGAGATGTGGGAGGTGGCGCGAACGGTGCAAGACATCGGCCTGGCGCCCCTCATGTCAGAGGCGAGCGCGCGCCGACAGGCCGCCATGGCCCAGGCAGCCGATGCGGGTTGTTTTGGTGTGCGGGGCAGCCCGGAGTTTGCGCGCAGCGCCAATTGGCGCACCGAAGCCGATCGCCTCAGAGCCTTTTCACCACCAGGAGCAGATAAGCGTGAACCCGGTTGAAAAAACACCCGGTTGGCTGGACTGGTATGCCCAACCGTCTACACCTCGATTTGTTCTGCCACGGGGTGCCGTGGATGCGCACTGCCATGTCTTTGGTCCGGCAGCGCAGTTTCCCTTTGCCCCTGAGCGCAAGTACACGCCGTGTGACGCCTCCAAGGCGCAGTTATTCGCACTTCGTGATCACCTCGGTTTCGATCGCAACGTGATCGTTCAGGCCACTTGTCATGGAGCCGATAACCGCGCTTTGGTGGACGCATGCCAGGCCTCGGGAGGACGGGCGCGTGGGGTGGCCACCGTGCGACGATCGGTGAGTGACCAGGAGCTGGAGCAGTTGCACGCTGCGGGTGTGCGGGGTGTTCGGTTCAACTTCGTCAAGCGTCTGGTGGACTTCACGCCCCAGGACGAATTGATGGAAATCGCGCATCGCATCCAAGCGCTGGGTTGGCATGTGGTGATTTATTTCGAGGCTGTGGATTTGCCGCAGCTGTGGGATTTTTTCACTCGATTGCCCACCACCGTCGTGGTCGATCACATGGGGCGTCCCGATGTGGCCTTGCCGGTGGATGGACCCCAATTCGGGTTGTTCTTGCGTTTCATGCAAGAGCACGACCATGTGTGGGCCAAGGTCAGCTGCCCCGAGAGACTCAGCCTGAGTGGCCCACCGGCCTTGGACGGTCAGCAGCGTGCATACCGCGACGTGGTGCCGTTTGCGCGCACAGTGGTCGAGCGCTTTCCCGATCGCGTGCTGTGGGGGACCGATTGGCCTCATCCCAATTTGAAAGACCACATGCCAGACGACGGCCTGCTGGTGGACTTCATCCCGCACATTGCACCTACCCCCGATTTACAGCAGCGCTTGCTGGTGGACAATCCCATGAGACTGTATTGGCCCGAGGTTTTCCGTGGCGCTTGACAAACCCTACCAAGACATCCCCGGCACCACCATCTTCGATGCCGAGCAATCGCGCAAAGGCTACCACCTCAATCAGTTCTGCATGAGCCTGATGAAGGCGGTCAATCGCGAGCGGTTCAAGGCCAACGAACGTGCGTACCTGGACGAGTGGCCCATGAGTGAAGCGCAAAAGCTGGCTGTCTTGCGACGCGATCTGAATGCCTGTATTGCGCTGGGCGGCAATATCTATTTCTTGGCCAAGATAGGCGCCACTGATGGCAAGAGCTTTCAGCAAATGGCTGGCAGCATGACGGGAATGAGTGAGTCCGAGTACCGCGAGATGATGGTAGCCGGGGGCCGGTCGCCTGAAGGCAACCGTTATCTGGGAGAAGACGGTGATGCCCAGCCCCACCGTCAGCCCCAGGGCAAACACCCGTCACGGGGAGCTTGAGATGGCCCGAATTACCGCATCGGTTTACACCTCGCATGTGCCGGCCATTGGGGCGGCGCTGGATCAGGGCAAGACCCAGGAGCCGTACTGGCAACCGGTCTTCGCCGGCTACGAGCGCTCCAAGGCATGGATGCGAGAGCAGCAGCCCGACGTCATCTTCTTGGTCTACAACGACCACGCCACGGCTTTCAGCCTGGAGATGATTCCCACCTTTGCCATCGGTACGGCAGCACAGTTCCAACCCGCCGACGAAGGTTGGGGGCCTCGGCCGGTTCCGGTGGTGCAGGGACACCCGGAGTTGGCATCCCACATCGCCCACAGCGTCATCCAGCAGGACTTCGACTTGACCATCGTCAACCGCATGGATGTTGACCATGGCCTGACGGTGCCCTTGAGCCTGATGTGCGAGGGCAGCACGCAACCGGGGTTTGCCTGGCCTTGTCCCGTCATCCCCCTGGCCGTTAACGTGGTGCAGTACCCCGTGCCCTCGGGCAAGCGCTGTTTCCAGCTTGGGCAGGCGATTCGTCGCGCCGTCGAGTCCTACGACGAGGATCTGCGGATCCACATTTGGGGCACCGGCGGTATGAGTCATCAATTGCAAGGGCCTCGGGCCGGACTCATCAACCGTGAATGGGACCATCGCTTCTTAGATCGTCTTATCGATGACCCGGCAGGTTTGGCGCAAGTGCCCCACATCGAATACGTGCGCGAGGCCGGCAGCGAGGGCATTGAGCTCGTCATGTGGCTGATTGCGCGTGGGGCGATGGCCGATGTGGCGGGGCAGGGGAACCGCCCCCGGGTGGTGCATCGCTTCTACCACGTGCCAGCTTCCAACACGGCCGTGGGCCATCTCATACTGCAGGATTGAGGACATCACACCCATGACGATCAAAGTGGCTTTGGCAGGCGCGGGTGCCTTTGGCATCAAACATTTGGATGCCATGCGGCAAATTCCCGATGTTCAGGTGATTTCGCTCATCGGGCGCGAAAGGGACAAGACCCAGGAGGTTGCGCTTCGTTACGGCGTGAGCCATGTGACCACCGAGCTGGACGATGCCTTGCAATTGCCGGGTCTGGATGCCGTGATCTTGTGTACCCCCACGCAGATGCACGCTGCCCAAGCGCTGGCCTGTTTGCATGCCGGCAAACACGTGCAGGTGGAAATTCCGCTGTGCGACAAGCTCAGTGATGGTCAGGCGGTGGTGGCTGCTCAGCAGCGCGCTGGGCGAGTGGCCATGTGCGGCCACACCCGAAGGTTCAATCCCAGTCATCAGTGGGTGCGCCAGCGCATCTTGCGCGACGAGTTTCATATTCAGCAAATGGATGTGCAAACCTACTTTTTCCGCCGTACCAATATGAATGCCCTGGGACAGCCTCG
This sequence comes from uncultured Rubrivivax sp., assembly GCA_964400135.1. GTDB lineage: Bacteria > Pseudomonadota > Gammaproteobacteria > Burkholderiales > Burkholderiaceae_C > Rubrivivax. The sequence goes on along the minus strand of CAYNSW010000021.1, from coordinate 34,925 downwards.
CAGCTGGACCGACCACTTGCTGTGGCACCACGCTGCCCACACGGTGGATCTGTTTGCCTACCAGACCCAAAGCCCGATCGTGGCAGCCCACGCCTTGCAAGGACCCATCCACCCCCAGCTGGGCATTGCCATGGACATGAGTATTCAGCTCCAGGCGGCCAATGGCGCCATCTGCACGCTGAGCCTGAGTTTCAATAACGATGGGCCGTTGGGTACGTTCTTCCGCTACATCGGTGACACCGCAACCTATATCGCGCGCTACGACGATTTGGTCACCGGCAAGGAAGAAAAGATTGACGTGTCCCAGGTGGATGTGTCACTCAACGGGATCGAGCTGCAAGACCGTGAGTTTTTCAGTGCCATTCGGGAGGGCCGGGAACCTAATGCTAGCGTGCAGCAGGTCTTGCCCTGCTACGAGGTGCTGCACCAGCTCGAGCAGCAGTTGGGCTGAGTCCTGCCGTGCAGCCGCCTCGTTTGATCTCCTCCATGGCCACGCGCCAGTTGCTGGCCGAATTGTCGGCCGTGTTCGCGCAGTCTGGTGGCGTGCCCCCCGAGGTGGTATCCGTCGGGGGCGTGGATGCTGCTAAGCGAGTACGCGACGGTGAGGGGTTTGATGAGGTGATGCTGGCTTCCACGGCCATTGAGCAGCTCGAGCAAGCCGGCGCTGTGCGCGTTGGCACGCGCTTGGATGTGGTGCGCTCTGCGGTAGCGGTGGCCGTGGCGGCGGGGCGCTCGGCACCACCGTTACGAACGGGCCAAGACGTCCTGCAGCTGTTGCACGGCGCCTCGCGCATTGCCTACTCCACAGGACCCAGCGGAACGCACCTGTTGCAACTGCTCCATCGCTGGGGGGTGAACGAGGCCTTGGCAGGCCGGCTTGTCCAAACGCCCCCCGGCGTTCCAGTGGCCCAATGGGTCGCCAGTGGCCAGGCCGACGTGGGGTTTCAGCAGCGCAGCGAGTTGATCGGCCAGGCGGGCATTGCCGTGTTGGGCGATTTGCCCCCCGAGATGGCGGGTATCACAACTTTCAGCATGGCCCGCTGCAGCCAGTGCCGCGCCGATCCGGCAGTCTTGCAGGCCTGGCGATCGTTTATCGTTTCTCCCTCAACCGCCGAGATCAAGAGACGTCTGGGCATGGAGCCGATCTTGTGAAAACCCGCACCTTAGGACCCTTTACCGTTTCAGCCATTGGGCTGGGATGCATGAATCTCAGCCACGCCTACGGACAACCTCCGCCGCTGGCGCAGGCTCGCGAAGTGTTGCTCGGCGCTTTGGACAAGGGGGTCACCCTCTTCGATACGGCAGCGCTGTACGGCTTTGGAGCCAATGAAGAGCTGATCGCACAGGTGCTGGGGCCGCATCGGCAACGCATTGTGCTGGCCACCAAGGGGGGCATGGCAGGCGTTGATTCAGGCCAGGGTATGCGGCGGGTCATCGACGGCACACCGGCGGCCATTCGCCGCAACTGTGAAGACAGTTTGCGTCGACTGCAAACCGACCATATCGATCTGTACTACCTGCACCGGTGGGACAAACGGGTGCCCATTGAAGACAGTGTGGGTGCCATGTCGCAATTGGTTCGAGAGGGCAAGGTCCGTGCCTTGGGCTTGAGCGAGGTCTCGGCGGCCACCCTGCGGCGTGCCCACGCCGTCCATCCTATTGCGGCCGTACAGTCCGAGTATTCGCTGTGGACCCGCAACCCCGAGAAGGCGGTTGTGCCGGCGTGCCAGGAATTGGGTGTGACCCTGGTGGCCTTCAGCCCCTTGGCCCGCTCTTTTCTGACGGCGGCTCCGGTTGAGCCGCAGCAAATGGCCGAGGGCGACTTGAGGCGACAGCTGCCGCGGTTTTCAGCGGATCACTGGGCACACAACCGCAGCCTGTTGCCGGCATACCAGGCCCTGGCGGCACAGGCAGGCTGCTCGCCCGCGCAGTTGGCGCTGGCCTGGCTGCTCTCGCGCCACCCACAGGTCATTCCCATCCCAGGTACCACGCGCCTGAAACATCTGGATGACTTGTTGGGCACCGCCGATCTGGTCGTACCCTCGCCGGTTTTGGACCAAGCGCAGGAGCTGATTCACCCGTCGCGCGTGCGTGGTGAGCGTTATGGTCCGCAGGCGACTTCAGAAGTTGACAGCGATTAAACCCGCCTGGAGGTAGACCCACCATGACCGCCTCGTCCCCATCGCCCCGTGCCGACGTGATCGCACCGCTGCGAGACTTTGTGGTGGAAATGACCCGCTTGGTAGGCCGTACGCAGCAAGAAGCCGAGCTCGTGGGTCACACCCGCGAAATGCTGTCCCGATTGCTGCGCCATGACACCTGGCTGCCCGAGTCTTGTGCCCGCGTATTGCCCGATCGCTACGCCCAATACCTGCTGCATTGCGACCCTTTGGAGCGCTTTTGCGTCGTGAGTTTTGTATGGGGTCCTGGTCAGGCGACGCCTGTTCACAACCATACCGTGTGGGGATTGGTGGGCATATTGCGGGGAAGCGAGCGGTGCGAAGAGTACGAGCGCGAGCCTGAGCAGATACGCGCCAGTGGCACGCACCACCTCATGCGGTGCGGTGATATTGATACTGTTTCGCCCACAAGGGGAGACTGGCACCGGGTGTCCAATCCCAGTGCCGATGAGGCGGCGGTGAGTATTCATGTCTACGGCGCCAATATTGGGGCGGTGAAGCGCCAGTGCGTGAATGCTCAGGGGCAGGTGGTGGACTTCATCTCGGGCTACACCGCGGCGCAGTTGCCCAATCTGTGGGATCGATCGATCAGCCTCAGGTCCGCATCATGAGTTGTCTTCAAATCGATCATCAGGCGGGGCAAGTTCACATCCTGCTGAATCGACCGGATCGCGGCAATGCCCTGTCACCGCAGTTGGTGCTTGCCCTAAGCCAATCGTTGAGTGCCGCCTACGCGGACGAAAACGTGCACACCGTGGTCTTGCATGGCAAGGGGCCTCACTTTTGCACGGGGTTTGACCTGTCAGACCTGGAACAGCTCAGCGATGGCGACTTGCTGTGGCGCATCGTCCAGGTCGAGTTGCTGCTGGGTCTGGTCTGGCGTGCCCCTGTCCGAACGGTGGCGGTCGCACAAGGCCGCGCCTGGGGGGCGGGTGCTGATTTATTTGCGGCCTGCGAGCGACGCTGTGTGCTGTCTGCTGCCACTTTGAAGTTTCCAGGCGTCCATTTCGGTATTGCCCTGGGTACTCGCCGGCTGAGCCAACGCGTGGGAGAGGATATGGCCCGGCGGTGGCTCATCGATGGCAGCGAAATCAACGCCCAACAAGCGCTTCAAGCCGGTTTGGCCACCGACCAGACCGATTCGGCCCGTGAATTCCTGGCGCAACTGGCCACACCCGTGGCTTCGGTGGCAACCGGTGCTTGTCTGCGCGAAGCCACGCGCAGCGGTCTTCGCGATCAGGCGGATGCCGATTTGGCTCAACTGGTGCGCTCAGCGGCCGTGCCCGGCTTGCGAGATCGCATCTTGCGGTATCGCGAGCAACTGCGCGCCTCGCGAACTCTCCCACGCCCGCCGGGTGCCTGAGGCTGGCTCACTGAGATGCAAGTGCTATGGATTTGAATCTGGCGGGCAAGCGTGCCCTGGTCACCGGCGCCAGCGCTGGTATTGGTCGCGGTATTGCACTGGCGTTGGCGGCCGAGGGCGTGCATCTGGCCATTACGGCCCGACGCGGTGAGGCCTTGCAGGCCCTGAGCCGTGAGATCACAGCCCGCGGCGGCGTGGCGCCGGTATGTATCGTGCAGGACATGATGGCGCCCGATAGTGCGGTGCTTATCGCAGCCCAGGCCCGCAGTGGGTTGGGCGGCGTCGACATCTTGGTCAACAACGCCGGTGGCTCGCGCAGCTTTCAAGACTTGCATGTCAGCGAGGAGCAATGGCGCGAGGCCATGACCTTGAATTTTGACCGGCCCCGCCAGCTGGGCGATGTCTTGATCGATGCCATGATCTCGGCCGGGTGGGGTCGCATCATCAACATTACCGGCAAAAGCGAGCCCGATCACATCAACGGCGCCTTCTGCGCCAAGGCCGGCCTGCACAGCTGGGCCAAGGGCCTGTCCCGCATGGTGGGCCGACACGGGGTGACGGTTAATTGCATACCGCCCGGTCGCATTCATTCGGAGCAGATCATGCGCAATTACACGCCCGAGTATCGGCAATGGCAAAGTGAACATGAGATTCCCATGGGCCGATACGGCGAGCCTGAAGACATCGCCCATCTGGTGTGTTTCTTGGCCAGTCCCTTGGCCAGCTACATTACCGGCGCAGTGATTCCGGTGGATGGTGGCCTGCGCCGCTATCAGTTTTGATTGACCTTGTGAAGAGGAACGCGACATGAGCCTGAACAGAAGACACGCTCTGGTAGCCACTACCGTAGCGCTCGGATCTCCAGCGGTGTGGGGCCAGACCTCGGCATGGCCCCGGCAGTCAGTGCGGTTTGTGGTGCCGTTCGCACCGGGAGGCACGTCTGAGATCGTGGCGCGAACGGTAGCCCAGGAGTTGTCCAAGCAACTGGGTCAGACGGTCTATGTCGAAAACAAAGGCGGTGGTGCCGGATTGCCTGCGATGCAAGAAGTGGCCAAGGCTGTACCCGATGGGCATACCCTCATCCTGGGCCATGTGGGATCGTTGGCCGTCAACCCGGTGATCTTCCCGCAGCAACCGTTTGATGTGAACCGCGACTTTCTTCCCGTGACGCTGCTGGCCAAGGTGCCCAATCTGTTTGTCGTGCACCCTGACGTTCCGGCACGCAACTTTCGTGAGTTTGTGGATTACGTCAAGAAAAACCCCGGCAAGCTCAATTACGGCTCGGCGGGCAATGCCAGTGCGGGGCACCTGGCCATGGAGTACCTCAAGCTGGTCACGGGCATGTTCATCACCCATATCCCCTACCGCGGCACGGGCCCGCAGCTCACCGATTTGCTGGCCGGGCGCACCCAGGCCTCGTCTGCGGGTCTTCCTGCCCTTTTGCCCCACATCCGCTCCGGCAAGTTGCGTGCCCTCGCTGTGGGAACATCCCAGCGCCTGGCTCAGCTGCCCGACGTGCCCACGGTGGCCGAGATGGGCTACAAAGACTTCGAGACCTCACAGTGGTACGGCATCTTGGTGCCGGCAGGAACACCTCGCGAGGTCGTCAAGCGGCTGCAAGAAGAAACCCAAAAGGCCTTGCGGTCCAACGCAGTGACCGAGCGTTTTGTCAACGACAGTGCCGTGGGCGGGGGTGGCCCGCCCGAGGAGTTTGCTGCCTTCATCGCGCAACAGCAAAAGATCTGGGGCGAAATTGTCCGGCGTGCCGGTATCAAACCCGATTGAACCTGGCGCCCGGACTGCGGGAGGTTGCAGGGCGTGATCGATGTCTTGGTCATTGGCGGGGGCAATGCCGCGCTGAGTGCTGCCCTCACGGCGCGCGAGGCCGGAGCTTCGGTCTTGTTGCTCGAGGCTGCCCCGCGCGCCTGGCGCGGTGGCAATTCGTCGCACACCCGCAATTTGCGCTGCATGCACGAGGTTCCCCAAGACGTCCTCACCGATGCCTATCCCGAAGACGAGTTTTGGCAAGACCTGTGGGCGGTGACGGGTGGACAAACTAACGAGGCTTTGGCCCGATTGGTCATTCGAGGTTCTCACGACTGTCGGCGCTGGATGTTCCGACACGGGGTGCGCTTTCAACCGTCTTTGTCGGGCACCTTGCACCTGAGCCGCACGAATGCTTTTTTCATGGGTGGCGGCAAGGCCTTGGTCAACGCCTACTACCGCAGCGCCCAGGCACTGGGGGTGCAGGTGCGTTACGAGGCGCCGGTGGCGCACCTGGAGCTGCAGGGCTCGCGTTTTGTGGCGGCCACCCTGGCCAGCGGCGAGCGCATCCCCGCCCACAGCTGCGTGGTGGCCAGCGGCGGGTTTGAGTCCGATCGAGAGTGGTTGCGCCGGGCCTGGGGACAAAACGCACAAGGCGAGTGGCCGGCCGATGCATTCTTGATCCGTGGTACGCGTTACAACCGGGGGGCGGTCCTCCAAGACCTGATGTCTCAAGGTGCTGATACGGTGGGAGACCCCACCCAAGCCCATATGGTGGCTATCGATGCGCGCGCCCCTTTGTATGACGGCGGTATCTGCACGCGGGTAGATTGCGTCTCGCTGGGCATTGTGGTCAACCGGATGGGCCAGCGCTTTTACGATGAGGGAGAAGATTTTTGGCCCAAGCGCTACGCCATTTGGGGACGCTTGGTGGCCCAGCAGCCCGCTCAGGTGGCGCACTCGGTTATCGATTCACAGGCGGTGGGACGCTTCATGCCGCCTGTCTTTGAGGGCTGCCAAGCCTCCACACTTGCCGACTTGGCCCGACAGCTGCAAATACCCCCCGAGACTTTTGAAAGCACGGTCAGAGATTTCAATGCGGCGTGTCGGCCGGGCACTTTTGACCACAGCCGATTGGATGACTGTCGCACGGAGGGGCTACAACCCAGAAAGTCTCACTGGGCCTTGCCCTTGGTCCGGCCGCCTTTTTACGGCTACACCCTCAAGCCCGGTGTGACCTTCACCTATCTGGGCCTGAAGGTCAATGAAGCCGCTTCGGTTCACTTTGCTGGTCAGCCCAGCCCGAACCTGTTTGCGGCTGGCGAAATCATGGCGGGCAACGTATTGGGCAAGGGCTATACGGCCGGTGTGGGCATGACCATCGGCACAGTCTTCGGGCGTATTGCGGGTGCTTCTGCTGTTCGTGTGGTGGCAGGTTGTGCACCGACCGGTGAGGCGGTGCCCCAATGACACGCGTCTTGCAAGACTTGGTGGCCGAGGCGGAGGCTGCGCGCGTACTGCATATATGCAATGCGTGTCGCTACTGTGAGGGGTTTTGTGCCGTCTTTCCGGCCATGACCAGGCGGTTGACCTTTGAGCCACCCGTGGTGCATTACTTGTCTAACCTGTGCCACCACTGCGGGGCGTGTCTGCATGCCTGTCAGTACGCCGACCCGCATGAGTTCCAGGTCAATGTCCCCCGTGCGCTGGCCCGGGTGCGCGCCAAGACCTATACCGATTTCGCCTGGCCCAGACCGCTTGGAGGGCTGTATGCCCGCAATGGCCTGGTGCTGAGCGTGGCGCTGTGCTTAGGCTGGGCGGCGTTCTTGCTTGCGGCCGCCTCCCGGCAGGTATCGATCTGGGGGTCCGAGAGCGTCGACAATTTCTATACCGTTTTCCCCCATTCGCTCATGGTGGCCATCTTTTTGCCGGCCTTGATGTTTGCCGTGTTGGCTCTGGCGCTAGGGGTGCGACGCTTTTGGGCGGAGTTGCCTGTATCCGGGGCCACAGCACCTGCTGTGACGGAGGCCGCCTCTCATGCGCTGAGTCTCAAATATCTGGACGGCGGTCATGGTGAAGGCTGCCACAACGAGGATGACCGGTGGACCCACCAGCGCCGGCGTCTGCATCATTTGGTGTTCTGGGGCTTTATGCTGTGTTTGGCCTCGACCAGCGTTGCCACGTTTTACCACTACGCGCTGTCCTGGCCCGCGCCCTATGGGTGGTCCACCGCACCCAAGGTGCTGGGAGGGGTGGGCGGTGTGGCCATGGTGGTGGGCTGCGTGGGATTGCTGTGGATACGCCGTCGACGCGACAAAGCGATGTCTGACCCCCAACAAAGTTCCATGGACGTGGGTTTTGTGGTCCTGCTGCTCATCATCGCCGCTTCGGGCATGGCCCTGGCGCTGGCCAGGGGAACAGCAGCCGTTCCCGCATGGTTGTGTCTGCACCTGGGCAGCGTACTGGCCTTCATGCTCACCATGCCCTACAGCAAATTTGCGCACGGCGTGTTTCGCAGCGCCGCCTTGCTCAAGTGGGCCATCGAGCGACGTCAGCCCTTGAGCCTGAAGGCAGTGGGCGACTGAAGGCGACCCCAGCAGGCGGTACAGGCAGGCCCCTTTGTGCAGGCTGTCACACGGGCCACCGACCCAAGACCTGCACAGCGCCCTGAGCGTTTGAGCCGCGTTCGATGCGTGCGATCAACCCTTCGCCCGAAGACACATACTCGCCCGTCAAGGCCTCGATATTGACCATGTGGGTCACCCACACCTCAAATCGTCCGGTTTCGATCTGCATCAAGCCTGTGCGCATGTCCCGGGCATGGCGCTGGCCTTCCTCGCGCCGCGTAAAAAAGGATCCCAAGGGTTCCCAGCTCTGCGCCGAGCCAAAGGCCAAGGTGGCGGTATCGAGGCAGCGGCACCAGGGGCTGGACAGCACCCGGTGGGGCTGCAGATGCCAAGCGCGCATGCGTTCGCCCAGGGCACGGGCTTGCTGCCGGCCTTGCGCGCTCAAATTGCGTTGGGTGTGGCATTGCCCCAGCGTGAATTGGGGGGGATCTCCCACGCCGGGTTCGGTGGCCGCATGACGCAGCAGCAGCGCACAGCCGCCTTGCCGCAAGAGCTGCGCCAAGCCGCCTCCAGGCGGTGCGCTGGTCGCCGAGGCCGAGGCTGCCGAGTACCTGCCCAGGGCAAGCCCTGTCAGGGTGGCCCACATCCAGGCTCGACGCAGGGGCGCAGGTGGGGGCTGGCGCGGCGAGGGCATGACGGTGATGGATGCCACCCCTAAGCGGGTGTTGACCTGACAAGACGAACGCTGCGCAACAGTGCCTGGGCCGCTTGCTGCAGATGGGGATCCTGAGCATCTGGCAGTGTCAAGGTCGACGCTGTTGCCAGACCCGTGAAGTTTCGCCCCATCGAGCGAGTATAGATGGGGTCATAGTGCAGCTCCAACAGCTCTTGCACCAATTGTGAGATCTGCCCGCGCTGTGCCAGATCTTGCCAGCGCTCAATCGTGGCGGCACCCCGCAGCTCGCGCAGGGCATCCAGGCGTTGACACAGTGCCGGTGCATCGTCTACCCAGTGACCGTAGTCGGCCATCAGGAACTGTACCCGGGCAGGCAGTGGCATCTCCAGTTGCGTACAAGGCGCTTGGCGAATCGCTTGCACCAGCGCAGGGGGCAGTCGCAATCGTCCCACTTTCGCGCTCTCGCTTTCTACAAACACGGTTTGCTGGGGGTCGAGCTGGCGCAGCGCCAGCCCCAGCAGGGACTCAAACTGCTTTTGTGAGGGCTGGGGCAGCATGGGCAGATCGCCCAATACCGAGCCGCGGTGGCTGGCCAAACCCTCCAGATCCAAGACCTGTGCGCCTTGCGCCTTCAAAATGTGCAAGAGGCGACTCTTGGCAGTACCGGTCTTGCCACACAAGACGTGCCAGTGCAGGTCCTCTCCTGCGTGGGCCAGCGCTTTGACCACCTCCTGGCGGTAGCTGCGGTAGCCGCCTTGCAGCACCGACACCTCAAAACCGATTTGAGACAGCACCAAGGCCAAGGCGCCCGATCGCTGCCCGCCGCGCCAGCAATACACCAATGGCTTCCAGGATCGCGGCAGCCCGGGCATCTCCCGGTGCAGATGCTGGGCGATGTTTTCAGCCACCCAGGCTGCCCCCCGCTTGCGGGCCTCAAACGTACTGACCTGCTTGTACAGGGTTCCGACTTCATGGCGTTGCTCATCGTTGAGCGAAGGCCAATTGACCGCACCCGGCAATCGGTCTAGCGCAAACTCAGACGGGCTCCTCGCATCGATGATGGCGTCAAATTGCCGACCGCCGGGCTGGCCCCACAAACCGGGAAGCACGCTGGCAGCCTCGATGCGTTCAACCGGCATCGGCTCCCCGCTAGCTCAAGACTTCGAGCAGCTCGGACTCGATTTGCAATTGCGCCTTGGCCTGCTGCAGCTGCGAGCCCTGAACCAAGAAGGTGTCTTCGACCCGTTCGCCCAGGGTGCTGATCTTGGCCAATTGGAGATTGACCCGGTGCTGGGCCAATACCCTCGCCACGGCGTAGAGCAAGCCACTGCGATCGGCTGCGCTGATGTTGAGCAGCCAGTGCTGAGCACGCTCGTCGGGTCGCAGGCTCACGCGGGGCACCACAGGGAACGACTTCACGCGGCGCGACACACGGCTGCGTGCGGGCTCGGGCAAAGGGGTATGCGCCATCAAGGCCTGCACGGCTTGCGTTTCGACCAGCGAGATCAAGCTGCGGTACTCAGCGGCCGATTGAGAGGGCAGGGTGGATTGAACGATTTGGAAGGTGTCCAGCGCATAGCCCGTTCGGGTGGTGTGGATCTTGGCGTCCTGAATGCTGAAGCCCGCGCTGTCAAAGTATCCGCAGATGCGGGCAAACAGATCAGGACGATCGGCGCAATAGACCAGCACCTGCAGACCTTCGCCCACAGGCGACAGGCGTGCTTGCACCACGGGCTGCGCGCTGTCGAGGTGTTTCCACAGGCATCGCGCATGCCAGGCAATCTCGGGTGCGTCGTGTCGCACAAAGTACGACAGATCCACCGCTTGCCACAGCGCCGATTCGGTTCCAGGCAGCGCCGAGTGCAAGGCCAACAACTGCAGGGCCTCTTGTTTGCGTGCTTCGACCTGGGTGTGTCGATCCGGGCGGGCACCGCCCAGGGCTCTGGACGTGTGACGGTACAGGTCTTCGAGCAGCTTGCCTTTCCAGGCGTTCCACACCTTGGGGCTGGTGCCGCGAATGTCGGCAACCGTGAGCAGGTACAACGCGGTGAGCCTTCGCTGGTCACCAACAAGACGCGCAAACCGTTCAATCACATCGGGGTCACTCAAATCTTCCTTTTGCGCCACCCGACTCATGGTCAGGTGGTGTTCAACCAGGAATTCGATGAGGTGACCGTCTTCAGCTGCAATACCGTGTTGGCGGCAGAACCGCCGCACCTCTTGGGCTCCAAGCTCCGAGTGATCGCCTCCCCGGCCTTTGGCCACATCGTGGAACAAGGCGGCGATGTAGAGGATGTAAGGATCTTGCCATCCCAAGGCCAGCTGGCTGCAAAACGGGTATTCATGTGCGTGTTCGGCGATGAAAAAGCGCCGCACATTGCGCAGCACCATCAAGATGTGCTGGTCCACCGTGTAGACGTGAAACAAATCGTGTTGCATGCGACCCACGATCCGGCGAAACACCCACAGGTAGCGGCCGAGCACCGAGGTCTGGTTCATCAGTCGCAGGGCGTGGGTGATGCCACGCGGCTGCTGCAGGATCTGGAGGAAGGTGGCGCGGTTGACCGGGTCATTGCGAAACTGGGCATTCATCAGCCGCCGCGCGTTGTACAACGCGCGCAACGTGCGCGCCGACAGCCCATTGATGCCAGGGTGTTGGGTATAGACCCAAAACGTCTTCAAAATGGCATGCGGGTTGCGCACATAGACCTGATCGTCAGACACCTCAATCGTGCCGGCTCGATCCAAGAACTCATCGTCCAAGCGGCGCATGGGGGCCGTTTCCGCTTGTTCGATGCGCTCAGCCAAATTGAGCATGAGAATCTGATTGAGCTGGCTCACAGCCTTGGCGGCCCAGTAGTAGCGGTGCATGAGCACCTCAGAAGAGCGTTGATCGCGCGTGGCCTGGAATCCGAAGCTCTCGGCCACAGCCGTTTGCAGGTCAAACACCAAACGGTCTTCGCGCCGTTTGGCCACGACATGCAAGCGCGACCGAATCAGGCGCAACACCCCCTCGTGCTTGCGCAACTGTGACACCTCAAACGCGTTGAGCAATCCGCGTTGCGACAAGGCTCGCCAGTCGGTGCCCAGACCCGCCGCCCGTGCGATCCACAGCAGCACCTGCAAATCGCGCAGCCCGCCCGGGCTTTCCTTGCAATTGGGCTCCAAGGCATAGGGCGTGTTCTCATACTTGACATGCCGCTGCTGCATCTCCAGCGTTTTGGCCCGCAAAAATGCCCGCGCATCCATGGCCCGAGTCGTCTCCCGCACAAACTGTTGGAAGCCGCTGACCGAGCCGGTCAGCCGACGGGATTCCAGCAAGGCCGTTTGTACCGTGACATCGCGCAGCGCCTCGCTGACGCACTCTTGCACGGTGCGTACCGACGAGCCAATCTCCAGGCCCAGGTCCCAGCACGCGGTGATGAACGCCCCCACCTGTGCCGCTTGCGCTGCCTCGGGTTGGGCCGGCACCAGGACCAAGACGTCCACATCGGAGTAGGGGTAGAGCTCAGCTCTGCCGTAGCCCCCCACGGCCACCAAGGTGGCCTCTTCGGGCAGGTCGTGCGCAGTCCACAATTGCACCAAGGTCTGGTCCACATGGACCGCCAGTTGACGCACCAGGCGAGAGGCAGAGGCGGTCGAGCCAGGTCCTTGCAAAAAGCGCGTGAGCAGCGCTTGCTTGCCCTGGCGAAACTGCTGACGCAGCTCAGCCAGCCAGGACTGCGTTGGCGCGCTCGCCGCCATATCCGTCCGTGGCAAACGCCGGCGCGCTTGGGCTGCCGGCTGAGACGGTCAACACCTCGTAGCCCGTCTCGGTGACCAGCACCGTGTGCTCCCACTGTGCCGACAGCGAGCGGTCGCGGGTGACGATGGTCCAGCCGTCATAGGGCCGATTGCCCTTGCGGTCTTCCTTGATGTCCCGGCGACCCAGATTGATCATGGGCTCGATGGTGAAAATCATGCCAGCTTGCAAAGTTTCCAGCGTTCCGGGCTTGCCATAGTGAAGCACCTGGGGGTCCTCGTGGAAACGTGCCCCCACGCCATGGCCGCAAAACTCACGAACCACCGAGTAACCGTGGTGCTCGGCGAACGTCTGAATGGCGTGTCCGATATCACCCAGACGCGCGCCCGGACGCACTTTGACGATGCCCTTCCACATCGCGTCGAAGGTGATGTCACACAAGCGCCGAGCGGCAATGGAGGCATTGCCAATCACAAACATGCGGCTGTTGTCCCCGTGCCAGCCGTCTTTGATGACGGTGACATCGACATTCAAGATGTCACCATCTCGCAAGGGGCGGTCATCGGGAATGCCATGGCACACCACATCGTTCAGTGAGGTGCACAGCGAGGCCGGGTAGGCGGGGTAGCCCGGGGGCTGGTAGCCCAGCGTGGCTGGCACGGCCTGCTGCACCTGGGTGATGTAGTCGTGTGCCAGCCGATCGATTTCCAGGGTGGTCACTCCCGCCCGGATGTGGGGGGTGAGCATGTCCAGCACCTCGCTGGCCAAGCGGCCGGCCAGGCGCATGCCGTCGATTTCAGCTGGGGTACGCAAAGAGATGGCCATGGGGTCGTCATTATCCCACCCTCGATAGAATCCGGGGTTTGCGCCATTGACCGGTTCCCTCGTCTGCGGAACCGATTCCACGGGACCCCATGTCTGCTTCCGCCCCTTTACACCTGAGCGTGTTTGACGGCCCCAGCGCGCTGTCGGATTTCCGGCTACAAGCGCTTTTGGCCCGGCTGCAGCAGGTGGATCCCGCCATCGGCAGCGTGCGTGCCCGCCATGTGCATTGGGTGGCCACCGCAACGCCACTGCTGCCTGAGGATGCCAAGCGGCTGCAGCAACTGCTGGCTTACGGAGAGCCATTCTCGGACGCCGATGAGCAAGCGCAGGCCTTGGTGGTGGTCATGCCGCGTTGGGGCACGGTGTCGCCTTGGGCCAGCAAGGCCACCGACATCGCGCGCAATTGCGGGCTGAAGGTGGTGCGTATTGAACGGGTCACGCACTTTTATCTTCGGCGTGGCGGTGGCTGGCGGGGCCTGTGGGGCAAGACCGCTTCCGTCCCCATGCAGCAACTGGGCGATGTCTTGCACGACCGCATGGTCGAGAGCGTGGCCTTTGATGCACAGGCCGCCCAAGCGCTTTTTGAGGTCCGCCCTGGTGAGCCGTTGTCGCACGTGGATGTGCTGGGTCAGGGCCGAGGCGCTTTGGATACGGCCAACCGTCAATATGGGCTGGCGCTGTCCGATGACGAAATCGACTATCTGCTCGACGCCTTCAGCCGCTTGAAGCGCAATCCCACCGATGTGGAATTGATGATGTTTGCCCAGGCCAACAGCGAACACTGTCGGCACAAGATCTTCAACGCCCAATTCACCATCGACTCGGTGGCCCAGCCCCACACCCTGTTTGGCATGATTCGCCACACCGAACAGCGCCATCCGCAGCGCACGGTGGTGGCCTATCACGACAATGCGGCCATCATGCAAGGCGGGCCTGTGCATCGCTGGGCCCCTGGCAGTGCGCAGCCAGGATCTGCCTACGAAAAACGCGAGGCCACGGCCCATGTGCTGATGAAGGTGGAGACCCACAACCATCCCACCGCCATTTCGCCTTTTCCGGGAGCCGCCACCGGGGCAGGCGGCGAAATTCGCGATGAAGGCGCCACGGGGCGTGGGGCCCGCCCCAAGGCAGGGCTGACCGGATTCAGTGTGGGGCACTTGCGTTTGCCCGATGCGCCTCGGGAGTGGGAGGCCCACGATGTGGGCAAGCCCGAGCACACAGCCAGTGCCCTGCAGATCATGATCGAGGGTCCCCTGGGGGGAGCGGCCTTCAACAACGAATTCGGCCGCCCCAACCTTGGAGGCTATTTCCGCACCTTTGAGCAAACCGTGGGCGGTGTGATGCGGGGCTATCACAAGCCCATCATGATCGCCGGCGGCGTGGGCGCCATTGATGCTCGACAAACCCACAAAGAAAGCTTTGGCGCCGGCACGCTGCTCATTCAGCTGGGGGGACCCGGCATGCGCATTGGCATGGGAGGCGGTGCGGCCAGCTCGCTGGCTGCCGGCACCAATGCCGCCACCTTGGACTTTGATTCGGTCCAGCGCGGCAACCCAGAGATTCAGCGGCGTGCGCAGGAGGTCATCAATCACTGCGCCTCGATGGGCGAGCACAACCCCATACTGGCCATTCATGATGTGGGGGCTGGCGGGCTGAGCAACGCGTTTCCCGAGCTGGTCGAAGCCGTGGGGCAGGGGGCGGTGTTTGATCTCAGGCAAATCCCACTGGAGGAAAGCGGGCTGGCACCCCAGGAGATCTGGTGCAACGAGAGTCAGGAGCGCTATGTGTTGGCGCTCGATCCCCAGCGCCTGGAGATTTTTGATGCCCTGTGCCGCCGCGAGCGCTGCCCCTACGCCGTGGTGGGCGTCGCGCGCACAGCGCAGCAAACGGCTACCGAGTCAGCGCAGCTGGTGCTGGAAGATGGACCGGGCGGTGCGCGCGCGATTGACATGCCGCTGGAGGTCTTGTTTGGAAAGCCACCGCGCATGCACCGGCAGGTCAATCGCGTGACGCGTCACGAGCCACCCCTGCAGCTCGATGGCGTCACGCTGGAGCAGGCCTGCTTTGACGTGCTGCGTCACCCCAGTGTGGCCAGCAAGCGGTTTTTGATCACCATTGGCGACCGCACCGTTGGGGGGTTGACCCATCGCGATCAGATGGTGGGACCCTGGCAAGTGCCAGTGGCCGATTGCGCGGTCACGCTGGCCGATTACCAGGGCTTTCGGGGCGAGGCCATGGCCATGGGCGAGCGCACCCCATTGGCGGCCTTGAACGCGCCGGCTTCCGGAAGAATGGCCCTGGGCGAGGCGCTGACCAATCTTCTGGCGGCACCGGTGGCCCTGTCGCATGTCAAGCTCAGTGCCAACTGGATGGCCGCCTGTGGTGAGCCTGGTGAAGATGCTGCCCTGTACGACACCGTGCAGGCGGTGGCCATGCACATGTGCACCACCTTGGGCATCGGCATCCCGGTGGGCAAGGATTCCTTGTCCATGCGCACCCGGTGGACCGATGAACAGGGCAAGACCCAAGAGGTGTTGGCACCGGTATCGCTCATCGTCTCGGCCTTTGCGGCGCTGGACGATGTTCGGGGCACCTGGACGCCACAGCTGCAGTCGCAGGACAGCGCCCTCATCCTGATCGACCTGGGCCAGGGCCGGGCGCGGCTGGGCGGCAGCATCTTGGCGCAGACCCTGGGCCAGTTTGGGGATGAGGTGCCCGATGTTGATGAGCCCGAACTGCTCAAGGCATTGGAGGCGGCGCTGCGCGCGCTGCGCCAGTCGCAGTGGGTTCTGGCCTACCACGACCGATCAGACGGCGGCTTGTGGGCTACCGTATGCGAGATGGCCTTTGCGGGGCACTGTGGGGTGAGCCTGAACCTGGATCTGTTGGTTACCGAGGGCGACGGCATCCACGACAGCCGAGCCGATGTGGGTGACTCCAAGAACTGGGCTTCCCAGGTCGGCGCGCGCCGCCTGGAAAAGAGCCTGCAGGCCTTGTTCAACGAAGAGCTGGGCGTGGTGCTACAGGTGCCAAGAGCGCATCGCGACCGCGCATTGGCTTGCCTGCGCGAGCACGGGCTGAGCCGCCACTCCCATGTGGTGGGAGCCACCAACGACCGAGGCGCTGTCGAGATTTGGCGCGACGCCCAATTGCAGTTTGCCGCACCCGTGGCGTCTTTGCACGCGGCTTGGGACGAGGTGAGTTGGCGTATCTCGCAGCAGCGCGATCGGCCCGAATGCGCCGACGCCGAGCATGCCGCTGCGGGTGCTCCTGATGATCCCGGTTTGCATCGGCACCTGACCTTTTTGCCTGAGGTTGGCAGCGCGCAGCCGGGTCGCGGCGATTCGGCCTCAATACGCGTGCGGCGCCCCCGTGTGGCCATCTTGCGCGAGCAGGGCGTCAATTCTCATGTGGAGATGGCTTGGGCCTGGGGTCAGGCCGGCTTCGAGGCCTGCGATGTGCACATGAGCGACCTGGCCGAGGCCGCAGTGGATCTGGCCGCATTCCAGGCCGTAGTGGCCTGTGGGGGCTTTAGCTATGGCGATACCTTGGGGGCGGGTGAGGGCTGGGCGCGATCCATCCTGTTCAATGCCCGACTCAAAGACGCCTTTGAAGCATTCTTCGCACGCCAAGACACCTTGGTCTTGGGCGTGTGCAACGGCTGCCAGATGTTGGCTGCCCTGCGCAGCATCGTACCCGGTGCGCAGCATTGGCCACGATTCGTGCGCAACCGCAGCGAGCAGTTCGAGGCCCGCCTGTCGTTGGTGGAAGTGCTGCCCAGCCCCAGCGTGTTCTTCGAGGGCATGGTGGGCAGCCGCATTCCCATCGCGGTGTCACACGGTGAGGGGCGCGCCGCATTTGACGCCAACGCCAACCCTCAGGGGGCGCACCCGGCCATGCGATTTGTGGATCATCACGGGCGCGCCACGCAGGCCTACCCCTTCAATCCCAACGGCAGTCCGGGTGGGTTGACGGCGGTCACCACGGCCGATGGTCGGTTCACCGCCATGATGCCCCACCCCGAGCGCGTGGTGCGTGAGATCCAAATGAGCTGGACCGATGCCGACGCGTCGGCGCACAGCCCCTGGATGCAGATGTTCCACAACGCTCGGCGTTGGGTGGGGTAAGGCCTGCCGCAGATGTGGGTCAGTCGGCCTGGGTCAGGGTCACACCCACTTTGCGGCTCTGACCGCCACGCCACACCGTCAGACTGATCTGCTCTCCCACCTGTCGACGCTCTAGCGCAGACAGCAGATCATCCAGCGTCTTGACCGGCTGCTCGCCAATCGCCGTGATCACATCGCCACCCACCACCTCACCCTTGCTGCCACGGCGAAAGGGTTGCAGCCCGGCCCGACCGGCCGCGCCGGAGGGTGAGACCTGCACCAGCATCACGCCTTCAGGCAAATTCAGCGCGCGCTGAAGCTGCACGGTGCCAGCGGCCACCCCCAGGGTGGGGCGCACAAACCGGCCATCCCGAATCAGCCGCGGCACGATCCGATTGACCTCATCCACCGGGATGGCAAAGCCGATGCCGGCACTGGCGCCGCTTGGGCTGGCAATCTGGGTGTTCACGCCAATGAGCCGTCCTGCCGAGTCGAGCAGCGGACCGCCCGAATTGCCCGGGTTGATGGCCGCATCGGTTTGAATCACGCCACGTATGGTGCGCTCGTTGACCGACTCGATTTCCCGGTTCAGTGCGCTCACGATGCCACGGGTCAGGGTTTGGTCTAGTCCAAACGGATTGCCAATCGCGTAGACCTGCTGCCCCACCTGAAGATCGCGGCTGCTGCCCAGGGCAATGGGCGGTAGCTTGTCGCGAGGGGCCTCAATCTTGAGCACCGCCAGGTCGCGATCGGGAAAGGCTCCGACCAAGGTGGCGCGCCAACTGCTCTGGTCAGCCAGTGTCACGGTGGCAGCGTTGCCTCCTTGGATCACATGAAAATTGGTCACGATGTGGCCGCTGGCGTCCCAGACAAATCCGGTGCCCGTGCCGGCAGGCACTTGTTGCACCCGCATCGACCACATATCCCGCTGTGCCGCCAGGGAGGTGATGTGCACCACCGATGGGCTGGTCTTGCGAAACACCTCAATGTGGTTTTGCTCACTGGCCAGCAATGGCCCTCGTGGCGTGATCGCCCGAGGGGTCGCATCGGCGCGTCCCTGTGCCATCAAGAGGGGTGCCGTGCCCAGGCCCATCACGGTCAGCCCCAGGAGGCCCCAGGCGGCGGCCCGTGCCGGCCAGCGTGCCGGATTGCTCAATCGAGTTCGTCGCATGGGTGTTCTCCGCCTGCGCCCGTGTTTTGAGGCTAGACAGCAAAAGATGGGGTCAACTGGCGGCGCCTCAAGGTGCCACGGGTTGAACCCTCAGGACACGACATAGGCCGCAGCGGCCGTGGCGATGAGCTGGCCCTGGTCGTTGTGCATGCGCATGAGGGCCGAGCCGATGCGCCCGCCCAGCCGGGTGATCTCGGCTTCGGCCACAAAGTGCTGACCGATGCCTTGGCGCAGGTAGTCAACCCGCAAGTCGATGGTGCCCAGTCGGGCAAACCGGTGCATGACCTGCTCCACCGTGTCGTGGGGGTGGCGGCCCACAATGCCCACCACCATGGCCAGTCCGCCCAGGGCATCGAGTACCGAGGCGATCACGCCGCCGTGCAAACGGCCCGGGCTGCCCACCAGGTGGGGCTGCATCTCAATGCGGGCCTGGATGGCGTTTTCCTGCGCGCTGAGAAATTGCACCCCTATGTGCCGATTGAACGGCAAATCGCGAAACAGGGCCAGCAGGGCCGCTTCCACCTTCGCGTTGTCCTGCGCCGAGCGAGGGGAGCCCGTGGTCACCATGATCACTTCAGCACATCGGGCGTTCGCGCCCGGTGAAAGCCGTCAAATGCCTGCGAGCGCGAAGTCGGCTCCAGGGGAAAGATTTCGCTGCCCAGCGATGCGGCACCATCGATTTGCAGCGTGACTCCGGTGATGAAAGCTGCAGCCGGGCTCAGCAAAAAGACGATGGCCGCACTGACCTCGGCCTCCACACCCAGCCGCTTCAGCGGCACGTGCGCTTGCAGTCGCGCGATGATGCTGCGCATGGCACCGCCATAGGTGTCCATGCCGCTGCTGGCGATCCAGCCGGGTGCTACCGCATTGACCCTCACGCCGGCATGCGCCCACTCGAAGGCGGCCGTTTGCGTCAGGTTACTCATGCCGGCACGCGCCGCCCCACTGTGACCCATGCCGGGCATGCCATTGCGAAAATCCGCCGTCATGTTGACGATGGCCCCTCCGTGCGAGGCCATGCTTTGGTTGAAGACCTCACGCATCATCAAGAAGCCGCCGGTGAGGTTGTTCCCCACCACAGCGTCAAAGCCCTTCTTGCTGATGGCCAGGAGAGGGGCCGGAAATTGACCGCCAGCGTTGTTCACCAGACCGGTGATGGGCCCCCACGCCTGCACCACCTCGGACACCGAGCGCTTGACTGCCTCCTCATCGCGAATGTCCAGCACCTGCACATGCGCTTGCCCGCCATCGCAGTGGATTTCCTCGGCCACAGCCTGCAATTTGGCCTCTTGCCTGCCGCTGAGCACCACCCGCGCCCCCAGGCTGGCCAGTTCGTGGGCGGTACAGCGGCCAATGCCGCTTCCCGCGCCGGTGACCCACACGCACTGTTGGGCAAAAAGTCCAGGTCGAAAGACGCTTCGAAACGCCGTTGAAGGGGGCGCAAGGGGCGAGGAGGGTGGCTCGCCCGCCACAGGAGGGGTGGTCATAGGCATCAAGTTTAGGCCAGAGCAAGACCCGTCGAGGCGACCGCCCCCGGGAGGCGTCCATGCCCTACCATAGCGGGATGAATATGCAAGACATCACAGCGGCCATGCGCGAGCGCATGGGCGAGGACAGCGGGCTGAATGCCACCGTCAAATTTGATTGTGGCAGCGACGGCGTGATCTACCTGGACGGGCGCTCGCAGCCCAACCGCGTGGACAACGAAGACCGACCGGCAGACTGCACCGTGACCATCACCCACGCCAACCTGTTGGCCTTGATCAACAAAGAACTCGACCCGGCCATGGGTTTCATGATGGGCCGCTTCAAGATCTCGGGTGACATGAGTCTGGCGTTGAAACTGCAGAAGGTCCTTTGATCCGATCGGACAGGCTCGATGCCCTGCGCGGTCTGGCCGTGGTGTGGATGGCCGCCTTTCACCTGAGTTTCGATCTGAACCATTTGGGCTGGTGGCAGCCACGCCAGGACTTTTATCAAGACCCCTTCTGGACCCTGCAGCGCACGCTCATCGTGAGCTTGTTTGTGTGGTGTGCGGGAGTGGGTCAGGCCTTGGCCTATGCGGCGCTACCCGCCGCCGAGGGCGCAGCACCAGCGCGTTGGACGCGGGGGTTTTGGCGGCGCTGGGGACAAATCGTTGCGTGTGCGGCGCTGGTCAGCCTGGGCTCCGCGCTGATGTTTCCGCGCAGCTGGATCAGCTTTGGCGTCTTGCACGGCATGGCAGTGATGTGGCTGGTGGTGCGCTGGGCCACACCGTTACCAGACCGTGTCATCGCGCTGGGAAGCGCGGCGATGCTGGTCTTGCCCTGGCTGGTCAGCCATCCGGTGTTTGACGATCGGTGGTGGCAGTGGGTGGGGTTGGTCACCCGCAAACCCGTGACCGAGGACTTTGTGCCCGTGATGCCCTGGTGCGGTGTGATGGGCCTGGGCCTGCTGGCCGGCCGCTGGACGCTGCGCAACCGGACCCATTGGTTGACGGGGGCGTTGCCACGCGCGGGGGCGCCCTTGGCCGTGCTGGGCCGCTGGAGCCTGAGCTTTTACATGGTTCACCAGCCGGTGTTCATTGCGCTGATACTCGCTGGCTCAGCGCTGATCGGAACCGGGGGGACAATGCGCCCATGAGTCGAGGCATTCTGTACGGTTTTCATGCCATCACGGTGCGGCTGAAGGTGGCACCCCAGACGGTGGTGGAGGTGCTCGTGGATGAGGCCCGGCGCGATGCCCGGGTGCGCCAGTTGGTGGCCCGGCTCGAGGAGGCGGCCGTGCGCTGGCAGGCCGTGCCAGAGCAGCAGTTGTGGCAGCTCTCGGGAGGGCCGCGCCACCAAGGCGTGGTGGCGCGGGTCAAGCCACTGCCCCCAATGCACTCCCTGGACGACCTGCTGGATAAGGTGCAAGAGGACGGCCGCGGACCGGCCCTGGTCTTGGTGCTCGACGGCATCACCGATCCGCACAATTTGGGTGCTTGCCTGAGAGTGGCCGATGGCGCTGGCGTGCACGCGGTCATCGCCCCCAAAGACCACGCCGCGGGGATCAATGCCACCGTGGCCAAGGTGGCCAGCGGTGCCGCCGAGTCGGTGCCCTATCTGATGGTGACCAATCTGGCGCGCACGCTGGGTGAGCTCAAGGAGCGCGGCCTGCAAGTGGTGGGCACCACAGACGATGCCGCACCCACGGTCTATGACCTCGATCTCAGGGGCCCCACCGCCTGGGTGCTCGGTGCAGAAGGGCCCGGCATGCGCCAACTCACCCGCAAGTCTTGTGACCAGCTCGTGCGCATTCCCATGCAAGGTGCGGTCGAGAGCCTCAATGTCTCCGTGGCCAGCGCTGTGTGCTTGTACGAGACACTGCGCCAGCGCCGCTCCTGATTTTCAGATCCATCCCATGGCGCCCAAGGCCGCGCCTGCTGCCACCAGCCACAGAGGCGATACCTGGGTAGTGGCGGCCACCCCGGCGGTTAGCAGCACCACCGGCAGGCACAGCATCTGAGCACGCGTGCCATCGGTCAGCACCCAGGCTGTGGCCGCCAGCATCCCCACCGTGACCGGGGCCAGGCCAGCAGTGAAGGCCCTCACACCCGCGTGCTCGCGGTGGGCCAGGCCCCAACGCGCCACCGACAGGGCCAGCAAGGTGGTGGGCACCAGGCTGCCAGTCAAGGTGGCGGCCACGCCCGGCAGGCCTCCGACCTGAAAACCGATGACCGCCACGAACAGGACATTGGGGCCCGGGGCGGCTTGCGCCAGGGCCACTGAGCCGGCAAAGACATCGGCATTCAACCAACCGCGCTGGTCCACCACAAAGCGCTGCATGTCAGAGACGGTCGATATCGCGCCACCCACACCCAGGAGCGAGAGCACGGCAAAGTGCACCATGAGGTCCCACCATTGCGCCGCACTCAGTTGCACCGAGCCCTGGCTGAGCAGCATCCACAAGGTGATGTCAGAGGCGCTGCTCACCCCGTCATCCCGTTTGGTGGCGCAGCCGAAACCACGCCATGATCACGGCCAGCGGCCCCACGCTGAGCAGCACCGCCGCCAATGGCCAACGGCCCAGGCCCACCAACAGCGCGACGGCAGCGGCCAGCACCGCACACGCAGGCCAGCCCAGCGGGTTGCGCCGCAGCACAGTGGCCGACTTCATGGCGATACCCAAGACCAGCCCCGCCGAGACCACCGCCATGCCGCGCAGGGCATCGCCGATCCAAGTCACGCTCTGCCCCCAACGCACGGCCAGGGTCAACATCAGCACCACGGCCAGCGGCGCCAACATCAAGCCGCCCAGCGCCGCCAGCGCACCCCGCCAGCCCATGCTGCGGTCGCCAAAGATCACCGCCAGGTTCACGATATTGGGGCCGGGCAGTACCTGTGCCAGGGACAGCAACTCGAGGAAGGCCGCTCGGTCCAGCCATTGCAGCCGATCCACCAGCTCGCGCTGCGCCACGGGCAGCACGCCACCAAAACCTTGCAGAGCCAGCCGGTTGAAGGCCAGAAAAATCTCGGTGGGAGAGCCAGGCGCAGCGCTCAACGCCCCACCTGCAAGGCCTCGGGGTTGACCAACCCAGTGGGCTCGCCGCGCGCAAAATTCACGACGTTTTGAAATGCAGCACGGAAGTACAACTCGTAGCTATCAGCTTCCACATAGCCCAGGTGGGGTGTGCACACGGCGTTTTCCAGCCGCAGCAGCGGATGGCCCTGCAAGATAGGCTCAAACTCGAAGACATCAACGGCCGCCATGCCCGGACGGCCGCGGTTGAGCGCCGAGACCAAGGCCCCGTCTTCTACCAACTCCGCGCGCGAGGTGTTGACAAACAGCGCCGTAGGTTTCATGCGCGCCAGGTCTTGCGACCCGATGATGTGTCGCGTGGACTCGCTCAGCCTGAGGTGAACGCTCAAGACATCGGAGGTTTCAAAAAAGACCTCGCGCGATACCGCCGTGGCGTGGCCGTCCGCACGTGCCCGCTCGCGCGAGGCCTCGCTGCCCCACACCATCACGTGCATCCCAAAGGCACGGCCGTAGCCGGCCACCAGTTGACCAATCTTGCCGTAGCCCCACACGCCCAGTGTGCGTCCCTTGAGCGTCATGCCCAGGGCAAAATTGGTGGGCATGGCTGCGGCCTTCAAGCCACTTTGCTGCCAGGCCCCGTGTTTGAGATTGCCGATGTATTGCGGCAGCCGCCTCATGGCGGCCATGATCAGGGCCCAGGTCAGTTCGGCCGGCGCCACGGGTGAGCCCACTCCTTCGGCCACCGCGATACCCAGCCGGGTGCAGGTGGCGACATCGATATGACCCGAGACTTTGCCGGTTTGCGAGATCAGTCGCAGTTTGGGAAGCTTTTCGAGCAGGGCGCGCGGAAAGTGCGTGCGCTCGCGGATGAGCACCAAGACCTCGGCATCGCGCAGCCGCACGGCCAACTGCCCAATGCCCTTGACGGTGTTGGTGAACACCTTGGCATGAAATGGCTCCAGCAGGCTGGCGCAGGGCAGTTTGCGCACGGCGTCTTGGTAGTCATCCAAAATGATCACGTTCATGGGCTGACCATTGTGCCCGGAGGTTACGATGCGCGCACCGTGAGTTTTCCCCAGGAGTATTGCGATGAGCATTTCCATGTATTCGGCCAGTGCGCCGGTGTTTCAGCGCCTGCTGACCAACGCCTTGACCTGGCTTGACAAGGCCCGAGCGCACGCCAAACAGCGCAACTTTGACGAAAACAATTACCTCGGGTTGAGATTGGCGCCCGATATGCTGCCCTTGGTCAGACAGGTACAGATCGCCAGTGATGCCGCCAAAGGGGCCATGGCCCGTCTATCGGGTCAGGACATGCCCAAGTGGGCAGACGACGAGGCCAGTTGGGACGACTTGCGTGCCCGTATCCAAAAGACCATCGACTACGTGGGCAGCTTCAATCCGGCACAGATCGATGGCACCGAAACCAAGGCCA
The DNA here is from genome assembly GCA_964400135.1 of uncultured Rubrivivax sp. Taxonomy (GTDB): domain Bacteria; phylum Pseudomonadota; class Gammaproteobacteria; order Burkholderiales; family Burkholderiaceae_C; genus Rubrivivax. The sequence continues at coordinate 10,596 of CAYNSW010000021.1, read as the reverse complement.
TCACCGTGCCACGCCGAGTGGGTGACCCGCTGCAGTTTGAGGGCGAAGCCTTCTTGAAGCACTACGCCATGCCCAATTTCTACTTCCACCTCACGGTGCTGTACGCCCTGCTGCGTCACGCGGGCGTGGACTTGGGCAAATGGGACTATCTGGGCCGGTGAGGCGCGCGACTACATGAGCATGGTGTTGCGCACCAGGCCCACTGCAATGCCTTCGAGTTCGAACTGCTCGTCGTCGGGTCTGACCACGATGGGATCGAACTCGGGGTTCTCGGGCAGCAACTCCACCTGGTGCTTGGTGCGCCGCAGACGCTTGACCGTGACCTCATCTCCCAGGCGGGCCACCACGATCTGACCGTTCTTGGCCTCTTTGGTGGCTTGGACAGCCAGCAAGTCGCCGTCCATGATGCCTGCATCTCGCATGCTCATGCCCCGAACTTTGAGCAGGTAATCGGGGCGGCGTGCAAACAAGCTGGCCTCCACCACATAGGTCTGATCGATATGCTCTTGCGCCAGGATGGGAGCACCGGCTGCTACGCGGCCCACCAGGGGCAAAGACAGCTGTGCCAGGTGAGGCAGCGGCAAGCTGAATTGCTTGCCGTACTGCATCAGCCGGGCCTCATTCAAGGAGCGCAAAGTATCCGACTTGAGTCGGATACCGCGCGAGGTACCGCTGACCAGTTCAATCACGCCCTTGCGGGCCAGGGCTTGCAGGTGTTCTTCTGCCGCGTTGGCTGAGCGAAAGCCCAACTCGGCCGCGATCTCGGCCCGGGTGGGCGGCGAGCCCGTCCGCTCGATAGTGCTTTGCACCAGATCGAGGATTTGTTGTTGGCGGTCGGTGAGTTTGGGGCTGTCCATCATGGTCATCGGGGCGCCGTCTGAGCCGTTGTCGACACGTTCAAGCGCTGTGATTTTGTACAGTGACTGGGATTCTATCCAGATTCGCGGCGGCTTGACAAGCCCTGCTGTGCGGTGGGGTAGACGCTGGCCCGAGGTGTCGGTGGTGCCAGACGGTGGCCTAGCGGACAATGCGGGCATGAGCGCGACCACCCTCGTCATCCTGGCCACCGGAGGCACCATTGCGGGTACGGGGCAGGATGCGACCGACACCCTGGTCTATCGATCGGCTCAGTTGTCGGTGCAAGATCTGGTGGCCGCAGCGCCTTCCTTGCAGCGCTACCAGCTGCGCACCGAACAAGTCGCCCAGCTAGACAGCAAAGACATGAGCCACGCGGTGTGGCGGCAACTCGTGCAGCGAGTGGCCCATCACCTGCGTGATGACCAGGTCTCGGGAGTTGTCATCACCCACGGGACCGATACGCTGGAAGAAACCGCGTACTTTTTGTACCGGGCACTGGGGCGCGAAGCCCGCCACAAGCCTGTGGTGCTCACCGCCGCCATGCGGCCGGCCACGGCCCAAGAGCCCGACGGGCCGGGCAACCTCACGCGCGCTGCAGCATTGGCCGCCACCGCCGCAGCTTCGGGGGTGCGGGTGGTCTTGGGCCACGACGCTTTTCACCCTCTGGCCGTGCGCAAGGTGCACGGCCACCGACTCACCGCTTTTGCGGCTGGCGACGCCCCATGCGCTGGGCACTTCGAGCAAGGCGCCTGGCAGCTCAGCCCGCTGTGGCCGGTGTGCGACGACGAGCCCTTGTGGTCTCATCTGCCCGATCGACCAGACGCTTGGCCCTGGGTCGAAATTCTCACGAACCACGCAGGCGCAGATGCACGCGCTGTGCAGGCCTGGGTGGCCAGCGGCGTGGCGGGTCTGGTGGTGGCCGGAACCGGTAACGGCACGGTGCATCAGGAATGGGTCCGCGCCCTGGAGCAGGCCGAGGCCCAAGGCGTTCGGGTGGTGCGGGCCACGCGATGCCTGGCCGGTGGCGTGGCCAGCGAGGCTGGAATCGACCCGCGGCGCAACCTGACACCTGCCCAGTGGCGGGTGGAGCTGCTTTTGGATCTGATCACCCCTTACCCCACTTCGGGCAGGCCCGCGTGAAGACCCTTGGGGCCACCGTGCAGCGGCGGGGGGTGGGAGCCTGCCTGATCGCGGCGTGGGCCTTTGGCCTGGTGGCCTGTGGCGGCGGCTCCTCTGCGCCACCAGCCCCGCCATCGACCTACACGATAGGCGGAACGGTCAGCGGCCTGGTGCGGCCGTTCTCTCTGGCGCTGAGCAATAACGCCGGTGACACGCTCACGGTCAGTGCCAACGGCGCGTTTGTGTTTTCGCAGCGTTTGACCACCGGCTCGGCGTACGCCGTCAGCCTGAGCACCGCGCCGCCCGGACAAAGCTGCACGGTGACCCAGGGCAGTGGTTCGGTGGCCTCGGCATCGGTAGACCAAATCCGCGTGCAGTGCGAGGTCAGCAGCGACTTTGGCGAGGTCACGGGAGCCGTGACCGACGCGTTGTCGCTGTACACCTTCACCGATCCGGTCCTGGACCCCAGCGGCACGCCGGTGCTTCGAACAGTCAAGGCCATGGATGTGGACGGCGACGGCAAGCCCGAGCTCATCATGGTGCTGAGTAAGGGCTGGGGCAATGCCTTTGAGACACGCTCGGCACGGTCGCGTGTCACGGTGCTCAAGCTGGACGCTCAGTACCAATTCACCGACATCACCTCATCGGTCATGAGTGCCACCAACTCACTGGCCGGTTATGCCATGGCCGCGCGCGTCGTGGACTTCAACGGCGATGGCAAGCTCGATTTGCTGGTGGCCCTCTCACAAGACGATGGCCGACTTTCGGGCAATGGCAGCCTCACGGGAGCTGCGCAGGCGGTATGGATGTCATCAGGCGATGGCAAGTATCGCTGGGAGACCTATGGCGATGCAGGCGCCTGGAGTACGGTCAACACCGGTCGCGATACCGCTGGGCGCTGGTTTGCCATGGGCGGGGGCAGCTTCACGTTGCCCAACGACTCCTTTGTGTTTGGCGGCGGGCTGATCACCCGCAACTCCGGACTGGCCCCCAATGTCAACGCCACGGCATTCGAGTTTCTCGGTCCAACGGCCAGCAGCGCCAGCGATACGCTGGTGACCGTGCCGACCGCCCAACTGATGGGGCTGGAGGCCTATGTGCGAACAGGCGTGGGCAGCGGCTCCGCGGCGTGGTCGGTGGCCAATACGGTGGCGCCGATGTTTCCCAAGGTAGGCTCGGTGCAGGTCCGGGCAGTGTCGGGCAGTCTGGCCACGGCTGAAGTGCTGGAGACGCCGCGCGGCACCATCTTGGGCCAGGGCAGCGGGGTGGCCATTCGGCGCAGTTGCCAGATACGCTTGCAGCCCGCAGGCCCCGCACTGGCCTTGTTTTCGATGCCGCACTGGCGCTTGACCAACTTCATTTCTGGCCAAACGGTGGCCATGAGCGATCTCACCCCGGGCGCCTTGTGGGTGGGCGCATCGATGAGCTCAGGTGTTCTCACACGCGTGAACCTCACGGTACGGGATGAAGAGGTCGATGGGGTGCAGGTGGACGATGTGGAGTGTCGCGACATCAATGGCGATGGCTACGATGACATGATCGTCTACCCCTTGCGTCAGGGCACCAGCAACGCCGCTCCCATTGTGTACCTCAATGCCCGTGACGGCACATTCTTCAAGTCCACCTTCTCGCAGACGGTGCCCATGCGGCCCCAGCAAGGCGTCCCGTCTCAGACCTCTGTGGTGGCTGACTTTGACGGCGATGGGGTCATGGACATCGTGATCCTGCCGGCCACACCGCCTCAAGACCGCAGTGCCAGCGCTTACATGGGCACGGTCAAGCTGTTCAAGGGCATGCGTGCGCTCACGCGCTAAGGCCCTGCTGCAATTTTTCCAGTTGGTCTTGTAACGACAACCACCGCTCTTCCAGCATGGCGGTTTCTGCTGCAATGTGATGCAACTGACGGCCCAAGTCGGCACGCTCGCTGACCGATAAGTCCACCGTCGCCAGACGGGCTTGCGTCTGGTCTTGTTCCTGCGCCAAAAGAGCCAGTCGTTTGTCGATTTGTGTCAGCTCCACCCGCACAGGGCGCGTGAGATCGGCCTGCCGCTGGCGCTCCTGCGCGCGTGCCTTGCGGTCATCGCGCCCGCCCGAGGCCGGCGGTGGTGTCGATGGGGCGTTGCGAGGTGATGGCGCAGGCGCTGCGACTGGGGGCGCATAAGCCCCAGGCTGGGCCGATGCCGTCGGTTTGCGATCGAGCAGAGCCCGTTGGTAGTCGTCCAGATCGCCGTCAAAGGGCGACAGTTGTCCCTGACTCACCAGCCAGAACTCATCGCATACTTCTCGCAGCAGCGCCCGGTCGTGGCTGACCAAGAGGACCGTGCCCTCAAAGCTGTTGAGTGCCATCGACAGCGCTTCCCGCGTGTTCAGGTCCAGGTGATTGGTGGGCTCATCGAGCAGCAGAAGGTTGGGGCGCTGCCAAACGATGGTTGCCAGCACCAGGCGCGCACGCTCGCCGCCCGAGAGCGTGCCGATACGCTGATGCACCATGTCACCTTCAAAGTGGAACTGCCCCAGGAAGTTACGGATGTCTTGCTCCCGCGCCTGAGGTGAGACCTGCCGGGCCAAGCGCACCATGCGCTGCAAGGGGGTGTCATCTTCTTGCAGCAAATCCATTTCCTGCTGCGCAAAGTAGCCCACGGTCAAACCTTTGCCCGCGGTCATGGCGCCCCCAATGGGTGGCAGCTGACCGACCCAAGTCTTCACCACCGTCGACTTGCCCTGGCCATTGGCACCCAAGATTCCAATGCGCTGCCCCGGCAAGACGGTGCGCGTCACCCCACGCACCACCACCTGGTCCCCATAGCCGCAGTTCAAATCTCGCAGCACCAACATCGGGTTGGGCAGGCTCTGCGGCTCGCGAAAATCAAACTGAAACGACCCGGCCGTGAGCACCGGTGCCAGTCGCTCCATGCGCTCCAGCGCCTTGACCCGGCTTTGGGCCTGGCGGGCCTTGGTGGCCTTGGCGCGAAATCGATCAATGAAGCGCTGCAGGTGCGCGATGCGCTCTTGCTGCTTGGCGTAGGCCGCCGTGGCCTGGGCCATGCGTTGAGCCCGTAAGGATTCAAAACCGGTGTAGTTCACCCCGTAGCGGGTGATCTGGGCGTCTTCCAGGTGCAAGGTCACCCGCGTGACCGAGTCCAGGAACTCGCGGTCGTGGCTGATCACCACGAGCGTGCCCGAATGGCGCTTGAGCCAGCTTTCCAGCCACACCAGGGCGTCCAGATCCAGATGGTTGGTGGGCTCATCGAGCAGCAGCAGCTCCGCTGGGCTCATCAACGCCCGCGCCAGCTGCAGCCGCATGCGCCAGCCACCGGAAAAATCGCGCACGGGATCATCCAGGTCTGCCACCTCAAAGCCCAGGCCCAGCAGCAGCGACTGTGCCCGCGAGCGTGCATCAAAGGCACCGGCATGGGCCAAGGCCGCATGGGCTTCGGCCATGGCATTGCCATCGTCGCGCGCCTCGGCCTCTTGCAAGGCTTGGAGTGCCGCCTGCAGCACACCATCACCCTCCAAAACGAAGTCCGTGGCGCTTTGCGTGGTCTCGGGCATGTGCTGCGAGACTTCGGCTACGCGCCAGTGCGAGGGGAACAGTACCTCCCCACGGTCGGCCGACAGGCGCCCGGCCCAAAGGGCAAACAGACTCGACTTGCCTGCGCCATTGCGCCCCACCAGGCCCACCTTCTCACCCGGTTGCACCATCACCTGGGCGTCTTGCAAGATTACCTTGGTGCCTCGCCGAAGGGTGACCCCCTGTAAGCCCATCATCGCGATGTCCCCACGTGCATGGCCGCATGGTTGGCACGGTGGTGCAGGTCGTGCCGAAACAGCAGCATCACCTGGTCGTCGCCTGCGGAGGTGGGCAGCCAAATGGGTGCCAGATCAGGAAAGGCTGCTTCAAAATGCGCTCGCTCGTGGCCGATCTCCAAGACCAAGGCGCCGCCCTCATGCAGCGAGGCCGCCGCGTGTGACAAGAGCGTGCGGATGAAGTCCATGCCGTCATCCCCTCCAGCCAGTGCCATGGCGGGTTCAGCCTGGTATTCCAAGGGCAACTCGCGCATCGAGCGTGCGTTCACGTAGGGCGGGTTGCACACGATCAGGTCATGCGGGCCAGGCGCTGCGGCCAGACCATCGCCATGGCGCCACTCGATGCGCTCGAGCACCCCATGGCGGTGGGCATTGCGCTGCGCCACCACCAAGGCCGAGGCGCTCAGGTCACTGGCCTGTATATGGGCCTGAGGCCACAGTTGCGCGGCCATGATCGCCAAACTGCCATTGCCGGTACACAAGTCCAAAATGCGCTGCACGGGTGTGTTCAACCAGGTCAGCAAGGTGTCATCGATCATGACCTCGGCGATGAGGGAGCGCGGCACGATGGTGCGTTCATCCACATAAAACGCCAGGCCGTGCAGCCAGGCCTCACCCGTGAGGTAGGCTGCCGGCTGGCGCTTGGCGATGCGGCGATTGATCAGGTCCCTGACCAGGGGTACTTGCAATTCACCCACGCTGGTGTGTGCCACGTCGTCCAGGCTGTCCAGCGGGCGCCCCAAAGCCCACAGCACCAGCCAGGCGGCTTCGTCCCAGATGTCCAAGGTGCCATGGCCCAGATGCACGCCAGCGCGCTCCAGGCGCTGGGCGCTTTCTTCGACCAGCTCAATGACCTTCACACGCGGCGGCGGCGGTCTCAGGCCAGCAGCCGCTCCAACGTGCTGCGATAGATGTTCTTCAGCGGCTCGATGCTGTTGACTTCTACGCGCTCGTTGACTTGGTGAATGGTGGCGTTGACGGGGCCAAACTCCACCACCTGGGGGCAGATGCGCTTGATGAAGCGTCCGTCCGAGGTGCCGCCTGTGGTGGACAACTCGGGCTCCAACCCGGTCACCTCCCCAATGGCCGCCACCAGCGCCTGGCTCAGGCTGCCAGGGGGTGTCAAAAAGGTCTCGCCTCCAAGTGTCCACACGCAGTGGTATTCCAATCCATGCCGATCCAGCACGTCGTGGACACGCTGGCGCAGCGACTCGGCTGTGGATTCGCTGGAAAATCGGAAATTGAAGTCCACCACCAATTCACCCGGAATCACATTACCCACGCCCGTGCCGGCGTGCACATTGCTGATCTGCCAGGTGGTGGGGGGGAAGAAGGCATTGCCCGCATCCCAGGTGGTGGCGGCCAACTCGGCCAAGGCCGGTGCAAATTCATGCACGGGGTTGCGCGCTAGGTGCGGGTAGGCCACATGACCTTGTATGCCCTTGACGGTCAGCTTGCCACTGAGCGAGCCACGCCGCCCGTTCTTGATCATGTCGCCCAGCTGTTTGACCGAAGTGGGCTCACCCACGATACACGCGTCGAGTCGCTGACCCTGGGCCTGCAGGTGCTCCACCAGCCTGATCGTGCCGTCTACCGAGGGCCCTTCTTCGTCGCTGGTCAGCAAAAAATGCACACTGCCGGCATGTTGGGGATGCGCCTGGACGAACTCTTCTGCTGCCACCACCATGCTGGCCACCGAGGTCTTCATGTCGGCTGCGCCTCGGCCATACAAAAAGCCTTGCCGGTGTGAGGGCACAAAGGGATCGCTGGACCAACGCTCCAAGGGCCCCGGGGGCACCACATCCAGATGCCCAGCCAAGGCCACCGATGGTCCGGGGCGGCTGCCCGTGCGGCGGGCCCACAAATTGGTCACCCGGGCATGCTCCGGTCCGCTGTTGACCCAGGTGCAGGTGAAGCCCAAAGGTTCCAGGCGTTGCGCAATGAGCGTTTGACAGCCGCCATCTTCCGGTGTCACCGAGCGCTTGGCGATCAGCGCTTCGGTCAGTCGCAGGGCCTCGGTCATGCGCGCAGTAATTCGTTGATGCTGGTCTTGGCCCGTGTTTGCGCATCCACCTTCTTGACGATCACGGCGCAGTACAGGCTGTACTTGCCGTCTGTTGAGGGCAGGTTGCCGCTGACCACCACCGAGCCCGCCGGGATGCGCCCATAGCTCACCTCGCCCGTGGCCCGGTCATAGATCTTGGTGCTTTGGCCGATGTACACACCCATCGAGATCACAGAGTTTTCCTCCACGATCACCCCTTCGACCACCTCAGAGCGCGCGCCGATGAAGCAGTTGTCTTCAATGATGGTGGGATTGGCCTGCAGCGGCTCGAGCACACCGCCAATGCCAACGCCACCCGACAGGTGCACGTTCTTGCCGATTTGCGCGCAAGAACCTACCGTGGCCCAGGTGTCCACCATGGTGCCTTCGTCCACATAGGCGCCAATGTTCACGTAAGAGGGCATGAGCACCACATTGCGCGCGATGTAGCTGCCTCGTCGTGCCACCGCAGGCGGCACCACGCGCACCCCGGTCTCGCGCATGCGCTGCTCGTCAAGATGGGCAAACTTGGTGGCCACCTTGTCAAAGAAGCCCAGATCCCCCGCACGCATGATGCGGTTGTCCTGAAGCCGAAAACTCAGCAGCACGGCCTTCTTGACCCATTGGTTGACGCTCCACTGGCCCACCCCTTGCCGTTCGGCCACCCGAAGACGCCCGGCATTGAGGTCGGCAATGACGTGTTCCACCGCCTCACGCACCTGCGGCGCATTGAGAGCAGAAATCTGGGTGCGTTGCTCCCAGGCGGCATCGATCGTGCTTTGAAGTTGAGCGGTCATGAGTAACTCTGAGTAAAGGAGACGATGCGCTGTGCCGCCTCCAGACATTCATCCACGGAGGCCACCAGGGCCATCCGCACGCGGCCAGCGCCGGGGTTGATGCCGTGCGCCGTTCGAGCCAGCAAACTGCCGGGCACGACAGCGACATTGTATTGAGCCAGCAGCTGCTGCGCGTAGCGCACATCATCGCCCCCGGGAACCTGAGGCCACAGATAAAACCCCGCATCGGGCAGGCTCACGGGCATGACCCCAGCCAGCAGCGGCGTGACGCGCGCAAATTTCTCCCGGTACAGGCGGCGGTTTTCCTGGACGTGGGCTTCGTCGCTCCAGGCAGCCATGCTGGCACGCTGCACCACCGGGCTCATGGCGCTGCCGTGGTAGGTGCGGTAGAGCAAAAAGTCACGCAGCAGCTGCGCATCTCCCGCCACAAAGCCCGATCGCATCCCCGGCACATTGCTGCGTTTGGACAGGCTGGTGAACATCAGCAGCCGGCGGTAATCGTGTCTTCCCAGCGCATGAGCCGCCTGCAGGCCACCCAAGGGGGCCTGGTCGCCGAAGTAAATTTCGCTGTAACACTCGTCACTGGCAATCACAAATCCAAAGCGGTCACTGAGCTCAAACAACTGGGCCCACTCCGTCAATGGCATCACCGCCCCTGTGGGGTTCCCGGGCGAGCACACATACAACAGCTGCGTGTCGGCCCAGGTGGCCTCGTCCACCTGATCCCAGCGCGCGGCAAATCCGCGCTCGGGGTCGCTGTTGGCAAAGGCCGTGCGCGCCCCAGCCAGCAGCGCAGCCCCCTCATAGATCTGATAAAACGGGTTGGGGCACACCACCGTGGCACGTGGCTGGCTTGCGTCCACCACCGCCTGGGCAATGGCAAACAGCGCTTCACGCGTCCCGGTGACGGGCAAGATCTGCGTGGCGGCATCCAGGGGCACGCCGTAGCGCTTCTCACACCACCGCGCCATGGCCTGTCGCAAGGCAGGGTCGCCGGCCGTGGCGGGGTAGCTCGACAGGCCCGGCAGGGCTTGGGTGACCGCCTCAACGATGAAAGCGGGCGTGGGGTGCCGGGGCTCGCCAATGCCCAAGCTGATGGGGCTCAGGTGCTGGGGCGGGCGAATGTCTCGGGTGAGTTCGCGCCAGCGCTCAAAAGGGTAGGGCTGCAGGCGCTTTAACAACGGGTTCATGATCAGGCGCTGGGCAGCACCACAGGTGCCGCGGCCTTCCAGCCCTTCTTGCGATGCTCTACCGTGACATAGGTGCGTATCCCCCCGCGCACAAACCAGTCGGCGTGAATGCGCAGATACCGTGGCGCAATCACAGCCACCAGCTTGTCGGCAATCTCGTTGGTCACCCGTTCATGGAAGGCGCCCTCGTTGCGGAAGCTCCAAAAGTACTGTTTCAAGCTCTTGGTCTCCACGCACCAACGATCGGGCACGATTTCAATTTGAAAGTGCGCGAAGTCGGGTTGGCCGGTCAACGGGCACAGGCAGGTGAACTCTGGCACGTCAAAGCGAATGACGTAGTCACGCTGGGGGTTCGGGTTGGCAAAAGCATCCAGTTGTTTGCTGGGCGCACTGGGCGGTGTCTCGGGTCGGCTGCGCTGCGTGGGGCGGCCCGAAGTCTTGCGCTCGCGTGAGGAAGTCGAGGTCATGGCAGGTGCGGTGCAAAAACCCCGGATGTTATCATCCGGGTTGATCGTGCTGCCACCAGCAAGAGCCATAAATAATCAAATAAATCAATAACTTAGATGCGCCTAGAACAAATCAAGTTGTCGGGATTCAAGTCGTTTGTCGACCCCGTGACCTTTCAATTGCCCGGACGCCGGGTGGGAGTGGTGGGGCCCAACGGTTGCGGCAAGTCCAACATCATCGACGCGGTACGGTGGGTTTTGGGTGAGAGCCGGGCCAGCGAATTGCGCGGCGAGTCCATGCAAGACGTCATCTTCAACGGTTCGGCGCAGCGCAA